>JBGAHY010000007.1:0-98557 GCA_044225925.1 Allosphingosinicella sp.
GCGGCTGTCGATATGGCCGGTGATCACGATCACCCGGTCGGGATCACTCGTCCCCCGCTGGATCGCGACCACATCCTCGACCAGAGTCGGCGTCGGAATGCGCCGGTTGGTGACGGTGTCCGAGGGCCGCACGATGGTCAGGCAGCCCCCGCATTCGCCCGAAATCCGGCGAAACTCGCCCTCGGCCCAGTTCAGGGCCGCGCCGATCCCGCGCGTCGGATTGTCGCGCACCGAAAGCGTATGGCGCGTCCCGAACCCGACCAGGCGCTGCACCGTATCGCGAAGCCGTTGCTCGGACACCTGATTGGCGATGGTGCGGAGCGGCGGGGTTGCGGCAGGCGTCGGCTGGGCGGACGCGGCGGCGGCGAGCAGGAGCAGCATGGTCATGGCGCCCCGATACGCCTTTCCGAAGCGAATTCCAGCGCCTGATCGAAGGCCACCGGACGTTCGTCGAAACGGTGGCGCCCGCAATCGCCCGGCTGCTAGCCACGCGCCATGATCCGCTTCCTCGCCGCCCTCATCCTCCTCGCCGCCGCCCCGGCCGCCCGCGCCCAAACCCCGCAGGCGAACGTGGACGCCCTCCTCGCCGCCGACCGCGCCTTCGCCGCCGCTGCGGCACAGGCCGCGACTCCCGCCGACGCCGTCGCCGCCATGTTCGACGCGGATGTCGTCATGCCCGGCGGGCCGGCCCTCACCGTCGGCCGCGACGCCGTCCTCACCCAGCTGCGCGCCGCCCCCGCATGGCAGTCCGGCAACGTCTCCTGGCGCCCGGTCCGCGCCGGCATTTCGGCGGACGGCACGCAGGGTTTCACCTACGGTTTCCTGACCGTCACCGCCGGCGATCCCGCACGCCGGGAGCGCAAATATCTCGCTTACTGGGTTCGTCGCCCCGAAGGCTGGCGGGTCGCTGCCTGGAAGCAGGTCCCCCGCCCCGCCGGCGAGGTTTCCTCGGACATGCAGCCGCCGTCCCTCCCCGCCGGCACCGTGGCACCTGACTCCGACCCCGCCGTCACCGCGCGCCACCAGACCAGCCTCGCCGCCGCCGAACAGGCCTTCTCCGACCGCGCCCAGGCGATCGGCCTCGCCACGGCCTTCCGCGAATATGGCCGCGCCGACGCGATGAACATGGGCGGCGGTCCGGGCTTCACGATCGGCGCCGAAGCCATCTCCGCAGGCGTCGATCCCAGCGGCGCGGCCACCAGCCCGCTTCACTGGTCCACCACCCGCGCCCTCGCCGCCTCGTCGGGCGATCTGGGGGTTTCCATGGGCGTGATCCGCCGCAACACGCCGAGCACCGACGGCCGCCCCGACAGCTTTTCCTTCTTTACAATCTGGCGGCGCGACACGCCGGCCGGCCCGTGGCGGTATATCGCTGAATAAGCCTCAGCCCGCCGGTGACGCCTCCCGCGTCGCCGGCATCTCGCGCGCGCCCTGCCGCACGAGCAGCTCGGTCACCCGGCCGCCCTCCCGCCGGAAGATGATCCGCACGTCCGCGGCCTCGAGCTGGAACTCGGTCTCGCTGATCGCCCGCGTCGGCAGCGGGCGCGGCCCGCCCAACGTGACGTTCAACCGCCCGTCCTCGCCAAGCGTCACCGCGATCCGCGGCCCCGCCGACACATAGGTGCCGACATAGGTTTGCAGGATCGCGCGCGGAACGGTGACGGTCGGCGCTTCCGGCGGCGCGTCGCCGGTGCGGGCAGCGGTCTCGATGCGGTCCTCGCCATTGGGGTGCATCGCCATCGTGATCGCGCCGGCCGCGTCGCGCGCGACGGTGAACCAGGTCAGGCTGTCCGCCCCGTAGAAGAAGCGGTTACCGCCGGCGGAGAACACCTCCTGCTCCGGCCCACCGGCCGCGCGGCGCGTGAACAGCCGGCCGTCGCGCTGGTAGAAGCGCCGCTCGCCACCCGGGCCCTGTGCCGCATAGACGCCGAGGAACGGCTGGACCGCGGCCAGGTCCACCGTCGCCCGCGCGAAGGTCGGATAGGGATCGCCAAGCGCGATCGCCGCGAGCCGCCGGAGCGTGATTCCCGGCGACACGGCCGGGCTATCCGAATTGGCCAGCACGGCGACGAACAGATCCTGGTCCGGCAGATAGATGCTGTCGGTCGAGAAGCCGAAAATGCCGCCATTATGCGTGATCGCGCGGCGGCCGCGGATCTGGGTGTTGGCGAGGCCGAAGCCATAGGGATTGCTGGTGCCGTCGTTGAGCAGGGTCGGCGCGATCATCTTCTGGTAGCTCGCCGCGCCCACCACCCGGCCATGATGCAACGCCTGCGCCCAGCGCGCGAGATCCTCCGCCGAGCCGAGCAAAGCGCCCGCCCCGCTGGGCACGCTCATATGGATGAGCTGCGCCGGCTGCACCGCCCCGGCGCGGGACGTATAGCCATGCGCCATCAGCGGGACATTCTCCTCGCCTACCCCGTAGCGGATGGTCGCGAGGCCGAGCGGGCGCGTAATCCGCCGCTCCACCGCCTCATACCAGGGCATGCCGGTCACCCGCTCGATGATCGCGGCGAGCAGCACATAGCCGCTATTATTATACTGCCAGCGCGCGCCGGGCGGCGACACCAATGGCAGGCTGCTGAAAGTGCCGATCATCTCGGCCGTGCTGTGCGGGCGGTTGGTGTTCGCCTCCACCATCCAGCCCGGAATGCCGGTGTAGCTCTGGATGCCGGACGTGTGGTTCAGCAGCTGGCGCACGGTCACCGCGGCGCCCGGCTGCGGATAATCGGGCAGGAAGCGCGACAGCGGGTCGTCCAGCGACACCTTGCCCTCGTCGACCAGTTGCATGATCACCGAAGAGGTGAACTGCTTGGTGATCGAGCCGAGCCGGAACACCGTGCGAGAGGTGATCGGCGTGCGCGTTGCGACATTGGCGAGGCCGCGCCCGCCTGCATAGACCGTCCGCCCGTGCTCGGTGACGATCGCGGACATGCCGGGCCCGTCGGCGGGCACGGCGGCCAGCTGCGCCTCGGCGCGCTGGCGGAAATCCGCCGGCACCGCGTCGGCCGGCAATGGCGCCAGCGAAAGGGCAGCGGCGAGCAGGGGAATGGGCTTCAACGCGAACTTCATACGGTCTCTCCGATCGTTTCGGAGGCGCGTGCTACATTCGTAACACAGTCGTGTCAACTACACATGTAATCGTCGTGCGGCTGAGGGATTTCAGGCCGCCACGACCTCCTGCTCGATCGCCCCGAAGATCGAGTGCCCCGAACCGTCCTCCATCCAGATCCGCACCCGGTCCCCCACCTTCAGGAAGGGGGTCGCCGCCGCACCGTCGAGGATCGTCTCCACCGTGCGCACCTCGGCCAGGCAAGAATAGCCCCGCCCGCCCCGGTCCACCGGCTTGCCCGGCCCGCCATCCGCATCCTTGTTGGAGACGGTGCCGGAGCCGATGATCGTCCCCGCGCCCAGATTCCGCGTCTTCGCCAGATGCGCGACGAGCGTGCCGAAGTCGAAGGTCATATCCTCGCCGGCATCCGCTCTGCCGAACGCCTGGCCGTTGAGATCGACCTTGAGCACGCCCGAAAGCTTGCCGCCCGACCAGGCCCCGCCGAGTTCGTCCGGCGTCACGAAGACCGGCGACAGCGCCGAGGCCGGCTTGGACTGAACGAACCCGAAGCCCTTCCCGAGTTCGGCCGGGATCAGGTTGCGAAGGCTCACATCGTTCACCAGCCCGATCAGCTTGATATGCCCCAGCGCGTCCGCCGCCGAGGTGCCGCGCGGCACGTCGTCCGTCACCACCACGATCTCCGCCTCCAGGTCGCAGCCCCAGGCCTCGTCCGGCAGCGGGATCGGGTCACGCGGCCCCAGCATCTCGTCCGAGCCGCCCTGATACATGAGCGGGTCGGTCCAGAAGCTCGTCGGCATCTCCGCCCCGCGCGCCTTCCGCACCAGTTCGACATGGTTCACATAAGCCGAGCCGTCCGCCCACTGATAGGCCCGCGGCAGCGGTGCATCCGCCGCCCGCTCGTGGAAGCGATCGCGCGGGATCACGCCATGCTCCAGGTCCGTCGCCAGCAATTCGAGCTGGGGCGCCACCCGCTCCCAATCGTCCAGCGCCGCCTGCAGCGTCCGCGCGATATGCCCAGCGTCCGCGCACCAGGCGAGATCGTGGCTGACCACGACCAGCCGCCCGTCCCGCCCGCTCTTCAATGATCCGAGTTTCATGGCCCTGCACTGGCATTTCCGCCGCGGCTTGGCTAGGGCGCATCCCACGACACCCCCCGAGTCCAGGAACCCATCCATGCGTAATATCGATCATTTCATCGCGGGCGCGACCTATGCGTCCGGCGAGCGCCAGGGCGACGTCTTCGATCCGAACAATGGCGGCGTGCAGGCCAGGGTCGGCCTCGGCACCGCCGGCGATCTCGCCAGGGCGATGGACGCCGCCCGCGCCGCCCAGCCGGGCTGGGCCGCGACCAACCCGCAGCGGCGCGCCCGGGTGATGTTCGCCTTCAAGGCCCTGGTCGAGAAGAACATGGACGACCTCGCCCTCCTCCTCGCCAGCGAGCATGGCAAGGTCGTCGCCGACGCGCGGGGCGACGTCCAGCGCGGCCTCGAGGTGATCGAATATGCCTGCGGCATCCCGCACGCGCTGAAGGGCGAATATACGATCGGCGCCGGCCCCGGCATCGACGTCTATTCGATGCGCCAGCCGCTCGGCATCGTCGCCGGCATCACCCCGTTCAACTTCCCCGCGATGATCCCGATGTGGATGTTCGGCGTCGCCATCGCCTGCGGCAACGCCTTCATCCTGAAGCCGTCCGAGCGCGATCCCTCCGTTCCCGTCCGCCTCGCCGAATTGATGAAGGAAGCGGGCCTCCCCGACGGCGTGCTCAATGTCGTTCATGGCGACAAGGAGATGGTCGACGCGATCCTCGACGAGGAGGACATCAAGGCGATCAGCTTCGTGGGCTCCTCCGACATCGCCCAGTATATCTACAGCCGCGGCACCGCGAACGGGAAGCGCGTCCAGGCCTTTGGCGGCGCCAAGAATCACGGCATCGTCATGCCGGACGCGGACCTCGACATGGTGGTCAACGACCTCGCCGGCGCCGCCTTCGGCTCCGCGGGCGAACGCTGCATGGCCCTCCCCGTCGTCGTGCCCGTGGGCGAAAAGACTGCCAATGCCCTGCGCGAGAAGCTGGTCCCTGCCATCCGGGCCCTGCGGGTCGGCATCTCCACCGACGCCGAGGCGCATTACGGTCCGGTCGTCACCGCCGCCCACAAGGCGAAGATCGAATCCTACATCCAGATGTGCGCCGACGAGGGCGGCGAGCTGGTCATCGACGGCCGCGGCTTCACCCTGCAGGGCCATGAGGAGGGCTTCTTCATCGGCCCGACCTTCTTCGATCACGTGAAGCCGACGTTCCGCTCCTACAAGGAGGAGATTTTCGGGCCCGTGCTGCAGATGGTCCGCGCCGACAGCTTCGAGGAAGCCGTCCGCCTGCCTTCGGACCACGAATATGGCAATGGCGTCGCCATCTTCACCCGCAACGGCCACGCCGCCCGCGAATTCGCGGCGCGCGTGAATGTCGGCATGGTCGGCATCAACGTGCCGATCCCGGTCCCTGTCGCCTATCACACGTTCGGCGGCTGGAAGCGCTCCGGCTTCGGCGACATCGACCAGCACGGCCCCGAAGGCGTCCGCTTCTGGACCAAGAACAAGAAGGTGACGCAGCGCTGGCCGGACGGTTCGGCGGGAGGCGAGAATGCCTTCGTGATTCCGACCATGGGGTAAGGCGTTTGGCGCCCGAAAATTCATCCGGCGGGGGGACCGCATGAGGCGCCTTCTGGTGCTGATTGCGGGCCTGCTCGCCGTCGCCTCCATCCCGGCCCACGCCCAGAAGCGCATCGCCTTCAGCTTCGACGATGTCCCGCGCAGCCCCGGCCGCTTCATGACGGTCGAGCAGCGCACCACCCGCCTCATCGCCGCGCTCCGCCGCTCGGGAATCCGCCAGGCCGCCTTCTTCATCAATCCCGGCCATCTGCTGGAAGCCTATGGCGCCGGCGGCGAGCGGCGCATTCGCCGCTATGTCCGCGCCGGCCATGTCATCGCCAATCACAGCTACAGCCACGAATCCCTGAGCGAGATCGGCGCCGCCGCCTATCTTGCCGACATCGACCGGGCGTCCCGCTGGCTGGCCGGGCGCACCGCCACCCGCCCCTGGTTCCGCTATCCCTATCTCGACGAGGGCACCCGCCGTTCCGTGCCGGACCTCGCCGTCCGCGACGCCGTCCGCGCCGGCCTGGCGCAACGCGGCCTGCTCAACGCTTACATCACCGTCGACACCTATGACTGGTATCTGGACTGGCTCGCCAGTCAGGCGCTGCACGCCGGCCACCGGCTCGACATGAACGCCCTCCGTGATCTCTACGTGCAGATCGTCGTCGACAGCGCCGAATGGCAGGACCGGATCGCCCGTGAGACCCTGAACCGCCAGCCCGTCCAGGTCTTCCTGATGCACGAGACCGACCTTGAGGCCCTGTTCCTCCCCGACGCCGTCCGCGCGCTCCGCGCCCATGGCTGGCAGATCGCCACGATGGACGAGGCCTATCGCGATCCGATCGCAGCGATCGCGCCCGAGACCCGCTATCTCGGCGGCGGCCGCGTCGACGCCATCGCCGCCGCCGCCGGCCGCAGCCCCCGCGACCTGATCCCGCCGCTGAACGAGGAGGCGGAGATACTGCGGCTTTTCAACGCGCGCGTCTTGCATCAAGGGACGGCGCCATGAGTTATCAGGGAATCGAAGCGGCGCGCCCCGGCGCCGGGAGGACGTTATGAAGGCATTGGTGAAGAAGGAGCGGGCCCGCGGCCTGTGGCTCGAGGATGTTCCGGAGCCGGAGGCGGGCGACAATGACGTGAAGATCCGCGTCAAGCGCACCGCGATCTGCGGCACCGACATCCACATCTACAAATGGGATGAGTGGGCCCAGAAGACGATCCCCGTCCCCATGGTCGTCGGCCACGAATTCGTCGGCGAGATCGTCGAGGTCGGCAGCAACGTCAACGATTACGCCCCGGGCATGATCGTCTCGGGCGAGGGCCATATCGTCTGCGGCCGCTGCCGCAACTGCATGGCCGGCCGCCGGCACCTGTGCCCCTATACGAGCGGCGTCGGCGTCAACCGGCAGGGCTGCTTCGCCGAATATGTCGTCATCCCCAACGCCAATGTCTGGCACCATGCCGACGGCATCGACCTCGACATCGCCTCGATCTTCGATCCCTATGGCAATGCCACCCACACCGCCCTCCAGTGGGATCTGGTCGGCGAGGACGTGCTGATCACCGGCGCCGGCCCGATCGGCGCGATGGCCGCCGCCATCTGCCGCCATGCCGGCGCCCGCCATGTCGTGATCACCGACGTCAACGACTACCGGCTTGGCCTGGCGAAGACGCTCGGCGCCACCCGCACCGTCAATGTCAGCCGCGAGAAGCTCAAGGACGTCCAGGCCGAGCTACGCATGACCGAGGGCTTCGACGTCGGCCTCGAAATGTCCGGCAGTCCGCAGGCCTTCCGCGACATGCTCGACAATATGGCCCATGGTGGCAAGATCTCGATGCTCGGCATCCCCGAGGGGGAGATGGCGATCGACTGGAACAAGATCGTCTTCAACATGATCACGTTGAAGGGCATTTACGGCCGCGAGATGTTCGAGACCTGGTACAAGATGGCGGCGATGATCCAGTCCGGGCTCGATCTCTCCCCGATCATCACCCACCGCATGCCCTATACGGAGTTCGAGGCCGGCTTCGAGGCGATGCTGCAGGGCGGCACCGGCAAGGTCATCCTCAACTGGGAGATGTAAGGATGTACGGCGACTATCAGCAGCATCTCCAGGCCGAACTGGACGGCATTCGCGAGGCCGGCTTCTACAAGACCGAGCGGGTGATCACGACGCCGCAGGGCAGCCACGTCCACGTCGCCACCGGCGAGGACGTGATCAACCTCTGTGCCAACAATTATCTCGGCCTCGCCCAGAACGAGCAGGTCAACGCCGCCGCGCGGGAAGGGCTTGAGCGCTGGGGCTATGGCATGGCCTCGGTCCGCTTCATCTGCGGCACCCAGTCCGTCCACAAGCAGCTCGAAGACCAGCTCTCCCAGTGGCTCGGCACCGAGGACACGATCCTCTACCCCTCCTGCTTCGACGCCAATGGCGGCCTGTTCGAGACCCTGCTCGGCGCCGAGGACGCGGTCATTTCCGACGAGCTCAACCACGCCTCGATCATCGACGGCGTCCGCCTCTGCAAGGCCCAGCGCTACCGCTACAAAAATGCCGACATGGCCGATCTCGAAGCGCAGCTGCAGGCCGCCGACGCCGCCGGCGCCCGCTTCAAGCTGATCGCCACGGACGGCGTCTTCTCGATGGACGGCTATATCGCGCCGCTCGCCGCGATCTGCGACCTCGCCGAGAAGTACGGCGCGCTCGTCCATGTCGACGACAGCCACGCCACCGGCGTGGTCGGCGCCGGCGGCCGCGGCACGCCGGAGCATTGCGGCGTGATGGAGCGGGTCGACATCATCACCGGCACGCTCGGCAAGGCCCTCGGCGGCGCCAGCGGCGGCTTCACCAGCGCGAAGCAGGAGATCGTCGACCTGCTCCGCCAGCGCTCGCGCCCCTATCTCTTTTCCAACACCGTCGCCCCGGCGATGGTCGCTGGCGCCGCCAGGGCGGTCGAGCTCGCCGCCGCCGGCCAGGACCTGCGCGCGCAGCTGCGCGACAATATGCGCTTCTTCCGCGAGGGCCTGACCGAGGCCGGCTTCGAATTGCTCCCGGGCGACCACCCGATCATCCCGGTCATGCTCCACGACGCCCGCCGCGCCTCCGCGCTGGCCGACGCCCTCCTGAAGAAAGGCGTCTACGTCATCGCCTTCTCCTTCCCGGTCGTGCCCAAGGGTAAGGCCCGCATCCGCACCCAGATCAGCGCGACCCATACCCGCGACGAGCTGGAGCGTGCGGTAACGGCCTTTGCCGAGGCCAAGGCGGAGATTGACGAAACGGCATGAGCGGTCGGGTATGAAGTACGACGATGCCAGCTGGCACTACGGAGGCGAATTCGCGAAGGACCTCCCGCCAGAAGCCGGAGCTACCCACATTGGGATGTTCTTGGCGTGGGCTGCCGCATCCGGCTTGTTGGGTGAACTCCATACTGACGATGATCCGGACTTGCTCGGCAAGCTGCTTGATCGTTCCATGACCCCCGGCGCTTGGTTTATCGTCGCCTGCGATGAGAAATTCACGGACGAAGATCTGA
This sequence comes from Allosphingosinicella sp., assembly GCA_044225925.1. Classification (GTDB taxonomy): domain Bacteria; phylum Pseudomonadota; class Alphaproteobacteria; order Sphingomonadales; family Sphingomonadaceae; genus Allosphingosinicella. The sequence continues at coordinate 9,260 of JBGAHY010000007.1, forward strand.
ATGCGGAGGGGAATGCGTTTGCAGCAACCTACTATGTCGATGGGGAGACGCCCGATCCCGCTGCGCCCAAATATCTTGCCGAATATTGCGACGTCTTTTCCGAGTTTGACGATGTTTACCGCGTGCCAGACAGTTGGGAATCGTTTGAGCGCCTGAAGCCACTGCTGGACAAACGCTTCGCTGACTGGAAATCGCCGAAGCCGCGGGGATGGAGACGATTCTTCCAATGACCAACCAGTTCGACCTCACCGACGAGCAGCGCCAGATCCAGGAGATGGCGCAGCAATTCACCGCGGGCGCGATCACGCCGCATGCCGCCGAATGGGACGAGAAGCACATCTTCCCGCGCGCCACGATCCGGCAGGCCGCCGAGCTTGGCTTCGGCAGCATCTACGTGTCGGAAGCGTCGGGCGGGATCGGCCTCGGCCGGCTCGACGCGGCCCTGATCATGGAGGCGATGGCTTATGGCTGTCCCTCCACGTCCGCCTTCATCTCCATCCACAACATGGCGTCGTGGATGATCGACCGCTTCGGCACGCAGGCGGTGAAGGACAAATATCTCCCCGCCATGGTGACGATGGAGCGGATCGGCTCCTATTGCCTGACCGAGCCCGGCTCCGGCTCCGACGCGGCCGCGCTGAAGACCAAGGCGGTGAAGGACGGCGACCATTATGTCGTCACCGGCTCCAAGGCGTTCATCTCCGGCGGCGGCGAGAACGAAATCTACGTCACCATGGTCCGCACCGGCGTCGACGGGCCCAAGGGCATTTCCTGCCTCGTCATCGAGAAGGAGATGCCGGGCGTCTCCTTCGGCGCGCAGGAGAAGAAGCTCGGCTGGCACTCGCAGCCCACCGCCCAGGTCAATTTCGACGCCGTCCGCGTCCCGGTCGAGAATCTGGTCGGCGGCGAGGGCGAGGGCTTTCGCATCGCGATGATGGGTCTGGACGGCGGCCGTCTCAACATCGGCGCCTGCAGCCTCGGCGGCGCCCAGCGCTGCCTCGACGAGGCGATCAAATACACCAAGGAGCGCAAGCAGTTCGGCACGGCCATCGCCGATTTCCAGAACACGCAGTTCATGCTCGCCGACATGGAGACCGAGCTGCAGGCCGCCCGCATGCTGCTCTACGCCGCCGCGGTGAAGGTCACCGAGAATGCGCCGGACAAGACCAAGTTCGCCGCCATGGCCAAGCGCCTCGCCACCGACAGCGGCTCCTCGATCGTCGACCGCGCGCTCCAGCTGCACGGCGGCTATGGCTATCTGCAGGATTACCCGATCGAGCGCTTCTGGCGCGACCTCCGCGTCCACTCGATCCTCGAGGGCACCAACCAGGTCATGCGCATGATCGTCGGCCGCGAGCTGACGCGCCAGTGACCGACTCCATCATCGCCCGCATCGAAGGGCGCACGGGCCGTATCAGCCTCAACCGCCCGAAGGCGATCAACGCGCTCGATCTGGACATGGTCCGCGCGATCACCCAGGCGTTGCGCAACTGGCAGCATGACCAGGCGGTGAAGCTGATTCTGATCGATCATGCGGAAGGGCGCGGCTTCTGCGCCGGGGGCGATGTGGTCACGATTGCCAAGAGCGCGGAAGGGCATGGCGCGGCCGGCCAAGCCTTCTTCTTCGACGAATATCGGATGAACCACCTCATGTACACGTACCCCAAGCGCGGGGTCGTGTTCATGGACGGCATCACCATGGGCGGCGGCGTCGGCATTTCCTGCCCGTGCAAATATAGGATCGCGACCGAGCGCACCGTCTTCGCCATGCCGGAGACGTCGATCGGCCTGTTCCCCGACGTTGGCGGCGGCCGCTATTTGTCGCGGCTCCGCGGCCGCATCGCGCAATTCCTGGCGCTGACCGGCGCTCGCCTCGACGGCGCCGAATGCGTCGCCCTCGGCCTCGCCACCCATTACATCCCCTCCGACCGGCTTGAGGAGGTGAAGCGCCAGCTGATCGAGGTGCCCGAGCATGTCGAGATGATCCTGCGCAAGGCGAGCGTGGAGCCGCCGCCCGCGCGTATCGTCCAGAATTATGCGATCATCGACCGCTGCTTCGCCTCCGACCGCTACGAGGACATCCTCGCCGCGCTCGAGGAAGACGGCTCGGACTGGGCGCAGAAGGAGCTGGCCACCCTCCGCAGGAAGTCGCCCACCGCCTGCAAGGTCTCGCTCCGCCTGCTCGTCGAGAGCCCGCTGCAATTCCATTTCCTCGACGAGATGCGCCTCGAATATGGCATCGTCGTCCGCATGTTCCGCCATCCCGACTTCATCGAGGGCGTCCGCGCCTTGCTGATCGACAAGGACAATGCGCCCAAGTGGAACCCGCCGACCCCCGAAGGCGTCACCGACGAGATGATCGACCGCATCTTCGAACCGCTTCCGCCTGAGGAAGCCTGGACCCCGCTCGGAGCTCATGCATGACCGACTCCCGCGTCTGGCGCCTGCCTGAATCCGCCCCTCAACCGGCCGAACTCGCCGCCGCCTGGACCCGTGTCGTCGAGAACGGCATCGCCGCCTTCCGCGCCGGCGCCGCGCATCCGCCCGCGAGCATGGCCTATGACCCGCTGGCGCCGGCCCGCGCCATGGCCGATTTCTCGGTCCAGCTCTGGTCCAACCCCATGGCCGTCCTCCAGGCGAGCCAGCAGGCCGCCTCCGAATGGATGGAGCTCTGGGGTGCCAGCGCCAGCCGCCTCGCCGGCAAGGCGGTCGACCCGGTCATCGCCCCCGAGCGCGGCGACCGGCGCTTCGGCGATGCCGCCTGGAGCGAGGATCCGGTCTTCGATTATCTGAAGCAGGCTTATCTGCTCGCCTCGAAGCAGGCCGCCGATCTCGTCGCCAAGTCCGAAGGGATTGACGAGGCCACCCGCACCCGCGCCGAATTCTACACGCGCGCCTATCTGGACGCGCTCAGCCCCGCCAATTTCGCCTTCACCAATCCCGAGGCGATCCGCCGCGCGATCGACACCGGGTCGATCAGCCTGCTCTCCGGCCTCGCCAATCTGCTTGCCGACGCCGCCACGGACGCGAAACTCCCCGTCCGCCGCACCTCCGCCGAGTTCGAGCTCGGCAAGGACATCGCCGCCACGCCCGGCAGCATCATCTTCCAGAACGAGCTGATGCAGCTCATCCAGTACGCGCCCACGACGGACGAGGTGGTGAAGCGCCCCCTCCTCTACGTGCCGCCACTGGTGAACAAATATTACCTCCTCGACCTCCAGCCCAAATCCAGCCTCATCCGGTGGTTGGTCGAGCAGGGTCACACCCTCTTCGTCGTCTCCTGGATCAATCCGGGCCCCGACCTCGCCGACAAGGGCCTCGACGACTATCTCGACTTGGGCCCGCTCGCCGCGCTCGACGCGATCAAGCAGGCGACCGGCGAGACTTCGGTCGACCTGTTCGGCTTCTGCATGGGCGGCACCCTCGCCGCCATGGCCGCGAAGCGCGCCGCGCCGGGCCGCATCGCCTCGCTGACCACGATCGGCTCGATGTTCGACTTCACGAACATGGGCCAGTGGGCGACCTTCCGGGAGCCTGCCCAGCTCGGGGCGATGGAGAAGCATCTCGAGGCCAAGGGCGTGATGGCCGCGCACGAACTGCAGGCGCTTTTCTCCGTCGTGCGCGCCAACGACCTGATCTGGTCCTCGGTCGTCTCCCACTACCTGCTCGACAAGGAAGTCCCGCCCTCCGACATCCTCCACTGGTTCGCGGACGGCGCCCACATCCCCGCCGCCTTCCTGATGGACTGGACGAAGCGCATCCTCGTCGCCAACGAGCTGACCCAGCCGGGCACCCTCACCGACGACACGCCGGCCATGGTGATCTCGCTGAAGGACGACCATGTCTCCGCCTGGCAGGCGACATATGACGGCGCGAAATTGCTCGGCGGCAAGACCCGCTTCCTGCTCGGCGGCTCCGGCCACAATGCCGGCGTGATTAACCCGCCCAGCGCCAACAAGCACGGCTACTGGACCAACGCCGCCATGCCCGACAGCGCCGAGGAGTGGTTCGACACCGCCACGCGCCACGAGGGCTCCTGGTGGCCGGAATGGCAAGCCTGGCTGGTTCGCGACGGCGCCCCCAAAGTGAAGGCCCGCAAGCCGAAAAAAGAACTCGAACCCGCGCCGGGATCATACGTACGCATGAGGTAGATCGAGGGAGGGGAAACCGTCATTCCAGCGCAAGCTGGAATCTCCCTTCCTTCAACAGAACAATGAGATTCCAGCTTGCGCTGGAATGACGAGGAAAGAAGCATGAGCGATTACGAAACCATCCTGGTCGAGCAGCGCGGCGCGGTCACGCTCGTCACCCTGAACCGTCCGCAGGCGCTGAACGCCCTCAACAGCCAGGTCCTCGCCGAGCTGACCACGGCCTTCGCCGCCTATGATGCCGACCCCGCCCAGCGCTGCCTCGTCCTCACCGGCAGCGGCGAGAAGGCGTTTGCGGCAGGGGCAGACATCAAGGAGATGGAGGCGCAGGGCTTCGCCGACATGTACGGCAGCAACTTCTTCGCCGGCTGGGAGAGGGTCACTGCCACCCGCAAGCCCTGGCTCGCCGCCGTGAACGGCTTCGCGCTTGGCGGCGGCTGCGAGGTCGCGATGATGGCGGACTTCATCATCGCCGCCGACAGCGCCAAATTCGGCCAGCCCGAAATCAAGCTCGGCGTCGCCCCCGGCATGGGCGGCTCCCAGCGCCTGACCCGCGCGATCGGCAAGGCCAAGGCGATGGAAATGTGCCTGACCGGCCGGATGATGGACGCCGAGGAAGCCGAGCGCGCCGGCCTCGTCGCCCGCGTGGTTCCCGCTGCGGAGCTGCTCGCCGAGGCCCTCAAGACCGCCGAGACGATCGCCTCGATGGCCCCGCTCGCCGCCATCGCCAACAAGGAGATGGTCAACGCCGCCTTCGAGACCGGCCTCGCCCAGGGCATCCTCTTCGAGCGCCGCCTGTTCCACGGCCTGTTCGGCAGCGAGGACCAGAAGGAAGGCATGAACGCCTTCGTCGAGAAGCGCGCTGCGGACTGGAAGGGTAGATAAGATGGCGAAAGTCGCATTCATCGGACTCGGCAATATGGGCGGCGGCATGGCTGCGAATCTCGCCAAGGCAGGCCATGACGTGGTCGCCTTCGACCTCTCTGAAGAAGCCCTCCTCCGCGCCGAGGCCCGCGGCGCCAGCCGCGCGCCCAGCGCGCAGGAAGCGATGGCCGGCGCGGACGCCGTCGTCACCATGCTCCCCGCCGGCAAGCATGTCCGCGCCGTCTATGCGGAGAGCGTGATCGGCCACGCCCCGAAGGGCGCGACCCTGATGGATTGCTCGACGATCGACGTCGCCTCCGCCCGCGCCGTGATCGCCGACGCGGCCGCCGCGGGCTATGAAATGGTCGACGCCCCCGTCTCCGGCGGGATCGCCGCGGCCGAGGCCGGCACGCTCACCTTCATGGCCGGCGGCACCGACGCCGCCTTCGCGCGGGCGAAGCCGTTCCTCGAGCAGATGGGCAAGGCCGTCATCCATGCCGGCGACGCCGGCGCCGGCCAGGCCGCCAAGATCTGCAACAACATGCTGCTCGGCGCGACCATGGTCGCGACCTGCGAGGCCTTCGCCATGGCGAAGAAGCTCGGCCTCGATCTGCAGACCTTCTACGACATCTCGTCCAAAGCCTCGGGCCAGAGCTGGTCGATGACCAGCTACTGCCCCGTCCCCGGCGTCGGCCCGGAAACGCCCGCCGACCGCAATTACGAAGGCGGGTTCGCGGCCGCGTTGATGCTGAAGGACCTGCGCCTCGCCATGGAGGCGGCGCAGAGCGTCGATGCCTACACGCCGATGGGCGGCGAAGCCGAAGAGCTCTACACCCGCTTCGCCGAGGCGCTCGGCGGCGGCGGCAAGGATTTCTCAGCGATCATCAAGATGATCGACGACAGCTGGGTCGCGCCCGCCTGAAGATCCTCCCCTCGAAAGCGAGGGGAGGATTAAATGCTATTCCGACGCCGCGTTGGGGTCGGGGATCAGCCTGATCGAGCCGACCTGCCCGGTCACGCCGATTATGGTCGCGTCCGCGATCGGCCGTTGGATCGTCGTGCAGGGCGGGCGGAAGCCCGGATTGGCGCAGATCTGCCAGCGGTCTCCCGGCTTGAGCGAGAGCGAGCGGATCGAGAAAGGCGTGCTGAGGCTCGCCTGCGCGCCGGTCACGCGCTGGCTCTGCCCGCTGAAATTCGTGGCGCCGTAGAGGATCAGCACGCCGGCCTCGTCATGCGCGCCCGGCATCGGCGCGGGAGCACGGCCGCGCGGCTGCGCCAGCAGCGGAGAGGTGGCAAGTCCGGCAATCGCCAGCGTGAAAATGAGCTTCTTCATGACCACCTTTTGCGCCACGCCATGTTGCGCGCGGCTGAACAAAGAATATGCATTTCCAACAACATGCGTCACGCGAGTACCCCGGCCATCGCCTTCTCCCAGCCGGTCAGCCGGCCTTCGCGCACCGCCGCCGCCATGTCCGGCCGGAAACGCTGCACCTCGCCTCGCATCGCCGCCGCCTCCTCCAGACTCCCGAACAGCCCGGCCCCGACTCCCGCCAGCATCGCCGCGCCGAGCGCCGTCGTCTCGATGAAGACCGGCCGCTCCACCTCCAGGTCCAGCACGTCCGCCAGGTCCTGCGCCAGCCAGTCATTGGCGACCATGCCGCCGTCGACCTTGAGGCACTCCCAGGCCGCGCCGTCGCCGGCAAAGGCCCGCATCAGATCGTGCGTCTGGTGCGCCATCGCTTCCAGCGCCGCCCGCACGACATGCGCCCGCCCCGCCGCGAAGCTCATCCCGCTGAGCGCCGCCCGCGCATCCGGCCGCCAGTGCGGCGCGCCGAGCCCCGCCAAAGCCGGCACCAGATAGACGCCCGCATTGTCCGCCACCGAGCGGGCCAGCGCCTCGCTCTCCTCGGCCCTCGTCAGCAGCCCGAGCCCGTCCCTGAGCCACTGGATCAGGCTCCCGGCCACGAACACGGACCCCTCCAGCGCGTAGCGCCGCTGCCCGCCGAGCTGCCACGCCACCGTGGTCAGCAGCCGGTGCGCCGACACCGGCGCCGCCGCGCCCGTATGCGTCAGCACGAACGCCCCGGTGCCGTAGGTCGCCTTGGTCTCGCCCGGCGCCAGGCAGGCCTGCCCGATCGCCGCCGCCTGCTGGTCCCCTGCCATCCCGCAAATCGGGATTGCCGCTCCGAGCAACTCCGGCGAGGTCTCGCCATAACGCCCGGCGCAATCCACGATCTCCGGCAAAGCGCCCTTCGGCACCCCGAACAACGCACACAATTCCGCGTCCCAGCCGCCCTTGTGAATGTCCATCAAGGCCGTCCGCGAGGCATTGGTCGCGTCGGTCACATGCAGCCCGCCGGTCAGCTTCCAGACCAGCCAGCTCTCCACCGTCCCGATCGCGAGATCGTCCCCGGCCGCCGCCACCCCCGGCCAGTTGGTCAGCGCCCAGCCGATCTTCGACCCCGAAAAATAGGGATCGAGCAGCAGCCCGGTCTTCGCCTGCACCGCCGCCTCATGCCCGGCCGCCTTCAGCCCCGCACAAATCTCCGCCGTCCGCCTGTCCTGCCAGACAATCGCATGGCTCAGTGCCTTGCCTGTCCTGCGCGACCAGAAGCACACCGTCTCCCGCTGATTGGTGATGCCGATCCCGGCGATCCGAGAGGCTCCGCCGGCCTCGGCCACCACCTTCTGGGCGCAACCGAGTGTCCGCTCCCAGATCTCGTCGGCATCATGCTCGACCCAACCCGGCTGCGGATAATGCTGCGTCAGCTCCGCCTGCGCGACGCCGCGACAGACCCCGTCCCGCGCAAACAGCATCGCCCGCGTGCTGGTCGTGCCCGCATCGATGACGAGGATGGTGTCGGCCATGGCGTCCCTCCGCTCCTTATCGTCCGCGCCCACGCCCTCCGGCGCAAGCCGGAATATATGCGCGCGGAGACGCGAAGGCGCGGAGAAGAAGGCACGGGCATTCGCGCCGCTAACTCTCCGCGCCTCCGCGCCTCCGCGCGAACCAAAGCTGACTGTCCGCAAAGCGGACTTATGAGGAAGTGCTACCGCTGCTTCCGCGTAATCCGGTACACCGTCGCCGGCGGCAAATTCCGGAGCGTCCGCCCCACCCGCTTCGACTCAAGCCCCAGCCGCTCGCGGATCGCCTTCGGCACCGGGCAGCGCGGGCCGTAGGTGAATTGATAGAAGGCGCCGTCCTCGCGCAGATAATGGAACGCCCCGCGCATCACGCCCATGATCTTGCGCGGCGACATGCTGAGCAAAGGCAGCCCACTCACCACCGCGCCCACGCTCCCCGGTGCATGAAGCGCCAGCCCCGCCAGCCGCGCCGCATCCGCCTTCACCACGTGCGCCTGCGGGAAACGCTCGCGCAGCATCTTGAGGAAGTTCGGCCCGCTCTCGATCAGCGTGAGGTCGCCCTCGTCCAGCCCGCGCGCGAGCAAAGCCTTCGTGAATACGCCCGTCCCCGGGCCAAGCTCGATCACCGGCGCATCGCCGGCGTCGATCTCCTTGGTGATCATCCGCGCCAGCGCGTCGCCCGACGGCACGACGGCGCCCACCTTCTCGGGATTGGCCTTCCGCGAGCGCAGGAAATTGAGCAGGTCTGACTTTCCGGACTTGGCCGTCACGGCTTTCATTCCGCTTCCCTGTCGACTCCGCGCCCGCCCTCGGACGCCAAGGCGGCCCGCGCTGCCACCGTCTCGCGCGCGCCGCAAGCCCTTCTGGGCAGCGACGCTGACGGGCGGAGGTCCGAATGGGGACGGATTCCGGCCGGTCAGCAGGCGGCGCGCTTCACTCTTTCCATCAGGCTGCCGGCCGGGATCGCCTCGAACGGCACCGGAACGCTGTCCGTGCGGATGACCTTGCCGTCGGCCGCATAGGAGATGGTCTCGATCGTGCGCCCCTCCGAGGCCGCGCAGCGAATCTCCATCCGGGAAAGCGTGCTGAACGACGTTTCCGGCGCCTGGGCCAGCTCGGTCCTGAACCGCACGGTGACGACCTCCGGCCCCCGCTCGATCCGCGCCGCGTCATACCAGATGGTCCGGTCCCGCGACGTGCCCAGCCGCCGCCAGTCCGCCCCCGGCGCGGCCGGCTGCGTCATCGTCGGTTGCGCATTCGCCGCTTGCGTGGCCGCCGGGGTGGTGGCCGTGGCCGGCTGCGCCGCCGCCAGCAGCAGTGAAATGAAGATAGGCATGGCTCGCCTCCCCCTCCGAAGCCGATGCCGCATTATGCTGCAAAGCGCCCGCCATGGCGATAGGGAGGGTCCATGGACTCCTTCGATCTCCTCATCATTGGCGGCGGCATCAATGGCTGCGCGATCGCGCGGGACGCGGCGGGGCGCGGGCTGAAGGTGCTGCTGGTCGAGAAGGACGATCTCGCCAGCCACACCAGCTCCGCCTCGTCCAAGCTGATCCATGGCGGCCTGCGCTATCTGGAGCAGTATGAGTTCAAGCTGGTCCGCGAGTCCCTGAAAGAGCGCCAGGTGATGCTCGCCACCGCGCCGCACATCGTCCAGCCCTTGCTCTTCGTCCTGCCCGACCCGCCGGGCGGCCGCCCCTGGTGGATGATCCGGCTCGGCCTCTTCCTCTACGATCTGATGTCCCGCGGCGATGAACTGCCCCGTTCCAGGGGCCTCGGCCGCAAGCCCAATCCCTATCGCGCCTCGCTCAAGCCCGGCAGCTTCAAGCTGGGCACCTATTGGGACGCCTGGGTGGACGATGCCCGCCTCGTCGCCCTGAACGCGCTCGACGCCCATGAGCGCGGCGCCGAGGTCGCGACCCGCACCGAATTCCTCTCCGCCCGCCGCGACGGGGACGCCTGGGTGGCGGAGCTGGCGGCCACCTCCAAACGGCGCCGCGAAGTCCGCGCCACGATCATCGTCAACGCCGCCGGCCCCTGGGTCGCCGAGACCCTCAACCAGCGCTTGGAGACCGAGGCGGAAAGCCGCGTCCGCCTGATCAAGGGCAGCCACATCCTCGTCCCCCGCCTCTACGAGGGCGACCACGCCTACATCCTCCAGCAGCAGGACGGCCGCGTCGTCTTCGCTCTCCCCTATGGCGACCGCAACCTCATCGGCACCACCGATATCCCGGTCGAGAAGCCCGAGGACGCCATCTGCACGCCTGACGAGGTTGCGTATCTCTGCGCGGCCACGAACGCCTATTTCACGACGCAGATCGCGCCGTCCGACGTCAGCTGGTCCTATGCCGGCGTCCGCGCGCTCTACGATGACGGCGAGGCGGAGGCGAAGGACGTCACCCGCGACTATCATTTGGAGCTGGACGACACGCCCGGCCCGAAACTGCTCTCCGTCTTCGGCGGCAAGATCACCACCGCCCGCCACCTGGCCGGCGAGGTGATGGACAGGCTCGGCATTGGCGGCTTCCGCTTCACCCGCACCGCGCCCTTCCCCGGCGGCAATATCGACAAGGCCTTCAACCTCGCGCTCATTCCGCTGGCTTTGTGGATGCCGAAGGAGCTCGTCCTCCGCCTCGCCCGCGCCTACGGCACCCGCCTCACCAATATCGTCGGCAATGCCGTGCACCTGCGCGACTTGGGGACCCATTTCGGCGCCGGCCTCTACGAGCGCGAGGTCCGCTATCTGATGGACGTGGAGTTCGCGAAAACCGCCGACGACATCCTCTGGCGCCGCACCAAACTCGGCCTGAAGCTCACCCCGAAGGAGGTGAAGGTGCTGCGGAATTATGTAGAAAAAAAGTCGTCATCCCGAACTTAGGCCGTGCCTGATCCAGATCTGCAGTGCGATCCCGCCAAGGATCAATGCGACACTCGCCCATCGCAAGGCCCGGGGCGCCCCGCCATACCTATAAGCACGTTCACGCCACCCGATCAGGCAAAGGCCGATCAGCTGCATGACGATGGCCACGAGTTCCATGGCCCGACTATGGCACTGCCCGCCGACCGCGCCCAGCGCCATTTCGGGCCCCGGCATGACGAGCCTTTCTAGCGCCCTTCGCGCCCGCTACAAAGCGCGCCATGCCCGGCCACGTCTTCATCAGCCACGCCTCCGAGAATCGCGACGATGCGAATGCGCTCGTCGCGCTGATCGAGGCGAAGGGCATGACCGCCTGGATCGCCCCGCGCGACGTGCGGCCCGGCTTCGATTATTCGGAGGAGCTGCAGGCCGCGCTCGAGAATTGCGCCGCCTTCGTCGTCCTCGTCACCGCCGAGGCCAACGTCTCGCCTTATGTCCGCGCCGAGACGGAAATGGCCTTCTCCAACCAGAAGCCGATGCTGCCCGTCCGCCTGAGCGACATCGCCGCCGGCCCCGGCCTCGCCTTCTTCCTGAAGATCCGCCACTGGACCGACGCCTGGGGCCCGAACCGCGAGAAGGCGCTGGCCCGGCTGGTGCTGGAGCTGCAGACCCTGACCGGCACCGCCCCGAGCTGGGCGCCCAAGGCCGGCCCCGCGCCCGCGACCGAAACGCCGGCCCCGCCGCCACCGCCAACACCGGTGCCGCCCCCGTCGCCCACTCCAGCCGCGCCCCCGCCTTTGGCCATGCTCGCCGAGCCCGCGCCGCCCGCCCCGCCCAATCGCAATCGCCTCATCCTGATCGGCGCCTTGGTCATCGTCGCCATGCTCGCCGCCGCCATCTATTTCCTCACCCGGCGCAGCCCCCAGCCGATCATGCAGGTCAACAGCTTCAGCCCGGCCCCCGCCCCCTCGCCGACGCCCACGCCCACGCCGCCCACCCCGTCGCGCGGCTATGCGGACGAGCTCGCCGATTTCGGCGTCGCGCCGAAGGCTGAGCTGGAGGCGAATGTCGGCTCGCCGACCCCGCTCGCCATCCCCGTCGGGGTCCGCGTCACCACGGAGGACATGCAACGCCTGATCGCCGACAACCGGGCCGTCCTCGTCGATGTGCTGGCCACGCCCCATGCCATCACCCTGCCCGGCGCCTTCTTCATGCCTGCGGGCGGCACCGCCGGGACTTTCAACGACGAGAACCAGGTGCAGTTCGGCCAGCAGCTCGCCCAGGCCACCGGTGGCGACACGACGCGTGCTTTGGTCTTCTTCTGCCAGGGCGCGAATTGCTGGGAATCCTACAATGCCGCGCTCCGCGCCAATGCCGCGGGCTACAGCCAGATCTACTGGTATCGCGGCGGCCTCGCTGCCTGGCAGGAAGCCGGGCTCCAGATGGTGCCGATGCCCTCCACGACCGGCCAATGATGGCGGCGACGCGCGATTGAAGCGCGCCGCCGCAGGCGCTAGATTCCCTTCCATGTCCCGGGTCCGCCGTCAGCTCCGGATCATCGCCTGCGCCCTGCTCGCGCTGACCATGATCCTGTCGGCCGCGGCCTGGGGCGCGCACCGCATCGACCGCATGGACGAGCTTGCGGCTGCCGCCGCCGCGCCTGCCGGCCACGGGCACGCCCCCGATCCCTATGGCGGCCACGACCATCTGCAGGGTTTCTCCCACCCGGTCGCCGCCCTGCTCGGCGGACCCGAGCTCACGCCGCCGCCACTCCCCGCCGCCGCCCCGCCGGCCGAGCGGACCCGGACCCTCGCCTTCCGCCCCGCCGATCCGCCGCTCCCCGATCCGCCCCGAACCGCCTGACCGACCCCATGGCGCGCCGCCGAGCGCGCCTTTGAGCGTCCGGAACAGGAGGATCGACGACATGCAGAGCATTCCCGAGCGCGTGAACGCGCTCATCTCCCGCAGCGAGGGCGCGAATTGCGACCGCTGCATCCAGGAGGAGCTGGGCCTCTCCCAGAACAATCAGGTCCAGCAGATCACCAGCGCGCTCGCCACCACCAGCGAGTTCGTCCGCGAAAAGGCGGCCTGCGCCTCCTGCCGCAAGGTGAAGGTGGTCACGCGGCGGGCCGACGCCGCACCACGCAACCGAATTGCCATGGCGGTCGTTTAGGCGTCGCAACGGTACCGGACGCGATTGGGTTCCGCTGCGGCGCGGAGGATGTAATTGGACCGCCATCTCGTGGCATATCTGCTGATCGCCGGCTTGCTGATTGCTGTGGCCGTCCTGCTTGCGCGCGCCCGCTATTATTCGCGTCCCCAAGTCCTCCGCCGCAGCAGGCAAGCCGACGAAGCCCGCCGGGCCAAGCGGACGCGCCTCCGCGATGAAGGCGCGATCGAGGAGTGAAGGCCTAGCGCCGCTCCCCCCGCAGCGCCGCCACCGCCGCCGCGCCTTCCGGCTTCAGCCAGGGCCGGATCCGGTCGAAATCGGCGGTGAACTCCTCGACGCAGGCTTGCGCGACATGGGGCAAATCGGGCGAGAAGACGAAGCCGGCGCGGGTCAGGCCAATGTTCCAATAGTCGGTGGTCCGGACGACCTCGTCGCACTCGCCATCACCATGCCAGCGGGCGAGCAGGAAGGTGCGGAAGGCCGGCTCGAGCGAGCGCAGCACGTCGCTCGATCCCTCTATCCGCTCCACCTTCACGGCCGCGGGCGTGAACCAGTCGTGCAGATTGACCTCCTGCCCGGTCGCCAGGTCGAAGGTGCGGTAGGTGCTGCTCTCATCCGGATGGGGGCCGCCGCAGGAGCCGTCATAATGCGAGGCCACGCTCAGCCAGCGCCGCGCGATCATCGCCGGCTCAAGGCTCTCATTATATTCGCCCTGGAACGGAAAATTCTCCAGTGGTCCGCGCACGCAATCCAGCCAGCCAGGCGGATCGCCGTTTACGCCTTCGCCCAGGGTCGCGTTCAGCCGCCGCACCGCTTCGCCGTCGCCGTCGAGGGCGAAGGTCGTGACGCTGGCCGGGAAGCGCCCGCGCAGATCGACACTCAGCTTCGTGTAGGACACCCCGTCCACCGTCGCGCGGGTCGAAACATTGTGGATCCCGGCGAGCCGCGGCTGGTGAAAGGCGAGGCTGGCGCAGGGGCCCTCCTCGTCATCAGCCGGGCGGGCGACCCGTTGCAGCCGCACCGGCAGCGTCCGGCTGCCCTGCGTCCAGCGGGCCGTCAGCGCGCCGCCATCGGCCTGCTCGATCCGCCAGCGCGCCTCGGGGCGTGCGGCCGCGCCCTCTTCTTCCGTCGCGCCTTCCCGGAACGCGCCGGCCGTTCCCTCCACGGCTTCCAGCCCGATCAGCCGCAGCTGATTGTTGTAATAATAGGCGCCGAACGCCCCGGTCTCGCCGCTGACGAAACAGGCATGGACCGGCAGCGTGCCCACGGTCCCTTCCCAGATGCCGCGCAGGTCCGGCGCCGGCGCGGGCTGCGCCAATGCTGCGGACAAGGGCAATACCCCGAGCACGAGCGCGACGATCCTGAGTTTCCGCATGCAGCCCTCCCCAATTCCCCGGAGGAGAGTGACCGCACGCCGCCATGGATGCAAGCGGCCCGGCCTAACGCCTTACGGCCTCGACATTCTTCGCCAGCGTCTTGAACCGCTCGCCATCGTCCGGCCGCACTGTGATCGTCACCGCCCCGGTCTTGCTGGTGTTGCGGTCCTCCACGATCCCGCTCTTGCCCTTGTGCGACCCGCCGGTCACCCGGCAGTGATCGCCATTCCTGATCTCGCTCATCCCCTGCCCTTTCAATGTGCGGCTGGCGGCTGGGCGGCCACCCAGGCCTGGAAAGCCGCCACCGCGCGCCGCGCGCCGCTCAGCGCCGCCACCGGCCCGCGCGCGCAGGCCATCATCGTGGAGACCGCCAGGATCGCGTTGTAATCGGCCCGCACCCGGTCCAGCTCGGGGCCGAGCCCCTTCGCCCGCGCCGCCACCTCTGCGGCCTCCACCGCCGCTTCGAGCGCACGATAGCGGGCGGCGCTCGCATGAACCCCGCACGACCGGTAATTCCAGAGCGCGCCCAGAGCGGACGTATAGGGATGGGCCGCGAACCGCGCCGGCGGCGCCGGGGCGGGCTGCGCGGCCGCTGCCTGGTCCGCGCCCAGAGCGGAGAGGGCCACGATAATCGCAAACCGAAACCGGAAGGTCATCGCGCCCGCGTAACACAGGCCCGCGCCAAAGTCCGCAACCGCCCTTCCCGCGCGGCCAACTCATGTTACACTCGGCCTTATGGCAAGCGCGCCGCACTGGAGGGGGGACCGGGCCGGCCGGTTCTATGTCGCCATGGCGTTCACCGCCTGCGCGGCGGTGGCGATCGGCTTCAGCACGACCTATTTCCTCCCCTTGGCGCGGGGCGGCTTCGCCGGCCCGACCGTCGCGCACGTTCACGGCCTCCTGTTCATGACCTGGGTCGCTCTGCTGCTGGTCCAGGGTTTGCTGGTCCGCCGGCGGAACACGCGGCTCCACCGCAAGCTCGGCCTCGTCGCTTTGCCGCTCGCTTTGGCGATGGCCGCGAGCGGCCTCGGAATCGGCGTCCATGCTGTGACCCGCGATCTCGCGGCGGGCGGCGGCGCGGAGGCAGTGTCCCAGCTCATGGGCGTCGCCACGGCCATGGCGACCTTCGTCCTCTATGTCGCCATCGCCTTGGCGCTCCGGAAGCAGCCGGACTGGCATAAGCGCATGATCCTGCTCGCGACCATCGCCATCCTCTGGCCCGCATGGTTCCGCTTCCGCCACCTGATGCCCTGGCTCCCACGCCCGGACATCTGGCTCGCCATCGTCGTGTCGGACTCGCTGATCCTCATCGCCATGCTCCGCGACAAGGTGAAGTTCGGCCGCGTCCACCCGGCCTATCTCATCTTCGGCCTGCTGCTGATCGCCGATCATGTCGGCGAGACCCTGCTCTACGACGGCCCGGCCTGGCGGGTAGCGGCGCAGGCGCTTTACGGACTGCTGACCTGATCAAAGATCGAACCGAAACTTGATGCAGATCAATCATACCTTTTCATAACTGCTTGACTCACCTCATTTAAGTGAGGCCAATGCTACCCAAGGCGAGACGCCTCGGGGGGACATATGGATCGCTTCTGCCCAGCGTGCGGCACGCAACGCGCCGATGGTTCGAACTTTTGCAGCAAATGCGGACACGGCTTCGAGCCGGCCGCGCCGGCCGCTGCAGTCGCCGCCGCCGCACCTCCCGCTCCGGCGCCAGCGCCAGCCGCCGCCGCTCCAGCGCCGCCAGCGGCGACGCCGGCGCCGCAGCCCGCGGCGGGCGCGCCTCCACCTTATGCCGGCCAGGCCGCACCGGCCCCGCCGCCGCCTGCCCGCGCCCCGATACCGCGCGCCGTCTTCATCATCATTGGCCTCCTGGGGATCGGGCTCGGCGTCTGGAAGATACTCGACGCCTTCCACGTCTTCGGCCCGCGGCACTCCAGCTATTCCAGCTATTCGGGCAGCACGCCCGCCCCGTCATTCCCGGGCAGCACGTCCAGCTCGTCGCTTTCGGGCAGCGGCATAAACGAGGCGTGGCTTGTGGGCACCTGGACACCGGCCAGCGGCACGCGCTGCGCGACCTGGGTCAGATTCAATTCCGATCACACCCTGACCGACGAACATGGCACTTCCGGCAGCTGGAGCCTGTACACCGCGGGAGTCACGACCGGCGATCTGACGATGACCGTGGCCGGCCGGCCGACGGTCCACGGCAATGCGTCGCGACTTGAGCAGGATCTGCTGAGCCTCGGGCCGCAATATTGGCGGCGGGCGGCCTGCTAGCGCCGAGAGGCTACTGCCCCGCCACCGGCGCGCCCAGGCTCAGCCGCATCGCCCGGAAGTCCAGCGTGTAGCTCTCGAACCGGCGCAGCACGTCCTGGCCGAACGTGCCGTTGCTCTGCGGCGGCGGGCTGCCCGCGACGGGCAGAGCGATCGAGATTTCCGGCAGGACCAGTTCGCGGCCGCCGATCGCGACCGGCACGTCGGTCCAGCGCGCGACCGCCTGGGCACGGACGCCGCCGGCGCCCTGGTTGCTGGCGCTGCGGGTGGGAAGCGCGGCGACCGCCTCCGCATTGGCGGCCGCATAGCGCGCGCTGAGGCTGGTCCGGTTGGCGCCGGTATCGAGCAGCAAAGGGACCGTCCGCCCGCCCAGCGCGATATCGACATAGGCCTCGCCCGCATTGCCATGCAGGTTCTGCGCTTCCGCGGCCCCCGCCGCCGCCGGGGCGAGCACCGAGAATTGCGTCGCCGAAATCTGCACCCGGCCGAGCGCCCGCAATTCCGGCAGGCCGACAATCGCCTTGATCGAGAAGGGGCCGGTGGGGAGCGTGAAGCTCAAGGCGCTGTCGTCGATGATCAGGACGGGAACGTTGCGCAAGGTGGTGCCGGCAATCTCCATCCGCTCGACGATGCCCACCCGGACGGGCACGGTGCCCTCCACCGAATTCTCGACATCGACCCCTCCTTCGATCTGGGTCACGCCCAACCGCCGCGCCGTCTCCGCCGACAGCACGGAAAGATTGGCGCCGGTGTCGATCACCGCTTCCTGCGCCGTGCCGTTCACCTCGATCTGGATCCGGTTCATGCCGACCACGTCGCGATTCGCCGCGATGCTGCCGGGCGAGACATTCCCCTGCCGCAGGCCGGTCCGGTCGTCGAGCAGGGCCGCGAGCCGCCAGCTCCGCGCGACGCCTTCCGCCTCGCGAAGCTTGCCGCCGGCGCGCAGCGCCTCTTCCAGCTGGCGGCCGGCGCTTGCCGCCCGGGCATAATCGGAATTGGCAAAGGCCGCGGCGGTGAGCAGCGACAATGCGGCCCGGCGCAGCACCGGATCCGGGCTGGCGGCAAGCCGCGCCAAAGCCGGGTCTGCGGTGACGGTGGCGTCATAAGATGCGGCCCGGCGCGCGGCGCGGAGCAGGGCAGCGGTATCGGCGGGCAGCGGCCCGGCCAGCGCCTGGTCGATCGGCGCCATCTCGCCGCGCGCCACGCCTTCGAGCAATGCGTCGACATCCGGCTGTGCCGCTGCCGCCTGCGCCGACATGGTCGCGGCTGCCCCCGGAACCGGCAGGATCGTCATCCCGGCGCCCGCGAGCAGCCCCGCCGCGATCCAGTTCAGTCTACCCATCTCACCCTCCATCCGATTTGTCTTGCCAGGCCGACATTCAAGCCATACCTTGTTGCGCGAATATCAATTATCGTAAAACGAAAAGAAATGGCTGTCAAGCGATGAGCGAAACTTCGTCCTCGATCCGCCGGAGCGCGCGCCGGCTGCGGCTTGTCACCCAGGTCGCGACCGCGCTTGTCGAGCTGGGCATCGCCTTCGGCGCCTGGGTGCTGATCGCCGGCAATCCGCAGGACATGCCCTGGCTCGGGATCGAGGTTGGCGGCCTGCACCGGGTGCCGGCGGCGATTGTCCTCCTGCTGTTCGGCCTGCTGCTCGGCCTCGCTCTGCTCCGGCTGGTGGCGATGCTCCGCCAGATCGAGGGCGGCGAGCCCTTCGCGGCCGCCGGCCTGCGCGGCTTCGCCCGCTGGCTGTTCCTCGCCGTCTTCGTCTCCTGGCTGGCGCCGCCGCTGCTCTTCCTGATCTTCGGCGACGCCAGTGGCCGCCACGTTCTCCACCTCTCGCTGGACAGCAGCCAGGCGCTGATGCTGCTCGTCAGCGGCCTGCTCTTCTTCGTCGCCCGCTTGCTCGCCGAGGCCGAGCGCCTCGCCGACGAGCACAGCCAGATCGTCTGAGGAGGGCCCATGTCGATCGTCGTCCGCCTCGACGTCATGCTGGCCCTGCGCAAGGCCCGCTCGAAGGAGCTGGCGGCCCATGTCGGCATCACCGAGACCAACCTCAGCCTGCTCAAGTCCGGCCGCGTGAAGGGCATCCGCTTCGAGACGCTGGAAAAGATCTGCGACTATCTCGAATGCCAGCCGGGGGATTTGCTGGTCTATGAAAAAGACGACAAATCAAACCCTTGATCACAATCAAATAGTATCACTAATATTTATCCTCTGCTAATTATTAGCAATGGTCTCGAGGTCGGGCGACTGCTCCCAATAGGCGTGGAGCGCCCGGCGCATCGCCTTCACCGTGTCCCGCTTTCCCGTCTGGCACGCGGCCCGGGCCCGGTTCACGACCTCGATTTCCTCGTCGGTGAGACTGCGGCCGAGGGTGCGCCCCATCGCAGTGATGAATCGGCGTGGAATCATATCGGCAGGTTCCCCCGTTCGGAGGTCCGGTGCGCGGGGACGCGCGCCGACGCACCGGACTCGGAGTTTATGCGGCCTTGCGCTGCTCGCTCTTCGCGCTGCCCAGCTGTCGCGGCCCGCTTCCCGTGCGGATGTCGATCTTCCGCGGCCTCATCGCCTCGGGGATCTCGCGCTCCAGCGAGATGGAGAGCAGGCCGTTCTCGAAGTCCGCCGAGCGGACCTGGATGAAATCGGCCAGCTGGAACCGGCGCTCGAAGGGCCGGGCCGAGATGCCGCGATGAAGATAGCGATCGTCGTCGCCGTCCCGCTCGTCCTTGCGCCCGGTCACGATCAGCTGATTCTGCTGCGCGACGATCTCGATCTCGTCGGGGCGAAAGCCGGCGACGGCCAGCGTGATCCGGTAGCCTTCCTCGCCATCCCTTTCGAGATTGAACGGGGGATAGGTGTCGCTGATGTCGGCCCGGTTGCTCTCGATCATGTCGAAGAGCCGGTCGAAGCCGACGGTCGAGCGCCGGAAGG
Organism: Allosphingosinicella sp.; assembly: GCA_044225925.1. Lineage (GTDB taxonomy): Bacteria > Pseudomonadota > Alphaproteobacteria > Sphingomonadales > Sphingomonadaceae > Allosphingosinicella. The sequence goes on from JBGAHY010000007.1 coordinate 28,751, forward strand.
GCGAAAAGTCAAAATTGTTTCTCATTTCCAAATCCTCCTTTTGAAGCAATTTGGGCGTGAGTTGCGCCGAAGAGAGCCGGCGCCCTCGTATCCCAGCCGAGCCCCTAATGGGCGCCCGGCGGCGATGAATTAGGAATGCGATTTCCGTCATTCAAGGGGTCGATTTTCTGACCTGGCGCCCTCCCGCCGGCCGTGGAAATTCGCCGCCTCGCGGGTGTCGTCAACCGGCGGGTCGCCAATCAGCCAGATGCGGAAACCCGCAGTTCGCGCCGTCCTATCAGGTCCGGACCGTGCGACCTCGTGCCCAGGCTTCCCTGGCCCGCCGGTCCGGACGGCGGAGGATAAGATGCGACACTTCATGATCGGCGCGGTGATGGCCTTTTCCATGGCGATGCCGGCCAGCGCGGCGACCACAAGGTGCCGCGATGCGCACGGCCATTTCATCCGCTGTCCGGCGGCGACGGCGCCCGCGGCCCATCCGGCCGCGGCCGCCCATCCGGCGGCCACCAATGCCGGCATCACCCGCGATCGCAATGGCCGCTGTCACGCGCCCGGCGGGCGCTTCGTCCGCTGCCCGGCCGCTGCCGCGCACTAGAAGGAAAGGTACGGCCCCTGCCGCGGGCGGGGGCGTCCTCCCTGACCGAAGCTTCGGCGTCCCCGGCGGGGAACCCGGCATCGACCGGCTCTAACGGCTTGATCGTGATCAAGCCCCTGTCACTCCGCCCATGCTAGGCTCCTCCCTCAGCGTGCCTGCAAGGGGCACTTGGGAGGGGGAGCAGATGGCGCGCTTTTGCCCGGCGTGCGGCACGCAACGTGCCGACGGTTCCAGCTTTTGCGGCCAGTGCGGCCATCCGTTCGCGGCTGCCGCGGCGTCTGGGGCGGAACCAGCCGCCGCACCGCCTCCCGCCCCTCCGCCGCCAGCCGCCGCGCGCCCGCTTGCGGCCACCGCCGCTCCGCTGCCGCCGCCGGCGGGCAGCGCGTCGTCATCGGGCATCAGGACCATGTCCATCGTCGCCGGCGTGGCCCTGTTCGTCTTCGGAATGTACCAGCTGCTGCACGGCCTGGGCGTCATCGGCGGCCACCGCTACGGCTACAGCAGTTCGTACAGCTACGGCTCCCGATCCCATCCCGCGGGCGCGCTGGTCTTTCTAGGCGTGTTTCTGCTGCTGACCGGCGCCGGCTTCCTCGTCTGGGGCCTGATGAAACGGTCGAAGGTCCAGGCCAGCGCCAGGCTCGCCACCTCCTGGCCGGCGGCTCCAGGCGTGATCCTCGGCTGCCAGGTGACGCAGGAGCGTCCGATCGCAGCTCTCTTCGCGCCCGGTAACCCAAGCCAAAGCCGCTATTACACGCCCCGCGTCCATTATCGCTACCCGGTCGGACGCGACTATGACGGGACCCGGATCCGTTTCGGCGCGCTGAACTTCCGGACGCGCGCCGCCGCCGAGGCGGTGGTGCAACCCTATCCCGTCAACGCGCCGGTCATGGTCCGCTACGATCCGGCCAATCCCGCGGAATCGGTGCTCGAGCTGCAGACCTCCGGGGGCGGGACAATGGTCGCCATCGTCTTCGGGGGGATGATGGCCGGGCTCGGCGTGATGCTGCTGGTTCTGGGCCCGGCTTTGGGCTGAGCTCACGCGCCGGCGGTCACGTCGTCCGCTGCCCGGCCGCCGCTACGCACTTCTATGGCGCCGGGACCATCGTCGCCACCAATTCGCTGATCGACACGAAGGCGAAGGCCACGGTCATGTCGGCGACGCCATAAGGCAGGAACAACTGGTCCCCGGCGCGCAGCGCCCCGCACGTATAGACGACATTGGGGACATAGCCGTCCCGGTCCTCGTCCGCGGCGGAGAGGATCGGCTGCGGGGTGCGCCCAAGCACCTTCGACGGATCGTCCTTGTCGAGCAAGGCCGCCCCGATCGCATATTTGCGCATCGCCCCGACCCCGTGGGTCAGCAGCAGCCAGCCCTCGTCAATCTCGATCGGCGCGCCGCAATTGCCGATCTGGACCAGCTCCCACGGATAGACCGGCTCAAGCAGCAGCGTCCCGTCATCCCAATGGCCAAGCTCGTCGGAGCTCAGCAGGAACAGGTTCTTGCCGTCCTGCCGGCCGATCATCTGGTAGCGGCCGCCGATCTTGCGCGGGAACAGGGCCATGCCCTTGTTGCGGGCCGCGGGGCCGGTCATCGGCGCGAGCAGGAAATTCTGGAAATCCAGGGTGCGCAGCAGCTCCGACTGGATCTGGGCGCCGGAATAAGCGGTATAGGTGCCGATCCACTCCCGCCGGCCATCGTCATGCGTGAACTCGGTCAGCCGCAGATCCTCGAGTCCGTTGCGCTGCGCCACAGTGATCGGGAAGAGCACGGTCCCGGAGAGCGAGCTGTCCGGGTTGCGCGTCACCGTGACCGGCCCGCTGTCCCGGTCGGCCTCGACGGCGGTGGAATTGGCGGCCGTCGCGAAGGGCGGCTCGGGCATGAGCTGCACGTTCAGGTCGGGGGTCACGATCCCCTCGCGAAAGGCGATGGAGGAGATGTGGCCCTCGCCGACCGCGCGCAGCGACATGATGAAGCGCACCGCGCCCCGGCTGAGCCCGCTCTGGTCGGGATGGCGCGTGGCGCTCGGATTCATCAGGGCGGCCGCGGCATAGCTGTATTCGTGGCAGAAATAGGCGCCGATCAGCAGTTTCTTCTCCCGCCTGATCGCCCGCCCGTCGAGCCCGAGCTGCGCCTCCAGTTCGTCATAGCGCGCCAGGAAGATCTTCTCGGTCTGCCAGTGCCGCGCCTCGAAGTCGCGCATCACCAGCGCCAGCTCCGCCCGGGCCGTGCGCATGTCCATCGCGCGGACCTGCTGGATCAGGGCGGCGGTGCGGCTCTGGTCGCCGCTGCGCGCATTCCAGGCGAGATGGAAGGGCCGGACCACCACGCGGCCCGGCTCGGGACGAAGGCGCAATTCGTCGTGACGCAGTTCGATCATCGCGCTCCTATGACGGGCGGGCCACCCCGGCGGAAGGGCCCGCATGGTCGAGGAGGCTGCGGATCGTGCGATTGGCAAGCTGGAAGGCCAGCACCGACTCCGCCCCGCGATTGCGGTTCGGGCCATGCGGTCCAAGCCCGTCATGGCATTCGCCGGTCAGAGGGTCGGCGAGCGGCAGGCCGGCATCATTGTCGCCCTCGAACCAGCGCCAGGCGCACAAGGCCGCGTCGCGCCAGGCCACGTCGCCGCTGATCCGGAAAGCGGTGGCGCAGGCGTCGATCGTCGCCCAGACATCCACCGGCTGCTGGTCGAACGCTGCGGGCGTCGGTTGCTGCAGGCCGAAGCTCTCCGTGCCCACCGGCCGGAAATGGCCCGACGGCGACCGCTGGACGCCGTTCAGCCAGGCCAGCGCCGCGAGACCCTGTTCGATCCAGTCCGCGCGGTCCAGCGCGGTGCCGGCGCGCAGCAAGGCCTCGGGCAGGCGGGCATTGTCATAAGCGAGGCTTTGCTCGAACCAGGTCCAGCCGGGGCTTGCATAAGTGGCTAGCCCCCCTGCGAGAAACCGGCCGCGATCCTCCAGCAGGGCGCGCGCGTCCCGGTCCCCCGGATGCGCGTCAAGCATCGCCGAGGCGGCGAGGCAGGCAAAGGCGGAGGCGCGCGGCGACGTGAACTTCAAGGCATGCGGCAGCGTCTCCCGTAGCAGGTGGGCGGCCCACGCACGAAGCTCGGCATCGCGGCCATCGCGCGCGGTGACGCCCAGCGACCACAGGGCCCGCGCCGAGCTGTCCTCGGATCCGGCGTCCTCGAGCCACTGCCGGTTGAAGCCCATGAAGTTGCGGAACCGGTTGGTTTCCGGATTCCAGGCATGCTGGACGAAGGCCGCATAGATCGGCGTCCAGCGGTGGTAGCTGCGGTCGGAGAGGTCGTTCGCCTCATGCATCAGGATCAGCGCCCGCGCATTGTCGTCCACGCAATAGCCGTGTTCCCGGTCGGGCACGCCATATTTGCAGTGCTGGAGGATACCGGTGTCGTCGCTGAGGCGGGCGACAGCGGCGAACGAAGCCGGCGACGGCATCGATGGCTTTCGCCCTGCGGCGATGCGGCGCGGCGCGGCGAGCATGGCGGACAGGCTTTCCACGCTGGCTTCCGTCACCCTCGGCCAGAGCATGTCGCGTCCCAGCGCATGGTTCGCCCGCCGCATGCGCTGCAGTTCCTCACGGTCGTCCAGCAGGCCGCCGATCGCCTCGGCAAACGCTGCCGCGTCGCCGAAGCCGGCCAGCCGGCCATGCCCGTCCCGGAGCAATTCGGTCGCATGGACGTAGGGTGTCGACACTACCGGGACGCCGAGCGCGACCGCGTAAGCGAGCGTCCCCGAGGTCATCTGCTGGGCGCCGAGATAGGGCGTCACATAAATGTCCGCCGCGCCGAGATAGTCGAGCAACTCGTCGATCTCGAGAAAGGCGTCGATCCAGCGGACATGGGCCGCGACGCCAAGCTCGTCGGCCAGCGCGCGGAGCCCGTCCCGATAGGCCTCGCCCTCGCGGGCAAGCAGATGCGGGTGAGTCGCGCCGACGATGACGTAGAGCGCGCGCGGGTGCTTCGCGACGATCTCCGGCAGCGCCCGGATCATCGTCTCGATGCCCTTGCCCGGCGACAGCAGCCCGAAGGTCATCAGCACCTCATGGCCGGCAAGGCCGAGCGGCTGCTTCTTCACGTCCGTATCGAGGAGCGGCCGGTCCGGCACGCCATGCGGAATCACGGCGATCTGGTCGGGCGCCGCGCCGTAGGCCTGCACCAGGATTTGCCGGCCCCGCTCCGCCATGACGATCAGCCGCGAGGCGCGCCGTACCAGCGCGTCCATCACCCGCCGCTGTTCGGGGCTGGGCTTAGCCAGCACGGTGTGGAGGGTGACCGCGACCGGGATGGTCAACGCGTCGAGCAGGGCGAGCAGGTGCGCGCCGGACACCCCCCCGAAAATCCCGAATTCGTGCTGCACCCACAAGAGCTGGGCCCCGCTCGCCTCGATCCGCTGCGCGGCCCGGCGATAGTCCGTCACATCGTCCGCGCTGATCGTGGCGGTGACTTTTGCCGGATAATCGTAAGGCCCGCCGTCGTCGTTCATCGCATAGACGTCCACGGCGATGCCGGGAAAGCGGCCGGTCAGCGCCGCCTCCACGTCCGCGGTGAAGGTCGCGATGCCGCACCGCCGCGGCGGGAAATTGCCCAGCAACGCGACGTGGCGCAACGTGATCGCGGGGTTTTCAAGGACGAGGGACGGATAGTCGGCCATCATGATCGGCCGTTCATCAAGCTCAAGCGTCACAGGCACCTCCGGTCAGGTAACGGGCGGAAGGCCTTCGGGTTTCAGGAAATTGGTGCAGCGCAACAATAAAGTTGCCGGGACGGCTCAGCGCAGCTTCGAAACCTTCAGCCCGTCCGCCTTGGCCCGGTCCTTAATGGACTCCTCGCTGCGCGTCAGCGCTTTCGAGATCGCCTTCAGCGACATGCCCTTGCCGGCCAGCAGATGCAGCTTCTGGATCTCGTCCTGCCGCCAGGGCTGCCGATGCCGCTCGAACCGTTCCGCCATCTCATATCCCCAAACGAAAAAGGGCCGCCCGAAGCGACCCTTCCTCTTACTCTCTTGAACCGGCCGAAAGTACTACTTTCGGACGACCTCAGGCCGCTTCGGGCGCGTCCTCGTCCACGTTCACCGGGCCCGAATCCAGGCCCTTGGCGCCCGGGTCGCGGTCGACCAGCTCGATCACCGCCATCGGCGCCGCGTCGGAGGCGCGGATGCCGGCCTTGATCACCCGGCAATAGCCGCCGGCCCGCTCCTGGTAGCGCTTGGCGAGCACGTCGAAGAGCTTCACCAGCTGCGCGTCGTCGAGCAGGCGGGCATGGGCGAGGCGGCGGTTGGAAAGGCCGCCCTTCTTGGCGAGCGTGATCAGCTTCTCGACATAGGGCCGGAGCTCCTTCGCCTTGGGAAGCGTGGTGGTGATCTGCTCGTGCTTGATGAGGGCGGCGGCCATGTTGCGGAACATGGCAATCCGGTGGCTGGAGGTGCGGCCGAGCTTACGGTGGCCAACGCGATGGCGCATATCGTCTTCCTTCGTTCGTCCGGAGCCCGTTTCAGGTAGCTCCGGCCAGGCTGTCGTGAGGGGGACGGCCCAGACCCCAAATAAAAAGACGGGCGCAAGGCCCGCTTCGCCGCCGCCTAGAGCGGATCGGGGCGCGAAAGTCAAGCTTGGCGCGAGGCGAGACGGCGGGTGAACCCTGCCGCCGCCCGCGCGTTGGGATCGCCGACAGGCGACCCGGTTCCGGACAACGGTCGCCCGCCGGGGCGGGTCCGCCGCGGCGGCACCCGCCCTACCCTTTTCCAATAATGGCGTGAAAAGCGGACAATTCTCGAGAGCATTGACGATTCCAAACCGTAGAACCATTTTGGACCAATCCGCGAAAACCGTGGAATCTTAGCCAGTTGCGGCTCGATAAATTCCTGATAACGTTCGCATCTTCACAGCGTCCTGCTGTGAGTCTTGGTCGGGGGGACCAAGTTAAGAGGGGGGACAACCATGAAATCGCTCGTCACGCTCGTTTCGAGTGTATCATTCGTATTGCTGGCTACTCCGGCACTCTCGCAGGCGCCCGCGCCTGTTGCCGTCCAACCTGTGGCTCCAGCTGTGATGTCTATCGCACCGGCACAGCCGGGCATATCTGTATTGCCCCAAGGGACGCCGATACGCTTGCGGACGCTTCAGCAGCTTCACTCGCAAGAAAACCGGACAGGCGACCGGTTCGATCTCGAAGTGGCGGAAGATGTAATGCTGAACGGCGTCGTTGTGATTCCTCGCGGGAGTCCAGGCACGGGCGAGATTACTCGCGTTCGGCGCAAAGGAATGTGGGGACGCTCAGGCCGCTTGGAAACGCGGCTCTTGTCTGTTCGCGCCAATGGGATGACCATTCCGATTTCGGGAAGCGTTGCTGAGCGTGGTGATACGGGCACTGCCGGGGTTGTGGCCTCCATTCTCGTGGTTCCCGTCGCTGGCTTTTTTGTCACTGGCACAAGCGCGATTCTGCCTGTCGGCACTGGTTTCAACGGCCACACGGACACGGAGGTTCGCGTGGCCATCGATCCCTCACTGGTGCCCCGGACGGTAACAGCCCCGACGCCTGCAGCTCCATCGGCTGCCACCGCAACCCCGCATTAAGCCGGCGAGAGATTTTGGGGACGGCTCAACCGCTGTCCCCACTCCCTTTGTGCCCGGGCGGCGGCAGCAGCCCCTTCGCGGGCGGGACCACAATCCAGCCGGGCGGCGCCCAGACGTCCTCGCCCAGCTCCGTCCAGCCGGCGGCCCGGCGCGCGGCCGCCCGCCGCTTCTTCAGCATCCCGAGCAGGCGGACCAGGCTCTCCACCAGCGCCTCCTTGTCCCGCGCATCCTGCTCCCGCGACGAGATTCCGCCCCGCCGCTTCGGCCCCCGCGCCTTCGCTTCGGCATTGTCGTTGGCCACCTTGATACGGATCGCCTGGTCGACGTCGATCGGCGGCAGCCGCGACCGCCCCCGCCGTTTCGCGCCGGGCAGTTCGGGCGACAGGCTTTCCCGCGCCGCCGCATTGAGCAGCGCCGGCAGCTCGGTCCCCGCCCGCGCCGCCCGCTCATCCCAGCGGGCCGCGAATTCCGGATATTTCCCGCGCCTCATGTAGAGCGCATTCGTCGAAATCCCCGCCGCCGCCGCGGCCGTTCGGACGCAGCCAGTCAGCGCCAGCCCATCCAGAAAGCTCTCCTCCACCCGCCCCGACCAGCGCCCGGGCGCCGCGCGCACCAGCTTGTCCCCGCTTTTGGTCCGACGAAGGACGAGCTCTTCGCTGCCCTGACTCCCTCTCCCGCCCCGGGGAGAGGGTCGGGGTGAGGGCTTCTTCCTGGACGCCTTCAACGCCCCCGCCCACTTCGCCCGAAACCCGGCATCCTTCGCCCGGTGATCGTAGGCTGTCCCCGGATCCACCCCCGCCTCGAACGCCGCCGCCCGCACATTGCCGAGCCTTCTCAGCGCCCGCAAAAACGCCTGCCGCCACAGCGGCGCCTTCCGTGTCCCAGCCATGACCCGTCTCCGCCAAATCCGATCCCGGACTTGATCCGGGATCCATCCTTTCAGCGGGCTATTGTACCGAATGATTTCCTACATTGAAAGCGTTTAGAACCAATATGGTTCACGATGCAAGGCGCGGCTCCTCGCCTGCCGCAAAACCCCGGTCGGGATTCTCGCTGAACCACCGCTCCCGCGCCGCGGCGGCTTCGGCCTTCTCCGCCGCGAGCAGGTCGGCAGCCGCGCGCGTCCTCACGCCCCGCGCCTCGCGCTTCTCGGCGGCGATCGCTTCCAGCCCCCAGGCGGCGGCGGCGCCGGCGGCGATCACGCGGACATTCTCCAGCGTCGTGCTGGCCGCCCGGTCGCGGTGAAACAATTCCTGGGTTCGGCAGAGGGTCGAAGAGGGGTACATGGCGGATCCTTTCGCGGTGGCGGCGCTCATCGGCGCGGCGCTCATTTCTTCAGGTCAGTCATTTCTTCAGGGCGGTGGCGGTGAAGCCCTTCAGCGACGGCTGCGACGCATTCTGCTTGGGCGGCCCAGCCTTTTTCGGCTTGCGGGCTTCCTTGTTGCCCTTCTGTTGACCCTTGGCCATGTCATGCTCCTTCGTGAAATTCGGTTCAGGCAGGTGCGCGCCGGACGCTGCCCGAGGCGGCGCCGCTGGCAAGTCTCTCGCGGGGAGGGATCGGACGCGCGCTCCACCTTCAGACGGGAGCGCAAGCGGTCTCTCAGCCGCTCCTGCGCCTGGGGCAGAGGGGAGCGGTCTCTTCTATATGGGGTGCGGACGCGGCTTTACCAGCGCCAGCGCGCCGGGCGCCGCCGGCCCGTGTCGTTTGATCACCCGGCCGCCTTTGCGAGGCGCCGGTTCGGGTGCAGCACGTCGATGCTCCGCTGGCTGAACTGCCGGTAGAGGATCACGCTCAGCAAGGCGGCGTAGAAGCACCAGACCGAGGCGAAGGCATAGCCCTGCACCAGCAGGACGAGGGTGACGCCCGCCACGTTCAGCAAGCCGTACCAGCGGATGATCCGGTGGCCGGACAGCAGCAGCGCCCCGCAGGTCGTGAGCACATAGAGCGCGGGGATCAACAGGCCGCCGGTCCGCGCATTGTGATAGGCGATCGAATGATGCTCCAGCACGGCGCTCGACGGCCAGGCGATGACCGACCACAGGATCCAGCCGCACAGGCCCGCGCCCACCAGGGTCAGCGCGCCAAGCGCATTGCGACGCCACCCGGCCGGCTCCAGCAACGCCACCGCCAGCGGGATCAGCAGCGGCAATATGCCCTTCGCGTAGAGCAAATAGAGGAAGACGAAATGATCCATGGCCACCGGCCCGATCCGCCCCTCCAGACCCAGCCAGACGAAGCCTTCGACCAGCTGGTGCAGCGCGAACAGCAGGGGCACCGCCGCGAACAATATCGCCCGCTTCTGGCGGACATGGATGAGCGTCGCGACCCCCACGGCGCCGATCGCGCCGCTGGCCGCGAAGCTCGCGGTGGCCGAGAAACACACTAGAAAAAGAGCATGTCGGGGAGGGTCGCCCGCGCCGAAGCGCGCCGGACGTCGATCCTTGTCTGCAGTGCCGGCCTCATCTGCTGTCCGCCTGTCTCGAGGAAGGGCCGGTGTGGACCTTATGCGCCGGCCGCACAACCGGCGCGTGCGCGGGATCGCGGAAACGGGCCGCCCTGCCCCGCCACTCCCGTCATTCCAGCGAAAGCTGGAATCTCACTGCCTTGACTGACTGCCGGAAGGGGAAATGAGATTCCAGCTCACGCTGGAATGACGCCCTCTGTGCATTGCCAGTCGCACTTCACCGGCACATCTCGTCGTCCGCCCCCTCGCGCTCGACGACGCGCTCGCAGGCCTTGCGGGTGACGAACTGGACGAGGTCCGCCCAGCCGAGATGGTCGCGCGCGATCGGCGCCACGCCGGTCATCCGCAGCCAGTGATCATGCACCGCCGCGCCCACATCCTGGGCTTCGTCATAGGACAGGATCGGGACCACATTCATCGCAAAGACTCCGCCGAATCGGTTGAGTCTGTTCTATCTTTGTTCCATCTCCGAGTCCATGTCGCCGCTGCATGAAAATCTGGTCCGCAAGGCCCTGGCCGCGCTCAGCGAGATTGCCGATCAGTGCGGCAACGAGCCGGCCCGCAAGAGCCTCTCCCTGCGCTTCCTGCTCATGTACACCTTCGCCGCCAGCGGCGCGGACCCGAAGCACAAGTGGATCTGGGACAGCTTCTGGCAGCACGCGACCAGACCGAAATCGGCGGACGGCATGGACTCCTGCATCCGCGGCACCGGCGCCCGCTCGGCGCTAAACGGCATCTGCCGGCAAACGGGCTATGCGCCCGACGTGGATTTCCTGAAGCACCTCAGAAGGCAGCGGGAGGAGTCAGGCGAGCGATAGCTGCCCGGCAGCAACCGACCCATTGCGGACATCAGGCAGGCCCGATCGACAGGCGGCTGACCGATCCCGTCGGGCAGATCAGCTTGACTTGCGCCTTCCGGGCAATCAGCCTGACTTATCTCAGCCGCCCCTCGACGGGTCAGACCTCTACGGCGTATTCGAAAAGGAGTGATCTCATGGGCTCGCGTTTGCCGAAACACGCGCTGGTTGCGTTGAGCCTCACTGTCGCTGTCACGATAACGGCTTTCGGCGGGTCGGCCCTCGCCCAAGGCGGCGGACCCGGAGTCCAGCCAAACTTGCGACTTCCCGCACCGGCGGCTGGGGGCTCGGTCCGCGACGAGCCTGAAAATGAGGCAACGGACCAGTCCGCGACGCCGGAGGAAGCGATCGAGCCCGCATCGAACGAAGCGCACCCAGCATCAGCGCCGTCTGCCGACGAACCGCCAGCGGACGCTCATAATGAAACGGCCGACGAGTCCGAGCCACAACAAGCGTCATGAACGATCGCCAGGTCGTGCGGGCAACGTCACCGAGGCACGTCTGGCGAAGCTTGCCGCCGCCTATCCGCAGCGCATCGTCAGCTTTCCACCCATAACGGTCATCCAGGCTCTGTGTGCTGTACCCCCAAAGCGGACGAAGGTCGCGCCTTGGACCGAGGATGAAACAAAAAGGCCGCCTTTCGGCGGCCTTCCTGTTTGCATTTCTTCCAAGGCGTTAGCCCAGAAGCTCTTGCTCGAGCTTCTTGGCCATTTCCTCGATGTTCTCAGGCGGCCAGCCCGGGATATCCATCCCCAGCCGCAGACCCATGGAGGCAAGCACCTCCTTGATCTCGTTCAGGCTCTTCCGCCCGAAGTTCGGCGTGCGGAGCATCTCGGCCTCGGTCTTCTGCACGAGATCGCCGATATAGATGATGTTGTCGTTCTTCAGGCAGTTGGCGCTGCGCACCGACAGCTCGAGCTCGTCCACCTTCTTCAGGAGGTAGCGGTTCAGCTGGTTGGCGTCGGCCTCGCTTTCGGCCTGGCTCGGCACCGCGATGCCGGCCATCGTGGGCACGCTGACCATGCCCTCGTCGAAATGGACGAAGAGCTGGAGCTGGTCCTGCAGGATCCGCGCCGAATAGGCGATCGCATCGTCCGGGCTGATCGTGCCGTCCGTGTCGACCGTGATGGTCAGCTTGTCATAATCGAGCTCCTGCCCGACGCGGGTATTCTCGACCTTGTAGCTCACCTGGCGGACCGGGCTGTACAGCGCGTCCACCGGGATCAGGCCGATCGGCGCGTCGGCCGGGCGGTTGGCGGCGGCGGCGACATAGCCTTTGCCGGTCTCGCAGATCAGCTCCATGTTGAGCGTCGCGCCCTCGTCCAGGTGGCAGATCACCAGCTCGGGGTTCATCACCTCGATGTCGCCGGTCGTGGCGATCGCGGCGGCGGTGACTTCGCCGGGGCCGGTGGCGGAAAGCTGGAGCCGCTTCGGGCCCTCGCCTTCCATCCTGAGCGCGATCTGCTTCACGTTGAGGACGATGTCGGTGACGTCCTCGCGGACGCCGGCGAGGCTGCTGAACTCATGCAGCACGCCCTCGATCTTGATCGAGGTGACGGCGGCGCCCTGGAGCGAAGAGAGCAAGACGCGGCGCAGCGAGTTGCCGAGCGTGAGGCCGAAGCCGCGCTCCAGCGGCTCCGCGACGAAGGTCGCCTTGCGACGGGCGTCGCCGGCGGTCTTCTTCTCGAGCGCGTTGGGCTTCTTCATTTCCTGCCAGTTCTTTGCGTTGACGGCCATGAATGATGTTCCCTTTGGGTGTTGGGGAAGCGGGTGACGAGGGTGCTTCCCGATGTACTACTTATAAACTCGAACCGTCCGGACCCGCGGCGGCGGGCCCCGGCGGGTCAGACGCGGCGGCGCTTGGACGGGCGCACGCCATTGTGCGGGATCGGCGTGACGTCGCGGATCGAGGTGATCTGGAAGCCGACCGCCTGCAGCGCCCGGAGCGCGCTCTCGCGGCCCGAGCCGGGGCCCTTGACCTCGACCTCGAGCGTGCGGACGCCATGCTCGGCGGCCTTCTTGCCCGCATCTTCCGCGGCGACCTGGGCGGCATAAGGGGTGCTCTTGCGGCTGCCCTTGAAGCCCATCATGCCGGCCGAGCTCCAGGCGATCGCATTGCCCTGGGCGTCGGTGATCGTGATCATCGTGTTGTTGAAGCTCGCATTCACGTGGGCGACGCCCGAGGTGATGTTCTTGCGCTCGCGCCTTCTGAGGCGTGGTGCCTGTGCCATGTTCTAATTCCTACCCTGTATCCCGTGTGACGCCGGGCGATGCCGGCGGAGAAGCCTGCGCTCGCGCGCTTACTTCTTCTTGCCGGCGATCGGCTTGGCCTTGCCCTTGCGGGTGCGCGCATTGGTGTGCGTGCGCTGGCCGCGGACCGGGAGGCCCTTCCTGTGGCGCAGGCCGCGGTAGCAGGCCAGGTCCATGAGCCGCTTGATGTTCATCGCGGTCTCGCGGCGCAGGTCTCCTTCCACCTGATGATCGGCGTCGATCGTCTCGCGCAGGTGCAGCACCTCCTGGTCGGTCAGGTCCTGGACGCGGCGCTCGCTGGGGATGCCCAGCTTGGCGGTGATCTGCTTGGCCTTGGTGCGGCCGATACCGTGGATATAGGTCAGGGCGATTTCCACCCTCTTGTTCGTGGGGATGTTCACCCCGGCAATACGTGCCATCCTGTTTTTCTCCTGCTCCACAGGCCGTTATGGCAAACGGCCCATCTCAGCGCTTCGTGGTCCCTGAAAACAAGCAAAGCCGACGCGCGCACGAATGCGCCGCCGGATACCGGTGATCGGGATGAGGGCCATGTAGGTTTTGAGTCTCTCGGTGTCAACAGGGCCGGAGGCACAATCGCAAGACAATTGGCAAAGTTTCGAACATGATGCCATGGCCCGCTGATGCCGGCGACAACACCCTCATCTTATGACGCGATCATCCTTGGCGCGGGAGGGGCCGGGCTGATGTGCGCGGGCGTCGCGGGGCAGCGCGGACGGCGGGTGCTGCTGATCGATCATGCGGAGCGGGCGGGGAAGAAGATCCTGATCTCCGGCGGCGGGCGCTGCAATTTCACGAACATTGGTGCGGCGCCGGACCGCTTCCTGTCGGCCAACCCGCATTTCGCCAAGTCCGCGCTCCACCGCTACCGGCCGGAGGACTTCATCGCCCTGGTCGATCGGCACCGGATCGCCTGGCACGAAAAGACCCTCGGCCAGCTCTTCTGCGACGGCTCGGCGCGGCAGATCGTCCATATGCTGATGGAGGAATGCGCGAAAGGCGCGGTCCGGATTTCGCTGGGGCGACCGATCGCGGACGTCTCCCACGCCGACGGCCTGTTCAACGTGCGCTATGGCAACGAGGTCGCGGCGGCGGCGGCGCTCGTCATCGCGACAGGCGGACCGTCCATTCCCAAGATGGGCGCGACCTTCTTCGCTTATGATTTGGCCCGGCAATTCGGGCTGAAGATCGTCGAGCCGCGCCCGGCCCTGGTGCCGCTGACGCTTGGCGGCGAGGACGTGCTGTTCCGCGAGCTGTCCGGCGTCTCCGCCGAGGTCGTCGCCCGCGCCGGCAAGACCATGTTCCGCGAGGCCGCGCTCTTCACGCATCGTGGCCTCTCCGGCCCCGCCATTCTGCAAATCTCCTCCTATTGGCGGCATGGTGAGGAATTGGGCATCGACTTCCTGCCCGACGCGGCGGCGGACTGGACGCTTGCGGCGAAGCGGGCGCGGCCGAAGACGCACTTCCACACGCTTCTCGGGGAGCTGCTGCCGGATCGCCTCGCCGAGGCGCTGGCCAAGAAGATCGGCCTGTGGGGCGAACTCGCCAATCTCCCCGGCGCGAAGCTCGCCGAAGCGGGCCGCCGCCTCGCCGACTGGCGCTTCCGCCCCAATGGCACCGAAGGCTTCGCCAAGGCCGAGGTCACCGCCGGCGGAATCAGCACCGCCGAGCTCTCTTCCCAGACGATGGAAGCCCGCAAAGTCCCCGGCCTCTACGCCATCGGCGAGGCGGTCGATGTCACCGGCTGGCTGGGGGGCTATAATTTCCAGTGGGCATGGGCTAGTGGCTGGGCCGCAGCGCAGGTTCTCTAGCCCCGCACTCTTGCCCGGCTACCCAAGCGCCCCATCTGGATTTGATATGACCTTCGAACATCTTCCGCCGCTTCTCGGCGAAGCGCTTGCCGCGCGCGGCTATGCGTCCCCCACCCCCGTCCAGGCCGCCGTGCTCGAAGCCGACGCCGAAGGCCGCGACCTGATCGTCTCCGCGCAGACCGGCTCCGGCAAGACCGTCGCCTTCGGCCTCGCCATCGCCCCGCAATTGCTCACCGCGGACGGCACCCTCCCTTATGCGCTGAAGCCGCTTGCCCTTGTAATCGCCCCTACCCGCGAACTGGCGCTGCAGGTCAGCCGGGAATTGATCTGGCTGTACGGCAAGGCCGGCGCCCGCGTCGTCACCTGCGTCGGCGGCATGGATCCATCCAAGGAGCGTCGTAACCTCTATGGCGGCGCCCATATCGTCGTCGGCACGCCCGGCCGCCTCCGCGACCATCTGGAGCGCGGCGCCCTCGATCTCTCGGACCTGCGCGTCGCCGTGCTCGACGAGGCGGATGAGATGCTGGACATGGGCTTCCGCGAGGATCTGGAAGAGATTCTCGACGCGACTCCGCAAGAGCGCCGCACCCTGCTCTTCTCAGCCACCATGCCGAAGCCGATCGTCGCGCTGGCGAAGCGCTATCAGAAGGATGCGCTGCGCATCTCGACGGTCGGCGAAGATCGCGGCCATGGCGACATCACCTATCAGGCAATGACCGTCGCCCCGGCCGAAATCGAGCATGCGGTGGTCAATCTGCTCCGCCTCCACGAGGCGCAATCCGCGCTCCTGTTCTGCGCGACCCGCGACAATGTCCGGCGACTCCATTCAAGCCTGACAGAGCGCGGCTTCAACGCGGTCATGCTCTCCGGCGAGCACAGCCAGAATGAGCGCAACCATGCGCTGCAGGCGCTCCGTGATGGCCGCGCCCGCGTGCTGGTCGCCACCGATGTCGCCGCGCGCGGGATCGACCTGCCAAACCTCTCTTTGGTCGTCCATGTCGAGCTGCCGCGCGATGCCGAGACCCTGCAGCACCGCTCGGGCCGCACCGGTCGCGCCGGCAAGAAAGGCGTCGCCGTCCTCGTCGTTCCCTATCCCCGCCGCAAGCGGGTCGAATCCGTCCTGCGCGGCGCCCGGATCGAAGCGCAGTGGATCAAGCCACCGACGCCGGAGGACATCGCCCGCAGCGACCGTGAACGGCTGCTCGCTACCTTGCTCGCGCCCGTCGAAGTGGACGAGGAGGATCTGGCGCTGGGCCAACGGCTGCTCGCGGAGAAGTCTCCAGACGAGATCGCCGCCGCTCTGGTCCGCACCCATCGCGCCCGCATGCCTGCCGCCGAGGAGCTGGCCGACGGCGAGGCGCCGCGCGACCGCCCCCGCCCCGGCTTCGAAGACACGATCTGGTTCCGCATGGACATCGGCCGCCGGCACAATGCCGATCCGCGCTGGCTGCTGCCTCTGCTCTGCCGCCGCGGTCACATCACCAAGAACGAGATCGGCGCGATCCGCATCGCGGCGAACGAGACGATGTTCGAGATCCCGCGTGCCGCGGCGGGCAAGTTCGCCGCCGCCCTGAAGCGCACTGCCGGGGGCGACGGAGACGGCGAAGGCAGCGTCCGCATCGAACCGGTCGAAGGCAAGCCGCGCGACGCGGCCCGGGAGAATCGCCGCAGCGGTCCGCCGCCCGTCCGGCACCAGGCCAAGCCGTTCCGCAAGGCGCCGAAACCCCATCGCAAGGGCGCACGCTGACCCGCGGCCGCCATGGCGAGCAACGTCGTAACCATGCTCGACAGCCCGGTCTTAAGGCGCGCGCGCTAAGGCGGTCCCAGCCGAGGACCAGATGACCGACCTTTCCTTCATGTTATCGCGCGCCGTCGCGCGCGGACGGCACGACCGTGGCGTGCCGAAGAGCCGCGAACAGATACTCGTGGGTCTGCTCAACAAACGGGCGGAGGCGCATCGCCAAGGCCTGCACGCGCAGGAACGCATGCTCCGCGACCAGATCCGCTGGGCGCTCCCGGTCAGCGAGCCCGAGGACGCCTGACGTCCCCGGGCAAGCACTGATCAGACCACGCCGAAGGCCAGCATCGCGTCGGCGACTTTCTTGAAGCCGGCGATGTTCGCGCCCTTCACATAGTCGGTATAGCCGCCGCCCCGGTCGCCATATTCCAGGCAGCGGCTGTGGATGCCGTCCATGATGTCCTTCAGCATCTGCTGCAGCTCGCTCTCGCGCCAGGATCGCCGCTCGCTATTCTGGCTCATCTCGAGGCCGGACACGGCGACGCCGCCCGCGTTCGACGCCTTGCCCGGCGCATAAAGCAGCTTCGCATCCTTGAAGACGTGAACGCCTTCCAGGTCGGTGGGCATGTTCGCGCCTTCCGAGACCGCGATGCAGCCATTCTTCACGAGCGTGCGGGCATCTTCGCCAAGCAGCTCGTTCTGCGTCGCGCAGGGCAGCGCCACGTCGCAAGGCACGCCCCACGGCGTCTTGCCCTCATGGAAGGTCGCGTTCTTATACTCGTCCGCATATTCGCTGATCCGGCCGCGGCGCCGGGTCTTGTGCGCCTTCACCCAGTCAATCTTCTCCTGGGTGATGCCGTCCGGATCGTGGATGAATCCCTGGCTGTCGGACAGCGTCAGCACCGTCCCGCCAAGCTGCACGATCTTCTCGGCGGCATGGGTGGCGACATTGCCGGAGCCCGAGATCACGGCCTTTTTGCCATTCAGATCCTGCCCCTTGGTCTTCAGCATGTTCTCGAGGAAATAGACGGCGCCATAGCCGGTCGCCTCGGGCCGGATCAGCGAACCGCCATATTCCATGCCCTTGCCGGTCAGCACGCCGGTGAACTGGTTGGTGATCCGCTTGTACTGGCCGAACATATAGCCGATCTCGCGGCTGCCCACGCCGATGTCGCCGGCCGGGACATCCACGTCCGCGCCGATATGCCGGTAGAGCTCGGTCATGAAG
Source organism: Allosphingosinicella sp. (assembly GCA_044225925.1). Taxonomy (GTDB): domain Bacteria; phylum Pseudomonadota; class Alphaproteobacteria; order Sphingomonadales; family Sphingomonadaceae; genus Allosphingosinicella. The sequence goes on from JBGAHY010000007.1 coordinate 46,299, forward strand.
CTCTGGCAGAAGCGCATGATCTCGCCGTCGCTCTTGCCCTTGGGGTTGAAGTTGGAACCGCCCTTGCCGCCGCCCATGGGCAGGCCAGTGAGCGCGTTCTTGAAGGTCTGCTCGAAGGCGAGGAACTTCAGGATGGATTCGTTCACGCTCGGGTGGAAGCGGATGCCGCCTTTATAGGGGCCGATCGCATTGTTGTTCTGGACGCGATAGCCGCGCTGGACGCGGATGCAGTGCGTGTCGTCCTCCCAGCAGACGCGGAAGCTGACGATCCGGTCCGGCTCAGCGATGCGGCGCAGGATCTGCCAGCGATGATAATCCTCGCGACCGTCCATGAACTCGAAAATATCCTCGGCGACCTCTTGGACGGCCTGGATGAATTCGGTCTGGCCCGGATTGCGGCGTTTCACGCCCTCCATGAAACCGTTGAGATCGACGTGCTCCGAACCGCTCATAGATCGCTCCCCTCTGCTGGGCGCGGCCCCGGGAGGCGGAGTCGCGAAGGCGCGAACCATAGCAAATTCTGCAGGGATGGCACCCGCCTGCGACGAGGGCGCCGCGCCGGTCGACGAAGGCGTCAGCGCATCGGCACCGCACCCGCACCAGGCCAGTCGGTCGTGCCCACGCGGCGCAGGTTCATCTCGAAGATCTGCACCGGAGGGGCATCACCTCTGACAAGATGGCCAACCTCCCGAAGCGTGTCCGCCGTGACCGTGGCGGAATAGCGGATCGTCATGCCCGGCCCTGCCGGCACCTCCCACTCATAGCCGTCCGCCGTCGGCCGGAACGGGAAAACGCCGCCGCGGCCCTGCGCCCAGGACGAGATGGTGTAGCTGTTCGTGTCCGCGTGGAAGGAGATGATGCCGAGCGCGTTGAACCCGACGCTGCCGTCCGCATTGTAGCCGCGCCCCTCGATGACCCGTACCGAGCCGTCGAGGAATGTGCCGATGCGCTCGGTCTGGGTCAGCTCGCGGCGGCCCGCTTGCGTGACGGACCAGGCCGGCCCGCGCCAGACCCCGTCCATGCGCGCGAGCGGGCCCATCGCCTGGCGCTGGGCGGCCACAAGCGCAGCCGGATCGGGCTGGCCTTGCGCGGCCAAAGGTGAGGCAAAGGTGAGGCCCAGAACGGCCAGGGAAAGGATAGTGCTTCGCATCGACTCGCTCCTTCACTTTGAAAAGCAAAGTACCTTGCGATGCTGAGAGAGTCAATCAGCCGCCGAGAATCGCCTCCTCAACGTCCCGCAGCCGGTCCTTGCCGAAGAACAGCTCGCCGCCGACGATGAAGCTCGGCAGGCCGAACACGCCCTGCTCCACCGCCTCCCGCGTATTGGCGATCAGCTCGTCCTTCACATTCTGGTCCCCGGCCAGCTCGATCAGCTCCTCCGCCGGCAGGCCCGCTTCCTCAAGCGCCGCTTCCAGCACATGGGGATCGTCCAGTTTGCGCGGATCCTCCCACATGAAATGGAAGATCGCGGCGACATAGGCCTCCTGCAGCTCCATCGCCTCGGCCGCCACCGCGCCGCGCATCAGCATCAGCGTGTTGACCGGGAAATGCGGGTTCATGTTGAACTCATCGATGCCGTGGCGAGCGACGAAGCGGTCGATCTCGCGGAACTCGTAGGCAAGCTTGGCGGGAATGCCGGCATAGGCCTCGACCGGCGAGCGGTTGCCGGTCGCCTTGAAGATCCCGCCGAGCAAAACCGGCACCTGCTCGAAGCGCGCGCCCGTGCGCTGCTCGATGCCGGGCAGCAGGCGCCAGGCGAGATAGGCGTTGAGGCTCCCGAAATCGAAATAGAAAACAGGTTCGTCCATCGCCTCCCCCTTTACCAGGGCTCGCCGGCCGGGCGCAGGTCGAGCTCATGCGTCCAGGCGTCGCGCGGCTGGCGGTGCAGCTGCCAATAGGCCTCGGCGATCGAGTCCGGGTCCATGAGGCGATCCTCCGGCGGCGGCGCACCGGTGCGCTGCGCGATCCGCTCGCGCACCCAGGCCGTGTCCACCGCGCTGTCGATGACCAGATGGGCGACATGGATGTTCTTGGGGCCCAGCTCGCGGGCCATGGACTGGGCGACCGCGCGGAGGCCGAATTTGGCCGAGGCGAAGGCGGCATAGCCGCTGCCACCGCGCATCGAAGCGGTGGCGCCGGTGAAGAAGATCGAGCCACCTTTATTGGAGAGCAGATGCCGCGCCGCCTCCCGGCCGGTCAGGAAGCCGGCATAGCAGGCCATTTCCCAGACCTTGCGGAACACGCGCTCGGTCGTCTCGAGGATCGGGAAATTGACGTTGGCGCCGATGTTGAAGACCACCAGCTCCAGCGGCGCCGCGGCGTTGGCAGCTTCGAGAAAAGCGACGATCGCCTCCTCGCTCCGCGCATCGACACTATAGGCGCTCGCGGTGCCGCCCTTGGCCTCGATCTCCGCGACAAGGGCATCGAGCTTCGCGCCGTCGCGGCGGGCGAGATGGAGGTGATAGCCTTCCCGCGCGAAGCGACGGGCGATGGCGCTGCCGATGAAATCGCCGGCTCCGACGATGGCGACACTGGCTTTGCGCTGTTCCACCATCATCTTCTCCGGGCTGTCCGTCAGGCGTCGAGTGCCTTGTCGATCGCCGCGCTGACCGCTTCGACGCTGGCCATGCCGTCCACCCGCCGCACGATCCCCTTCGCCTCGTAATAAGGCAGGATCGGCGCGGTCTTGCCGCGATATTCGGCCATGCGGGTGCGGACCGCTTCCTCATTGTCGTCGGCGCGGCGCTTGAATTCGTGGCTGCCGCAGACGTCGCACGTGCCCGCCTTGACCGGCTGCTTGTAGCGGTCGTGATAGGGCGCACCGCAGACAGCGCAGGAGAAGCGGCCGGTGATCCGCTCCACCAACGCGTCCTCGTCCACCCCAAGTTCGATCACATAATCGAGCTTGCGCCCGCGCCCGTCGAGCAGGCCGTCCAGCGACTGCGCCTGGCCGAGCGTGCGCGGATAGCCGTCGAAGATCACGCCTTGCCCCGGCGCGAGGCCGGCCAGCTTGCCGTCGATCAGCTCGTTGACGATCTCGTCCGAGACCAGCTCGCCAGCGTCCATCACCGCCTTGATCCGCTCGCCGAGCGGCGTGCCGGCATGCTTCTCCGCGCGCAGCATGTCGCCGGTGGAGAGCTGCACCATCCCCCGCTTCTCGACGAGGCGGCTGGCCTGGGTGCCCTTGCCGGCGCCCGGCGGTCCGAGAAGGATGATGTTCAACAGAGGCCCCCCTTTAGCGCCGGCTACCGCCGAGGCCGCCCTTCAGCTTCGCCTTCTTGATCAGGTCGCCATATTGGTGCGCGATCAGATGGCTCTGGATCTGGGTCACCGTGTCCATCGTGACATTGACGACGATGAGCAGGGAGGTGCCGCCCAGGTAGAAGGGGATGCCCATCCGCGCGACCAGGAATTCCGGGATCAGGCAGATCAGGGTGAGATAGGCCGCGCCGACCACGGTCACGCGGGTCAGCACATGATCGAGATATTCCTCGGTGCGCTTGCCCGGACGGATGCCGGGGATGAAGCCGCCATATTTCTTCAGATTCTCCGCCGTCTCCTCGGGGTTGAACACGACCGAGGTGTAGAAGAAGCAGAAGAAGACGATGCCGGCGCCATAGAGCAGCATGTAGAGCGGCGAACCATGCTGGAGGTAGGTGGTCACCGCGATCACGAAGTCGCCCCAGGCGCTCTCGCCCGCCGCCCGGTTGCCCGAGAACTGGACGATGGTGAGCGGCATCAGCAGCAGCGACGACGCGAAGATCGGCGGGATCACGCCCGACGTGTTGACCTTCAGCGGCAGGTGCGAACGCTCCTGCTGGATCTGGCCGCGCGCGGTCTGGCGCTTCGGATACTGGATCGGCACCCGGCGCTGCGCCCGCTCCATGAAGCAGATGAACAGGATCAGGAAGGTGACCATCGCGACGATCAGCATGATCACCAGCGCATCGAGCGTGCCCTGGCGGCCGCCTTCGAACAGCCGGGCGAGCGAAGTCGGCAGCTGGGCGACGATGCCGGCCATGATGACCAGCGAGATGCCGTTGCCGATGCCGCGGCTGGTGATCTGCTCACCCAGCCACATCAGGAACATGGTGCCGCCGAGCAGGTTGATCACGGTGGTGATGCGGAACATCATGCCCGGATCGAGCACCGCGGACTGACCGTTACTGGCGCCGGCGCTCTCCAGACCGACGGCCATGAAATAGCCCTGGATGACGCAGAGCACGACGGTGCCGTAGCGGGTGTATTGATTGATCTTCTTGCGGCCGCTCTCACCCTCTTTCTTGAGGGCGCCGAGCTGCGGCGACATGGTCGTCGCCAGCTGCATGACGATGGAGGCGGTGATGTAAGGCATCACGCCCATCGCGATCAGGCTCATGCGCTGCAGGCTGCCGCCCGAGAACATGTTGAAGAAATCGAGCACGCCGCCCTGGGTGCGCTGGAAGAGCGCGCCAAGCGCCACCGGGTCGATGCCCGGCAGCGGCACGAAGGACAGCAGCCGGAACACGATCAGCGCGCCGAGCGTGAACCACAGCCTCTTCTTGAGGTCGGTCGCCTTGGAGAAACTGCCAAGGCTCATGGTGGAAGCCATTTGTTCGGCGGATGATGCCATGAGTGTGTTCGACCTTCGGAAATTGAAAAGGCGGCGGGAACGCTGAACGCCTCCCCGCCGCCTCATATAGTGATCGGTTTCGGCTTGTCAGCCTCTGCCGGCGGCAAGGAGGCTTTAGGCGTCCTTGCGCTTCTTGACGCTGTTCTTCTTCGCCTTGGCCTTCTCGGCGGCGGGAACGACCTCGATCAGCTCGACGGAGCCGCCGGCCTTCTCGATCGCGTCCTTCGCGCCCTTCGACACGCCGGCCACCTTGAAGCTGAGCTTCGCGGAGAATTCGCCCTTGCCCAGGATGCGCACGCCGTCCTTGCCGCCACGGCCGACGCCGGCCGCCTTCAGCGCGTCATGGTCGATGACGGCCTTCGTATCGAGCGCCTTAGCGTCCACCAGCTTCTGGATCGCGCCCAGGTTCACCTCGGCATAATCCTTGGCGAAGATGTTGTTGAAGCCGCGCTTCGGGATGCGCATGTGGAGCGGCATCTGGCCGCCCTCGAAGCCGAAGACGGAGACGCCGGAGCGGCTCTTCTGGCCCTTCTGGCCGCGGCCGGCAGTCTTGCCGAGCCCGGAGCCGATGCCGCGGCCGACGCGAACGCGGCTCTTGCGGGCACCCTTGTTGTCTTTGATTTCATTCAGTTTCATGTCGTGCACTCGCTTTCGCTTTTGTCGCGCAATCGGCAGAGGGCTTAGCCCTCGACCGACACCATATGCCGGACGGCGCGGATCATGCCGCGGACCTCGGGGCTATCCTCGAGCTCGACCGTCTTGTGCATCTTGTTGAGCCCGAGGCCCTTCAGCGTCGCCCGCTGGTCGTCGGTGCGACGGATCGGGGAGCCGGTCTGGGTGATCTTGATCTTCGCCATCATGCTTACTCCACGACCGCCTCGGCTTCGGCCGACGCTTCCGCCGCACTGGCGACGCCATCGCGGCGCGCCATCAGGTCGGCGATCTTGCGCCCGCGGCGCTGGGCGACCGACTTCGGGCTGGTCTGTTCCTTGAGCGCCTCGAAGGTCGCCCGGATCATGTTGTAGGGGTTGGACGTGCCGATCGACTTGGTCACCACGTCGGCGACACCAAGGCTCTCGAACACGGCGCGCATCGGGCCGCCGGCGATGATGCCGGTGCCGGCCGGTGCCGAGCGGACATAGACGCGGCCGGCGCCGAAATGGCCGAGGCCATCATGGTGCAGAGTGCGGCCGTCGCGCAGCGGCACGCGCAGCATGGCCTTCTTGGCCGCCGCGGTCGCCTTGGAGATCGCCTCAGGCACCTCGCGGGCCTTGCCATGGCCGAAGCCGGCGCGGCCCTTGCCGTCGCCAACGACGACGAGCGCGGCGAAACCGAAGCGCTTGCCGCCCTTCACGGTCTTGGAGACGCGGTTGATGTGGACGAGCTTCTCGATCAGCTCCTCGCCGCCATCCTCGTCGCCGCCGCGATTGCCGCGATTGCGGTCGTCGCGGCCACGGCCACGGCCGCCACGATCGCCGCCGCCGCGCCCGCCACGGGCACCGCGCTCACGGCGCGGGCCGCGGTCATCGGCCGGGGCAGCAGCAGCCTCGACGGGCGCTTCGGCCGGAGCCTCGGTCTGGTTGGTTTCGTCAGCCATCATCAGAACTCCAGTCCGCCTTCACGGGCGGCATCGGCCAGCGCCTTCACGCGGCCATGAAACAGAAAGCCGCCGCGGTCGAAGACGACCTTGGTGACGCCGGCGGCCTTGGCGCGCTCGGCGATCTTCTTGCCGACTTCCTGGGCGGAAGCGACAGTCGCGCCGGTCTTGGCGCGCGCCTCTTTCTCCAGGGTCGAGGCGGACGCCACGGTGCGGCCCTCGCCGTCCAGGATGACCTGGGCGTAGATGTGCCGGCCCGAGCGATGGACGCTGAGCCGCGGCCGGCCGCCGGCATTGCGCCGGATCGCGGTGCGAACGCGCTGGGCGCGCTTCGTGAAGGGGTTGAATCTCGCCATGGCTATTTCTTCTTGCCTTCTTTGCGGAAGATATACTCGCCGCGATACTTGATGCCCTTGCCCTTATAGGGCTCGGGCTTGCGCCAGCGCCGGATCTCGGCGGCCAGCTGGCCGACCTTCTGGCGGTCGATGCCGCTGATCTCGACCGTGGTCGCGTCCGGCGTCTTCACCTCGAGATCCTGCGGGATCTCGATATCGACGTCGTGCGAATAGCCGAGCTTCATGTTCAGCTTCTTGCCCTGCGCCGCGGCGCGATAGCCGACGCCCGTGATCTCGAGCACCTTGGTGAAGCCCTCGCTCACGCCGGTGACCAGGTTCTGCACCAGGGTCCGCTGCATGCCCCAGAAGGCGCGCGCCTGCTTGGTTGCATTGGCGGGCAGGACGCTGATCTGGCCTTCCGAAATGTCGTAGCTGATCTCGTCGCGCATCTGCAGCGAGAGGGTGCCCTTCGGCCCCTTCACGTTCAGGATGCTGCCTTCCGTGGTCGCCGTCACGCCCGCAGGGAGCGGAACCGGCCGTTTACCGATGCGAGACATTTTAGAACACCTCCGCGAGCACTTCGCCGCCCACGTTCTGCGTGCGCGCTTCCGCGTCCGACAGAACACCCTTGGGCGTCGAAACGATGGTGATGCCGAGGCCGTTGCGCACGCGCGGCAGGTCGCTCGCGCCCGAATAGACGCGGCGGCCCGGCTTGGAGACGCGGGCGACATGCTGGATCGCGGGCTGGCCCTCGAAATATTTCAGCTCGATCCTGAGGCCCGGATGGGCGCCGAGCGCCTCTTCCTTGTAGCCGCGGATATAGCCTTCGCGCTGCAGCACATCGAGCACGCGGGCGCGCAGCTTCGACGCCGGCGAGAGGACGCTGTCCTTCCGCGCCTGCTGGCCGTTGCGGATGCGGGTGAGCATATCACCCAGGGGATCGGTCAGTGGCATATCTGCTTACCTTACCAGCTCGACTTGGTGAGACCGGGGATCAGGCCCTTGTTGCCCAATTCCCGCAGCATCACGCGCGAAAGACGGAATTTGCGATAGACAGCGCGCGAACGCCCGGTCAGCTCGCAGCGGTTGCGGATGCGGGTCGGGTTGCCGTTGCGAGGCACCTCCGCCATCTTCAGCCGCGCGATCAGCCGCTCCGTCTCGTCCTTGGACTCGTCGTTCGCGATCGCCTTCAGCTTCGCATATTTCGCCGCATACTTCTTGGAGAGCTTCCTGCGGCGCTCATTCTTGTTCACAGAACTCAGTTTCGCCATGACTTATGCCGCCTCTTTCTGAGCTTCTTCGACCTGCGGGAACGGGAAGTTGAAGAGGCGCAGCAGCTCGCGCGCCTCGTCGTCCGTCTTCGCGGTGGTGGTGACGATGATGTCCATGCCGCGCACCTTCTCGATGCGGTCATAGTTGATCTCCGGGAACACCAGCTGCTCCTTGAGGCCCATGGCGAAATTGCCGCGGCCGTCGAAGCTCTTCGGGTTCAGGCCGCGGAAATCGCGGACGCGCGGCAGCGCGATCGTGACCAGGCGGTCGACGAATTCGAACATCCGGTCGCCGCGCAAGGTGACCTTCACGCCGATCGGCATGCCCTCGCGAAGCTTGAACTGCGCGATCGAGGTCTTCGCCTTGGTGATGACCGGCTTCTGGCCCGCGATCAGCTCCATTTCCTGAGCCGCGGTCTCGACCTTCTTCTTGTCCTGCGTGGCCTCGCCGACGCCCATGTTGAGCACGACCTTGGTCAGGCGCGGGACCTCCATCCGGTTCTTGTAACCGAACTTCTCCGTCATCGCGGCGACGATCTTCTCGTCATATTCCTTGCGCAGGCGCGCAACATATTTGGCATCAGCCATTGATCAGCTCCCCGGACCGGACCGCAACCCGGACCTTCTTGCCGTCGCGCTCCTCGAAGCGGACCCGCGTGGGCTTGCCCGTCTTCGGATCTTCGACCGCGACCTTTGAGATGTGCAGCGGCGCCTCGGCGCGGACGATGCCGCCCTGGGGACGCGCCTGCGTCGGCTTGGTGTGCCGGGCATGGACGTTGATGCCGGAGACCAGCACCTTGCCGTCCTTGGGAATCACCTTGGTGACCTCGCCGTGGCGGCCCTTGTCCTTGCCGGACAGGACGACGACCTTGTCGCCCTTCTTGATCTTCGCAGCGGACATTACAAAACCTCCGGCGCCAGGCTGATGATCTTCATATGCTTCTTGGCGCGCAGTTCGCGGACGACCGGGCCGAAGATGCGGGTGCCGATCGGCTCCTGGTTGTTGTTGATCAGCACGGCCGCGTTCGAATCGAAGCGGATGGTCGAGCCGTCGGGACGGTTGATGTCCTTGGCGGTCCGCACGATCACGGCCTTGTGAACGTCGCCCTTCTTCACCTTGCCGCGCGGCGCCGCTTCCTTGACGGAGACGACGATGATGTCGCCAACGCCGGCGAAACGCCGCTTGGAGCCGCCCAGCACCTTGATGCACTGAACGCGCTTGGCGCCGCTATTGTCGGCGACCTCCAGGTTGGATTGCATCTGGATCATCGATCCAATTCCTTTTCTTCACTTCAACCGGAACACGTCCGGCGATCAGTTGCACTCGGTTCAGGCTTCCGCCGTCTCCGCTTCGGGAGCGGCCTCGGCCGGAGCCTCGGTCTTCTTCGCCTTGGCGGGCTTCTTCTCGACCTTCTCGGGCGTGGCGTGCGTGTCGACGCGGCCAAGCACCTTCCAGGTCTTCAGCTTGGAGATCGGCGCGGTCTCTTCGATGCGCACGATCTCGCCCTCGCGATACTCATTGCCCTCGTCATGGGCATGGTACTTCTTCGACCGCCTGATGATCTTGCCGTAGAGCGGGTGCTTCACCCGCCGTTCGACCAGGACCACCACGGTCTTGTCGGTCTTGTCGGACACCACCGTGCCCATCATGACGCGCTTCGGCATCTCGGTACTCCTTAAGCCTGCGTGGCGGCGCGCGCGCGCTCGCCCTGCAGCGTCTTGATCCGGGCGATGGCGCGACGGACCTCGCGAACGCGAGCCGGCTTTTCCATCTGGTTGGTCGCGGCCTGGAAGCGCAGGTTGAACTGCTCCCGCTTCAGGTCGGCCAGCTGCTCGACGAGCTGGTCGTCGGTCTTCATCTTGAAATCGTCAATCTGGGGCATCTTACGCGTCCTCGAGGAGCGATTCGCCAAGGCGGGCGATCACCTTGGTCTTGATCGGAAGCTTCTCCGCCGCCCGCTCGAAGGCGGTCTTGGCGATGTGGCCGGGCACGCCGTCCAGCTCGAACAGGACGCGGCCGGGCTTCACCCGCGCGACCCAATATTCCGGCGCGCCCTTGCCCGAGCCCATGCGGACTTCGGCGGGCTTGGACGAGACCGGCACATCCGGGAAGATGCGGATCCACAAACGCCCTTGGCGCTTGATGTGACGCGTGATCGCGCGGCGGGCCGCCTCGATCTGGCGTGCGGTGATCCGCTCCGGCTCCATCGCCTTCAGGCCGAAGGAACCAAAGTTGAGCGAGGTGCCACCCTTGGCGTCGCCATGGATGCGGCCCTTGTGGGCCTTGCGGAACTTGGTGCGCTTTGGTTGCAGCATTGTCTTTTCCTAAGTCCCTTGAGCTCAGCGGGCCGGGCGGACGCCGGAGGTCTGAGCCTCCATCATCAGCCGTTCCTGCGCCATCGGGTCATGGCCGAGGATCTCGCCCTTGAAGACCCAAACCTTGACGCCGCAGGTCCCGTAGGTCGTCTGGGCGGTGGCCTCGGCGTAATCGATATGCGCGCGCAGCGTGTGCAGTGGCACGCGGCCCTCGCGATAGCTCTCGGTGCGCGCGATCTCGGCGCCGCCGAGACGGCCGCCGCAGACGACACGGATGCCCTCGGCGCCAAGGCGCATTGAAGACTGGACCGCGCGCTTCATCGCCCGGCGGAACGCAATGCGGCGCTCGAGCTGGTCGGCAATGCCTTGCGCGACGAGCCTGGCATCGATCTCCGGCTTGCGGATTTCGACGATGTTCAGGCTGACGTCGGACGAGGTCATCTCGCCGAGCTTCTTGCGCAGCTTCTCGATGTCCGCGCCCTTCTTGCCGATGATCACGCCCGGGCGCGCGGCATAGACGGACACGCGGCAAAGCTTCGCCGGACGCTCGATCACCACCTTGGAGATAGCGGCCTGCGGCAGCTCCTTCATGATGTACTTGCGGATCTTCAGATCCTCGAGGAGGAGCCGGCCATAGTCCGCGCCGTCGGCGTACCAGCGGCTGTCCCAGGTCCGGTTGATCTGCAGCCTGAGGCCGATCGGATTGCTCTTCTGACCCATGTGCTTACGCTTCCTGCTGCTCGCGGACGACAATGCGCACGCGGCTGAACGGTTTGACGATGCGGCTGGCGCGGCCGCGGGCGCGCGGCGTGAACCGCTTCATCGACAGCGACTTGCCGACCGACGCCTCGGCGACGACCAGACTGTCGACGTCGAGATTGTGGTTGTTCTCGGCATTGGCGATCGCCGAGGCGAGCACCTTGCGGACCTCCTTCGCCATCGCCTTGGGCGAGAAGCTCAGGATGTTCAGCGCCTCTTCCGCCTTCTTGTTGCGGATCAGGGCCGCGACAAGGTTCAGCTTCTGGGCGGAACCGCGGATCTGCGTGCCGACCGACAGCGCCTCATTCTCGGCGACGCGGCGGGGAGCTTTGGGCTTACCCATGACTTACCTCTTGCCCTTCTTGTCGGACGCGTGACCGGGGAAGAAGCGGGTCGGCGCGAACTCGCCGAGCTTCATGCCCACCATGTCCTCGTTGACCGACACCGGCACGAACTTGCGGCCGTTGTAGACGTTGAACGTGAGCCCGACGAACTGCGGCAGGATGGTGGAGCGGCGCGACCAGGTCTTGATCGGGGCGCGGCCACCGGCTTCCTGCGCCGTCTCTGCCTTCTTCAGCAGCGACAGCTCGACGAACGGACCTTTCCAGACGGAGCGGGCCATGACTACCTCTTCTTCTTCGCGTGACGCGACCGGATGATCATCTTGTCCGTCGACTTGTTGGAACGGGTGCGGGCGCCCTTGGTCGGCTTGCCCCACGGGGTGACCGGGTGACGGCCGCCCGAGGTGCGGCCTTCACCGCCGCCATGCGGGTGGTCGACCGGGTTCTTGGCGACGCCGCGGGTCAGCGGGCGCTTGCCCATCCAGCGGCTGCGGCCGGCCTTGCCGAAATTCTGGTTCTGGTTGTCGGGGTTCGAAACCGCACCAACCGTGCCCATGCAATCGCTGCGGATGTAGCGCTGCTCGCCCGAGTTCAGGCGGACGATGACCATGCCGCGGTCGCGGCCGACGACCTGGACATAGGTGCCGGCGGCGCGGGCGATCTGGCCCCCCTTGCCCGGCTTCATCTCCACATTGTGGACGATGGTGCCGACCGGCATCTGGCCCAGCTCCATGGCGTTGCCCGGCTTCACGTCGGTCTTCTTGCCGGCGATGACCATGTCGCCAACGGCCAGGCGCTGCGGCGCGAGGATGTAAGCGAGCTCGCCATCCTCATATTTCACCAGCGCGATGAAGGCGGTCCGGTTCGGATCGTATTCGAGCCGCTCGACCGAGGCCGGCATGTCCCACTTGCGACGCTTGAAGTCGACATGGCGGTACTTCTGCTTGTGGCCGCCGGCGATGCCGCGCGAGGTCACATGGCCCTTGTTGTTGCGGCCGCCCGTCTTGCGCTTGCCCTCGACGAGCGCCTTGACCGGCTTGCCCTTCCAGAGCGCCGACTTGTCGACGAGGACCAGGCCGCGCTGCGACGGCGTCGTCGGATTATATTGCTTGAGTGCCATCGCCTCAGATCCCGCTGGTGATGTCGATCGACTGGCCGTCAGCCAGGGTCACGACAGCCTTTTTGACGTCCGAGCGCGTGTAGGGGCGGCCCTTCCAGCGCTTGGTCTTGCCCTTGACGTTCATCGTGTTCACGCCCGTCACCGAGACGTTGAACAGCGCCTCGACCGCCGCCTTGATCTGCGGCTTGGAGGCGCCGCCGGCGACCTTGAAGACGACCGCATTATGCTCGCCGAGCAGGGTCGACTTCTCGGTGATGTGCGGCGCGACGATGACGTCGTAATGGTTGATGTCGACCGCGCTGGCGGCGGCCTGCTTCTTCGCCTTAGCCATTGAAGCGGCCCTCCAGCTGCTCGACCGCGGCGCGGGTCAGCACCAGGGTGTCGTGATTGAGAATGTCGTAGACGTTGGCCCCGACCGCCGGGAGGAGATCGATCTCCCGCAGGTTCGACGAAGCCAGCGCGAAGCCGACGTTCAGCGCGTCGCCGTCAATGACCAGTGCGTTGCGGCCGAAACCGAGCTTCTCGAGCTGGCTCTTCAGGGCGGCGGTCTTCGCCTCCTTGAGATCCAGGCTGTCGAGCACGATCAGATTGCCGCCCTTCGCCTTGGCGGAGAGCGCCATCTTCAGGCCCAGCGCGCGCACCTTCTTGTTCAGCGACGGGTTGAAGTCGCGGACCCGGGGGCCGTGCGCCTTGCCGCCGCCGACGAAGATCGGAGCGCGGCGATCGCCGTGACGGGCGGTGCCGCCGCCCTTCTGCCGGCCGTACTTCTTGCCGGTGCGGGCGACGTCGGAGCGCTCGCGGGCGCCCCGGGCGGTGCCACGGCGCTTCTCGAGCTGCCAGGTGACGACGCGGTGCAGGATGTCGGCGCGCGGCTCGACGCCGAACACCTCGTCATTGAGCTCCAGATCGGAGCCCTTGCCCTTGCCGTCGAGGCTTTGAACCTTGACCTTCATGATTAGCCTTCCTTGCTCTCGTCGGCGGCCGGAGCTTCGCCCTCGGGCGCAGCGGTCTCGACAGCGGCAGTCTCAGCCGGAGCAGTCTCGGCAACCGGCGTCTCATTGACGGCGGCGTCCTCGATCACCTCGTTCTCGATCACTTCGGCCGGAGCCTCGGTGGCGGGCGACGCGTCCTGCTTCAGGCCGGCGGGATAGGGGAGATCGGCATGCGCCGGGACCTTCACCGCGTCCTTGACCAGGCACCAGCTGCCCTTGTGACCGGGCACGGAGCCCTTCACGAAGAGCAGGCCGCGCTCGGCGTCGGTGCGGACGATTTCGAGATTCTGCTGGGTGCGGTTGCGGGCGCCCATATGGCCGGCCATCTTCTTGTTCTTGAAGACGCGGCCCGGATCCTGGCGGTTGCCGGTGGAGCCGTGCGAACGGTGCGAGACGGAGACGCCGTGGGTGGCGCGCAGACCGCCGAAGCCCCAGCGCTTCATCGCGCCGGCAAAGCCCTTGCCCTGGGTCACGCCCTGGACATCGACCAGCTGACCAGCGACGAAATGGTCGGCGGAAAGCTCGGCGCCGACCTCGAGCAGATTGCCCTCGTCCACGCGGAATTCCACGACCTTCGCCTTGGGCTCCACCTCGGCCTTGCCGAAATGGCCGCGCTGCGGCTTGCTGAGGTTCTTGGCCTTGGCCGAACCCGCACCGAGCTGGACGGCGTCATAGCCGTCATTGTCGGCCGTGCGCGTGGCGACGACCTGCAGATTGTCGAGTGCCAGAACGGTCACCGGCACGTGCCGTCCGTCGTCCTGGAACAGGCGGGTCATCCCCACTTTCTTCGCGATCACGCCAGTGCGCATGATCCGTACTCCTTATGCATAGGCCCCCGAAGTCACCTCCGGGGGCGTGCTAGCCCTTGAAACGATGCGTGGCCCCGCCTGGGCTAATGCTCCACCCGAAGGCGGAACGGCGGGGACGCAGACCGGGAGCATGCTCCCGCGGTATCCCTATCTCGGTGCTGGACTAGGCCAGCTTGATCTCGACGTCGACGCCGGCGGCGAGGTCGAGCTTCATCAAAGCGTCGACCGTCTGCGGCGTGGGCTGCACAATGTCGAGCAGCCTTTTGTACGTCCGGACCTCGAACTGCTCGCGCGACTTCTTGTCGACGTGCGGCGAGCGGTTCACGGTGAACTTCTCGATACGCGTCGGCAGCGGAATCGGACCGCGAATGAGCGCACCCGTGCGCCGAGCGGTGTCGGCGATGTCCCCGGTGGCCTGGTCGAGCACGCGATGGTCGAAGGCCTTGAGGCGAATGCGGATATTCTGCGTTTCCATGTCCACTACCGATGCGAAAGAACCACCCCGAAGGGCCTAAGCTTACAACCAAAAAGGCGAGCCGCCCGAATCTGTCGACCCGGGCGGCTGCAGCCCCTTACTACTTCGTGATGGTGCCGACAACCCCTGCGCCGACGGTCCGGCCGCCTTCGCGGATCGCGAAGCGCAGGCCCTGGTCCATGGCGATCGGAGCGATCAGCTTCACGGTCAGCGACACGTTGTCGCCGGGCATCACCATCTCGGTGCCCTCCGGCAGCACCACTTCGCCCGTCACGTCGGTCGTGCGGAAGTAGAACTGCGGACGGTAGTTGGCGAAGAACGGCGTGTGACGGCCGCCCTCGTCCTTGCTGAGGACATAGACCTCGGCCGAGAAGTCGGTGTGCGGCGTGATCGAGCCGGGCTTGGCCAGAACCTGGCCACGCTCCACCTCTTCACGGCCCACGCCGCGGATCAGCGCGCCGATGTTATCGCCGGCCTGGCCCTGATCGAGCAGCTTGCGGAACATCTCGACGCCGGTGACGACGGTCTTCTTGGTGTCCTTGATGCCGACGATCTCGACTTCCTCGCCAACCTTGACGATGCCGGTCTCGACGCGGCCGGTCACGACGGTGCCGCGGCCCGAGATCGAGAACACGTCCTCGATCGGCATCAGGAACGGCTTGTCCAGCGGACGCTCCGGCTGCGGGATCCAGGAGTCGACAGCGGCCATCAGCTTCAGGATCGCCTGCTTGCCGGTCTCCTCATTCGAATCCTCGAGGGCGGCGAGCGCCGAACCCATGATGATCGGAATGTTGTCGCCGTCGAAGTCGCGCTTGGAAAGCTCCTCGCGGATCTCCAGCTCGACCAGCTCGAGCAGCTCGGGATCGTCGACCTGATCGACCTTGTTGAGGAAGACCACCATGGTCGGCACGCCGACCTGCTTGGCGAGCAGGATGTGCTCCTTGGTCTGCGGCATCGGGCCGTCGGCGGCCGACACGACCAGGATCGCGCCGTCCATCTGGGCGGCGCCGGTGATCATGTTCTTCACATAATCGGCGTGACCCGGGCAATCGACGTGCGCATAGTGGCGCTCGGCGGTCTCATACTCGACGTGCGCGGTCGAGATGGTGATGCCACGCTCGCGCTCTTCCGGCGCCTTGTCGATGTTCGCATAGTCGACATAGGTCGCGCCGCCCGTCTCGGCGAGCACCTTGGTGATCGCGGCGGTCAGCGAGGTCTTGCCATGGTCGACGTGACCGATGGTGCCGATGTTGCAGTGCGGCTTCGTCCGCTCGAATTTAGCTTTGGCCATTTGCCTTACCCTCGTTCTTGATGTTCAAAAAAACTTCGTATTCAACCAGTTAGGCGAGTTTCGCCTTGACCTCTTCCGCGACGTTTGCCGGGACCTCGTCATAGTGCGAGAACTGCATCGTGTACTGAGCGCGTCCCTGGGTGAAGGAGCGCAGCTCATTAACGTACCCGAACATATTCGCAAGCGGCACCATCGCCTCGACAGCCTGGGCATTGCCACGGGTATCGGTACCCTGGATCTGCCCGCGGCGGCTGTTGAGGTCGCCGATCACGTCGCCCAGATAGTCGTCCGGGGTCACGATCTCAACCTTCATGATCGGCTCGAGGATCGTGATGCCGGCTTTCTGCGCGGCTTCGCGCATCGCGCCACGCGCGCAGATCTCGAACGCAAGCGCCGACGAATCGACGTCGTGATACTTGCCGTCGATCAGGTGCACCTCGATATCGACGATCGGGAAGCCGATCAGCGAACCGGTTTCGGCGGTCTCGCGCATGCCCTTCTCGACCGAAGGGATATACTCGCGCGGGATGTTGCCGCCCTTGATCTCGTCGACGAAGACGAAGCCCGAGCCGCGCTCGCCCGGCTTGACCTGCACCTTGACCTCGCCGAACTGGCCGGAGCCGCCCGACTGCTTCTTGTGCGTGTAGGTCAGCTCGACCGGCCGCTTCAGATATTCGCGATAGGCGACCTGCGGCGCGCCGACATTGGCCTCGACCTTGAACTCGCGCTTCATGCGGTCGACCAGGATCTCGAGGTGAAGCTCGCCCATCCCCTTGATGATGGTCTGGCCGCTCTCATGGTCGGTCGACACGCGGAAGGACGGGTCCTCGCGGGCGAGACGGTTGAGGGCGATGCCCATCTTCTCCTGGTCGGCCTTCGTCTTCGGCTCGACCGAGAGCTCGATGACCGGATCCGGGAATTCCATCCGCTCGAGGATGATCGGCGCCGACGGCGCGCAGAGCGTGTCGCCGGTGGTCGTGTCCTTCAGGCCCGCCAGGGCGACGATGTCGCCGGCATAGGCCACCTGGATGTCCTCGCGGTCATTGGCATGCATGAGCAGCATGCGGCCGACCTTTTCCTTCTTGTCCTTGACCGAGTTCGTCACCTGTGAAGAGGTTTCGAGCTTGCCCGAGTAGATGCGGGCAAAGGTCAGGGTGCCGACGAACGGGTCGTTCATGATCTTGAACGCCAGCGCCGAGAAGGGCGCGGAGTCGTCGGACGGACGCGTGTCCTCGTCGCCATTGGGCAGAATGCCCTTGATGGCCGGGACGTCGAGCGGGCTCGGCAGATAGTCCACGACCGCGTCGAGCAAGGGCTGCACGCCCTTGTTCTTGAACGCGGAGCCGCAGACGACCGGCACGAACGCCATCGCCAGCGTGCCCTTGCGGATCAGCCACTTCAGCGTCGCGATATCGGGCTCGTTGCCCTCCAGATAGGCTTCCATCACGTCATCGTCCTGATCGACGACGAGCTCGATGAGCTCTTGGCGCGCCGTAGCGGCCTTGTCCTTCAGGTCGTCCGGGATCTCCTGATATTCGAATTTCGCGCCCAGGCTCTCCTCGAGCCAGATGATCGCGCGATTCTCGACCAGGTCGACCAGGCCCTTGAAGTCGCTCTCGATGCCGATCGGGAGATAGAGCACGGCCGGCTTCGCGCCGAGGCGATCGATGATCGACTGGACGCAATATTCGAAATTGGCGCCGGTGCGGTCGAGCTTGTTGATGAAGCACATCCGCGGCACGCGATATTTGTCGGCCTGGCGCCACACGGTCTCGGACTGCGGCTCGACGCCGGCAACGCCATCGAAGCAGGCGACCGCGCCGTCGAGAACGCGCAGCGAGCGCTCGACCTCGATGGTGAAGTCGACGTGGCCCGGCGTGTCGATGATGTTGATGCGGTGCTCGGGGCCCTTGCCCTCGGCGGCCTTCCACACGCAGGTGGTCGCGGCCGACGTGATCGTGATCCCGCGCTCCTGCTCCTGCTCCATCCAGTCCATCGTGGCGGTGCCCTCATGGACTTCGCCGATCTTGTAGGACTTGCCGGTGTAATAAAGGATGCGCTCGGTCGTCGTCGTCTTGCCGGCATCGATATGGGCCATGATGCCGATATTGCGGTAGAGCTCGAGCGGATGGCTGCGGGCCATGATCGTTGTTTCCTTGGCAATGTGGGGAGCCGGATCGTCCGGCTCCCCATCATATGGTGTCGATTTTTACCAGCGGTAGTGGCTGAAGGCGCGGTTCGCTTCCGCCATGCGGTGCGTGTCCTCGCGCTTCTTCACCGCGTTGCCGCGGTTCGAGGCGGCGTCCATCAGCTCGCCCGACAGGCGGCCGGCCATGGTCTTCTCCGAGCGGCTGCGCGCCGCGGAGATGAGCCAGCGGATCGCCAGCGCCTGGGCGCGCTCCTGGCGCACCTCGACCGGGACCTGGTAGGTCGCACCGCCGACGCGGCGGCTGCGGACCTCGATGCCCGGCTTCACATTGTTGAGCGCGTCGTGGAAGATCCCCAGCGGGTCCTTCTTGGCGCGGGTCTCGATCGTCTCGAGGGCGCCATAGACGATCCCCTCGGCGACGGACTTCTTCCCGTCGAGCATGATGTTGTTCATGAACTTCGACAGCGTGACATCCCCGAACTTCGGATCGGGCAGGATTTCGCGCTTCTCTGGGCGGCGGCGGCGTGACATCTCTTATATCCCCTTACTTAGGACGCTTGGCGCCGTATTTGGAACGGCTCTGCTTGCGGTCCTTGACACCCTGGGTGTCGAGAACGCCGCGCAGCACGTGATAGCGGACACCCGGAAGGTCGCGCACGCGGCCTCCGCGGATGAGCACCACGCTGTGCTCCTGCAGGTTGTGGCCTTCGCCGGGAATGTAGGAGATGACCTCGCGCTGGTTCGTCAGACGAACCTTGGCGACCTTGCGAAGGGCCGAGTTCGGCTTCTTCGGGGTCGTCGTGTAAACGCGGGTGCAGACGCCGCGCTTCTGCGGATTCTGCTCCATCGCAGGGACCTTGGATTTGGCCTTCTGCGGGTCGCGGCCCTTGCGGACCAGCTGGTTGATCGTAGGCATTGGAACCCTTCACCTAAGTTACTCTACTGCAATGCAAAATGCGCAAGATTGCCGGGGCGGCCTTTATCGGCCCCCCAGGCCCCTTGCTTCCACATGCAGCAGTGTTCAGCTCAAAAACGCCATGAAAGCAGCGTCTGGCTTGTCAGCCACCACCAGCCTTCGGGCGCGGCGGCCTATAACCGCGACGCCTATGTGGGTCAACAGGCTGGATTTGTGGGTCGTGGGGCAGTTTGAAAATATGCTTCGGCAGGAACAGGCCGCAACACACGTCTGATCTGGATCAATTTGCCAGGCAGCGCGTTGCCCATGTTGCGTAATCGGAAAGACTGGGCATGGACGACACGAACTATAAGGAGGAAGGTCGCATAGCCTTCCTCGACGGTCTCAAAGCACTGGATGTTCCCTATCCGGATTGGGCGCGGCGCGCACCATGGATCAGGGGCTGGTACGAGGCCGAACATGCCAGCCGCATCAATGCACCGGTGAAGCGGACAACTACGAAGCGATAGATCTCTTCTTGTACCGCCGGCGTCTCCATTGAGTTTCCCGACGAACGTCGTGCCGATTTGTGCAAACTAGGGCCGCGGCGCCGTCTGGTTCTCCGCGGGTGCCAAGGCCGGGGGCGGCGGGGCTGACGGGCGCGTCGGCACGACGGAGGGCAGCAGCAAGGCAGCGCGGACATGGCCGGCGCGAACCGCGGCCAGCGCCTGGTGGACTGAGCCGAACGTGGCCTCGCGCGCCGGGCGCAGCTCCAGTTCGCCCGGCGGCATTTCCATCCCGGCCACACCCTGGCCGCCGGCCATTCGCTGCAGCCGCTCGGGAATCGCCTCCAGCCTGATCGCATCCGCATTCCAGGTCAGCCGCCCGCCGGCGCCGATGCCGAGCACCACCGTCGGCGGCGGCGCCCCGATGTCGCTCAGGGTGAAATCGGCCAGCGCGGCATCGCTGCCGTCCGGAGCCAGCAGCACGCTCGGCACGCCGGTGCGGCGGATCGCCGCGAGATAGGTATCGACGCAGGCGAAGCCGAGACTCGCCGGCCCGGTCACGGCGATCGTCGGCAGGCTCTCCTCGGTCAGGTTGGCGACACTGCCCTGCTCGGTGATTGCATGCTCGATCAGCGCGGAGCTGCGCTCCAGCACCTGCTGGGGCGTCGCGGGCTGGTCGTCCCATTTCGCCGAGCAGCCGCCCGGACCAGAGGCGGCGAGCGCGAGCGTCGCGGCCGCCGACCGGTCCTCGCCGGCGAACCGGGTCGAGATCGCGCCATTGCCCAAAGCGTCCGCCGCGTTGCCGCCGCCACGGCCGCAAGCCGTCACGAGCAACACCAAAGCGAGCGCGCCTATCCGCATCCTCTCTCTCCCTGCGGGCCCTTTAGTCATGCCCACCGCGCAGGGGCAAGCCGATGGGCGGCGAGCCGCGCGTAATAGGGCATGCAGCGCTCCACCACGCGCAAAGCCGCCTCCGGCAGGTCCGCGGGCGGCGGATCGGGCGGGCCGAAGCCGGTCGAGGCCTCCACCGCCTGATACCAGTGCGGCGCCCAGGGGCCGTCCGTCTCCCGCCGCCCCGGCGGCCAGGCCAGCATCGCCGGGTCCCAAGGGATGCCGAGCGCGGCGCAGAGTGGCTTCAGTACGCCCTCCGGATCGGCGAGCACGTCGGAAGCGTCGATCACCGGCGGCGCATGGCCCAGCCGGTCCGCCTCCCGCTCGAAAAACTCCGCCTGCCGCTCCAGCCCGAAATCCGCGAACGCCGCCGCCTCGCGCTTGCGCAGGTAGGAGGCGATCATCCGGGCCGGGTCGCGGATCAGAAAGGTATGGGTGAAGCCGGCGAAATCCTCATACCCAATCGGCCCGACCATATGGTGCCACATCTGCTTCTGGTACCAGACCGGCCTGCCATCCGGCGCCGGCCCGGCCAGCGTCCGCATCACGCTGCTCCAGTCGCAGTCCATCGCCGCGATCACCTCCGCCGCCATCGGATGCGGCTGACCGCTGGTCTTGAGGAAGGCGCCGTAGAACGGCTCGTCGCTCACCGTCGTGTCGGCCCGGTTGCCGAAGCTGCGCATCATCGCGGTCGAGAGGTTCCTGGGCCCGGACCACATCGCGATGCGGAGCGTCACGGACGAACCGCCGCCGCCACGTCCGCCTCGACCAACGCCTTGTAGAGCCCCTGCAGCCGCTCGGTCATCGGCCCGCGCCCCGCGGTCAGCACCCGCCCGTCCACGACCCGCGCCGGCACCAGCCCCGCGAAGGTCCCGGTCACGAACGCCTCGTCCGCGCCATAGACGTCGGTCAGCGAGAAATTCTTCTCGAAGACCGGGATGCCGTTCTCCCGGCACAGCCGGATTACGTTCGCCCGCGTGATCCCGCCGAGGCAATAATCGCCGGTCGAGGTCCAGACCTCTCCCTTCCGCACGATGAAGAAATGGGTGGAGTTGCAAGTCGCGACGAAGCCGTGCGGATCGAGCATCAGCGCCTCGTCCGCCCCGGCCTCGATCGCCTGGATGCAGGCGGTGATGCAGTTGAGCTTGGAATGGGAGTTGAGCTTCGGGTCCTGCACCGCCGGGTCGCCGCGCCGGACATGGACGGTGAAGAGCGTGATCCCACTTTCGACCACGGCCGGCAGCGGCTCCTTATGTTCGGGCACGATCACGACGGTCGCGCCCGACACGACCACGCGCGGGTCCTGATAGGGCGTCGAGCGCAGCCCGCGAGTCACCATCAGCCTGATATGAACGCCATCGCTCATCTGATTGGCGTCGAGCGTCGCGTAGAGCCTTTGCGTCAGCGCGTCCCGCGTCAGCCCGATATCGAGCGCGATCGCCTTCGCGCCTTCATAGAGCCGGTCGAGATGCGCCCCTAGAAAGGCGATCCGCCCCTTGTGGACGCGCAGCCCCTCCCAGACCCCGTCGCCGAGCACGAAGCCGCTGTCGAACACCGAGACCATCGCCTCGGCCCGCGGCTTCAGCGTCCCGTTGATGTCGATCAGGACGTCCACGTTGCGCGGATCCCCCGCGCTGTCGTGCATGCTCTGCGCCATACGGCCAGCGTGACGCGCACATCTCGTCTTGGCAACTCCCTCACCCTCTCACGCCGCTAATGCGGCGCGGGGCCCTCCCTCTCCCCGGGACGGTAGAGGGGTCGCGAGCAACCCCCTCTCCCATTTGGGGAGAGGGAGGGGCCCATTGCGTCAGCAATGGGAGGGTGAGGGCGGTCAGGACTACTGGGCCCGGCAGGTACCCACCTCCTGGATGAATCTCCACACGTCCATCGAGAAGGGCGGCTTCTGCTCGCCCTGCCACTCGTCCATGCGGTTGTAGAGGTTGGTGGCGCCGGCCATCATGCCGGGCGTCGCCACCGCCTTGAACGGCGCGAGCAAGGCCTGCCACTCGTCATAATAGGCCCTGGCTTCCTCGCTCTTCGGGTCGAGCGGCAGCGCCGTCTCGATCCGCGCGGCAAGCTCGGTCCACTGCCGGTTATAGGCTTCCATGTCGAAGCCCTCGGGCAAGGCCGGCATCCGGCTCGCCCATTCCTCTTTCTCCGCCTCGCTGAAATAGCGGTCGGTGACGTTCTTCCAATTTTCCGCGGCCATGACGGCATCTCCATTCCGGATCAGCGAGCAGAAGGTCGCTGCATCGACGGGCTCGCCGCGGTCGATGCGTGACTTGACGTGGAGCAGCAGCGTCTTCGCTTCGGCGATCTCGGCCTCCTGGTCCGCAATCGCGGCCAGCTGGGCATCGATCAGCCGTTCGAGATCCAGCGACCGCTTTGCAGTCAGCCGCTGGATCTGCGCGAGGCTGAGCCCGGCGCGCTTCAGCGCCAGGATCTGCGCGATCCGCTCCAGTTCGGCCGGCCCGTAGAGCCGCCGCCCGGTGTGGGTGCGCAGCGGCGCCACCAGCCCGCGCGCCTCGTAGAAACGCAGCGCGCGCGAGGTCAGCCCGGTGCGCCGCACCACGTCGCGAATGTCGATCAGATCGTCCATGACAGAGCCTGTAGCGCTTGACGCTGCGTCAACTTCAAGCAGGAAATTTGTGGCGCGCTCATCGGGCCGCTACCAAGGCCCTTCATGCTCGAGCTGCTCACCCTCTTCGCCATCGTCTTCGGCGTGAACCTGCTGCCCGCCTTCGGCCCACCAACCTGGGCGGTGCTCGTCCTTTACGTGCTGAACACGACCCTGCATCCGGCTTTGCTGATCCCGGTGGCCGCGCTCGCCGCCGCCTCGGGCCGGCTCGTCCTCGCTTTGGCCTTCCGCCTGCTCCGCGACAGGCTGCCAGCGAAATACCGGAACAACCTCGCCGCCGCGAAGCAGGCGCTGGAGAAGAACCGGCGCAACGCCATCCTCGCCCTCGGCCTGTTCGCGCTGTCGCCGGTCCCCTCAGCTCAGCTTTTCGAGGCGGCAGGACTTGCCGGCGTCCGCCTCCTGCCCTTCACCCTCGCCTTCTTCCTCGGCCGGACAGTTTCTTATTCGATCTATGTTTTCACCGCTTCCGGCCTCAAGGCCTCCAGCCTCGGCGACAGCTTCAAGGAAGCGATCATCAGCCCCTGGGGCATCGCCCTCCAGGTCGCGATGCTGATCGGCCTGGTCTTCTTCGCCCGCATCGACTGGGCGAAATGGCTGAACGGGAAGAAGAAAAAGAGCTAACCCTTCAGCGGGTCGTGCCCCCAGTTCATCAGGCTGTAGCGCCAGCGCGAGGTCACGATATTCTCGGGCCGCTGCGCCGCGTGCCGCGCCACATAGCCGACCACCTTGCGCATATGCGCATAATCGTCGTCGCTGAGTTCGGCCTTCTTCGTCCTGAGCAAACCGACGATCCGCCGCCCGGAGGCATGACCGATACTCTCGCTCCGCCCGTCCGCCTTCCAGCCGACCTTCAGGCTCTGCTCGCTCTCCAGCCATTCCTCAAGCTCCGCCGGCGCCATGTTCACGGCATCGGCGAAAGCGCGATAGATCTTGTCCTTGTCGGGCGCGGGCATGGTTCTTCTAACCGCCAAACGGCCCTGGAGTTCAACCGTCGCTTTCGGCCGCGGCAAGCCGCCGGTTGCGCCGCGCGATCAGCCAGACGCCCGGCACGGCGAGCAGCACGCCGATGGCGAGCAGCACGGTGCAGGCGCTGGCGGCGAACAGCCAGTCGAGCCCGGCTATGTGCGGCGTCGGGACGCCGATCTCGTGCAGCATCTTGCTCACCGGATAATCCGGCCAGTCTCCGGTCCGGACCAGCACATAGATCCCGTGGGTGAGAAACACGGCGCCCATCGTGACGAAGGCCGCGCCGATGAACAGCACGACCAAAGCGAGCAGGGGCGCGCGGGACTCGGTTTCTTCGTCCATGCCCCCCTCCCTTCGCTCACGCTCCTACCACGAAAGCGTCGGGGCAGGGGATATGAGTTCAGCTCAATGCGCGGCAGTCCGCCGGTCGATCACGACCGTGCCACCCTTGATCACCACGCCGACATTTTCCAGCAGTCGGATATTCTGCAGGGGATCGCCGGCCACGGCGACGAGGTCGCCAAAGCGGCCGGGCGCGATCGCCCCGACATCCGCGCGCCCCAAAGCCTGCGCCGCGCCGCTGGTCGCGGACTGGATCGCCTCCATCGGCGTCATCCCATATTGCACCATCCAGCGGAACTGCCGCCCCGCCAGCGCATGCGGGAAGACGCCCGCATCGGTGCCAAAGGCCAGATGCACGCCGGCGGCATGGGCGGCGCGGAAATTGTCGCGCTGGACCTGGGCGATCTCCAGATCCTTGCGGAGATTGTCGGGCAGGATGCCGTTCTCGGCGCCATGCTCCTGCGTGTACTCGCTGTTGTAGATGTCCATGACCAGCCAGGTGCCGCGCTCGCGGGCAAGCCTGATCCCGTCCGCGTCGATCAGCGACGCATGCTCGATCGTGTCGATCCCGGCGCGGATCGCGGCGCGGATGCCGGCGGCGCCATGGGCATGGGCGGCGACGCGCAGCCCCCATTGATGCGCCTCCTCGGCCACTGCGCGCATTTCCTCCTCGCTGAGCTGCTGCTGCCCCGGCTCGGTGTTGCGGGAGAAGACGCCTCCGGTCGCGCAGATCTTGATCACCTGCGCGCCCGCCGCCCGCATCTGCCGCACCCTCAGCCGGAATTCCTGCGGCCCGTCCGCCACGCCCGGCGACGGCCTATGATATTCGGGCGGCAGGAAGGTCTCGTCGCAATGGCCGCCGGTCGCGCCCAGCGCATAGCCGGCGCCGATGATCCGCGGTCCCGGGATCCGGTTCTCGTCGATCGCCTGCATCAGGGCGATGTCGGCGAAGCCGTCCGAGCCGACATTGCGCACGGTCGTGAACCCCGCCTCCAGCATGTCGCGCGCGAAGCCCGGCGCCATCACCGTCTGGAACAAATCGGTATGCTGCAGCGCCTCGTAGGGGCCGTAATAAGGCGAGCTGTCGAGATGGACGTGCATGTCGATCAGCCCGGGCAGCAGGGTCATCCCCGGCAGGTCGATCCGCCGCGCGCCCGCCGGGATCACCGGCCGCGCCCCGCCGCGCCCGACCACCGAGACGATCCGCCCGTCGGTAATCACTACCACCGGCTCCTCGACCACCCGTCCGGCGAGCACATCGATCATCCGGTCGGCGGTGACGACGACGACGTCGGGGCTTCCCGGGCGCAGTCCGGGGGACTGCGCCGCCCCGGCGTCGGCATTGGCGGCAGTCGCGGCCGTCAGCGCGAGGAGCACCCCCAGCAACCATTTCAGCATGTCGGCATCCCCCGTCATCCCAGCGAAAGCTGGAATCTCTCTTCTCGCTTTCCTTATCCCGCAAGCAAAGGGAGATTCCAGCCTTCGCTGGAATGACGAAGGAGGGTCAGAGGCCCTTGCGGCCGAAGCCGCCGCGCGCGGGCTGGGGGAAGCCGGCCGATTGCGCGAAAGAAGGCGCCGAGGGTCGGGCGGCGGGCCCATTGCCGGCCTGCTCCCGCGCCGCCAGATGACGGGCGATCACCGCGTCATAATCCATGGCCGGCGCCGCCTCCGTCTCGGCCACTGGCGCGGATGAGGACGGCCCATCCACGCCATGTACGCCGGGCCGGCCGGTCGCATCGAGCAGGCGGCCAATCTCCCAGCGGCTCTGCTCGAGCAATTTGACCGAGAGCCGCACGACCTTCTCGTCGGCCTCCCGCCGCAGCCGGACGATCAGCGTCTCGCCGCCTTTGCCCAGCGGCCCGATTTTCTCGAGGGCGATCCCCGACCCGGTCCCAGCCCGCCTGGTGCCGGCCGAGCAGGGTGCGCGCCTCGACCCCCTCAGGCCCGAGCGCCAGCGCGGTCCGGTCGCCGAGCGCGGTCATCAGCGTCACCGCGGTCGCCCCGAAGAAGGCCGCGAACAGGCCGCCGCTCAGCCATGCGTTTTCGGCGATCAGGTGGATCAGCCAGCCATAGCGGCCATGGACGAACATGAAGGTCTTGGGCTCCAGCAGCACCCACAGCCAGAAGGCGGCCACCGCGCCGGTGAAGAAGGCGATGCCGAGCAGCTTGCCAAGACTGTAGCGGATCACGGTCATAACCGCGCGATTGTCGCAGATTTGGGTGAAGAGCGCGTAAAGCGCCCTCAGCTTTGCCGCGCCTCGATCTCCGCCCCGATCTGCACCGCATTCTGCTGCGGGCGGATGTAGAGGCGTTTCACCATCGGCCAGAGCGCCTCCACCCGCGCCTCGATCCGGGCGATGATCCGCTCCACCTCGCCGGCGGTGATGCTGTCCTCGAAATCCGCGCTCATCACCACCGTGATCTGGTCCGGCGCGCTGTGCATGGTCATGATATGGCCGACGCCGACAATCCCCTCCTCCATATCCGCCGCCGCGCGGATGGATTCGACCAGTTCCGGGTCAGCCGCTTCGCCGATCAGCAAGGCCTTGGATTCGATTGCCAGCACCAGAGCCGTGACGCCGAGGATCAGGCCGATCACCACCGAGGCGGCGCCGTCGAAGAACGGATTGCCCGTCGCCTGCGACAAGGCGAGGCCCGCCGCCGCGACCAGGATGCCCGCCATCGCCGCGCCATTTTCCAGCAGGACGATGAAGGCCGGCGGATCCTTGGACTGGCGCACCGCCTGGAACCAGCCGAGGCTGCCCTTCGCCGCGCGGAACTCCCGGAACGCCGCAAGCGTCGAGCCGCCCTCCAGCAGGAAGGCGAAAGCCAGCACCGCATAAGCGACGCCCGGCGACACCGCCTCCTCGGGCTCGAGAATGTGGATCACGCCCTCATAGACCGAGACGCCGGCGCCGAGCGCGAACACCAGAACGGCGACGACGAAGCTCCAGAAATAAAGCTCGCGGCCATAGCCGAACGGATGCCGCGCATCGGGAGGTTTGCGCGACTGCCGCCGCCCCCAGAGCAACAGCACCTGGTTCAGGCTGTCGACGACCGAGTGGATGCCCTCGGTCAGCATCGCCGAGGAGCCGGTGAACGCCGCCGCCACGAATTTCGAGACCGCGATGCCGAGATTCGCCGCGAAGGCGATCAGCAGGGTCCGGTTGTCATGGCCTTCGGCGCTCATCGGTCATTTGCCTAGCCGTTCCGGCGCGCCACTGTCGAGCGTTCCGCCGCCATTCATGCAGCCCCTGTTACGGAAGCGGAACGGGCGCCAGAAGACCGAATGAGGGAGGACTGCATGAAGCCCCGTTTCTCGAAAGCCATGACCGCATCTGCGCTCGCCGCCGCTCTGGCGCTGGCCGCATCGCCCGCGCAGGCCCAGACCCGCGAGCGCTGGGCCCGCGCCAGCCATCCCGAGCAGGTGCTGGCCGCCTCGGCGCAGGCCCGCCGCGCCTGGCACGCCGTCGTCCCGCGCGACCTGCGCCGACAGGCCTGGCTCTACGGCCTGCACGGCACCGCCGGCGAAGTCAGCGTCGTCACGATCGGCAACCGCCGCTATCTCACCGGCAATGTCTGCAAGCCCCACGATTGCGGCCCGCACATGGCCGCCTGGCTGATCGCGCTCGACAACAGCCGCGCGGCCGGCGCCCTCGATCTCAACCCGGACCGCAGCCACGGCCCGCGCCACTTCCGCGTCTTCGGCCAACCGAGTGCGGCCGAACAGGAGCAGCTCCTCGCCTCGCTTTATGGCGGGCGATAGGGCCCTCCTCAGATTACCTGAAAGTCGCTTGCGGTGAGCGTCGGGGCGCCTTGCAAGGTGGCGAAGAGCACGGCGGCGCCTGCGCCATTGCCATCTGCATCGTAGAAAAGCTGGCCGGTGGCGCTGTTGTAGATGATCCGGTCGTCTGCATCGCCGGCTTGAGTGCCCGTGACGAACGCGCTGGCGTTGAAGCTGTTGCTGCCGATCCCGGCGAAGATGCCATGGTCCAGCGCGATCATGTCCTCCCCATGCGTGAACCCGGACACAGCATCGACATTGTTCGCGCCGAGGGCCGTCGTGAACGCGAACGTGTCCGCCCCGCCCTGCCCGACCAAAAGGTCGTTGCCGAGCCCGCCGTCGAGGATATTGTTGCCGTCATTGCCGATCAGGGTGTTGGCAAATTCGTTGCCGGTGAGGTCGATCGCAGCCGTGCCGCTGGCCGCCGCCAGCGTCTCGATCTCCTGCCCGGCGCTCAGCGCGAAGCTGGTCGTCGCATAGACGAGATCGGTCCCGCCGCCGACCGCCTCCACGATATAGTCGCCCGCACCGGCGATATAGGTGTCGTTGCCGGCCCCGCCATACATCACGTCAGCGCCAGCGCCGCCGTCGAGGAAGTCGTTCCCCGCCCCGCCCACCAGCGTGTCGCTGCCATCCTGCCCGTGCAGGCTGTCGTCGCCGTCGCCGCCATCGAGGAAGTCATTGCCGTCGCCGCCAAGCAGACCGTCAATGCCGCCAAAGCCGTGCAAATCGTCAGCGCCATCCCCGCCGGTCAGCAGATTGGCCGCGGCATTGCCCCAGAGCGTGTTGTTCAATTCGTTGCCGGTGAGGTCGATCGCAGCCGTGCCGGTCGCGTCTCCCGCCGACAAGATCTCGATCTCCTGCCCGGCGCCGAGCGTGAAGCTGGTGGTCGTATAAACGAGGTCCGAGCCCTCGCCCGAATGCTCCACGATATAGTCGCCCGCATTGGCGATATAGATGTCGTTGCCGGCCCCGCCATACATCACATCAGCGCCAGCGCCGCCGTCGAGGAAGTCGCTCCCCGCCCCGCCGACCAACGTGTCGCTGCCATCCTGCCCGTGCAGGCTGTCGTCGCCGTCGCCCCCATCGAGGAAATCATTGCCGTCGCCGCCAAGCAGGCCGTCATCACCCTCCTGCCCGTGAAGACTGTCATTGCCATCGCCGCCGTCCAGCAAATCGTCGCCAGGCCCGCCAAGCAAACCGTCATCGCCGCCAAGACCACGCAAAATATCCTCGCCGCCGAGCCCATTCATCGTGTCGTCGCCGCTCGTGCCGGTCAGCGTGTCCGGACCCTCAGTGGGCTGGTTCGACCCGGACCCGCTAAAGCTGTACACCCGCATGTAGACGTCTTCGCCGGTCCCCTGGCCGCCGGGAGGCGTGACGCTCGGCCCGTCCCAGGTGAAGACGACATTGCCGTTGGCGAGCGTGACCGCGCCGTCGGAGAAGAAATTGGCGCCGAACGGCGAATCGAAGCTGATGTCGAAGGCGACGTCGAGCGGCTGGTCGTTCGAACTGAAGGCACGCGCCGAGACATTATGGGCCACATTCGTGTCGTTTTCGCCGTCGGGCCAGGCGACGACGTAGCCGCCATTGGCGAGCGCGGTGACAACCGTCCGGCCATAGGCCCCGCTCGCCTTGGTATCGATCACGATCTCGCCGCCGATCGCGATGCCGCTCGCGTCATAACGGCGGGCGACCACACGGCCGCCGACATTGTTCGTGCCCGGATCGATCCAGCTGACGACGAAGCCGCCGTCACTCAGCCGGGCGACGTCGTTGCCATATTGGTTGTTCGTGGTCTGGGTGTTGACCTGGAACTGCGCGCCGACCGTGGCGCCGCCGGCGCTGTAGCGCTGGCCGACAATTTCGTAATTGTCGCCGCCGCCCGCAGCCTGCTGCCAGGTGACGACAAAGCCGCCGCCGGACAGCGGCGCGATCGCGGAGAGCCCGTTCTTGACCGATGCCGACATGGGAGCGATCGCGAAGTCGTTTCCGACCGGCAGCCCGTCCGCGCCATAGATGCGCCCGCGCACTTCCTGGAACACGTCGAGGGCCTGCGTGTCCCAGGTGAAGAGCAGTCCACCATTGTCAAGCGCGGTGACATGGGGGTTGAACTGCTCGTTCGGGCTTGTGGTGTTGACCTGGAACAGCCCCCCCACCGGATTGTTCACACTGTCGTAGCGGCGCGCGTAGATTTCCGCCTGCGAGAACCCGCCAGCCTGGAACGCGATAACGAAACCGTCATTGGCGGTCGCCGCGACGCTCACCCAGAGGGGCGAGCCGCCCTGGGTGGAATCGACGTGGAGTTCGGTGCCGACCGCCTGGCCGGACGCGTTGTAACGCTGGGCGTAGATCGCGCCGGCGTTGAAATCCTGCCAGACGATCACGTAGCCGCCGCCCGACAAGGCGGTCACGGCGGGCGCAAATTGCGAACCAAGCACGGTGGTGCTGACCTTGGTATAGTCGGTCACAGCTGTCTGCGGCATGTCGTCACTCCCTCGATGGCGGTGGCCGGCGCCGGGCGATGGGCCGCCCGTTGCCGATACACTCATCCATCAAAGGCGGGGTGCGCGGGCAAAACGGGTCACGCGTTCGGATTCATTTTTCCGGCGCTGCCGGATCCGCCCCGTTAACCGGAACCCAAGCCCGCTGCTCTACAGGCCTCCGAAACCCCTCGGAGGCGGCAGATGAAGTTCGTGAAATTCCCCTCGCGCGGCGGCGATTATCTCGTGGTCGTGGACCAGATTGCCTATCTGCGCACCTATGAGAACGGCCAGACCAAGATCGGCATGGTCGGTGGCGACTATCTGCTCGTCTCCGGCACGATCGAGGAAACGAAGGCGGTGATCCTGGGCAGCTAGCCCCGGTCGTCCTCGATTCTGAGCAGCCCGATGACGATGCATTGCTCGTCGCTCCGGATGTTCGGCACTCGCGTCTCGCCGTCGCGCACGACGACATTTTCGACCGGGGGATAGGGTTCACAGGCCTCGAAGGTGAACCGATACGTGCCCGCCGGCAGGTGTCTGATCGTAAACCGGACCGCAGCCACGGCCCGCGCCGCGAACTGTTCTTCGGCCACCCGAATGCGGGCGAACAGGAGCAGCTGCGCGCCTCGCTCTACGACGGGAGATAGCGGGACGCGGCTCAGCGCCGCCAGGGCCCGACGCGAAGACCCTGACGGTAGTTGAGCACGATATCGACTCGCTGCACGCCCGGCGCGGCGGTCAGCGCGACTGCGTCCACGCGCGGACGCAGGTGCAGCAAGCTGAGATGGGGATTGCGCGAGAAGCCGCCGCCATCGTTCATGTCCGTGCGTTGCCGGTTGCCGTCGACGTCATGCCGGACGCTGATCGCGTAACGGCCCGGTCCCGGTGCCGGCACGCACAGCCGGACCGGATCGAGCGTCCGGATCGCCAGCTCGATCCGGCTGATCCACTGATTATGTTCCATGAAGCGCCGCTGATCGGCCGCATACAAATAAACGAGGATATAGCCGGTCGGCGCCTTGAAGCCGTGGACCGTCACCTCGAACGCTGCGCCGCTGGAGGTCTCCGCGCAAGGCCCGGCCGTCGGCGTGCCGGGAACGGCGCCAGCAGGCGGAGAGGCGGCAACGCAGGCCAGCATTCCCGCCATGACAAAGCCGGCCACCGCCCGCCGCGCCGGTGATCGCTTCCGCCTTTGCCCGTCTCTCCTGCCCTTGCCCATGGCGCGATAGCCTTGCCGAACGTCGCCGCGCGGGACATCCGGGAAAGTCCGTAGCGCGCGACCAGCCGGGGCGTTAACCGGAAACCAAGCCCGCTGCCCTAGATGCCTCCGGAACTCCGGAGTCCTGCAGATGAAGTTCGTGCAATTCCCCTCGCGCGGCGGTGATTATCTCGTGGTCGTGGACCAGATTGCCTATCTGCGCACCTATGAGAACGGCCAGACCCAGATCGGCATGGTCGGCGGCGACTATCTGCTCGTCTCCGGCACGATCGAGGAAACGAAGGCGGTGATCCTGGGCAGCTAGCCCCGGTCGTCCTCGATTCTGAGCAGCCCGATGACGATGCATTGCCCCTCGCTCTGAACGCGCGGCGCGTTGACCTCAGTGTCACGGACAACGACATTCTCCACCGTCTTGAAGGTCTCGCAACTGTCCTCGGCCGTGATCCGATAGGTGTCGGCCGGCAAGTGCCTGATCCGATACCGGCCGCGCCCGTCCGATCTGGTGCGCCAGGTCCGGCCATCCGAGCCGGTCGCCACGATCCGCACCCGATAGCCTTCGACATTGCCGGAAATGGCGCCCGCGGGGCGATCCTGCCGGGCATAAGCCGGCGCGGACGCCGCCAGCAGCCCGGCCGTCGCCGCAGCGGCAACCACCATCCGCCGCGCTTTCCCGCCGCGGCCCGGCTTCAGCGCGACCGTGCCGTCCGGCCCGATCTGCGCCCGGACGCAGCTCCCCGGATTGGCGCGCAGCAGCGCCTCGGCCTCGTCGAGCGTATATTCGGCAAGATCGTGCACGACATGATCGCACCGCGCGCAGACCCGGTCGCAGCCGAACGGCGTCATCGCCTCCCACGTCTCGTCGCAGGGCTTCGGGAAGCTCACGCGCAGGTCAGGCATCGGGTGCTCCTTTCTCGGCCGGGACGGCACCGCCACGGACATGCATCCTATCCGTCGCGCTGTGGTTCGTCGCCCCCGAAAGCCATTCTCGCCTTCAGTTCCTCCGCGAAGGCGAGCAGCGCCGGTTTGCCACCTTCGACCTCGTTCGACTGGATCCTGATCCGCAACCGTCCTCGCACGCGGATGTAGATGTTCTGCATCGAGATGATCTCCGGTCCGATATCGACCGCGCTGATGCGGGCGAACGGGATTTCGGTGCGGGCATAGCTCCTGTGCAACCGCAGACCATGGGCCGTCAGCGCCGCTGCCTCGTCGCGAGTCACGAAATGCCAGCCGACCCGTATCGTCTGCCAGAAGAGAAAGAGTCCGGCGGCCAGCCAAAGCACCCCGAAAGCGGACAGGTAGGCCAGCCAAATGCAGCAGGTGGTCAGGGCCATGCCACAGGCGACCTGAACGGCAGCGCCGCCCCGCGAAAACCGCAGCTCGGTCAGCCCCCTGTCCATGCTCACATATGCAATACGCGCCCATAAGCATCGAGCACGCTCTCGTGCATCATCTCGCTCAGCGTCGGATGCGGGAAGACGGTCTCCATCAGCTCCGCCTCGGTCGTCTCCAGCTGCCGCGCGACGACATAGCCCTGAATCAGTTCCGTCACCTCGGCGCCGACCATATGCGCGCCGAGCAGCTCGCCCGTGTCCGCGTCGAACACGGTCTTCACGAAGCCCTCGGTCTCCCCGAGCGCGATCGCCTTGCCGTTGCCGATGAAGGGGAATTTGCCGACCTTCACCTTGTGGCCGGCTTCCTTCGCCTTCGCCTCGGTCAGGCCGACGCTCGCCACCTGCGGCCGCGAATAGGTGCAGCCCGGGATGTTCCAGGTCTCGAACGGGTGCGGCTTCTGGCCGGCAATCGCCTCGACGCAGACCACGCCCTCATGGCTCGCCTTGTGCGCCAGCCAGGGCGGCCCGGTCACGTCGCCGATCGCGTAAATGCCCTCGACATTGGTCCGGCCATAGCCATCGGTAACGATATGCCCGCGGTCGGTCTTCACGCCGAGCGCCTCGAGGCCGATCGCCTCGGTGTTCGGGACGATGCCGATGGCGACGATGACGTGGCTATACTCCTCGACGCCGACGCCCTTGATCGTCGCCTTTACGCCCGCCTTGCCGACCGCCAGCGCGTCCACGCCGGAGCCGACATGCAGCTTCATCCCCTGCTTGGTCAGCGCCTTGTGGACGAAGGCCGACACATCCTCGTCCTCGACCGGGAGGATGCGCGGCAGCATCTCGACGATGGTCACGTCCGCGCCCATGTCCGAATAGAAACTGGCGAACTCCACCCCGATCGCGCCCGAGCCGATCACCAGCAATTTGGTCGGCATCTCCTTCGGCACCATCGCATGGCGATAGGTCCAGATCCGCGCGCCGTCCGCCTTGGCGAAAGGCAGGTCGCGGGCGCGGGCGCCGGTGGCGATCAGGATATGCTTGGCGGCGAGCTCGGTCTTCGCTCCGTCCTTCGTGACGGTCAGCTTGCCCTTCCCGGTGATCGCGCCGTCGCCTTCGACGACCGTCACCTTGTTCTTCTTCATCAGCCCCTTCACGCCGGCATTGAGCTGCCCCGCCACCTTGCGGCTGCGGTCGACGATCTTGCTGAGGTCAAAGCCGGGCTTCTCGGCGGTCAGACCGTAGGAGGCGGCGTGGGTCATGTAATGGTAGATTTCAGACGTGCGCAGTAGCGCCTTGGTCGGGATGCAGCCCCAGTTGAGGCAGATCCCGCCAAGCTTCTCGCGCTCGACGATCGCGACCTTGAGCCCGAGCTGACTCGCCCGGATCGCCGCGACATAGCCGCCGGGCCCCGAGCCAAGCACGATGAGATCGTAAGTGTCCGCCAATGGAGCCTCCGGGATTCTTGTGCACCCCCGGCCTTAATCACGTCACGCGCCGATGTGCAATTCACCGCAACCGGCAACATTCCCTGCAGCGCCTGCCTGCGTCTGACGGCGCCCGTCACCGTGGCCGAGCCCCTGCATCCCCGGTGCAGATCAGCCTTTGCCCCTGGCTGCCCTGCGCGAAGCCGCCGCTGTTGCGGCCGAGGCACGCGCCGTAGCGCACCGCGCCGCTGCCGATCGGATAAGCCGAGCCCGGGCCCGACGCCGCCAGCGTCCAGCTGTTGCCGCTGTCACGCTCGCATTCGCCGCCGGTGCTGCGCCAGGACACCTCGACCACCTGGCCGCAATGATTGGCGATGGACTGCGTGAAGCCCCGCGATCCCCGCGTGCCGTAGGCGACGATCCGCACACAATGCGTCGCCTCCAGCGCCGGGTTGTGGACGCGTGCCCTCGCGGCGGGCGGGAGGGGGTGCCGGGCTGGCGACCGCCGTGCCGCCTGCATTCGCCTCCCGCTGGGCCTGCTGCTCGATGGCTGGCAGCTGCTGAAGGGCCTGCGGCAGACGCTGCGCAGCCGCCTGCCGCATGAACATGAGCGCTCGCGCCGGGTCGCGGGGAACCCCGCGCCCCATCGAATACATCATGCCGAGGACAAACTGGGCCGAGGAATTTCCGCGGCCGCGAGCCTGTTCAATTCCCGAAGGCTGGCCTGCGAATCGGTCCGGCCCAGGCTTAGCGCGGCGCTTGCCGCCGCAGCGGGCCCGGCCGGGACCGACGGAGCGCGCGGCGGGGCAGCGGGGCGTGAAGCAACTGCGTTCGGCCGGACCGGGCCACTGCCCCGTCCCCCATTGAGCAGGCTGAGCGCGGCGCGCGTCGCGCACGCCTGAACACCGTTGAAAGCCTGGTTTATCTCGCCGGGCGCGGCGGTGGCGAGATAATAGGCGCCCAACTCCCGAAGTTCTGCCGGACTCGCCCGCTGGCGGGAGCGCTCCTCACTGGGGAGCGCCGCCGCGGCGGGAAGGAAATAACGGGACGTCGCCATGAAATACAGGCTCGGGGCCGAATTCGCCCATTCGGCGGGGCTCCTCTGTCCAGACGCGATCATCCTCGCGATCTCCGCCGAGCAGAAGCGGTTGAAATGGTCCACTTCGGCAGGTGAGGTCTGGGTCAGGCCGGGGGCGGCCGTCAGGCAAAGGCTCAGCGCAAGCCCGAAAACAATCTTCTTCACCATGGACTCGCTCCCCGCTTCATCTGCCCGCTCAAAACCCATCGTCGCGCCCGTCACCGTGGCCGCGCCCCGGCATCTCCCGTGCAGATCATCCTTTGCCCCTGGCTGCCCTGCGCGAAGCCGCCGCTGTTGCGGCCGAGGCAGGCGCCATAGCGCACCGCGCCGCTGCCGATCGGATAAGCCGAGCCCGGGCCCGACGCCGCCAGCGTCCAGCTGTTGCCGCTGTCACGCTCGCATTCGCCGCCGGTGCTGCACCAGGACACCTCGACCACCTGGCCGCAATGATTGGCGATGGACTGCGTGAAGCCCCGCGATCCCCGCGTGCCGTAGGCGACGATCCGCACGCAATGCGTCGCCTCCAGCGCCGGGTTGTGGACGCGTGCCTCGCGGCGGGCGGGAGGGGGTGCCGGGCTGGCGACCGCCGTGCCGCCTGCATTCGCCTCCCGCTGGGCCTGCTGCTCGATGGCTGGCAGCTGCTGAAGGGCCTGCGGCAGACGCTGCGCAGCCGCCTGCCGCATGAACATGAGCGCTCGCGCCGGGTCGCGGGGAACCCCGCGACCCATCGAATACATCATGCCGAGGACAAACTGGGCCGAGGAATTTCCCGCGGCCGCGAGCCTGTTCAATTCCCGAAGGCTGGCCTGCAAATCGGTCCGGCCCAGGCTTAGCGCGGCGCTTGCCGCCGCAGCGGGCCCGGCCGGGACCGACGGAGCGCGCGGCGGGGCAGCGGGGCGTGAAGCAACTGCGTTCGGCCTCACGGGTGCGGCAGGAGCTGCATTGGGTCTGGCGCGCGAATTGGCCGCTGCCGGGCACGCGCCGCTCACCCGATACAGGTCGATCACCGCAGCGCCGTGAAACAGGATATGATCGTGATTATCCTGGGGGGCATAAAGGTGATAGCCGGATTCAAGACCATAAGCCGGGTGGCCGTCGATTTGCCCCCGAAAGCGCCAAAATCCGGATTCGCGTTCATCGACGCTTGTGACCGTTATGCCGCCCGGTTGCTGTGTGATCGTGAGCCGGCGGCTGCCGTCGCCCCATCCCCAACATCCCTCGAGCCATGTCGCTGGCGCGCCGCTATTGGTTTGCGCCGTCGCGTGACAGGTCAATGCGAACGCAGCCATCACAAGAGCGACTAGCGTCTGCAATATGCGGCTCTGCTCCATCCTCATTGCCTTCTCCCCGCCCCGGCGCTCCGTCCGATGCGCCTGCCCGCAATGTCCTGCCCCATCGCCGCCCGGCCCCGAGCCGAGCACGATGAGAACCGACAAGGTCGCCGGTCGTTCTTGAAACCACCGCGCAACGCTAGCGCGATCTGCCTGCTTACACGCTCGCATCATCCCGCCACTCCCCGACCCACCATCTAGCTCCCCGCTTCATCCGCCAGCTCAAAACCCATCCCGCCCCTGTATCCCCGGTACGCAGGCGATACGGGGATCGTCGCGCAGGTTGGCGGCAGGCCGGAACCCGATCTGGGTGACGTTGCCCGCCGCATGCGAGGGGCAGGAGCCGATCCACAATTCGATCTGGTTGGAGCGGCCGTCGCCGGGATAACCACCCCCGTTCGAAGCCCAGTTCCCGCCGGCGGGCAGCCGGTACCGGGGCGCGTCGCCCAGAGGATTGTAAGGCCGGAACCCGACCGCGGGGTCGCGCCTTTGGTCCCAGCGCCCCGGATACATGCCCACGTTCGTGATCGGCATCCAGGCGGTGCCGCCATTCTGCATCTGCGTGTCCGCATAGCCGAACTGCTCGGTGTTGCAGGTGTTGGTCAGCCGGATGTCGGCATCCCAGCTCTCTCTCGCGGCGTCGAAGCTGACGTTGATCATGTCCGGCCGGATGCAGCCGCTGCCGATATTGGCGCGCACGATCAGGCTCGGGCGGCTGGCCGCATAGCGCGCCGCATTGCGGGCGATGCGCGTGCGCGTCGCCGGGTCGGTGGCGCCGCGCCAGGCGGCGGCGACTTCCGGGGCCATGCCGGCGGTGGGATCGGCTGCGGGCTGGCTGGGCGCGGACGGACGATTGCGGCTCGCGAGATGCTCACGCCATTGCGCTTCAATTCGCGGCAATACTTCGACAGCATGTGGTTCGTTCTGCGCCGCGGCCTGCCTGAAAAACTCAAGGGCGCGCGGAACGCTTTCAGGATAGCCATAGCCCCGGTTGTTGAACCCGCCGATATAGGCGATGCCGAGCAGATACTGGGCATAGGCGTTTCCCTGTGCGGCGAGGCTGTTCCAATCGCGCCATGCCTGCTGCGGGTCGGCGGCCATCCGCCGCAGAACCACGTTGGCCGCCTCGGTATCGGCGGCGAGCGAGCGGGGTTGCGGTGACTGAGAGGCCGCCGCGACAGCAGGGGCGCGCGGCGGAGCGGCGGCGACGCGGGGTGGTCGGGTGGCGCCTCCAGGAGCATGGCGCATCGCCACGCGCGCCAGGCAACGATAATATTCAATGTTCGCAAGATGATATTCGCGCCACTCAGATGAAGCTCCGGGCGCTTGTGCGAGCTGGGTTTGTTCAGCTGCTACGAGCTCTGCCTCCCACTGCCGGATTTGGTCGATGCTCGGGAAGGCGCTGAGGATCCGGCTGAATTCCCCGTCGACATAGAGATGCTGATTTGGACCTTTGCGGGCGATCTCGATGGCGCAGGTTCGGCGGAAATCATCGAGTGTGACGGCCGGAACCTGGGCTTGGGCCTGGGCGGGCTGGGCGGCGGCGGCGCGTGGCGGTGGGGCGGGCCGGGATGGCGTCGAACCACCCAAGCCGTCCCGCGCGTGAATCGCGACGCAAAGACGAAATGCAATTAGCGCTCTGTCCAAGGGTCTCCAAGGGTCTGCAAGCGAACGCCGGTTGGCCTCCAGTCCGTTGTCGGCACTCTGAGGATCTCGTATCCTGACCCCCAGATATGCGACAATTTCCTGATTTATGCCCTCTGCCCCATTCCCATAAGCTGGCAGTGCAGCAGCAATCTCGGCTGAGCATTGTCTCATTATCTGGTCACCAAGACTTCGATACCGTTCCATCCCCGGGGCAGGACGAAAGGTCTGGGCTTGGCTGGCGAACGGCGTCGTTGACGCGATTGCCAACGCCACAAAAGCGGCCAGGCGGAAGAGGGCCAGCCTCCTCTCGGCGAACGGAGATGCTGACCTGGCAATCCGGAACATGTGCTTTCCCCACCATACCGCGCGCTCGACTGTCTTGCTTCCGCGCCCCACCCGCTGTCATGAAGGTCCTCTGAAGCTTTGCTGAAGGTTGGGGAATGGACGCGATCCGGGGGATGAAGGCCGCGAGCCGCCGGCAGGGCCGGCGCTGGCGGTTCGCCTCGGCCGTGCTGGACGAAAGCAGCTGGACCCTGCGCGTCGATGGCCGCCGCGTCCCGCTCGAGGTCAAGCCGATGGAGCTGCTGCACGAGCTGCTGCTCCATGCCGGCAAGGTCGTGACCAAGGACGAATTGCTGGACGCGGTCTGGCCCGGCCTCGCCGTGGTCGAGGCCTCCCTGCCCACCGCTATCCTGAAGCTCCGCCGCGCGCTTGGCGATGACGCACAGGAGAGCCCGGTGATCGAGACGGTGCAGCGTATCGGCTACCGGCTCGCCGTCCCCGTCGAGGTCGAAGGCGCGCCGCCTTCGCCCGAGCTTGAGGCCGTGACCGTGCTCGCGGCCCCGTTCGCGCCAGCTCCGGCTCAGCCGGCACAGCCGGCACAGCGCTTCGGACGCCGCTTCCTGCTCGCCGGCGGCCTCGCGATCCTGCTCGTCGCGGGCACGGTCGCCACAACCCGGCTGCTGACCGCCTCTCCCGCGCCCCTCCCGTCCGTCACCCGGACGGAGGCCTATAACGCGCTGCGCCGGCTCGACATCCCCGAGCTCGAGGCCTTGCTTGCCGCCGGCTGGGATCCGAACACCCCGTTCAACGAGGTCGGCGACGGCGCGCTCAACACCCTGCTCGCCATCTGCGAATGGAATCCGGCGCACGACCGGCAGCGGCTGCTGCTTGCGGCCCGCACCCTGCTCGATGGCGGCGCACGGCTCGACGCTCGCAACGGCTATGGCGACACCGCCTACAGCATCGCGGCCGCGCCACGCTATTGCGGGCCGAACCATCCGGTCACGCGCATGCTCCACACCCTGTGCTACGCGGGCGAACACCCGCTCGGCGACCGCTGCCTGCCTCAATATACGCGGCGCACCCGCCGCCCCTGATCCCGCCGTATTCGGCCGGGCCGGCTCGCGTCAGGTCCGCCCCGCCCAGGCGATCAACGCCCAGGCGAACAAGGTCACCACGCAGAAGATCGGCCAGGACCAGACGAGGTGGACCCCCGCAATCTCGAAATGGACGATGCCGCGCT
Source organism: Allosphingosinicella sp. (assembly GCA_044225925.1). Lineage (GTDB taxonomy): Bacteria > Pseudomonadota > Alphaproteobacteria > Sphingomonadales > Sphingomonadaceae > Allosphingosinicella. Next base: position 86,438 of record JBGAHY010000007.1, read on the forward strand.
GCACCCAGTCGGCGAGCTGGCCGCTGCTGCCCCGGAACAGCCAGGGCAAAGCGAGCGCCCCGACGGCGCCAGCCATGGCGGCCTTGCCGACCGACATCAGCTCTCTCCCGGTGGCGGGCCGGGCAATGCGGTCTTGCCGAGCGTCCTGGTCATGCGCTCATCCTCTTCCGCTTCGCCCAATTATGCGCGGCGAATCCGAACGAAAAATGAACGTGTTTGCGCGCGGTTCCCTTCGCGGAGGACGCGCCTCAGGCGAGCATCGCGATCGGGTTCTCGACCAGCTGCTTGAACGCCTTCATCAGCCGGGCGCCGTCGGCGCCGTCGATGGCGCGGTGGTCGAAGCTGCCGGTCGCGCTCATCACCGTCGCGATCTGTAAGGAGTCATTGACGACATAAGGCCGCTTCTCGCCCGCGCCGATCGCCAGGATCATGCCCTGCGGCGGGTTGATCACGGCGTCGAACTGCTTGATCCCGAACATGCCCATGTTGGAGATGCTCGCGGTGCCGCCCTGATATTCGTGCGGCTGCAATTTGCCTTCCTTCGCCCGCCCGGCCAGCTCGGCCATCTCCTTCGAGATGGCGGACATGGTCTTGGTGTCGGCGCCGGCGATGATCGGGGTGATCAGTCCGCCCGGGATCGAGACCGCCACCGAGATGTCGGCCCGGCTATATTTCAGCAGATGGTCGCCGGAGATGGAGACGTTGCACTCCGGCACCTCGACCAGGGCGACGGCGAGCGCCTTGATCAGCATGTCGTTGACGCTGAGCTTCACGCCGCGCGCTTCGAGGCCCTTGTTGAGGTCGCCGCGCAGCTTCAGCAGCGCGTCGAGCTGGATGTCGACGGTGAGGTAGATGTGCGGGATCGTCTGCTTCGCCTCGGTCAGCCGCCGCGCGATCGTCTTGCGCATGTTGGAGAGCTTGATCTCCTCGTGCGGAGTGACGCTTGCGTCACCGGTCTCGACCATGGCCGGGGCCGGCGCATGCGTGGCAGCGGGAGCCGCGGACGCTGTTGCCGCCGCAGGGGCCGCACCAGCCGGAGCGCCGGCGAGATCGGCCTTCACGATCCGCCCGCCCGGGCCGGAGCCACTCACGCCGGCGAGATCGATCCCCTGCTGCCCGGCAAGCCGCCGCGCGAGCGGGCTGGCTTTCACCCTGTCGCCACTGGCAGCAGCGGGTGCGGGCGCCGGAGCCGGGGCAGGTGCTGGGGCCGGGCTTGCGGCAGCCGGAACAGGAGCGGGCGTCGGGGCCGGAGCGGCAGGCGCAGGGGCCGGAGCGACAGGCGCGGGCGCGCTGGCGGCAGCGCCCGCATCCTCGCCCTCGCCGGCGATCAACGCGATCACCGTGCCGACCTTCACCTCGTCCGTGCCCTCGGGCACCAGGATCTTCGCGATCGTGCCTTCGTCGACCGCCTCGAACTCCATCGTCGCCTTGTCGGTCTCGATCTCGGCGAGGATGTCGCCGGAGGCGACGGTGTCGCCCTCCTTCACCAGCCACTTCGCCAGCGTCCCCTCCTCCATGGTGGGGGACAGAGCGGGCATCTTGAGCTCGATCGGCATGGAAGCTGGCTTTCCTCTTGGCGACCCTGGACGCTAGCCGCTCAAACAGCAAAGCCGGGTCGATGGTCAAGCCTGTCCTGAGCCTGCGAAGGAGGAATGCTTGCGCCCGAGCGCGTTCTGGCGCAGGCGTGGCACCAGCGAGGAGAGCCAATGCGATCCTATCTGGTCGTGATGGATGACACGGAAGAAGCGCGCTCGGCGCTGCATTATGCGGCGCGCCGGGCGGCCCGGACCGGCGGCTCCGTGGAATTGCTGGCGCTGATCGAGCCGACCGAATTCGTGCAATGGGGCGCCGTCCAGGAAGCGATGGAGGAAGAGGCGCGGCTCCGCGTCGAAGCGATGCTGGTCCAGGCGAGCGACGCGATCGTCGAGGAGGCCGGGATCAAGCCCGGCGTCACCGTGAAGCAGGGCGAGCCGATCAAGGCGGTCGGCGAGATGCTGGCCGAGCGCGACGATATCGGCGCTTTGGTGCTCGCCGCCGCGGCCGAGGGCGGACCCGGCCCGTTGATCAGCCATTTCGCCGGCGCCGCAGCGGGCACCTTGCCCTGCCTTTTGATCATCGTCCCCGCCTCCTTGGACGAGGCGTCGCTGGACCGCCTGACCTAAAGGCCTGACCTGAATCGAAAGGCCCTCCCCGACCTCCGGGAAGGGCCTTCCTTTACCCCCACCGAAAAGGCTGGATCAGCCGCGCTCGCCAGGCCGCGGCCGCGGACGGGGCGGCGGCGCCGGGCGGGGCGCCGGACGCGTCACGGTCCGGTAGATGACTCGCGGCGGCGCCTGGCGGTACACGACCCGCGGCGCCGGCGCGACGCAGGCGCAGCGCGGCCGGGCCCGGTGCGCGCGCCGGCGATGCGCCGTCTGCACGACCTCCTCGGTCACCTCCTCGATATAACCGCCACCGCCGGTGGTGGTCGTCGTCTCGATCACGATCGGATAGGCGTACATGCCGTAGCCATAGCCGCCGCCATAGACGCGGGTGCTGCCACCCTGCGGTCCGTAGCCCGGGGGCGGCATCATCGGGCCGCCCGGATGGCGCATCATTTCGCCATGGCCACGCATGTCGCCGCCATGCATTTCGCGGCGCATCTCCATATGATGCTCGCGCATGTCGCCGCCGCGCCTGTCGTCGCGCATCTCGGCATAATCGTCGCGGTCGCGATCGTCGTCATCGTCGTCGGCGTCGTCATAATCGCGCCACTGGCCGCGATAGCCGGGGATGCCGTCCTGGTTGTCCCACTCCTCGCCATAGCGGTCCCAGCGGACGCCATAGCGGGTGTCGAGCACGCGGCCGTCGCCATCGACCAGATAGGCGTCGTCATAATAGCGCACCCAGCGCTGGTCGTCGCCCGGGGCGGCGAAGCCATAGGCGCCCCAATTGCCGATGTAGAATTGCGGTGCGAACCAATAGCTGTTGATGAAGCCGCCGCGGCGCAGCCGGCCATAGCGGAAGTTCGGACCGGGGTTCGGACCCCAGCGGTGCATGCGGAAATTGCCGCCGCCACGCATCATGCCGCCATGCATCTGCATGTTCGGGCCGCGCATCTGGACGTTGCCGCCCATCATGCCGCCGCCAACCATGCCGCCGCCATGCCAGGTTGCGCCGGCGCGGCCGCCGGGGCCGGGCTGGGCGGCTGCAGTGCCGGCGATCAGCAGCGTGCCCGCCGCTGCCAGAAGGGTGAGGCTCAACTTGCGCATGGAGGTAGTTCCCCTTGTTCGCTTGTGCCGCGCCGCCTTCGGACGGAGCGTCGTGAACCGGGCTTTTACCTGCTCGCGCCCTCCTCCGCCATGCCGGCAAGTGCCGTTTTGAGACGCTGTATCAGTATGACACAGCCCGAAACGTCTTCGTGATCGAAGCGCCCCGGGACGGGGCTGTCGAGGTCCAGCACCCCCTCCAGCCGCCCGTCCACCACGATCGGCACGACCAGCTCCGAACGGCTGGCGGCGTCGCAGGCGATATGGCCGGGGAAATCATGGACGTCTTCGACGCATTGCGGCTCCAGCGTCACCGCCGCCGCGCCGCAGACGCCCTTGCCGAACGGGATGCGGATGCAGGCCGGCCGGCCGAGGAAGGGCCCGACCACCAGCTCCCCGCCGACATTGCGGTAGAAGCCCGCCCAGTTGAGCTCCGGCAGCGTCTCCCAGATCAGGGCCGCGACATTGGCCATATTGGCGATGGCGTCCGGCTCGCCATCAGTCAGCGCCGCCGCGGCCTCGGTCAGCTCGGCGTAGAGCGATGGCTTGTCTGCCGCATCGATCTTGAAGTCGTACATCAGTCCAGTTGCACCTTCCCGCGGCCCTGCTTCACCGTGCTGCGCGCCTTCTTCGTGTCGACTCGTTTCGCCTTGGCCGCCCTGCTCGGCTTTGTCGGCCGGCGTTTGACCGGACGGACATGGGCCCTCGCGATCAGTTCCGCCAGCCGCGCCCGCGCATCCTCGCGGTTCCCCTCCTGGGTGCGGAAGGAGCGCGCGGTGATTACAATCTCGCCGCCCGCGGTCATCCGGCTTCCGGCCAGCGACTTCAGCCGCTGATAGACATCCGGCGCGAGCCCGAGTTTGAACACGTCGCAGCGCAGCTGGCAGGCGGTCGCCACCTTGTTGACGTTCTGGCCGCCCGGCCCCGACGCGGCGAGGAACGTCTCGGACAAAGCCTCCTCGGGAATCTCAAAGGGCATCGCCAAATCCCGCCTGCACGAAGGTCGGCGGCAGCGGCGCCGTCGCCTCGACCGGCGGCTTCGTGCCCCGCTCGACCTTCAGCGACAAGGCGTGGAGCAACATCGGCCCCTTTCCCTTGCCATAGACCGGGTCGCCGGCGATTGGCACGCCGATGCCCGCGGCGGCATGGACTCTGATCTGGTGGGTGCGCCCGGTCTCCGGCGTGAACAGCACCAGCGGCCGCCCGTCCAGCACATTCAGCACCCGCCAGTGCGTCACCGCATGCTTGCCCGCCGCATCCTCGACCATCCGCCAGCCCTCGGCGGCGGTCGAGACCTTGCCGAGCGGCATCTCGACGGTACCGGTCTCCGCCGCCGGCACCGCGTCCAGCACCGCGACATAGCTCTTCTCGACCCTCTTGTCCTCGAAGGCGCGCTGGAAGGCCTTGTGCGCCTTCGGGTTGCGCGCGAGCAGCAGGCAGCCGGACGTGTCGCGATCGAGCCGGTGCACCGGCAGCGGCAGCCGGTGAAATCCGAAACGAAGTTGGTGAAGATAGTCTTCCAGGCTTTCGCGGGTTCGCGCACCCGGATGCACGGCAAGCCCCGCCGGCTTGTCGATCACGACCGCCTCGCCGTCTATGTAGAGGACTCTGTCTTCCCAGAAGCGCATGGACGGCGCCCTGCCACGGCTGTGGCCGTTAAGCAACGAGTGCCGCTTAGTGTGTGATTCTACGGTATTAATACGAAATTAACCTTTTGCCTTCACACCGGTAAAGATTAATGAGCGTCGAAGGGGCCGGGGGAATGTGGCCTCTCGCGACAGGAGGCCATTTCCATGCGCGTGCTGCTGATCGAAGACGAGCCGACCACGGCCAAAGCCATCGAGCTCATGCTCACCAATGAAGGCTTCAATGTCTATACGACGGATCTGGGCGAAGAGGGCCTCGACCTCGGCAAGCTCTATGATTACGACATCATCTGCCTGGACCTAAACCTTCCGGACATGCACGGCTATGACGTGCTGAAGAAGCTCCGCACCGCCAAGGTCGGCACCCCCGTGCTCATTCTTTCCGGCGTCGCCGAGATGGACTCCAAGGTCCGCGCGCTCGGCTTCGGCGCCGACGATTATGTCACCAAGCCGTTCCACCGGGACGAGCTGATCGCCCGCATCCACGCCATCGTCCGCCGCTCGAAGGGCCACAGCCAGTCGGTGATCAAGACCGGCAAGCTGGCGGTCAATCTCGACGCCAAGACGGTCGAGGTCGACGGCGCCCGCGTGCACCTGACCGGCAAGGAATATGCGATGCTGGAGCTGCTTTCGCTCCGCAAGGGCACGACGCTCACCAAGGAAATGTTCCTGAACCACCTCTATGGCGGCATGGACGAGCCCGAGCTCAAGATCATCGACGTCTTCATCTGCAAGCTTCGCAAGAAGCTCAGCCTGGCCTGCGGCGGGGACAATTATATCGAGACCGTCTGGGGCCGCGGCTATGTGCTGCGCGAACCCGAGGAAGGCGAAGCCGCCCAGGTCGCCTGAACCAACGATTTTGCGAGGGGCAGGACCGGCGTCCGCAGCAATGCGGGCGCCGGTTTCTTTTTGGGCTTCTGCCTCGGCTACCGGACGCGCGATCAATCGAGCCGATTGAAATAGGTCGTCACCATTCTCGGGGTCGTGTCGCCGGCCCAGACGATGGTTTCCTTCATCGATCTTCCATCAGCCTCGACGGTGTAGACGCGCGTTGACACGGGAGCCCCGTCCTTCGTGAACGTCATCACCAATGTGTTCGGCGCGGGCTGCCGCAGTGCGACCCGGTCGGCGAATTGCATATTGCCGGTAATGGGGACGGGGACCCCGTCCGCCGCCGCGCTCGATTCAGCGTGCTGCCTTGAGCCGTCCGGGCCGATGATTTCGGCATGAACCGTCCATTGCTGATTGTCCGACACGCGGAACGCCATGGTCACCCGGCGCGGCCGTTCGGCTGCCGGGATACGCGCCACGTCCAGCGACCAGGTTCCGGCCAGGGGCAGCCGATCCGGCACTGCAGCCTGAACCACCTGTGGGCGCGGGTCCCCCTGCGAGGAATCTGCGGTTGCCATGAGGATTCCGGCAGCAGCGGCAAAGATAGAGATGAGCATGACGATCGTTCCTTTCGACGTTGGGCGCTCCGGATTGGGGAGCTGCAACCCTTCGTCGGTCGCGGAACTCTGCGTCGGAAGATCGATTTTCTTGTCCCAGATTTTTTGGGCATCCAGGTAGCGCGCCAGTTCACGGCTGCTGCCGACGCCCGTCTTGCGGCGGGCGTCGCGCAGCCGCTCGTTGATCGACGTTTCCGAACGGCCCAGGCGAACGGCGATCGATTTGACGGTGTGTCCCGCCGTCAGCAGACGCAAGATTTCCAGTTCTTTATCGGTAAGGGTTCCAACTGGACTGGCTGGACGATCCGGGGACGGCATGCGCCTTGCTCACCACAGGCACATTGTAGCGTCCATCCCAATTTTTTTGGGCCCTCTGTCGAGGCTGGTCGGGGGGGCAGCGCCTAGAACAGCATCTTCAGCGCCGGAGCCAGCATCATCACGATGCCAACCACGCTGACGATCCAGGCGAGGCTGCGGACCAGCGGCACCCCGAACGCGTAGAGCGGCAGATAGGCGACGCGGCCGCCGAGCCACAGCCAGGCGCCCAGCCCCGTCATCTTGTCCGGACCGCCCATCGGCTGGGTCGACAGCGCCAGGATCACCGCGGCGAGGAAGATCGGGAAGGTTTCGAAGAAATTGGCCTGCGCCCGCGACAGCCGCCCTGCCACGGGATTGAGCGGCGGCAATTCCTCGTCGCGAGCCCCGGTATTCCACTTCGTGCCATATTGGCGGGTCTTGGCCTGCGTCGCGGCGAGGATGTGGATGAAGCCGAGGATACAGCCCCAGGTGAGGACGACGAGTTCCGTCGGGAAAGCTGGCTGTGTCATGGCGAAACGATACGCCTCCGCAACCATGCCGTCACGCCGATAAGTTGCTGCGCTGCGGAATCGATTTGCCCGTTCCGGCCATTCGTGCATTGTCCATGGTCATGGCGAAAAGGCGGCCGTTCGACGAGCTTTGGGGCGACAGCGCCGATCAGTCCCCGCGCGCCGATTTCGAAGCCGTCGCCGCCTGGCTGCGCGACCTCACCCCCGCCGAGCTGCAACGCCGCCAGCAGGCCGCCGAGGCCGCCTTCCGCTCGCTCGGCATCACCTTCGCCGTCTATGGCGAAGCGGAGGCCGCGGAGCGGATCATCCCGTTCGACATCATCCCCCGCGTTTTCTCCGCGCGCGAATGGGCGAACCTCTCCGCCGGGCTCGAGCAGCGCGTCCGGGCGATCAACCTGTTCATCGGCGACGTTTATGGCGCGCGCAGGATCCTCGCCGACAAGGTCATCCCGGCCGACATCGTCCTCGGCAACAGCCAATATTGCATCCCCGTCGCCGGCGCCCGCGCCCCGCACAATGTTTATGCCCATATTTGCGGCATCGATCTGGTCCGCACCGGCCCGGACGACTTCTTCGTGCTGGAGGACAATGCCCGCACCCCGTCCGGCGTCTCCTACATGCTCGAAAATCGCGAGGCGATGCTGCGCCTCTGCCCGGAATTGTTCGACGCCTTGCCCGTCGAGCCGGTCGATTCCTATCCGGAGCTGCTCCGCGAGACCTTGCAATCCGTCTCGCCGCGCCAGGGCGACGCCTGCTGCGTCCTCCTCACCCCCGGCCATTTCAACTCGGCCTTCTATGAGCACAGCTTCCTCGCCGACAATATGGGCATCGAGCTGGTCGAGGGCTCGGATCTCGAAGTCGATGACGACCATGTCTGGATGCGCACCATCCACGGCCGCAAGCGGGTCGACGTGATCTATCGCCGCATCGACGACGCCTTCCTCGACCCCCTGGTCTTCAACCCCAACTCGATGCTCGGCGTGCCCGGGCTGATGGCCGCCTGGCTCGCGGGCAACGTCACTTTGGTCAACGCGCCCGGCACCGGCATTGCCGACGACAAGGCGATCTATTCCTACATGCCCGAGATCGTTCGCTATTATACGGGCGAGGAGCCGAAGCTGCCCAATGTCGAGACCTTCCGCTGCCGCGAGCCCGAGGCGCTGAAATACACGCTCGACAATCTCGAGACGCTCGTCGTGAAGCTGGTCGACGGCTCCGGCGGCTATGGCATGCTGGTCGGCCCGACCGCCTCGAAAAAGGAGATCGAGAGCTTCCGCGCCGCGCTCAAGGCCGAGCCCGAGCGCTATATCGCCCAGCCGACTTTGGCGCTCTCCACCGTCCCGACCTTCACCGACAAAGGCCTTGCGCCGCGCCATGTCGATTTCCGCCCCTTCGTGCTCACCGGCGCGGACGGCGTGAAGATCGTCCCCGGCGGCCTCACCCGCGTCGCGCTGCGCGAAGGCTCGCTGGTGGTGAACTCCAGCCAGGGCGGCGGCACCAAGGACAGTTTCGTCCTCGCGCCCGATGGCGGGAGCGCCGGCTGATGCTCTCGCGCACCGCCGCCCATCTCTACTGGATCGGCCGCTATATGGAGCGCGCCGAGTTCACCACGCGCCTGATCGAGGCGACGATCCGCCTCGCCGCATTGGGCGATCATGAGGAGAGCGAGCAGGCCTGGCGGAGCGCGCTTTCCGTGGTCGGCGCCGCGAGCTCCTTCCGCGCCACGGGCGAAACACACAACCCCGCCAATGTCCGCCGTTACCTCACCCTCGCGGAGGACAATGCGAGCTCGGTTCGCTCCTGCCTCGCCATCGCCCGCGACAATGCCCGCGCGGCGCGCACCGCGCTCACCGTCGAGGTCTGGGAAGCGATCAACCGCGCCTGGCTGATCATCCGCGACCGCACCAAGCCCGGCGGCGTCCAGCAGAGCCTCAACCTGATGGACAGCCTCAAGGCCGAGATCCGCGGCTTCGAGGGCGCGCTCGCCCGGATGCTGCGCGCCGAAGGCTGCTGGTTCATGCAGCTCGGCGCGGCGATCGAGCGCGGCGACAACACCGCCCGCCTGCTCGACGTCAAATATTACCTGCTCCTCCCCCCCGGCCAGGAGGTCGGCGGCGCGCTCGACCGGGACCAATGGTCGACCCTGCTCCAGATCGTCTCCGCCAAGACCGCCTATCGCCACATCTATTCCGGCCCGCTCAAGCCCTGGCGGGTGGCCGAATTCCTGATCTTCCGCCGCGAAATGCCGCGCTCGCTCGCCGCTTCGGCCGAGGAGACGGTGGACCTGCTGTCCGCCTTTGCCGGCCGCTCCGGCCGCCAGGGCGCCGCCGACCGGCTCGCCCGCAAGCGCCTCGACCGGATCGAGGCACTGCAGATCGAGCAGGTCGTGCAGAGCGGCCTCCACGAATGGCTGCACGCTTACATTCGCGACAATGCGGCGCTCGATCAGGCGATCGCCCACCAGTTCCGGTTCGGCTGATGCGCCTCTCCGTCCATTATTCCACCACCTACACCTATGCCGAGCCCGCCCGCCGGGTGATCCAGCTGCTGCGCGTCGAGCCGCTCAGCTTCGCCGGCCAGTCGGTGCTGGACTGGCGGATCGACGTCGATCTCGACGCGAAGCTGCGCGCGGGCCGCGACGGCTACGGCAATGTCACCCACATGCTCTATGTCGACAATCCGGTCTCCAGCCTCACCATTTCCATCGCCGGCCGCGTGCTGACCGAGGACCGGCACGGCATCGTCCAGGGCCTGCCGCACGATCTGCCGCCGGAAGTCTTCCTGCGCCACACTCCGCTCACCGCCCCCGGCTCCGCCATCCAGGCGCTGGCCGACGCCTGCGACGGCAAAGGCGGCAAGATTGAGCGGCTGCACCGGCTGGTCGGGCGCATCCATGCCGGCCTGCGTTTCGACACGGACGCGACCGAGGTCGGCACCGCGGCCGAGCAGGCCGCGGCGGAAGGGCACGGCGTCTGCCAGGATTTCGCCCATATCTTCATCGCCACCGCCCGCCTCGGCGGCATTCCCGCGCGCTATGTCTCCGGCCATCTCTTCCGCCGCGACGGCCAGAAGGATCAGGAGGCTGCCCATGCCTGGGCCGAGGCCTGGGTCGAGGACCTCGGCTGGGTCGCCTTCGATCCGGTCAACGGGATCAGCACCGACGACGCCTATCTGCGCGTTGCCTGCGGCCTCGACTATCGTGACGCCGCCCCGATCGCCGGCGCGCGTTCGGGTGGCGGCGCCGAACGACTCACGGTAGAGGTACGGATCAGCGACACCGCGGCCGGCCAGAGCCAGTCGCAATCGCAAAGCTGACGGGACGGGAGTGTAACCGCGGATGACCTATTGTCTGGGCATGCTGCTCGATGCGGGCCTGATCATGCTGGCCGATACCCGCACCAATGCCGGCGTCGACGACATTTCCTCCTTCCGCAAATTGCACTGCCTGGCGGACACCGAGGATCGCTGCATCTACGCCGCCTCGGCCGGGAACCTCTCCACCACCCAGACCGTCATCTCCATGCTGCGCGAGGGCATTCCCTCGGGCGAGGACGGCGCGATCATGCGCACCATCGCCGAGCCGACCTCGATGTTCCGCGCCGCCCAACTGGTCGGCGATGCGATGCAGCTCGCCAATTCGACGGTCGGCAGGGCCTTGGCGTCCATCAAGATTTCCGGCTCCTCCTCGCTGCTGCTCGGCGGCCGGATCGGCGACGCGCCGCCCTCTCTCTTCCTGATCTATTCGGCGGGGAATTTCATCGAGTGCAAGCCGGACATGCCCTTCTTCCAGATCGGCGAGACCAAATATGGCCGGCCCATGCTGGACCGGACGATCAAGCCGGGAACGCCCCTGCCGGAGGCGATGAAGATCGCCTTCCTGAGCTTCGACGCCTCGATCCGCTCCAACCTTGCGGTCGGCCGCCCGCTCGACCTGATGGTGATGCCGGCGGCGCCGGATTCGCGGGTGCTGACCCGCCGGATCAGCGAGAGCGACCCCTATTTCAACGATCTGTCGGCGCGCTGGGGCGATCTGCTGCACGACGCCGCCGCGACCATTCCCGATCCGCCTTTCATGGCGGATATCGACGGGTGACACCGGCCTTCCAGCTTTTGCGCGCCCACGGCCTCGGCTTCCCCGAAGCGACGGAGGATTTCCCCTGGGGCCACAGCGCCCTCAAGGTCCGGGGCAAGACCTTCGCCTGGCTCAGCGAAGACGAGGCCGGCATCGCCTATTGCACGGTCAAATTGCCGGTCAGCCGGGACTTTGCCGAGCTCTTCGATTTCGCGTCCCCCGCCGGCTACGGCCTCGGCAAGTCGGGCTGGATCTCCTGCCGCTTCGCGCCGGGCGAGGAACCCGATGTCGACCTCCTGAAACGCTGGCTCGCGGAGAGCTATCGGGCGGTCTCCCCGAAGAAGCTGGGGGCGTTGCTTTCCGCTGACGATTAGGCCGCGATTTGCGGTTTTCGGCTTTTGCGCCTATGTCTAAGCCATTCTCTTGGAATCAGGATTCTCGATGTCCACCCATCACGACTTCTATCTGGAGCGTGCCTCCGAGGCACGCCGCGACGCCGATGCCACTCCCCTCCAGAATGTCCGCGAACGCTGTCTCCGCGCCGCCGAGGCGTGGGAGCAAATGGCTGCGCGCGTGGAGCGCACCGGCCGCATGCGCGCCGAGACCGAGGCCCGCAAGGCCGCGATGAGCGAGCTGCAAGTCCACGCCGAATAAGGCAGGCCGCCTCCCCCGCCGCCGGCGGGGGAAACGCCCTCAGATCACGACGAAGTCTCCTGCGGTCAGCGAGAGGCCGCTTTGCAGCGTCGCGAACTGGATGGCGGCGGTGCCGCCGGTGCCGTCGGCATCGTAGTAGAGTGCGCCGGTCAGGCTGTTGTAGATGATGCGGTCATCGGCATCGCCGGCAGCGCTGCCCGTCACGAACGCATTGGCATTGAGGGC
>JBGAHY010000055.1:0-10394 GCA_044225925.1 Allosphingosinicella sp.
GTCGCGACGACCGGCGAGGCCTTTGTGAGCGACTATGCCAGGTCGTGCCGCGAACGGCAGGCGCCGGACGCCTGGCGCTCGCGCCGGGAACTGGTCGCCTCGACCCTCAATGTCCATCCTGTCCCCGGCTTTGGCGCGATCGAGGATGGCGAGCATCTCTTCTACGAGCGCCGCGGCAACGGCCCGGAGCGGCTGGTCGGCCGCGCCCGCTTCACCCAATTGTGGAAGCTCACGCCCGACGGCTGGCGGCTCGCCCGCGTGTTCAGCTACGGCCACCGGGCCGTCGACTAGGCGGCGCGCTCCCGCTCGAACAGCCAGACCCGGATCGCGCTCGCCAGATTGGCCGGCGCCGGGCCGGTCAGCCGCTCGGCGTCGAGCCTTGCCACGAGCGCGCTGAGCGGCAGCCCCTCGCCCGCCGCCGCTTCGCGCAACGCCTCCCAGAAGACCGGCTCCAGGCTGACCGAGGTCGCGTGCCCGGCGATCATGATCGAGCGTTTCACCGGTCCCATGGGCGATCAATACATATGCTGGCCGCCGTTGATCGACAGCGTGCTGCCGGTGACGAACCCACCCTCCTCGGCGGTGAGGAAGGTGACGCCGCGGGCGATCTCGCTGGCCTGGCCGAGCCGGCCGACCGGGATCTTGGCGACGATCTTCTCCAGCACGTCGGGCGGCACCGCGGCGACCATGTCGGTGTCGATATAGCCGGGCGCGATCGCGTTGACGGTGATCCCGGCGCGGGCGCCCTCCTGGGCGAGCGCCTTGGTGAAGCCGTGAATGCCGGACTTGGCGGCGGCGTAGTTCACCTGGCCGTACTGGCCGGCCTGGCCGTTGATCGAGCCGATATTGACGATGCGGCCATATTTGCGGGCGTTCATGCCCTCCCAGACCGCCTTCGCCATGTTGAAGCAGCCGCCCAGATTGATGTCCATGACATCGTCCCAAGCCTCGCGGCTCATCCTTTTCATCGTGCCGTCACGGGTGACGCCGGCATTGTTGACGAGGATGTCGACCGGGCCGAGCTCGCTCTCGACCTGCGCCACGCCGGCGAGGCAAGCGTCGAGATCGGCGACGTCCCATTTGTAGGTCTTGATGCCGGTCCGCTCGGTGAATTCGCGCGCGCGCTCCTCATTGCCCGCATAATTGGCGGCGACGGTGACGCCCTGATCCCTGAGCGCGATGCTGATCGCCTCGCCAATGCCCCGCGAGCCGCCGGTAACGATTGCCACCCGTCCCATATGATTCCTCTCCTGTGCTTTGTTTATGAAGAGAGGCCTTATTGCGCGGGCGCCCATCCTTCAAGTTCGCGGGCGAGCAGGGTGCGCAGCATGGCCGTGCCTTCCGCGCTGTCGTTGAGGCAGGGCAGGTAAGCGAAGCCCGTCCCGCCGGCGGCGATGAAAGTCTCGCGGCCGCGGATCGCCAGCTCCTCCAGCGTCTCCAGGCAATCGGCGGCGAAGCCCGGCGCGAAGATTGCGACCTTCTTCACGCCTTTGCCGGGAAGCTCGCCCAGCACCCTGTCGGTCGCCGGCTCCAGCCATTTGGCCCGGCCGAAGCGCGACTGGAAGGCGACCTCCAGCGGCCGGCCCAGCGCCTCGGACAGCAGGCGCGCGGTCTTGCGGCAATGGCAATGATAGGGATCGCCAAGCTCGAGCGTCCGCTGCGGCATGCCGTGGAAGCTCGCAATCAGCGCCTCGGGCTCGAAGTCCAGCGCCGCGAGGCTGGCGCGAAGCGAGGCGGCGAGCGCGCCGACATAGGCCGGATCGTCATGATAAGGCGGCAGCGTCCGCACCGCGGGCAGCCAGCGCTGGTGGCGGAGATGGCGGAACACCTCATCCACCGCGGTCGCCGTCGTCGCCGCGCAATATTGGGGATAGAGCGGCGCGACGAGGATGCGCTCGCAGCCCTGGGCCTGCAGCGCGTCGAGCCGTTCGGCGATCGCCGGCCGGCCGTAGCGCATCGCATGATCGACGATCACCTCCGGCCCGAACGCGCCGGCCAGCGCCTTCGCCTGGCGCGCCGTATAGACGGCGAGCGGCGAGCCCTCCTCCATCCAGACCTGCTGGTAGGCATGGGCGGATTTCTTCGGGCGGGTGTTGAGGATGATGCCGCGCAGGATCGGCTGCCAGACCAGTTGCGGGATTTCGACGACGCGCGGATCGGAGAGGAATTCGCGCAGATAGAGCTTCACCGCGCCGGGCTCGGGCGCGTTCGGCGTGCCGAGGTTGATCAGCAGCAGGCCGATCTTCGGCGCGGGAATGTCGGGATGGTCAGCGGGGCGGGTCATGCCGCCGTCCCTACCATGATCGGCAGCGTGCGCACCCTCTGTCCGGTCAGCGAGAAATAGGCATTGGCGATGGCGGGCGCGGCGACGGGCACGCCAAGCTCGGTGATCCCGCCGCAGGGCTCGTCGCTGTCGATCAGTTCGACGCTGACCTCGGGCGCATCACGCAGGACGGGCAGGCCATAAGCGCCTATCGACCGCGCCGCCGGCATCCCGCCCTCGAACGTCACCGGCCGCCCCACCGCCGCCGAGACGCCATGGACGATGCCGCCCTCGATCTGTTGCTTGATCAGCTCCGGGTTGATCACCCGCCCGCAATCCACCGCCGCCACCGCGCGCGTCACCCGCAGGCGCTGCTCGCCGCCAACCTCCACCTCGACCAGGCAGGCGATGTGCGAGCCGAAGGCGCTGTGGCAGGCCAGCCCCATCCCGCTCCCCCGCGCGCCGCCGTCCCAGCCGCCGATCGAGGCGGCGGTCGACAGGCATTGGGCGAGCCGCGGATTGTCCTGGAGGAGGAAGGTGCGGAAGGCGAGCGGCTCCAGCCCCGCGGCCAGCGCCAGCTCGTCGATGAAGCTCTCGGTGAAGAAGCAGGTGTAGCTATGGGCACCTCCCCGCCACAGGCCGGTCTCGATGCCGATCGCGGCCTCGACATGATCCACCGCGAGATTGGGGATGCCGTAAGGCGGCCGCGCGCCAGCAACGGCGGCGAATCCCGGCCGGGTGAAACCGCCATTGGCGCCGATCCGTTGCGCGACCTCGGCGGCGGTGGCGGGCGCGGCGATCTTCGCCTCCCAGCATTCCAGCCGCCCCTGCCTCATCCAGCCGGTCAGCCGTCCCCGCGCGGCGGGACGCCAGGAATCGCGCGCCATCTCCTGGATGCGGGACCAGCTGAGCTCGACGGGGCGGCCCGCCTCCTTCGCCAGCCTCGCCGCCTGCTCGATCGCCATCACCTCCAGCTTGCGGCCATAGCCGCCGCCGGCAAAGGTCTGGAACACGGTCACCTTGTGGGCGGCGACGCCCGCGCCCCGCGCCGCCGCCTCCCGGGCGAGGCCCGGCGCCTGGCAGCCGGCATAGACCTGGACCTCGTCGCCGAGGATGCGGACGGTTGCGCTGAGCGCCTCCGGCGCGGCGGCGGGGGCGAGCCCGACCTCGTAGGTTTGCGTAACCGGGCTGGCGCCGGGGAAGGGGCCGGTCGGATCGCCGGCTTCGATGACGCGCACCGCCTCTCCGGCCTCCAGCGCGCCCTGCAGGAAAGCGCTGATCCCGCGCTCGTCGATATGGGGCTCGCGTAGATGAAAGCGCGGCCGCATCGCGTTCAGCGCCTTCTGCGCCGACCATGTGTTGCTGGCGACCACCGCCACCCACTCCGGGTCCTCGACGATCTTCAGCACGCCCGCGATGCCGTTCGCGCCGGCCCGGTCGAAGCCGGCGAGACGGCTGCCCCAGGGGCCGCAGAGCAAGGCGGCATAGGCCATGTCCGGGAAGCGGACGTCCGCGGCGAACAAAGCGCTGCCGTCCACCTTGGCGGGCGCGTCGAGCCGGGGCAGCGCCTGGCCGGCGAGGCGGTGGTCGACATTCTCGCGCAGGGGCACGGGATCGGGCGCGTTGTAGCCTGCGGCACCCTCGGCCAGCTCGGCGAAGGGGAGGCGGTCATTGCCGCGCCAGACGAAGCCGTCGCGCGTGTCCAGCTCCTCCCAATTGGCCTGCCAGCGCGCTGCTGCGGCCATGCAGAGCATCGTCCGCGCCGTCGCCCCGGCCTCGCGCAAAGGCCCGTCGAAGGCCCGGACCGAGCTGGAGCCGGCCGTCAGCATCAGCGCATTCTGGGTTGCCGCGCGCTGCGACAGCCAGCGACCCGCGCCCTGCAGGCCGGATGGCCAGCCGCTGTCGTCCGCCGCCTCGGTGGCGAGCAGGGTGTTGGCGTAAAGCGGCGAGAGCGGCGCCGGCTCGACCGCAACCGTCCGCCAGTCCGCGCCAAGCTCGTCGGCCAGGATCTGCGGCAGC
Organism: Allosphingosinicella sp.; assembly: GCA_044225925.1. Taxonomy (GTDB): domain Bacteria; phylum Pseudomonadota; class Alphaproteobacteria; order Sphingomonadales; family Sphingomonadaceae; genus Allosphingosinicella. Next base: position 4,283 of record JBGAHY010000055.1, read on the forward strand.
GCGCTCCAGGCGCCCTGGCCAAGCTCCGCCTGCGGCACCGCCACCGTGACATGGCCGTCGCGGCCGATCTTGAGATATGCATTGTAGACCGTCTCGCCCTCGCGGGCGCGCAGGTTCGGGACATAGTCGCGCGGCCAGAATGTCCAGGCGACCAGCAGCCCGACGCCAACCCCGCCGCCGATCAGCAGCTGCCGCCGGCTGAGGCCCCCTCTGCTCGTCTCCCGCGCCATTGCCGAATTGATAGAGGGGGCAGACTCAGACGGCTAGGTCTTGATTCAGGCCGCCTTCTTCGGCAGTGCGGCGGCATGGCTGCGAGGATCTATCAGCGCGCGCGCAATGCGATGCAGTCGGGCAAGGCCCGGGCCGGCCAGTGGATTCTCGAATTCGAATCCGCCCGCGCCAAACGGCCCGATCCGTTGACCGGCTGGGCCGGCGGCGCCGAGACGCAGGAGCAGGTGAAGCTCACCTTCCCGACGCTGGAAGCGGCACGGGCCTATGCGGCGAAGAACATGATCGACGCCCATGTGATCCCGCCCGAGCAGGCGAAGCTCAAGCTCCAGGCTTACGCCGATAATTTCCGGTAACGGTCGGGCCCGACGCCCGGACGCCATCCGGCCTCAGCCCATCAGGACGATGTCCCACCGATATTTGCCCGGGTCGGCCGCGTTGCGCGCGGCGACCGAGCTCGCCGCATCGCTGCCCAGGGCGCTGTAGAGCGCGTCCCTCGCATTTCCTTCCGCGTCCTCGGGAAAGTACATCTGGGCGACCGTCCGGTGGGTGTGGCCGCGCAGATCGAAATGGAGATGCGGCGTGCGGTGACCGATCGGGCTTTCATAGCCGCCGGGCTTTACGGTGACGATCCGGTAGGCCCCGTCCGCCCCGGTGGTGATCCGGGCATAACCCTGGAAGTCGGGATCGAGCGGCGTGGTCGCCGGGTCGAGCTCGTGCGCATAACGGCCGGCCGCGTTGGCCTGCCACAATTCCAGCCGGGCGCCGGCGATCGGATTGCCCCGCACATCGCGAATTCGCCCGGTCAGCTCGATCACGGTGCCGCGCGCGCGATTGCGGTGGCCGGCGAGACGCGTCAGGTCGGCGTCATTCTCGGCCAGCGGATGCAGCGGATAGAAGGGCCCCATGGGCGATTCCGCGGTCGCGCCAAGCGTGGTTTGAGTCTGCGCCAGCGCCGGCCCGACCGTGAACAGGCCCGCTGACGCCAGGGCAAATTGCGCGAATTGCCGCCGGGAAAGGCCGTGGTCGGCGCCGGACGATTTCGTATCGTGCTCGTGCATGATCTGATCCCCTCCGCAGAGCGCGGCATCACAGGGCGGTCATACTGTCCCGGCCAATCATTACGGATGCGTTCCACCCGCGGTCTCGCTCAGCCGAGCAGGTTCTCCGCCAGCAGGAGCAGCATCTTCACGTCGATCGCTATCCCCTCCGCCCGCTTCGCCGCCACGAAGGCCGGCACGTCCGCCAGCTTCACCCGGTGGACGACGATGTCCTCGCCTTCGACGCCGCCGCCGTCGCCGATCTTTTCCAGCCCCTCGGCGCGGAGAAGGGTGAAGCCCTCCGAGACCATGCCCGGCGAGCTGTGATAGAATCCGAGGTCGGTCATCCGCGCCGGGCGGTAGCCGGTCTCCTCCTCAAGTTCGCGCGCGGCGGCGGTCTCAACCGCCTCGCCTTCCGTGTCATCGCCGATCAGGCCAGCAGGGAGTTCGAGACAGACCCGCCCGAGCGGCACACGATATTGCTCGACGAGAAGGACATGGCCGTCATCCACCGCGACGATCACCGCCGCCTGGATGTCGCGGGCGCGGGAGACATATTCCCAGCGGCCTCTCTTCTTCGCGACGATGTAGCGGCCCTGCCAGACCGTGACTTCGTCACCTTCCGCCGCGTCATGGTCCGGCCCGCTCACAGGACGATCAGTCGGTTGGGCAGCTCGTCCGGATTGTGCGCCTTGGGCGGCAGGATCGTAGCGAGCACGGCGCCGACCTTCTCCACCGCCAGCACCATGCCCGCGCCGGGGCGCTTCTGCCTCACCTCGTCGACCAGGGCCGCCATGGCGTCGCCCCAGACGTCGGGCGCGACCTTCTCCACGATTGCCCGGTCGGCGACGATCTCGGCGCGGCGCTCCTCGAGCGAGAGATAGATGAGCACGCCGGTGCGCCCGCGGGTGCGCATCTCGCAGCCGGAGCGGAACAGCTCGACGGCGCGGCGGCGGACGCGGCGGCTCTTGGTCCCGCCCGGGGTCAGCGCCAGGCGGAGCGGGCGATAATTCAGCGCCAGTCGCACGATCAGGAAGGCGGCGATCAATTTGGCGAACAGGATCAGCATCACCACCGGCCGGCTGAGCTCCGCATTCCAGCCGAGCAGCAGCCCCGACCACCAGTCGATCCAGCTCTGCGGCACGACCGCCCACCAGGCGGGGACGAGCAGCATGGCGAGCACGGCATAATGAAGCGCGACGTCATGATAGGCGTCGGAGCGATGGGCGACGATGGTCACGATCTCGCCGTCGCTCGCCTGCTCCGCTTTCGCCACGGCCTCGCTGACGCGCTGGAAATCGTCCTCGCTGAACCGGGTCATCACCATCCTCCGGACGCCCCGCCGCCGCCGAACGAGCCGCCGCCGCCGGAGAAGCCGCCACCGCCGCCGCCACCACCCCAGGAGCCACCGCCCCAGCCGCCGCCTCCGCCGCCCCAATCGTCCCAGCCGCTGCTCCGATGGCCGCCGCCCCAGCCGGGCCCCCAGATCACGATCGGCCCGCCCCAGCCGCGCCGGCGGCGTCGGTATGATTTGCCGCGCAGGCCGCTCCGGGTGAGGCCGAAGATGATGAAGATGGTGACCCCGATCCAGAAGATGAGCGGCAAGGGCGAGGAGCTGCGATGCCGCCCGCCGCGGCTCCGTCCGCTGTCCGCCTGCGCGCGCTCCGCCGCGGCGGCATTCTGCTCGGCGGCCTCCAATGGCGCCTGCAGCTGGGCGATGATCGCGTCGCTGCCGGCGATGATCCCGCCGGCATAATCATTGTGGTCGCGGAAGCGCGGCAGGATCTGTTCCTGGATGATCTGGTTGGAGAGCGCATCGGTCATGATCGGCTCGAGCCCGTAGCCGACCTCGATCCGCACCCGTTTCTCGTTGGGCGCGACCAGCAGGATCACGCCATTGTTCGCGCCCTGCTGGCCGATGTGCCAGGCCCGGCCGAGCTGATAGCCATAATCCTCGATCGGCACGTCCTGCAGGCTGGTGACGGTGGCCACCACCAGCTGGCGCGACGAGGCGCGCTGCAGCGTCTCCAGCTTCTGGGTGAGCTCCGCCTCCTGCTGCGGGCTCAGCAGATTGGCCTGATCGACCACCCGGCCGCTGAGCGGCGGGAAGCTGAGCGCGGCCCAGGCGGCGCCCGCCGCCAGGACCAGGAACAGCAGAGCGGCCAGCGCCCCTCCGGCGCGCACGGACCGGCGCGAAAGGGCTTGGGTCAAATTACTGGATGTTCCCGAAATCGAGATTGGGTGCGACGTTCGCTCCGGCAGTCGCCTCGAACGGCACCATTGGGCGCGAGCCGTAGATGATCCGCGCCCCGATCACCGAGGGGAAAGTGCGGATGCGGGTATTATAGGCCTGCACAGCCGCGTTATAATCCCTGATGGCGATCGTGATGCGGTTGTTCGTGCCCTCGATCTGCGCCTGCACCTCGCGCCAGTTCTGCGCGGTCTCGTTGGTCGGCACCGCCTCCTGGGTCGCGCGGATGATGAAGGCGGAGACGCCCTGCTGGGCGGCGGCGAAGCGCTGCATCGCCTGCGGGTCGGTGAGCTGGTCCGGCGTGATGCGGGCGCCGTCCGCGCCGCTCCTGGCCTGGGCATAACCGGTCTGCAAATTGGTCTCGTGCTGCCCGGCGGCGCGCGCGGCGCTGACGATGCTTGGCAGGGTGTCCAGCCGGCGCTGATAGGCGGCCTGGACGTCGGCCCATTTGGCCTTGGCCTCCTCTTCGGCGCGCGGGATCGAGTTGATGCCGCAGGCGCTGAGGAACACGGTGAGCAAGGCAACAACGGCGAAGACGCGGCTGCGCTTCATGGCACCCCTCCTTTGCATCGGGCGAAGAAGGACGTAAGCACTCCGGATCGGGTCCGCAATGGCCGGCCGATGAGGGAGGAAGCGATGCTGAGAGAGTTCCGGGATTTCATCGCGCGGGGCAATGTCCTCGATCTCGCCGTGGCCGTGATCATCGGCGCCGCCTTCGCCAAGATCACCACCTCGCTCACCGAGGACATCATCATGCCGGTCGTCGGCAAGATCTTCGGCGGGCTCGATTTCTCGAGCAAGTTCATCATCCTCGGCGACGTCCCCGCCAGCTATCACGGGTCGCTGACCGACTATGCCGCGCTGAAGGCCGCTGGCGTCGGCGTCCTCGGCTGGGGCGCGTTCCTGACGGTGGTGATCAACTTCGTCATCCTCGCCTTCATCATCTTCATGATCGTGCGCAGCGCCAACAGGATGAAGAAGGCGGAGGAAGCCGCGCCGGCGGCGGAGCCGGAGGACGTCGTCCTGCTCCGCGAGATCAGGGATGCGCTGAAGAAGGGCTGAGCCGCCGCTCACTTCACATTCATCGCCCGGCGCCTATATAGGAGCTGCCGGGTTCGCCCGGCTATGGTGATAAATTGTGCCGTGAAATAGATGCAGCGGACCCGGGGGCAGTACCCGGCGGCTCCACCATCTGAGCTGAGGCGCTCGGCGCCACGCTTCATGCGTGGCGACGTAGCCTCAGCCCTCTTGATGGGGCCGAACCAGGATCGACGTGTATTGAAAGACGGTATTTTTGCCCGGCCTGAATGCGCCGTAAAACCGTTCACAACCACAAGTGCCAACGACAACGAGGCGCTCGCGATTGCCGCGTAACAAGGTCCTCACGGACTAAGTTACATTGGACAAAAGCGCGGTTCGGGCCGCACCGGGCAACAGAAGCGGATTCCAGCGGTTTGGAGGGTACCGGGCAACAGAAACCCTCCACTCACTCCATTTCCCGCGAAGCGGAACCATCCTTCCTTCTCCGCGTCCCCGCGCCTCCGCGCGAACAGATCCTTCTTTCATGCGCGCGGAGACGCGGAGGGAAGGGAGAGAGGCGAAAGGGATTTCCGCTTTCGCGGGAAGGGCGGGGGGAATAGACTCGTCTTATGAAAGCCGCTTTCCCCCTCACCCTGCTCCTCCTCTCCGCCTGCGGCTCGGGCGAGTCCGAATCCGCGGCCAACGCCTTCGCGCGCACCTCGAACGAATTGCTCCAGCGCGAGGCGGCGCTGAATGCGCAGGTCCAGAACGACCTGGCGCAGACCGAGCAGCGGCTGGAGACCGAAGCGAGCCAGGCGCTGAACAGCCTCAACGCCGCGGCAGCGGCCGCCAACAGCGCCACGACTGCCGCGCCTGCCCAGGCGGCCGCGCAGGCCCGGACCGCCGGCCGCAACCGGAACCGCTGACCCCCGCCTGCCCGGCCTGTCCGCCAGCGGACAGCAGGCCGGACATTTCTGGCGATATTTCCCAACATTTGGCCGCCCCCGCCGCCCTTGTCAGGAGGCGAACGGGACCCCATTTCCGCCAAACCACTGAAAACCCCTCATAACCGGAATCTGGCACGGCCCGTGCTCAGTGAAGGGCATTCCGACGGACCCTGTTGGTCCGCCGCACCAAGGAGTAAGATTGATGCAAGCCCCCGCCGCCCAGACCCAGAACGTCTCCCTGATCCGCCGCGACGACACCTTCCTCGGCATCTGCCAGGCCGTCGGCGAGGATTTCGGGTTCAACCCGACCTGGCTCCGCATCCTGTTCGCGTTGCCCTTGATGTTCTTCCCGGTCCAGGTGCTCGGCGCCTATCTCGGCCTCGGCGTCATCGTCCTCCTCTCCCGCCTCCTCGCCCCGCGCCCCAAGCGCCCGGCGGCCGCGCCGGCGGAGACGGAAGCGGAGCCGCAGGCCGCGCATGCCGACGCCTCGAACGAAGACCAGCTCGCGTTGCCGATCGCGGCGTAAGGCGCCGAGCGCAGGACAGCCGCTGCGAAGCAACGGCAACCTGCGCGAAGAGCCGCCGCACGCCGGCCAGCCTGCGCCCGCAGGGCGACAGGACTGACGT
>JBGAHY010000008.1:0-96691 GCA_044225925.1 Allosphingosinicella sp.
CGCTACGATGCCGCGAGCCAGGACAATGACATCGCCCTGGTCCGGCTGGCCCAGCCGGCCGGGCCGCTGACCGCCGATTATGCCCGGGGCGCGCGCGCCGATCCCGCGCAGGCGACGGTGCTCGGCTTCGGCGCGCTCTACGAGGGCAGCCTGGCGCGGACGGCGCGGCTCAGGAATGGCGCCCTCGCCTCCCAGGTCGCCGACCGGCTGCGGCAGGCTTTGGTGCGGACGATCGCGCCGCGCGCCTGCGCCGAGCGGCTCGGCGTTGGCGGCGCGGCGACCGGCGATGTCCAGATCTGCGCGGGGACGGGCCGGGACGAGACCTGCGTCGGCGATTCGGGCAGTCCCTTGGTCGCGGAAGGGCCGGGCGGCGTGGACCGGGTGATCGGCCTGGTCAGCTTCGGCACCGGCTGCGCGGAGGACCTGCCGATCACCGTCTATACGCGCGTCTCCGCTTATGCGGGATGGATTGCGGAGACGATGAGGCGGCAATAGAGCAGGCCGGACAGAGCGAAGGGACCTCAACATCATGGCCGCCACCACCCGCACCGAGACCGACAGCTTCGGACCGATCGAGGTTCCGGCGGACTCCTACTGGGGCGCGCAGACCCAGCGCTCGATCGAGAATTTCCCCTTCGGCCCGCGCGAGACGATGCCGGTCGAGATCGTCCATGCCCTGGGCTTCGTGAAGCAGGCGGCGGCGCGGGTGAATGCGCGGATCGGCGGGCTCGACGCGGAGATCGCCGAGGCGGTCCAGCAGGCAGCCGGCGAGGTCGCGGCGGGCGACCATGACGACCAGTTCCCGCTCGTCATCTGGCAGACCGGCTCCGGCACCCAATCCAACATGAACGCCAATGAGGTGATCGCCGGCCGCGCCAACGAAATCCTGACCGGCACGCGTGGCGGCAAGTCGCCCGTCCATCCCAACGATCATGTCAACAAGGGCCAGTCGTCCAACGACAGCTTCCCGACCGCGATGCACATCGCCGCCGCCCGCTCGGTGGCGCAGCGCCTGCTGCCCGCGCTGAACACCATCCACCGCCGCCTCGCCGCCCAGGCCGAGGCGTGGGACCGGATCGTCAAGATCGGCCGCACCCACCTGCAGGACGCGACGCCGCTTACCCTTGGCCAGGAGTTTTCGGGCTACGCGTACCAGATTGAGGCCGGCATCGCCCGGGTCGAGGCAGTGCTGCCGCGGCTGCACCAGCTGGCCCAGGGCGGCACCGCCGTCGGCACCGGCCTCAACGCGCCCAAGGGCTTCGGCGAGGCCTTCGCCGCGCAGGTCGCGTCCCTGACCCGCCTGCCCTTCGAGACCGCGCCCAACAAGTTCGAGGCGCTGGCGACACACGACACCCTGGTCGAGCTCTCCGGCGTGCTCAACGTGATCGCCGTCTCCCTCTCCAAGATCGCCAATGACATCCGGCTGCTGGGCTCCGGCCCGCGCTGCGGCCTCGGCGAGCTGAAGCTGCCGGAGAATGAACCGGGCAGCTCGATCATGCCGGGCAAGGTCAACCCCACCCAGTGCGAGAGCCTGACCATGGTCGCCGCCCAGGTGATGGGCAATCATGTGGCGGTCACGATCGGCGGCCTCCAGGGCCATATGGAGCTGAACGTCTTCAAGCCGTTGATCGGCGCCGCGGTGATCCGCTCGATCAACCTGCTCTCGGACGGCATGGAGAGCTTCACCGCCCGCTGCCTCGACGAGATGGAGCCGGACGAGACCCGCATCGCCGACCTGATGAACAAGTCGCTGATGCTGGTCACCGCGCTCGCCCCAGAAATCGGCTACGACAATGCCGCGAGCATCGCCAAGCATGCCCACAAGAAGGGGATGACGCTGAAGGAGGCGGGCATCGACCTCGGCCTGGTCGACGAGGCGACGTTCGACCGGGTGGTCATCCCGGAGCATATGCTGGGGCGTTAGTGTATGCCGCTTCTCGTCGCTCTCGCTTTGCTCGCGGCGCAGACGCCCCCGCCGCACGAGGAGAATTACGGACCTCACGGCGCCATGCAGGACATGACCTGCCCAGTCGGCGGCGAGCATTTCCGGGCGCTGATGACCGGTAGCTATTCGACAATGGGATCGCGGCCCGACGGGCGGCCGAACACCTATTGGTTCATGCCGCTGCCGATGCCGGAATGCCCGTCCAACGGCCTGGTCCTGTTCGACACATTCGCGCCAGCGGATCTCGCGATCCTCAACCGGTTGATCCCTTCGGGCGACTATCGATCCTTACGGGGCGAAAGCACCTATTATCGCGCGCAATGGCTCGCGACCAGGCTTGGCCGCAGCGAGACGCGCGCCCTTCAGCTGCTTCTGGCAGCCACCTGGCAGGTGAAGCCGGCGCACGGTCCGATCGGCCAGCCGCTGCCCTCGCCGGAGCGGGCGCAGCGCTATCAGGAGGAGTTCATTGCCCGGGTCAGGGCCTTGCCACCCGCACCGGACGAACAGGCCTATTTTGTGCTATACGTGCGGGCGGCAAATGCGGAGCGCGAACTGGGCCACTTCGATCGCGCCGCCGAGATGCTTCGACAGGCCTCGGCGATGCCCGTGGCAACTCGCAGCGCCGACGCTGCCGCGTTCCTTGTCAAACTGACGGCGCTGGTTGCACGCCGGGATGCTTATGGCGAACCGCTCGACATGGTCGACGAAGTCCAGCTGGGCTGGCTGTGCCTCGACGAGACTCTGCCTGACACGCCCTTCAACCGCGAGACCTGCGCTCGCCCTGATGTGCGCGCCCGGATCGAAGCCGCGCGCCGCGTGCAGGCGCAGCAGGCGCGAACCCGGTAGGGCTGAGTTCAGCCGCCCGCCTGCCACGCCCGGATCGCGTCGTTCGGCGCGAGCAGCATGATCACGTTCAGCGTCAGATTGTCGCGGATCATGATCAGCGTGAACAATTCGAACGCCACCGCCAAGGCGACGGTCCCCCAGACCGGCAGCCGCCTCGCCAGGCCGAACCCGAGCATCATCCAGCCGACGTCTGAAATGGAATTGATCGCGCTGTCGCCCGTATAGCCCAAGGCGATCGTTGCCTCGCGATAGCGCTCGATCACCATCGGACTGTTCTCGATCAGCTCCCACGCCGCCTCGATGCACGTGGCGAGAATCAGCCGATGGCCTGGCTCGGTCCGCTTGCCGAGCAGCAGCCAGCCGGCGAGGTAGAAGAGAAAGCCGTGAATGATGTGGCTCGGCACATACCAGTCGGCGAGCTGCTGGCTGTTCTCCGGCCCGTTCACGTCGCCGGTCCACAAGCGGAGCGTTCCGCACGGGCAAATCGGGTTGCGGCCCATGAGCAGCAGCACCGTCGCCATCACCGCGACAATGCCGAGCGCCACGAACCAGTAGCGGCGCGGGATCAGCTTCGCGCCCATCAGCCGTCCAGCATGTCCAGCAAGGTGCATACCGTCCGGTAATTGCGGCTGGTCGCGGTCGAGCCCATCGCCTTGTCCATCAGGGCCGGCGTGATCTTCGACGTGCCCGATCCCTGGGGGAAATGGATCCAGACCGTCTCGCCCACCTTCCTCACCTGCTCGCCGGCGGTGGCGCGGGCCTGGAGTAACTCGGCCGCGTCCACCTTGAGCGGCGCCTTGGCGATCAGCATCAGCACAAAGCCGGGCGTGTCCCGCGCCGCATCGGGGAAGGGGTTGCCGCCCGGATAGCCCGCCCATTGGTCGCGCGTCCGCACCATCGCCGGGGCGTCATAGCCATATTGCTTGCGGATCAGCGCCTCGATCGCCGCCTCCGCTTCGGCTACGCTGCAATCGGCGTCGAACACTAGGTTGCCGCTCTGGATATAGGTCGCGACATTCTGCCAGCCCAGCCCGGCCACGTGCTGGCGGAAGTCCGCCATGGGCAGCTTGCGCCCGCCCACATTCACCGCCCGCAGCAAGGCCACCATCCGCGTCATGCGCGCACCTTAGCGAATATTTGACCCTCTTCACTACTTGACGAGTCCATGCCGCCTCCGCCACTGGCCCCCATGGAAATCGCAAGCGCCATCCTGCGGCGGGGCCTCCTCTTCGTGCTGTCGAGCCCGTCCGGCGCCGGGAAGTCCACCATCGCCCGCATGCTGATGGCCACCGATGACGGCCTCGCACTCTCCATCTCCGCGACCACCCGCCCGATCCGCCCCGGCGAGCAGGATGGGACGGACTATCATTTCGTCTCCGACGAGAAGTTCGAGGAGATGGTCGCCGCCGGCGAGTTCCTGGAGTGGGCGGTCGTCTTCGGTCATCGCTACGGCACGCTGAAAAGCGAAGTGCTGAAAGTAATCGAGAGCGGCCGCGACGTGCTGCTCGACATTGACTGGCAGGGCACCCAGCAATTGAAGCAGGTCGATCCGGACATCGTCCGCGTCTTCATCCTGCCGCCCTCGATGGAGGAGCTGGAGCGCCGCCTACGCGCCCGCGGCACCGATTCGGACGAGGTGATCGAGCGCCGCATGGCCCGCGCCGCCGCCGAGATCAGCCACTGGGCCGAATATGATTATGTGCTGATCAACAATGACGCGGAGAAATGCCGCGAGCTGGTCCACAACATATTGAAGGCCGAGCGGCTGAAGGCCACACGCCGCGTCTTCCTCCACGATTTCGTCCGCGAGATGATCGGCGGGCGCTAGGCCCGCACAGGTCATTGCCTGTTCAGCAGGCTCGCTCTAGCCAGCCCTCATGGGCATTCGCTTCATCGGCCCTTTGGCCGCCCTCCTCGCTCTCGCCGCCTGCGCGATACCCGAGGCGCGGCTGCGCCACGGCCTAGAAAATGCCGGCCTCACCCGCCCCATGGCCGCCTGCATGGCCCAGCGCATGGCGGACCGCCTGTCGCTCATCCAGCTGCGCCGGATCGGCGATCTGCCCTACGCCTCCTCGTCCGTGTCGGTCAGCGAGTTCCTGCACCGCATACGCGCGCTTGGCGACGCCCAGATTCTCGGCGTCAGCACCAGCGCGGCGGCCCTCTGCGCAGTGGGGATGGGTTAGGGCCCAGCCTCCCTTGCGGGGAGGGGAGGCATGTGCTTTAGCCCCGCCCCATGAACATCCATGAATATCAGGCCAAGGAGCTGCTGGCGAAGTTCGGCGTGCCCGTCCCCGCCGGCTATGCCGCAATGAGCGTCGACGAGGCTGTCGCCGCCGCGGGAAAGCTGCCCGGCCCGCTCTACGTCGTGAAGGCGCAGATCCATGCCGGCGGCCGCGGCAAAGGCAAGTTCAAGGAATTGGGCCCCGACGCCAAGGGTGGCGTCCGCCTCGCCCGCAGCGCCGATGAGGTCCGGGCGGCTGCGTCCGAGATGCTCGGCAATACGCTCGTCACCATCCAGACCGGCCCAGCCGGCAAGCAGGTGAACCGGCTCTACGTGACCGACGGCGTCGATATCGCCAAGGAATTCTACCTCGCCTTGCTCGTCGACCGGAAGACGGGCCGCATCGCCTTCGTCGCCTCGACCGAGGGCGGCATGGACATTGAGACGGTCGCGCATGACACGCCGGAGAAGATCCACAGCTTCGACGTCGATCCCGCGACCGGCTTCATGCCGCATCACGGCCGCGCCGTCGCCAAGGCGCTCGGCTTGTCCGGCGACCTCGCCAAGCAGGCGCAGAAGGTCGCGGCGCAGCTCTACAGCGCCTTCCTCGGCACCGACGCGGCGCAAATCGAGATCAACCCGCTCGCAGTGACGGACAAGGGTGAATTGCTGGTCCTCGACGCCAAGGTCGGCTTCGACAACAATGCCGAGTTCCGCCACCACGATCTGGCCGAACTGCGGGACCTCAGCGAGGAGGATCCGATGGAGGTCGAGGCGTCGAAGTTCGACCTCGCCTACATCAAGCTGGACGGCAATATCGGCTGCATGGTCAACGGCGCCGGCCTCGCCATGGCGACGATGGACATCATCAAGCTGAACGGCGCCTTCCCGGCCAATTTCTGCGACGTCGGTGGTGGCGCCTCGAAAGAGAAGGTCACCGCGGCCTTCAAGATCATCCTCAGCGATCCCGCGGTGAAGGGCATACTCGTCAACATTTTCGGCGGGATCATGCGCTGCGACATCATCGCCGAGGGCATCGTCGCCGCGGCGCGCGAGATCGACATCAAGGTGCCTCTGGTCGTCCGGCTCGAGGGCACCAATGTCGAGCAGGGTAAGGCGATCCTGGCCGATTCCGGCCTCGCCATCGTCCCGGCAAACGATCTCGGCGACGCGGCAAAGAAGATCGTCGCGGAGGTTGCTAGAGCCGCTTAGTCTGTGTTTCACGTCATCCCGGACTTGATCCGGGATCTCACTTGCCTTGAAGGCAGAGGGATTCCAGCTTTCGCTGGAATGACGAGGTAGAGGGAAGGGCAAACCATGAAGCTCCTGGTCGCCGTCAAACGGGTGATCGACTATAATGTGAAGCCGCGGGTGAAGCCCGACGGCACCGGGGTCGATCTCGCCAACGTCAAGATGAGCATGAATCCGTTCGACGAGATCGCCGTCGAGGAGGCGATCCGCCTGAAGGAGAAGGGCGCCGCGACCGAGATCATCGCGGTCTCGATCGGGCCGGCCAAGGCGCAGGAGACGCTCCGCACCGCCCTCGCCATGGGCGCCGACCGCGCCATATTGATCCAGACCGACGACGAGGTCGAGCCGCTCGCCGTTGCGAAGCTGCTGGCGAAGGTCGCCGAAGAGGAGCAGCCCGGCCTGGTCATTCTCGGCAAGCAGGCGATCGACGACGACAGCAACCAGACCGGCCAGATGCTCGCCGCCTTGCTCGGCTGGGGCCAGGGCACCTTCGCCTCGAAGGTCGAGCTGGCAGGCGACAAGGTTGACGTCACCCGCGAGGTCGATGGCGGCCTCGAGACGGTGAAGCTCAGCATCCCGGCGGTGGTGACCACCGACCTGCGCCTCAACGAGCCGCGCTACGCGTCCTTGCCCAACATCATGAAGGCCAAGTCCAAGCCGCTCGCCGTCAAGGCGCCGGCGGATTACGGCGTCGACACGACGCCGCGCCTCACGATCGTGAGCGTCGGCGAGCCGGCGAAGCGGACCGCGGGGGTGAAGGTCGCGGATGTGGACGAGCTGATCGGAAAGCTGAAGGCTTTGGGAGTGGTGGCATGAAGACGCTGGTTCTCGTCGAGCATGAAGGCGGCAAGGTTAAGGACGCGACCCTGTCCGCGGTCACCGCAGCGGGCCAGCTGGGTGAAGTGCATTTGCTCGTCGCCGGCCAGGGCGTCGGCGGCGTCGCCGAGGCGGCCGCGAAGATCGCTGGCGTCGGCAAGGTCCATGTCGCCGACGATGCCGCTTATGCGAACAATCTCGCCGAGAATGTCGCGCCGCTCGCCGCCGGCCTGATGGCGGAGCACGATGTTTTCGTCGCCCCTGCGACCACGACCGGCAAGAATATCGCACCGCGCGTCGCCGCCTTGCTGGACGTCATGCAGGTCAGCGAAATCCTCTCGGTCGAGGGGCCGGACACCTTCACCCGCCCGATCTACGCGGGCAACGCCATCGCCACCGTGAAGTCGTCGGATGCGAAGAAGGTCATCACCGTCCGCGGCACCGCCTTCGCCAAGGCGGAAGTCGGGAGCGGTTCGGGGATCGTCGAGGCCGTGGCGAGCGCGGGCGACAAGAGCCTTTCCAGCTTCGTCGGCGCCGAGCTCTCCAAGTCGGAGCGGCCGGAGCTGACCAGCGCCAAGGTGATCGTCTCGGGCGGCCGCGCCTTCGGTTCGTCGGAGCAGTTCCATGCCCTGCTCGATCCGCTGGCGGACAAGCTCAAGGCCGGGGTCGGCGCCAGCCGCGCCGCGGTCGATGCCGGCTATGCCCCCAACGACTATCAGGTCGGCCAGACCGGCAAGATCGTCGCGCCGGAGGTCTATATCGCGATCGGCATTTCCGGCGCGATCCAGCACCTCGCCGGGATGAAGGATTCGAAGACGATCGTCGCGATCAACAAGGACGAGGACGCGCCCATCTACCAGGTCGCGGACATCGGCCTGGTCGGCGACCTGTTCAAGATCGTCCCCGAGCTGACGGAGAAGCTGTAGCGGCGGCGGCTTCCAATGCTGGATTTCGTGTGAGAGGGGGCCGGCGGCTCCTTCTCACCGGCAAATATCATGGCTGCCGGCGCGGCGCTGGAGCAGGGCGGCGAACAGGTTGCGAAGCAAACGGGTCATGACAGTCCTTCCAGAAAGGCCGCAACATTGGCGCCGAGCGCATCGACCGCATAACCGCCTTCCATCACTACCAGGCTCGGCAGGTTCAGCGCCGCGATCCGACCGGCCATGACCGCATAGTCCGCGGTCTCCAGCTTGAAGTGAGAGATCGGATCGCCGGCATAAGTGTCGGCGCCAAAGCTGATCACCAGCAGGTCCGCGCCGAACGCCGCGATCCGCGCCAGCGCCCGTTTCAGCGCCGGCAGATAGGCGGCGATATCGGTGCCGCGCGGTAGCGGCAGATTCAGGGTCGCCCCTTCGCCGTCGCCATCGCCAATCTCGTCGGCATGGCCCCAGAAGTACGGATAATCCATGCGAGGATCGGCGTGGATCGAGGCGAAGAAGACGTCGCCGCGGTGCCAGAAAATGTCCTGCGTGCCATTGCCGTGATGATAATCGACGTCGAGGATCGCGACCCGCCGCCCAGCCGCGGTCGCCGCCTCGGCCGTGATCGCCGCATTGTTGAGATGGCAATAGCCGCCGAGATAGTCGCGCCCGGCATGATGGCCCGGCGGGCGACACAGGGCGAACGCCGCCCGCTCGCCTGCCAGCACCGCATCGAGCGCAGTGAGCGCGGTCTGGGCGGACCAATAGGCGCCCTCCCAGGTCCCCGCGGCGATGGGCGAGGAGGCGTCGAAGCTGTAGGCGCCGAGCCTGGCGTCGATCCGGTCGAGCGCCAGCGGCCGCCGCCGCACCACCGGCCAGGCATAACCGGACGCATCTCCCGCCCGCCCGGCCGCGCGCCAGTCCTTGTGCGCGGACCACAGGAAGGCGAGATAGGCCTCGTCATGCACGGCGCGGAGCGGCGCCTCGCCATGATCCACCGCCGGCTCGACAGTCCCCACCGCCGCCCGCACAGCCTCGGCCCGCGCCGGCGTCTCGGCATAAGGGACGAAGCTGCCATTGTGCAGTTCGACCGCCGGCGCGTGGGCGAGCTGGCGTGGATCAAAGACGCAGCGCATCAGCGCAGGTCTGGCTGGAGATCGCGGGGCAGGACCGGCTCGGACAGTAGCCGGCTCATCCGGGCCCAGCGCTGCGCCGGCGCGGCGTTGCCCCATTCCATCCGCGCCGCGACCATGTCCCGCCCGAGCCCGTAATTGATCACATAAGCCCGATATTGCTGGATGAAGGCGAGCGACTGCTCGGCCCGGCTCCGCGACATCAGATTGTAGCGCTCCAGCCGCCGCAACGCCTCCTCCCGGTCGATCCGGGCGTCGAGGAAATCGGCGGCGATCAGGATCCGGGCGAGGCCGAGGTCACGGATCGCATCGTTCAGCTGATTGTAGACGTCCGCGCCGTCGGTGGAGAGGCCGGCGAGCGGATAGAGGACGCGCCGCTCGAAAGCGAGCCGCTCATCCCCGGGAAAGGCCAGCTCGACCCCATAATTGGCGCTGCCCTCCGCGATGAAGCTCTGCGGCGAATAAAGCGGATAGACCATATATTCGATCCAGCCGCGGCCACGCGCCAGGTTCCGCTCCAGCAGCATGTTGTAGACGTGATGGCCGGGATAGCCTTCGTGGCAGCCGAGATCGATCGCCCGGCTCATCCGGACCGGCTGGTCGGTGTTCACCTGGATCAGGCTGCCATAATTGCCCTGATACCAATTATAACCGGACCAGCTCCGCCCGGTGACGAACTCGAGGGTGAAATGCTCGGTCCCCGGCAGCGGGATATGTTCGAGCGTGCGACGGCGGCATTCGGCGATGGCGGCACGCATCACCGCGTCGAGCCGGTCGCGCGGGATGGTGAAGCGCTCCATATAGGCATCGACGCGCGGGGCGAGCGGCCCGTCGCCGGGGACCAGCCGCTCCAGCCGCGCGAGGATCGCGTCATAATGGGCGAGCGGCGGCAACCGAGGATCGACGCCGTAGAGGCCGATCGCCTCGTCCCGGAAGCTCAGCCGCTCACCCTGTAACATGCGAAGGCGTGTGGACGCCGCCAGCAGCTGCGCCGCGAGGAAGCGCTTGCGCCGGTCGAGGAGGGTCCCATGCCGGGCGCGGATCGCCTCCAGCCGCCGGCTCAGCACCCGCGCAGTCGCGGCGAGTTGCCGCACGGTGCGGGGGTGAGCCTGAGCGGCGGTCTTCCATTCGGCGGGGCCGTAATAGGCATCGACATAGCCGTCGTCGCGCACCCCAAGCTCCAGCGTGAGCCGGACATAGTCCCGCGCAATCGCATCGAGATTGTCGGGCGCGGCGGCATGGGCGGGTGCGGTCCCCAGAAGGGTGAGCGACAGCGCGGCGAGCAGGGTGCGGAGCAGGGTCATGGCATCAGCATGGCGGCTTCGCGGCCGCCGGGAAAGTGAGTCTCGACCAAGACCGACGATTCCTCCGAAACGGATGAATACATCGCTTTCCGAAATTTCTTGCGACTCGTTCACCTGAAATAGATGATACGCGCTTCGAGTCGGAGGCGGAGATGGGGGGCTTCGACAGCATCCTGAGCGCCTGCGCCGCTGTGCTGCGCGAGACGGCCTTGTTCGCCGCTTTCGGCTTCCTGCTCCTCGGCCTCAGCGACCTGCTCGTCGATCTGATCTGGCTTGGGCTCCGCCTGACCCGCCGACGGGGGCGGCAAACATTTCCCACCGCGGCGCAGCCCGGCCGGCTCGCCATCTTCGTGCCCGCCTGGGACGAGGCGGCGGTGATCGGCCGGATGCTGGGTCACGCCCAGGCCATGTTCGGGGAGGCCGATTATCGCCTCTATGTCGGCTGCTATCCCAACGATCCCGCCACGATCGTCGCCGTCCGCGCCGCCGCCGGCCCGCGCGTCCGTCTCGTCCTCGGGCCGGCACCCGGGCCCACGAGCAAAGCTGACTGTTTGAATCGCCTCTGGGAACGGATGCTGGAGGACGAGGCGGCGGACGCCGTGCCGGTCAAGGCGGTGGTCCTCCATGACGCCGAGGACGTCGTCCATTCCTCGGAACTGGCGCTCTTCGATGCGCTGGTCGAGACCCATGATCTGATCCAGCTTCCGGTCCTGCCTTTGGTCGATCCGCACTCGCATTTCGTCGCAGGCCATTATCTGGACGAGTTCACCGAGGCACATGGCAAGGAGCTGGTCGTCCGCACCGCGATCGGCGCCAGCTTGCCCTCGGCCGGGGTCGGCTGCGCCATCGCGCGCGATGCTCTTGCCGCGCTCGCCGACGTGCGAGGCGCGCCGTTCGATCCGGACAGCCTGACCGAGGATTATGAGCTTGGCCTGCGCCTCCACATGCTTGGCCGCAAGGGCGCCTTCGTGCGGCTCCCCGCCGGTCCCGGCCGCCCGGTGATCGCGACCCGCGAATATTTCCCGGCGACGCTCGACGCCGCCGTCGCGCAGAAGGCGCGCTGGATGACGGGCATCGCTTTGGCCGGCTGGGACCGGCTCGGCTGGTCGGGAGGCCTGGCCGAACGCTGGATGCGGCTGAGGGACCGGCAGTCCTTGCTCGCCGCTCTGGTGCTGGTGGTGGCCTATGTCTCGCTCGCGGTCTACGTCCTGTTGCTCTTGGCCGACCGGTTGACGGCCTGGACCCTGCCGCCATTCGGGGCCGGGCTGGCGGCCCTGCTGGCGGTCAACTCCGCTCTCTTCCTCTGGCGGCTCGCCATGCGCTTCGGCTTCGTCGCCAGGGCCTATGGCTGGCGGGAGGGGCTGCGGTCGCTGCCGCGCACGGTCACCGCCAACATCATTGCCATGATGGCCGCGCGCCGCGCCCTCGCCCGCTACCTCGCGGGCCGCAGCCAGTGGGACAAGACCGGACATCACTTCCCGGATAAGTTGCCCGCGGAATGACCCGCGCGCCGCTCCGCTTCCTGATCGCGGTCATGGTCCTCTGGACCGGGGCGCGCACGGCGATCCTGTTGCCGGGCTGGCGCAGGGACATGATAGGCGTGCTGGCCGCGGACGCCGCCCAAACGCCAGAAATTGCAGGGCCGCCTCTGCCCGCAACGCCCGCACCCATCGCGATCATGGCCAGCAGCCCGTTCCCGCCGCCCGCTTATCCGGTCGGCCGGAAGGCCTTGTCGGTATCTCGTCGACGGACTGACGCGCCGATAGCGAGCGGGCAGGCTGCGACGCTTCCCATGCGCCAGCTCTCCTACCTCCTCCGCCCGAGCGCGCAATTCTCGATCCGGTCGGGCCGGAAACAGACGCCGACGTTCGGCGCGGCGCTGCCGCCTGTGGACCATTCGGGATCGCTGCCCTGGTCCGGCTCCGCCTGGCTGCTGGTCCGCGACCGGGGCGATGCGGCGCTGGCCCCTGGCGGGACGCTCGGCGGCAGCCAGGCCGGGGCGCGGGTGAATTATGCGCTCAGCGGCGGCCTTGCGCTGAGCGGTCGGGTTTACGTGCCGCTCCGGCAGCCGAGCGGCGCCGAATTTGCCGCCGGAATCGACTGGCGGCCTGCGCCGTCGCTCCCGGTTCATCTCATAGTGGAGCGTCGCCAACGGCTGGGCCGGAAAGGCCGCGCCGCCTTCGCGGTCACGGCCTATGCCGGCGGCAGCCACGCTCTCTCCCCACATATCCGTATCGACGTCTATGGCCAGGCGGGGATGGTCGGCGTCAAATCGCGCGACCTGTTCGCCGATGGCGCGCTTCGCATGTCCCGCCGCATCGGCCCGGTCGAGCTGGGCGTCGCTGCATGGGGCGCGGCCCAGCCCGGTGCAGCGCGTCTCGACGCTGGCCCAAGCCTCTCCTGGCGCCTGCCCGCCCGCGCCAATCTGCGCCTTCAGGCCGACTGGCGTTTCCGCCTGGCCGGGGACGCCGCGCCAAGCTCCGGGCCCGCCCTTACCCTCGCCGCGGATTTCTAGCCCGCTTTGCCTTCCGCAAGCGCATGATCCTGAGGGGCCTGCGCTTATGGTCGGCAATGGTCGTGATTGCCCTGAGGCGTCCGCTGGCAAGAAGCGCCGCGCAGTCGCCTAGCGGCGCTACGCGCAAGCAAGCGACGGAGCCAGCGGGCGCCTCAGACAACCCTTTCGGGGCGGGCCGATTCTGGCGTCATGCGGTGTCGCTCGGTCGGCCACGATGCTTCAAGCATCGCTCCCTCCTTGCTCCTGGCCTGGCGCCAGAATCGGCTCCGTCACGGCCATTGCCGACCATAAGTGCAGGCCCTAGGGTCCGCGGCGCATGGATCTCTATCTGCCGATCGCGGGCCTCTCGGTAAACGCTCTGGTCATTGTTGGCCTGGGCGGGTTGGTCGGCCTGCTGACCGGCATGGTCGGTGTCGGCGGCGGCTTTTTGACCACGCCGATCCTGATCTTCTACGGCATTCCCCCCGCGGTCGCCGTCGCCTCATCGACCACCCAGATCCTCGGCACCTCCGTATCGGGCGTGCTGACCCATCGGCGGCGGCGCGGCGTCGATGTGCAGATGGGCGCGGTGATGATCGCCGGCGGCACCGTGGGCTCGATTCTCGGCGGCATCGTGTTCCGTTTGCTGCAGAATATCGGCCAGATCGATACCGTCATCTCGATCCTCTATGTCGTCCTGCTCTCGTCGATCGGCCTGTTAATGGCGAAGGAAGCTGCGACTGCTCTGGGCATCCTGAAGCGCTCGGGAAAAGCCCTTGAGCGCGGTCGGCGACGGCACAATCCGATCATCGCCGCTCTGCCCTTCCGCTGGCGCTTCTACCGGTCGGGCCTCTACATTTCGCCGCTCGCCCCCCTCGGGCTCGGCTTCCTGTCCGGCATGCTCACCGTGCTCCTGGGCGTCGGCGGCGGCTTCATCATGGTCCCGGCGATGATCTACCTGCTCGGCATGTCGGCGCAGGTCGTGGTTGGCACGTCCTTGCTGCAGATCCTGTTCGTCACCATGGTCACCACGATCGTCCACGCCACCACCACGCGGTCGGTCGACGTCGTGCTCGCCGGCCTGCTGCTGCTCGGCTCGGTGATCGGCGCCCAATATGGCGTCCGCTTCGCGCAGAAGATGAAGCCCGAATTGCTGCGCATGATCCTCGCCATCCTCGTCCTCGCCGTCGCCTTCCGCATGGGCCTCCAGCTCACCTACCGGCCGGAGGAAATCTATACGGTGACGGTGCAATGAGACAGGTGCGGATCGCCCTCTTGGCGTTGCTCGCGCCCTTGATCCTCGGCCAGGCGGCGCCCGGCCCCGGCGAGGCGCAACCGCGGCTCGTCCCCGACGTGTCGCAGGAGCATATCGAGATCCGCTATTCCTTCTCGGGCGCGGAATTGCTGCTGTTCGGCGCAATCCTCTATCCGGGCGGGCAGACGCCCGAGCGGCCGCCGGACATTGCGGTGGTGCTCAAGGGCCCGCTCGAGCGGATCGTGCTCCGTGAGAAACAAAGGGTCGCCGGCGTCTGGATGAATGTCGAGCGGGCCCGCTTCCGCTCCGCGCCCGCCTTCTACGCGGTCGCCTCCTCCCGGCCGTTGTCGCGGCTGATCAACGAGCGCACCGCCGCTATTTACGAACTCGGGCTCGACAATCTGCAGCTCTCGCCCGGCGGCGGCGTCTCCAGCGACGTGCTCCGCCGCTTCGAATCCGGCCTGATCGACCTCCGCCGGCGCGGTCAGCTTTATGCCGAGTATCCGACGGGCGTCGCGATTCGCGAGGGCGTCCTCTATTCGGCCCGGATTCCGATCCCGGCACGAGTGCCGATCGGCAATTTCACCGCCGAGACCTTCCTGATCTCCGATGGCCGCGTCATCGCCGGCGCCGCCCGCGACATCCGCATCGAGAAGCTCGGCTTCGAAGGCTTCGTCGCCAATGCGGCGGAGCATTGGTCGCTGACCTACGGCCTGGT
This sequence comes from Allosphingosinicella sp., assembly GCA_044225925.1. Taxonomy (GTDB): domain Bacteria; phylum Pseudomonadota; class Alphaproteobacteria; order Sphingomonadales; family Sphingomonadaceae; genus Allosphingosinicella. The sequence continues at coordinate 14,904 of JBGAHY010000008.1, forward strand.
CTGCGTGGCCCTCGCCCTGCTCCTCGGCTGGGGTGCCAGCGCCGCCTTCCAGCGGCGTTACGCTTAGTTTGCCGCTCGCGCGGGGCTGTGCCGGTGCCGCAACCTGCAAAGCCGCATCAAACAACGGAAATCTCTTATTTACTCTCTTGCTCTAGACACCGGTGCCACGAGTTGAGGGCGCCCGATGACCGACGCGATGAATCTCCACAATTTCCCGCCGCGCGATGAGCCGGCGGAGACGGGCGCCGTCGCGCCCGCGCCCCGCCCGGCGCTCGTCCCGCGCCACGAGGCGATCGGGCATATCATCGAGGTCGGCGGCAGCGGCGCCTGCGTCGAAATCGTCGGGCGCCGCCTGACCGAGCTCGCCGCCGACAAGGACCCAAGCATCGCCATGTCCGGCCAGGTCGGCAGCCAGATCAAGATCGGCGCCGGCAATCGCTGGCTCCTTGCCAATGTCCGCAAGCTGAAGATCACCGACGCCGAAGCCGGCCATGTCACTGCCGAGATCGACTTTCTCGGGGAGGGCGACGAGGACCGCGCTACCGGCAAATTGGTCAACTTCAAGCGCGGCATCACCTCTTACCCGATCCCGGGCAGCAAGGCCTATCCGGTGTCCGGCGACGATCTGAAGCAGATGTTCGCCGCGGACGAGCGCGCCAATGTCGAGATCGGCACCGTCTATCCGACCAAGGATGTGCGCGCCGCCCTCTATGTCGACGCCTTGCTTGGCAAGCATTTCGCGCTGTTGGGCTCGACCGGCACTGGCAAATCGACCAGCGCCGCACTCATCATGCACCGTATCTGCGACATGAGCCCCGAGGGCCATATCGTGATGATCGATCCGCACGGCGAATATTCGGCGGCGTTCAAGGGCCATGGCGAGTTGTTCAACGTCGACAATCTCGCAATGCCCTACTGGCTGATGAACTTCGAAGAGCATTGCGAGGTCATCATCACCTCGCAGGGCGCAGACCGTCAGCAAGACATGGACATCCTCGCCAAATGCCTGCTCCAGGCCCGGGCGAAGAACCGGACGGCGGAGGGCCTCTCAAAGCTCACCGTCGATTCTCCGATCCCCTACACATTGTCGGATCTCACCAACGCGATCACCAGCGAGATGGGCCTGCTCAACAAGGCCACCGACACCGCGCCCTTCATGCGCCTGAAGACCAAGATCGACGAACTGAAGTCCGATCCGCGCTATCAGTTCATGTTCTCGGGCATGCTGATCGCCGACACGATGGGCAGCTTCATCTCGAAAATCTTCCGCCTGCCCGCCCGCGGCAAGCCGATCTCGATCATCGACGTCTCCGGCGTCCCCTCCGACATCGTCTCGGTGGTGGTCGCGGTGCTGTCGCGGCTGATCTTCGATTATGCGATCTGGTCGCGCTCGGAAGCGCCACGCCCGGTCCTGCTGATCTGCGAGGAGGCACACCGCTACATCCCGTCCGACAAGAATTCGAGCGGTCAGGCGGTCAGGAAAGTCCTCGAGCGGATCGCCAAGGAAGGCCGTAAGTACGGCGTCTCCCTCGGCCTGATCACGCAGCGGCCCTCCGACCTTGCCGAGGGCGTGCTCTCGCAATGCGGCACGATCATCGCGATGCGCCTCAACAACGACCGCGACCAGCAATTCGTGAAGTCGGCCATGCCGGAAGGTTCGCGCGGCTTCCTCGACGTCATCCCGGCGCTTCGCAACCGCGAGTGCATCGTCTGCGGCGAGGGCGTCTCGATCCCGATCCGGGTCAGCTTCGACGACCTCGAGCGCGACCGCTGCCCGGCCTCGTCCGACCCGCTCTTCTCGGCGCTCTGGAAACAGACCGGCGAGGAGGACGCGATGGTCTCCCGCGTCGTCAAACGCTGGCGCGCGCAGGGGCGCTAGGCCCTTCGCTACACCGGCTCTCAGAAATTGAAGCCGCCCGGCGTGGTCACTCCGCTCCGGGCCGCCGCGATCGCCGCGCATGGCGGCCCCCCGAAATAATAATCAGACCAGCGGCGGAAACGTCCGTCCGGGCTCCGTACGTAACCTATGGTCCTCGGCGTCATCATTGCCGGCGCGAACGAGACGAACCACGTCCCATCGATGAGCAGTCCCTGCACGAACCGGCCCCTGGCTAAATCCCGCTCCGCTGGGCCCGGCGCGTCCGTCTGCAGTAGGGGTGCGCCACGGTCGGCCATCTCGTTGTTGGAAATCCGCGCGAGATCCTCGCGAATCTCCGGCGGCAGCTCGGCCAGCCGGTACGCAGCGCTCGTGGCTACAGCCGCTTCCGGGCAGATCGCTGAGGGCGCCGGCCCGGCAACTGCGAGCAACGCCGTCACAAAAGCGTCGAGCATAAACCTCTCCTAGCCGGGACTGCCGGACGTGGGCATTTTGTCAGAAGCCGAGTTGCCTGTCTCTAGAGGCCGGTTCGGGGCCCGGACCCTAGCGGCTGCTGCGCCTGCGCTGCACCCACGGGCGTGCCCAGCAGCCCGCGCAGCCGCTCGCGGAACGCGGCAAGGTCACTGCCCGACAGGGCCGCGCGGCCGGTGAAGCGCACCGCGCGCGGGTTGATTGTGACGCCGTTCTGGTAGGTCTCGAAATGGAGATGGGGGCCGGTCGAGAGGCCGGTCGTGCCGATATAGCCGATCAGCTGACCCTGGCGGACGCGCGACCCCGGCGCCACCGCGATCCGGCTCATATGCGAGTAAGAGGTGGAGAGACCGCCGGCATGGTTGAGCCGCACCTGGTTGCCATAGCCCCCCGCCCAGCCGGCCCGCGCCACGACGCCGTCCGCGACCGCGACGATCGGCGAGCCGTAGGAGGCGCGGAAATCGAGGCCACGGTGCATGCGCGCATAGCCGAGGATCGGGTGCATCCTCAGGCCGTAATTGGAGGTGATTGGCCCGGGCACCGGCTGCACCATGCCGCCGCCCGTCTGCCGGCCGATGCCCGACGCCTCGAACCACTGGCTCTCGCCATCAGCATTGGTCCATTGCATCAGCTGCAGGCTGCGCCCGCTGGCGCGGACCAGTCCGGCATAAAGCAGATCGCCGACATCGACCTCGCCGGTCGCGGCGCGGCGATGCTCGATGATGATGTCGAACATGTCGTCCGAGGCGATGCCCGAGGGCACCTGCACCTGCGTGTTCAGCGCGCGGATATAGGCCTCGACCGTGCGCGCCGGGACGCCGGCGGCGCGGGCCGAGCGGTAGAGGCTGGCGCCGACCTGTCCCTGGATGCGCAAGGGCGTCTCGTCGACCCGGATCGGGATCTGGTTGAGCACCAGCCCAGCGCCGGCGCGCACGATCTCGACGCGGAGGTCGAAGCGGGCGCGGAAGGCGAGCCGGTCCAGTGGGCGCGCCTGGCTTGGGTCAGGCCGGCGGCCGAGGCGGATGTCGACCGTCGTGCCGGGGCGAAGCTCCGCGGAAATGCCGGCGAGCAAGGTGGCGACATGATCCGCCTCGCTGCCGCCGACGCCGGCGCGCTGCAGAATGGTGATGATGCCGTCGTCGCGGCCGACGGTGGCGCGCAGGTCGACGATCGGCCGTTCCGGGCTCTGGCTCAGCGGCTCGACCGCATCGGTCGGCGCCATCCGCCGGCCAGTGTCGGCGCCATAGGCCAAAGGCTGGATCGAGACCGCCTGCGCGGCTTCGAGCTGGGCGTCATCATAGGGGGCGGGGCCGGCCCCGGCGATGGGCTGCAGCGGCGGGGCCAGCGCCCAGGTGCCGTAGCAAAGCGCGGCGCAGGTCAGCAGCCCGCGAAACCAGGTGCGCGAGCCCACCTGCTGGCCGAGATCGACGACCAGGTCGAGATTGGCGAAGGGGCCGGCGCGGGACGCATTGCCTTTGGTTCCGAAGCTCTGCCGGGGCGAAGGCGCGGCCGGGCCGAGGGACGGCATCTCCAGCGCCAGCTGTCCGCCGCCGCCGGCTGTCGCGCCGCTCAATTCCCTGATCCGAGACAAAGCCGGCTGGTCCCCGCGCACCCGAAAATGCCCGCCGCGCACCCCGCCCGGCTGGTGTCAGGACTGTGAACAAAATGGGTTAAAGTCAAATTACGCTTTTGCGCCGCTGCACCCCGCTGCGGCAGGGCGAAAGCGCGGCGAGCCGAGCGGCATAACGGTTGCGCTTTCCAGCGCGTGGCACGATCTTGAGCCGATGAACGCCGACCTGAAGGCCATTCTCGGCCCGACCAATACCGGCAAGACGCACCTGGCGGTCGAGCGGATGTGCGGACATTCTTCCGGCATGATCGGCTTCCCGCTGCGCTTGCTGGCGCGCGAGGTTTACGACCGGGTCGTGAAGCTGAAGGGCGCCAATCAGGTGGCGCTGATCACCGGCGAGGAGAAGATCGTACCGAAGGACGCGCGCTGGTTCCTCTGCACGGCGGAATCCATGCCGATGGAAAAGGATTTCGCCTTCGTCGCTTTGGACGAGGCGCAGCTCGGCGCGGATCCCGAGCGTGGCCATGTCTTCACCGACCGGATGCTGCATGCGCGCGGCCGGGAGGAGACGATGATCCTCGGCTCCGAGACGCTCAAACCCATGGTCCGAGCGCTGCTGCCGGACGCCGAGATCACCACCCGCCCGCGTTTCTCGACCCTTTCCTATGTCGGTCCCGCGAAGCTCTCCCGCCTGCCGCCGCGTTCGGCGATCGTCGCCTTCTCCGCCGAGCAGGTTTACGCGGTCGCCGAGATGCTGCGCCGGATGCGCGGCGGTGCGGCGGTGGTGATGGGCGCGCTCAGCCCCCGCACCCGCAACGCCCAGGTCGCCATGTATCAGGCCGGCGAGGTCGATTATCTGGTCGCGACCGACGCGATCGGCATGGGCCTCAACATGGACGTCGATCATGTCGCCTTTGCCGGCCTCTCCAAGTTCGACGGCCATCGACGGCGTCGGCTGACCCCCGCTGAAATGGCGCAGATTGCCGGCCGCGCCGGCCGCCACCAGCGCGACGGCACCTTCGGCTCGCTGACCCTGGAAGGCGACGCCCTCGCCGAATTCCGGCCCGAGGAGATCGAGCGGATCGAGGAGCATCGCTTCCCGCCGCTGGATTTCCTCTTCTGGCGCGAGGGCGAGCTGGATTTCCGCAGCGTCGAGGATCTGATCAAGTCGCTGGAGCGCCGCCCGGCCCGCCGCGAGCTTCGCCCCGCGCCGGAAGCCACCGATCTGTCGGTGCTGAAACTGCTCTCCACTGACCCCGAAATCCTCGCCTGCGCGACCAGCCCGGAGCGGGTGCGCCGGCTCTGGGCCACCTGCGGCCTCCCCGATTTCCGCAAGACCGGGCCGGAGCATCACAGCCGCCTCGTCGCCCGGCTCTATGGCCATCTGGGCGAGGGCGACGGCCGCATCCCGCAAGGCTGGTATGCCGAGCAGGTCGCCCGGCTCGACAATGTCCAGGGCGATATCGAGACGCTCGCCGACCGGATCGCGGGGGTGCGGACCTGGGCCTATATCGCCCACCGCGCCGATTGGCTGGCCAGTCCCGAAACCATGGCCGAGCGCACCATGGCGGTGGAGGAGAAGCTCTCCGACGCCCTGCACGAGCGGCTCACCCAGCGTTTCGTCGACCGGCGGACCGCGGTGCTGATGCGGGACGTCGGCAAGGGTGCTGGCGAGTTCCCCGTGCAGGTCGACGAGGAAGGCGAGGTCAGCGTCGGCGCCTATGCGATCGGCAAGCTGAACGGCTTCGCCTTCGAAGTGGACCCCGCCGCCCGCCATGCCGACCGCAAGATGCTGCTCGCCACCGCCGAGCGCCGGCTTGGTCATGAATATGAGAAGCGCGCCGCTGCGCTGGTCGCCGACAAGGACCAGCATTTCACCCTGCGGACCGAGCCGGACGCGCCCGTCGCGATCTGCTGGCGCGGCCATGAGGTGGCGCGGCTTGGCCCCGGCAAGAATTTGCTGAGCCCGCGCGTCGCTCTCGACCGGCGGATCGACCGCGTCTCCGAAAAGGGCCGCGAGGCGGTGATCCTCCGCCTCAAGGAATGGCTCCGCACCGGCGCCGAGGCGGCGCTCGGGCCGCTGCGCGCGGCCGGCCACGCCGCGCAGGATCCGGCCGCGCCGCCGGCCGTCCGGGCGCTGCTCGCCCTCCTGGTCGACGAAGGCGGGATCGTCGCCCGCGACGCCGTGGCCGGCGCGCTTGGCGCACTGGACAGGGAACAGCGCCGCGCGGTGACGAAGCACGGTGTCCGCATCGGCGCGCTCGATCTCTACATGCCCACGGTGCTGAAGCCCGAGGCGATGCGTTGGCGCGCCGCGCTCCGCGCCGCGGCCGCGAACCGGCCGATGCCGGCGCTGCCGCCGCACAATGCGGTCGTGCTGCCGACGCCTGAAGACCGCGCCTTGCTCGCCCGACTCGGCTTCCGCGCCGCCGGCCCGCAGATGGTCCGGGTCGACATGGCGGAGCGCATCGCCCATCGCGCCCATGAGGCCCGCGCCGCGCCGGGCGACGAAAGGGCGCCGGTCGATCCCGCCTTCGTCACCTCGCTCGGCCTCGCGCCGGAAACGGTGGCGAAGCTGATGCGCGACATCGGCTTCCACCCGACCGAGGCGCCGCCCTTCTGGATCTGGCGCGGCCGCGAGCGCCGCCGCCAGCCACGCGCGCGAGGAAAGCCGGGCTCTGGGCATTTTGCGGCTCTGGCAGGGATGCGCCGTGGCTGACGCGCCGGCGAGCACGCGGCTCGACAAATTCCTCTGGTTCGCCCGCATCGTGAAGACCCGCGACCAGGCTCAACAAATGGCCGAGGGCGGGCGCCTCCGCCTCAACGGCCGCGTCGTCGACAAGGCTCACGCCGTCGTCCGCGTCGGCGACGTGCTCGGTTTCGCCCGCTTAGGCGAGGTCCACGTGCTGAAGGTCGAGGCCCTGCCGACGCGCCGCGGTCCACCGGCCGAAGCGCGCAGTCTCTATTCGGAATTGACGAGCGAAGCCGGCCAAGCCTAGGGAATCCTCCTCTGGGGAGAGAGTGAAGCTATGACCTACGTCGTCACCGATGCCTGCATCCGCTGCAAATATATGGACTGCGTCGAAGTCTGCCCGGTGGACTGCTTCTACGAAGGCGAGAATATGCTCGTCATCAACCCCAGCGAGTGCATCGATTGCGGCGTCTGCGAACCGGAATGCCCGGCCGAGGCGATCCTGCCCGACACCGAGAACGGGCTGGAGCAATGGCTGGAGGTGAACGCCACCTACTCCGCCGAATGGCCGAACATTACCCGCAAGAAGGACAGCCCGGCCGACGCCGACGAGCACAAGGGCGAGGACGGCAAGTTCGACAAATATTTCTCCGCGAGCCCGGGCGAGGGCGACTGATGAACGCCGGGGTCATGCTCGCCATCCTGAGGATCGTCTCCGGCCTCCTCTTCTTCGAGCATGGCCTGCAGAAATTCGCGAGCTTCCCGCCCGGCCCGATGGCGGGCATGGGCCTGCAGCTCAATTCGATGGCGGCTTATGGTGGGATTTTCGAACTGGTCTGCGGCTTCCTGATCGCGATCGGCCTGTTCACCCGCGCCGCCGCCTTTGTGGCCTCGGGCACGATGGCAGTCGCCTATTTCTACTGGCACGCGCCGCAGAATCTGTTCCCGGTCAACAACCAGGGCGACGCGGCGATTCTCTACTGTTTCATCTTCCTCTACCTGGTTTTCGCAGGCGCCGGACCGCTCAGCGTCGATGCCGCGAGAGCCGGTAAGGCGCCCCCGCGCGATTGATCCAGATCAGACGCTCGGTTGCGTGTTGCAACGCAGCGCTAGATTTCTCGGCAATTTCCTGCTATGTGGACGGGATTGAAGCGGATGTTTGCGCATCCGCGTCCCGCTGATCGTTAGAAAGATTTGCCGCACCCACGAAATTCAAACTGCGTCGCTTGGGGCAGATGCACTTTGACTCGTTCGGGCGGCCAGTTTCCATAGGAAGGTCTCATACATGGCAACGAAGGCGTTGAGCTTCGACGTTGGCGATTATGTCGTTTACCCCAAGCATGGCGTTGGCCGTGTGATCGAGCTGCAGAGCACCGATATCGCGGGCATGGAGCTCGAACTCTATGTGCTGCGCTTCGAAAAAGAAAAGATGACGCTGCGCGTCCCGACCAACAAGGCGGAAAGCGTCGGCATGCGCAAGCTCTCCTCGGACAAGACCATGCAGGAGGCGCTCGCCACCCTGAAGGGCAAGCCCCGGGTGAAGCGCACCATGTGGTCGCGCCGCGCACAGGAATATGAAGCGAAGATCAATTCGGGCGACCTCGTGTCGATCGCCGAAGTGGTCCGCGATCTGTTCCGCCCCGACGACGCGCCGGAGCAGTCCTATTCCGAGCGGCAGATTTTCGAGGCCGCCTCCACCCGCCTGGCCCGCGAGCTTGGTGCGATGGAGGAGATCGACGAGAAGGCGGCGCTCGAGAAGCTGCTCGACATCCTGAACAAGGCCGCGGTCATGCACCAAAAGGTGCGCATCGAGGCCTGAGCCGGCGGAGACGATGCCCCTCTGACGTGGCGTCAACTTCGTCAACATCCGACAAGAAGGGGCGGTCCGGCGACGGGCCGCCCTTTTTTCGGATTGCGGTGCGACATTTGTAGCTGTATTGAGGGCCTAATACAGCAAGGAGAGTCCCGATGCGCGCACTGCTTTTCGCCAGCGTCCTCGCCGCCACCGCCGCCTGCAGCGCCGGCGCCCAGAATGGCGGCAATGCCCGCGCCGAGCTTACCGGTCCCCGGATCACCCGCGACATCCAGGTCGCCGGCGCCTTCGACCGGGTCAATCTCACTGGCCCGATGGACGTGGACGTCCGCGTCGGTGCCCAAGCCTCGGTGCGCGCCGAGGGCCAAGCGGCGGGCCTCGACCGGCTGGAAATCACTGTCGTCGACGGCGAGCTTCGGGTCGGCACCAGGTCCGGCACGACCGGCCCGCTCGGCAACATCATCGTTCATGTCACCGTGCCGGCGCTGGCCGCGGCCTCCCTCAACGGCCCTGGCGACATCGATATCGACCGTGTCCAGGGCGCGCGCTTCTCCGCCAACGTCAATGGCCCGGGCGACATGCGCCTCGGTGAGCTGCGCGTCGGCGAGGCGAGCTTCGCGGTGAGCGGCCCGGGCGGTATCCGCGCGGCCGGCGGCGCCCAGCGCGCGAGCGCCAATCTGAGCGGCCCCGGCAATATGCAGCTCGCCGGCTTCGAGGCGGGGGACGCCAATGTCTCGCTGCAGGGCCCGGGCGCCATCGATCTGCGCGCCACCGGCGCCGTCGCGGTCAATCTCTCCGGGCCGGGCGACGTTACGATCAGCGGCAGCGCCCATTGCACCATTTCGAAGAGCGGGCCGGGCAGTGTGAGCTGCCCCACGGGGTAATTGACGATTCGGCAATAGGCGTCATGGTCCGCCCGATGACCCTGGCCCGCTTCCGGTATCTGCTCGTCCTGCCGCTGCTTGCCGCCTTCCCGGCGCATGCCGCCGACCGCCCCTATCCGGTCGCCGATTTCGACCGGTTGGTGATCGAGGGCCCGTACCGCGTCCATCTCGTCGTCGGCCGGGCGACCACCGCCCGCGCCAGCGGCACCCGCGAGGGGCTGGACAGGGTGAGCATCGAGACCAACGGTACCACCCTGCGCATCCGCCCGCAGCGCAATGTCTGGGGTGCCGCCGCGGGCACAGATCCCAGCCCTGTGACGATCGAGCTCACCACCCGCACCCTGCGCTCCGCCCGCCTGCTTGGCCCCGCGATGCTCGACGTCGAGGGCGCGGGTGCGGGCGTTGCCCCCGGGGGACGGGATGTGGAGCTGTCGCTCCAGGGCAGCGGCACGCTCCGCGCCACCCGCGTCACCGCCGACACCTTGTCGCTCGGCCTGCTCGGCGCCGGCGCGCTCGAAGTTGCGGGTACCGCTGCAATCCTGCGCGGCCAGTTCCAGGGCACGGGCACCGTCACCGCCGCCGGCCTTGCCGCCGGCACCGCCACCGTCACCACCAATACCGTTGGCAATGTCACGTTGCAGGTGAATGGCCGGGCGGAGGTCACCGCCTACGGGCTGGGCACAGTGACCGTGTCGGGCCAGCCCGCCTGCGTCCTGAACGGCGCAGGCGCCGCGCAGGTCAGCTGCAACCGCTCAGATCAGCGCCAGCGTCGTTAGCTTGCCGACAAGGTCGGGCGGCAGCGCCGCGACGCCATCCTCGCCGCTGGCCAGATCGGGCGGGGCGTCGGACGCGGCAAGATAGCGCCAGCCCTGATGGCCTCGTCTCGCCAGTGCGCGGACCGGCACCAGTTCGGGATCGAGGCGGATGATTGTCTTGCGGTCCGACGCCCGGATCTCGAAGCCCAGGATGGTCTGGCGCGCCGCGATGCGCTGTTTGACGATCCAGTAGAGCGACCCGCCGACCAGTTCCTCCGCGCGCTTTGGCATGAATCGCGTGATGACCGGCACGATACCGTCGCTGACCCTTTTTTCGACGCGCCGCTTCAGTGTCTCGACGCTCGCGCAGCTCACCGCGACCTTGCTCATATGAAGGGGCATAACCGGGAAATGGGTTAGCCGCTGAGGCCCCACAAGAGGGCGAGGCCGAGGAAGGAGAAGAAGCCCATGCAATCCGTCATCATGGTCACGAAGACAGCCGAGGAGACTGCCGGATCGATCCGCAGCCGGTCAAGCGTCACGGGAATCAGGACGCCAGAGAGGCCGGCGATCAAATTGTTGATCACCATCGCAAGCCCGATGACGATCGAAAGATTGGCGTGGTGGAAGATCAGGAATGTGCCCAGGCCGATCAACAGGCCAAGCGAAACGCCGTTTGCGACTGCGATCCTGAGCTCACGGAAGATCATGCGGCGCGTGTTCGAATCGGTGAGCTGATTGGTCGCCAGCGCCCGGACGACCACGGCGAGCGTCTGCGTGCCGGCATTGCCGCCCATCCCCGAGACGATCGGCATCAGCACGGCGAGCAGGGCGAACTTTGCGATCTCGCCCTGGAACAGTCCGACGACGGACGAGGCGAGGATTGCCGTGCCGAGATTGACGACGAGCCAGGTCAGCCGCGTGCGCACGGTGAGGCGGATCGGCTCGTTGATATCGCCTTCGGAGCCGGCGCCGGAGAGCAGGAGGGCGTCCTCGCTCGCTTCTTCCTGGATGATGTGGACGACATCGTCGGCGGTGATCATGCCGACCAGCCGCCCCGCCTGGTCCACCACCGCCGCCGAGATCAAAGCATATTTCTGGAAGCGGAGCGCCACCTCCTCCTGGTCCATGTCGACCGGAAGCAAGGTCTGCTCGCGCTGCATGACGTCGGCGACGGCGATCCGTCGCGGCGTCCTCAGGATCCAGGAGAGCAGGCAGGTGCCGACCGGCCGGTGTGCCGGATCGACCACGAACACCTCCCAGAAATCGGTGGTGAGCTCATCCCCGGCGCGGAGGTAATCGATGATGTCGCCGACCGTCCAATGCTCGGGCACCGCGACCACGTCGCGGCGCATCAGGCGGCCGGCCGAATCCTCTGGGTAGGAGAGCGCCTCCTCGATCGCGGCGCGGTCGTCCGGATCGAGGGCGCGGAGCACGGCGCGCTGCTCCTCCTCCTCCATATCCTCGATCAGGGCGACGGCGTCGTCCGTCTCCAGCTCGCCGGCAATTTCGGCAACTTCGTGCGGTTCGAGCTCATCGATCAGCTCTTCGCGCACCCACTCGTTCATCTCGGACAGAACGTCGCCATCGAGCAGATCGGCGAGCGCGGCGGCGAGCGCGCGGCGCTCGTCGCGGTCGACCAGCTCGAACAGGTCGGCGATGTCGGCCGGGTGAAGCGGCTCGACCAAAGCGCGCACGCCCTCGTCGTCGCCGGCCTCGAGCTTCTCGAGCACCTCGTCGACATATTCGGGGCGGAGCCGGTCGTCCTCGTCCAGCCGGGTCTCCTCCGCAGCTGGGATTTCCGCTTCGGAGGTTTCGAGGTCGCTGTCGCTCATCTCGCCCTCCTGTGGTCAGCGCGCTGCGTCGGTTCGTGGGCGCTTCCTAGGCCGGGCCGCTTGCCCTGTCGATATGCGAAGCCTAAGCGGCCTCCCAAAGGAGAATCCCATGTCCGAACAGAACAACCTGGTCCTCGATCTCGACAGCGGCGGCGAGGTCGTCATCCGGCTCCGCCCGGACCTTGCCCCGCAGCATGTTGACCGGATCAGGGAGCTGGCGAGCGAAGGCTTCTACGACAATGTCGTCTTCCACCGAGTGATCGACGGCTTCATGGCGCAGGGCGGCGATCCCACCGGCACCGGCATGGGGGGCTCCGACAAGCCGGACCTGCCCGCCGAGTTCAGCGACGCGCCGCACGCCCGCGGCGTCGCCTCCATGGCGCGCTCCCAGAATCCGAACAGCGCCAACAGCCAGTTCTTCATCTGCCTGGACGATTGCGGCTTCCTCGACGGCCAGTACACGGTCTGGGGCGAGGTGGTCGAAGGCATGGAATATGTCGACAATCTGCCCAAGGGCGAGCCGCCCCGCGCGCCGGGCAAGATCGTCAAAGCCAGCTTGAGGGACTGACGCGATGGGCCGCCCTGTCACGCTCATCACCGGGGCGTCGGCGGGGCTCGGCGCGGAATTCGCGCGCCAATGCGCGAAACGGGGTGAGCCGCTGGCGCTCGCCGCCCGCCGCCGCGACCGGATGGAGGCGCTCGCCGCGGAGCTTGGCGGCGAGGTCCATATCTTCGAGGCCGACCTGTCGAAGGAAGGCGCCGCCGCCAGCCTGATCGCGGAGCTGGCGGCCGAGGGCCTCTCCGTTGGCACATTGATCAACAATGCCGGCTTCGGCCTGGCCGGCGCCTTCGCGGAACGCCCGCTCGCCAAGTTGAGCGAGATGATCGATCTCAACGTCCGCACATTGACCGAACTCTGCCACCTCGTCCTCCCCGCCATGCGCGAGCGGGGCAAGGGTGGCATCCTCAACGTCGCCTCGACCGCCGCCTTCCAGCCCGGCCCGAACATGGCGGTCTATTATGCCAGCAAGGCCTATGTCCTTTCCTTTACGGAGGCGCTGCATCACGAGCTGAAGGGGACCGGGATCAACGTCTCCGCCCTGTGCCCCGGCCCGACCCACAGCGAGTTCAGCGACGTCGCCGATTCGCACAGCCCGACGCTGGAACGGATGAAGATGCCGGCCGCGCCGGTCGTGGCACTCGGCCTGGATGGCCTCGGCCGCAACAAGGCGGTCGTAATCCCCGGCTTCAAGAACAAGGTCGGCGCACAGATGAGCCGCCTGCTGCCGCGCTCGACGATGCGCAACATCATCGGCCGGATCAAAGTCTAGGGCCGAATCCCGAGGTCGGAATAATATTGCCGCACGCCGGCATTCAGGCGCTCCGCCCGCGCAATGTCGGCCTGGCCTTCCGCGGTTCTGCCAAGTCTCAGCGCGGCCACGCCCCGCCCGAAGACCCAGCTCGGACCGTCGGGCCCCAACCGCGCGGCGGCGTCATAATCGTTCCACGCGTCCTGGAAACGTTGCTGCTTCAGGTTGACCAGCCCGCGGCTGTCCAAGGTAGGCGGATGATCGGGCCGGTCGCGGAGCGATTGATCGCAGGCCCTGCGGGCCTCGTCGAGGGATTCGCCCCGGGTCGCCAGGATCCAGCACAAGGCGTTGCCGAGGTCCGGCTCGTGCGGCGCCCGGCTCATACCCTCGCGATAATCGGCGATCGCATGTTCGCCGTCATGCTGTTGTTCATAGGCCAGGCCGCGTTCGAGCAGGACCAGGCCGATGCGCGAGGCCCGGTGCGCATATTCGGCGCTTTGCGGCCCGGCGCTGCCAAGCTCGGTCTCGGCCAGGCGCAGCGCGATATCGAATTCGCCGATCGCCCGCCGGGCATTCCCGGACTCACGATGGCTGAGCGCTAGCCCGGCATGGGCCCATACAGCGCCGGGCCTGAGGCGCACCGCCTCCTCATAATCGGCGATGGCGTGGGGATAATCGCGCAAATGGCGATAGGCGGTGGCGCGGGCGGAAAGCGCCTCGGACATCTCGGGCTCGTCCAGCTGCCTGCTCTGCAACACGCGCGTGCAGCCCTCAATGACGGTCCGGTCGCTATCGCCCCTGCACTTGTCCCAGGCATCGGCCGGAGCCCGCGCCGAAGCGGACGCGCCGGTCAGCGCAATAGCGATCGGCAGCGAAAGCAAAGCGAGGCGCCGCGATGTCATGCCGAAGACTAAGCATGCTAACCAGCGACGCGCAATTCCTCGCCGGGGCCGACCAGTTCATTGAGCAGCCAGTCGTGGAAGATCCGCAAGGGGCGCCTGCCGAGCGCGGCGCGGCGGCAGGCGAACCAATAGGCATACGGGCTTGGCGCGGCGACGTCGAACAGGCGGATGAGCCGCGGGTTATGGGCATGTTCCAGGTGCGCATCGAACATGAAGGCGACGCCGAGGCCTTCCGCCGCCGCGTCGAGGATCAGCTGGCCGGAATCGAAATGATCGACCGCCGCCGGCTGCAGGCCCGGCATGCCGACCGCCTCCAGCCAGAAATCGAGCGCCTCGGGGAGATCGCGGTGCAGCAGGACCGTGGTGTCGCGGAGCTGGGCGGGATGTTTCAGAGCGCGCATGCCCTCGCCGCCGACCGCGACCACCCGGTTCGTGCCGAGCTTCACGCTGTAGAGCGAGTCATCCACTTCCTTGGCAAGGGTGATCGCCGCATCCAGGCCCTCATCCAGCCGGGTGATCGCATGCGGGCGCGTGTCGAGCTCGACATGCAGATCGGGAAAGAGGGCGCGCAGCTCGCCGAGCCGCGGCATCAGCCTGTAGGAGGCGAAGAGCGGCAGCACCGCGAGCTTCAGGCGCATCAGCTCCTTATGGCCGGACGCCCGCTCCATCGCATGGCCGAGTTCCTCCAGCGCCGGCCCGATCTCGGTCAGCAATTGCTCGCCGTCCGGATTGAGCAAAACCGCCTGGTGACGCCGCTCGAACAGCGGCTTGCCGACGAAACGCTCCAGCGCCTGGACGCGGCGCGAAAGGGCTGGCGAGGACAGAGACAGGGATTCAGCGGCAGCCTTGATCGAGCCTAGACGGGCGGTCTGGACGAAAGCCTCCACGGCGGTCAGCGGCGGCAACCTTTTCATTGCGCCACACCCACGCATTTGGGGTTATTTTGTGCAGCGCACATCGTCCCCTCGTCCTTTCCGTGGCGGAAATCAGCCCTTTCCTGATTGCATATTTCGCAATCACGCATGACTTCTTCGCACTTGCACAAACTCTTCGCAAGCGCAAAAAAGACCCTGCCTTTCAGGCATCCTCTCCTAATAACTTTTCAGGGGCCGGTTTCGACTGGCCCCTTTTTTTGTCCCCATCATTTGATCCCCGCGCAGGGCGGCCTATGTGAAGCCCGCACATTAAGCGGAGCCGACATGGCGGACGTCGAAACCAAATCGAAGAAACTCCAGGTCGCGACAATGCGGCCCGACGACAGCGGCCGCGGCATCGCCCGCCTGCCCCGCGCGGTCATGGCCGAGCTCGGCCTGGCCGAGGGCGACGTGATCGAGCTGGTCGGCAAGCGCACCACGCCGGCGCGCGCGGTCGGCTCCTATCCCGAGGACGAAGGGCTGGAGATCATCCGCCTCGACGGCCTGCAGCGCGCCAATGCCGAGATCGGCTCCGGCGACTATGTCGAGATCCGTAAGGCGGATTCAAAGCCTGCCGTTCGGGTCGTCTTCGCGCCCGCGCAGAAGAACCTCCGCCTTCAGGGCTCGGCCCATGCGCTGAAGCGCAGCTTCGGGATGAAGCCGCTTACTTCGGGCGACGTGGTCGCGACCACGGGCCAGCAGCAGGTGCCGCGCGGCGACATCCCGCCGGAGCTCCGCCAGATGCTGACCGCGCCGGCCTTCGCGCTGCAGGAGATTCGCCTCGTCGTCGTCTCGACCAGCCCCAAGGGCATCGTCCATATCGACGCCAACACCGAGATCGACCTGCTCCCCGAATATGCGGAGGCGAAGGAAACGCGCCGCGCCGACGTCACCTATGACGATCTCGGCGGCATGGGCACGACCATCGATCAGTTGCGCGAGATGGTCGAGCTCCCGCTTCGCTATCCCGAGATTTTCGAGCGGCTCGGTGTCGACCCACCCAGGGGGGTGCTGCTGCACGGCCCGCCCGGCACCGGCAAGACCCGCCTCGCCCGCGCCGTCGCCAACGAGAGCGACGCGACCTTTCTGCACATCGCCGGCCCGGAGATCATGGGCTCGGCTTATGGCGAGAGCGAGAAGCGGCTGCGCGATGTCTTTGAGGAAGCGCGCGCCCACAGCCCCGCGATCATCTTCATCGACGAGATCGACTCGATCGCGCCCAAGCGCGGCCAGGTGACCGGCGAGACCGAGAAGCGACTCGTCGCCCAGCTGCTGACCCTGCTCGACGGTCTCGAGCCGCGGCAGAATCTCGTCGTCATCGCCGCGACCAACCGGCCCGAGGCGATCGACGAGGCGCTGCGCCGCCCCGGCCGCTTCGACCGCGAGATTGTGATCGGCGTGCCCGACGAGGGCGGCCGGCGCGAGATTCTCGGCATCCACACCCGCGGTATGCCGCTGGCAGAGGATGTGGACGTCGCGAGCTTGGCCCGTCAGACCTACGGCTTCGTTGGCGCCGATCTGGCCGCGCTGGTCCGCGAGGCGGCGATCGAAGCGGTGCGCGCGATCATGCCGAAGCTCAACCTCGAAGAGGGCACCATTCCGGCCGAAGTGCTCGACAATCTCTCCGTCACCCGCAAGGATTTCGACGAGGCGCTGAAGCGCGTCCAGCCGTCCGCCATGCGCGAGGTCATGGTGCAGGCGCCCAATATCGGCTGGGACGATATTGGCGGCGTCGACGAGGCGCGCGAGCGCCTCCGCGAGGGTGTCGAGCTGCCCCTCAAGCATCCGGACAGTTTCCGCCGGCTGGGCATCCGCCCGGCCAAGGGCTTCCTGCTCTACGGCCCGCCCGGCACCGGCAAGACCCTGCTGGCCAAGGCGACCGCGCGCGAGGCGGAGGCGAACTTCATCGCCACCAAGAGCTCGGACCTGCTCTCCAAATGGTATGGCGAGAGCGAGCAGCAGATTGCCCGCCTCTTCGCCCGCGCCCGCCAGGTCGCGCCGACGGTGATCTTCATCGACGAACTGGACTCCCTGGTCCCCGCGCGCGGCGGCGGCCTCGGCGAGCCGCAGGTCACGGAGCGGGTCGTGAATACCATCCTCGCCGAGATGGACGGGCTGGAGGAATTGCAGTCGGTGGTCGTGATCGGCGCCACCAACCGCCCGAACCTGATCGACCCGGCTTTGCTGCGGCCGGGCCGTTTCGACGAGCTGATCTACGTCGCCGTCCCCGATGAGGCCGGTCGCCGCCATATTATCGGCATCCATACCAAGGGCATGCCCTTGGCCAAGGACGTCGATCTGGACTCGATCGCGGCGCGCGCCGATCGCTTCACCGGCGCGGACCTCGAGGATCTGGTGCGCCGCGCTGGTCTCCATGCGCTGCGCGGCTCGATCGACGCCAAGGTGGTGACCATGGCCGCTTTCGAGCAGGCGCTCGACGAGACCCGCGCCTCGGTCACGCCCGAAATGGAGCGCGACTATGAGAGGATTCAGGACAGTCTCAAGCAGGAGGCGCGGAGCGCGGCGCCCTCGATCGGCTTCATCGCTCCGGGAATGCTGACTCCGCGGGGGCCGAAGGGCTAGGTGCCGGTCCCACCTTCCAGACCGTCCAGATCGCGAGGCCCGCCATCAGGGCCGCGGTGATCAGGAACGGCAGGGAATGGCCGAAGCCATAGACCCAGACACCAAGCCCGGGCGCCACGACATAGGCCATGCCGTTCACCGAGGTGACCTGCCCGGCCACTGCATTCTGCTCCTCGCTGCCAACGGCGAGCGAGGCGCCGCTGGTGAAGCCGGGCCGGAACAGGCCGAAGCCGAGGGAAGCGAGGCCGAATCCAAGGATGAGGCCGTAAGCGCTGTCCGCGAACCCCGTCATCGCGCAGCCCGACGCGGCGGCCAGCGACCCCCAGATGACCAGCTGGCGCGGACTGAGGTGGAGGCGCGGGATCAGCCCCCATTGCGCCAGCAGCGAGGCCAGCGCGCCGGAGATCAATACGATCGCGATCCAGTGCTGCGCGTCGCTTAGCGGCACCTTCAGCCGGTCGATCACCAGGAAGCCGATCACACTGAGCAAGATCGCCTGGCCATGGCCGCCGACCAGCCCGATCAGCGTCCATGGCAGCACCCGGGGGTCGCGCCAGCGCAGCCGGACGGAACCGCGCGGCCCGTCCCCCGCCGCCGTGGCCGCGTCCGAGCCGCCGATCGCCGGATAAGCGATGATCGGCCCGGTCGCCGGATTCTTCGGCGTGTCGTCGGGCAGGCGCAGGATGATGCCGGCAAGGACGAGAACCCCGATGCCGGCGAAGACGATCAAGGGCGCGGAGAGGCCGAGCGGCGGGAAGATGAAGAGCGGCGCGATCGCGGGGCCGATAATCGTCCCCAGGCCAAAGGAGGAAGCCAGCACCGCCATGGCCGCGGTCCGCGAATCGCCGTCTGTGCGCGCCGCCACATAAGCCTGGACCGCCGGCGGAGAGGCTGACCCGAAGGTGCCGTAGAAGCCTCGCCCGAGCGTGAAGATGACGAAGACCAGGGTCGGCGCCAGCAAGCCGGCCAGCCCGAAGGCCAGTGCGCTGCCGCAGATCAGGTTCGAGGTGATGAAACCGGCCAGCCCGAGCCGCATCAGCGCCCGGCGGCCGCGCCGGTCGGCACGATGCGCCCAGACCGGCGCCATGA
Source organism: Allosphingosinicella sp. (assembly GCA_044225925.1). Lineage (GTDB taxonomy): Bacteria > Pseudomonadota > Alphaproteobacteria > Sphingomonadales > Sphingomonadaceae > Allosphingosinicella. The sequence goes on from JBGAHY010000008.1 coordinate 33,598, forward strand.
CCACCCAGGCGACCGCGGAGAGCGAGAAGGCGATCGCCACCCAGAGATCGGCGACGCCCAGCTGGCGGCCGATGGCGGGGAGCAAGGATTGCATCGCCGTATTGCCGGCCGCGGCGACCAGCATCACGGAGAAGAGGAGAGCGAATCTCTCGCGGGAAAGGCCGAACCCGCTCATGCCGGGCCTTCGCTGTCACCGCTAAATAACGAATGCGGTGCGGCTTTTCCCCTTGCGGGATGGCCAGGCGGAGCGCCTTTGCGGCCGACCCGACTTGCCTTTGATGCCCCAAGCTGGCATCGCCCGGTCTTTCCACGAACATCTGGGACAAACATGTCGGGATCCTTGGAAGAGGCACGAGCAAACAGGCGTTTCGCGCGCAAAAGCAGCGGCGGCCCGCTCTGGCACTTCGTCCTCGGGTTCATCAAGCATCCGATGATGGTCGGCTCGGTCATTCCCTCCTCGAAGGCGATGGTCGACAAGATGCTGGCCCCGGTCGATTGGGCCAAATGCAAATTGTTCGTCGAATATGGCCCCGGCGTCGGCGCCTTCACCGAGCATGTCCTGCGCCGCATGGCCCCCGACGCAACGTTGATCGCGATCGACCTCAACCCGGATTTCGTCCGCTATCTGCGCGGCAAATTCACCGACAGCCGCCTGTTCCCGGTCACCGGCTCGGCGGCCGACGTCAGTCAGATCATCGCCGATTGCGGCTTCGACCATGCCGATTATGTGCTGTCCGGACTGCCTTTCTCGACCCTGCCGGCCGGCGCCGGCCCGAAGATCGCGGAGCAGACCCATCAGGTGCTCCGCCCCGGCGGCGCCTTTCTCGTTTATCAGGTCAAGCGGCGCGCCCGCGACTATATGGCCGTGCATTTCAAGCGGATCGACAAAGGCTATGAATGGGCGAACGTGCCGCCCTGCCACCTTTTCTGGGGCTGGAAGGACTAGCTCCTTCCGCCGAATATCCGCTTCCCGAAGTTGAGCCGCCGGGCGAAATTATAGTCCGCGGTCGCCACCACGAAATAGCCGAGCGCCCATTTGATCCGGTTCCAGAGCGTCATGCTCTTGCGGTGCTCCTCCGGCAGGATGCGCTTGGAATCGGCGATCTCCCCCTCGACGAAGCGCCGCATCATCGCCGCAAAAGCGGGGTCATCCACGCGGAGCATCATCTCCAGGTTCAAGTACAAACTCCGCATATCAAAATTCGCCGAGCCGATATGGACGACGTCGTCGATCACGATCAGCTTCGTGTGCAGCTTGGTAGCTTGATATTCGTAAATCTCGGTGCCCCGCTTCAGGAGCCGCCAATAGAGGAAGCGGGCGGCGCCGAGGACGAATTGGTGGTCGAGCTTCGAGGGCGTGACGATCCGTGCCCGCCCCCTCCTGGCGATGCCGAAGATGCGCCGGAGCATGGAGAAGCTCGGCGCGAAATAGGCCACGATGAGATCGAGCCGGGTCGCCTTCATCATGTCGGCCTTGACCGATTTGGCCCAGGGCGAGAGCCGCCGCGTCGGCCCGCCGAACAGCCAGTGCAACGGCCCGTCCTGCACCGAATAATGACTGAGCATCCGCCTGAGGCGCCGGATCGAGGCGTCCTCCGTCTCCGCCCAGTCGAACAGTGCATCAAAATAGCGGACCAGATGATGGGTGGTCGGCCCGTCCACCTCCAGGCCGAGATCGCGCCAGGCGCCCTCGGCGATCGTTCCGAAATAGTCGGCCGAGATGTTGAAGCCACCGACGATCGCCTTGCGTCCGTCCGCCAAAGCCAGCTTCTGGTGGTTGCGCAGGAGATAGCGCCGCCCCCAGCGCGGCACGAAGCGGCAGAAGCGCGCCTGCGCGTCGATCAGCGGCTGGAAGAAGCCCTTTGGCGCCGAGGAGGCGCCGAAACCGTCGACCAGCAAGGACACCTTCACCCCCCGCGCCGCCGCGGCGACCAGGGCGTCGCGCACCCGCCGTCCGGCGCTATCGTCCTCCCAGATATAATAAAGGACGCGGAGCGATTCCGCCGCGCCCTCAATGAGGGCGATCAGCGCCTCAAGCCGTTCCGGCCCGTCCGGCAACAGGGTCAGACGATTGCCAGCGACCTCCATCGGCCGGATCTGTGCTTCCGCGTCGCTCATTCGTTCCTTGGCTAGCCCGATGCCCGCGAACAGGAAAGCGACCGCGCCCGGTTCAGTTCCGTGTCCCGTCCCCGATCTTCATTCCAGTGTGCCTGCGAGTGGGTGCGGACGCCTCAGACGTCCAGATTCGCCACGTTCAGCGCATTTTCCTGGATGAAGTCGCGGCGCGGTTCGACGACGTCGCCCATCAGGCGGGTGAAGATCTCGTCGGCGACGTCGGCCTGGGTGACCTCGACCTGGAGCAGGGCGCGGTTGGTCGGGTCCAGCGTGGTCTCCCAGAGCTGCTCGGCGTTCATCTCGCCAAGGCCCTTGTAGCGCTGGACGCCGAGCCCCTTGCGGCCCGCGGCGAGGATCGCGTCGAGCAATTGGGTCGGCCGGGTGACAAGCGCGCCGCGCGGATCGGGGGCCTGCACCTTCGGCCCACCCCCCTCATTCTCCTCGGCCTCTTCCTGCGGCTCTGTCGCCACCGACGAGCCGCGCAGCGAGACGAGGCGCGACGGGCCGGCATAGGTTTCCGCTTCCGGCGCGCAGAGGCCGTGCAGCTTGCGCGCCTCGGCCGAGACCAGGAATTTATGATCAATGACATGATGGTCGGTGACCCCGCGCCAGAGCCGGCGCAGCACATAGTCGCCGTCGGCCCCGACCTCGCCGGACCAGCGCGCCTCCACATCGACCTCGTTCAGCCACAAAGCCGTGAGCGCCAGCGCATCGGTCCGGTCGGACAGGTTCGGGTTGAGCGCCCCGGTCAGCGCCAGCGCCTCGATGATCGCCGGATCGTAACGCCGCGGCACGTAGGTCATGAGCGAGCGCACCTTGCGGGCATGATCGGCGAGCGCCCTGAGATCCTCGCCGGAGCGCGGCCCGGCTGGCGTTTCGAGCGCGGTCAGACCGACGCCGGCGTCGATCAGATAATCGTCCAGCGCAGCATTGTCCTTGAGATAGACCTCGGAGCGGCCCTTCGCGACTTTGTAGAGCGGCGGCTGGGCGATATAGAGGTGCCCGCGCTCGATGATCTCCGGCATCTGCCGGTAGAAGAAGGTGAGCAAAAGGGTCCGGATGTGCGCCCCGTCCACGTCGGCGTCCGTCATGATGACGATCTTGTGGTAGCGCAGTTTCTCGATGTTGAAATCGTCGCGGCCGATGCCGGTGCCGATCGCCTGGATCAGGGTGCCGACCTCCTTCGACGACAGCATCCGGTCGAAGCGGGCACGCTCGACGTTCAGGATCTTGCCCTTGAGGGGCAGGATCGCCTGGATCTCGCGGTTGCGGCCCTGCTTGGCGGACCCGCCGGCGGAATCGCCCTCGACCAGGAACAGTTCGGACTTGGCCGGGTCCTTCTCCTGGCAGTCGGCCAGCTTGCCGGGCAGAGAGGCAATGCCGAGCACCGACTTGCGGCTGGCCTCGCGCGCCTTGCGCGCGGCCTCGCGGGCGGCGGCGGCGTCGATGATCTTCTGGATGATGGTGCGGGCGTGGCCCGGATTCTCTTCCAGCCATTCCGCCATCTTGTCAGCCATCAGGCTTTCCAGCGGCTGACGGACCTCGGAGGAGACGAGCTTGTCCTTGGTCTGCGACCCGAATTTGGGATCGGGCAATTTCACCGAGACGATCGCGGTCAGCCCCTCGCGCATGTCCTCGCCGGTCAGGTTCACCTTCTCGCGCTTCATGATGCCGGACTTCTCGGCATAATTGTTGAGCGTGCGGGTGAGCGCTGCCCGGAAGGCGGCGAGATGGGTGCCGCCGTCGCGCTGCGGGATGTTGTTGGTGAAGCAGAGGACCTGCTCGTAATAGGAGTCGTTCCATTCGAGCGCGACCTCGATGCCGATATCGTCGCGCTGGCCGGTGACCGAGATCGGGTCGGGGATGAGCGCGGTCTTGGCGCGGTCGAGATAGCGCACGAAGGCACCGATCCCGCCCTCGTAGAACAATTCGACGCTCTTCTCGTCCTCGTGCCGTGCGTCGGTGAGGATCAGGCGCACGCCCGAGTTGAGGAAGGCGAGCTCGCGGAAGCGATGCTCCAGCGTGTCGAAGTCGAACTCGGTGATCTTGAACGTCTCGGGGCTCGGCAGGAAAGTGACCTTGGTGCCCTTTTTGCCCGCCGGCGCCGGGCCGACGACCTTCAGCGGATTTTCCGCATCGCCAAGGCGGAAGCGCATCCAATGCTCTTCGCCGTCGCGCCAGATGGTGAGATCGAGTGTTTCCGACAGCGCGTTTACCACGCTGACGCCGACGCCGTGCAGGCCGCCCGAAACCTTATAGGCATTCTCGTCCGAGGTGTTGTCGAACTTCCCGCCCGCATGGAGCTGGGTCATGATGACCTCGGCGGCGGAAACGCCCTCCTCCTCGTGAATCCCGGTGGGAATACCGCGGCCATTATCCTCGACGGAGACCGAGCCGTCGGGATTGAGCGTGATCAAAATCCGGTCGCAATGGCCGGCCAAAGCCTCGTCGATCGCATTGTCGGAGACCTCGAACACCATATGGTGGAGGCCCGAACCGTCATCCGTGTCGCCGATATACATGCCCGGCCGCTTGCGGACCGCATCGAGGCCTTTCAGCACCTTGATGGAATCGGCGCCGTAGCTGTTGTCATTGGGGGTGTCTGTCATAGCAAGCATATAGGGAATCGGGGGGCGAAACCCAAGGAAAAACGCGGAGAATCCGCCCCGTCCGCGCGTGTCGCGGGCGGAGCGGATTCCGGTCAGAACTCGCTGGCGCGGCGGCCGAGCAAAGTCACTTCGACGCGACGGTTGAGGCGCATGCCCGCGGGGGTCGCGTTGGAGGCCACGGGGCTGCTTTCGCCATGGCCGGCGACGCGAAAACGAGCGCGGGTCACACCCATCGCGTCCAGCGCCTCGCGGACGCTTTGCGCGCGCCGCTCGGACAGATCCTGGTTGTGCGCATCGGTGCCACGCGAATCCGTGTGGCCGTCGATCGCCACGCGGACACCGGGGTTGGCGCGCAGATAGCCGGCCAGCGGACGCAGCCGCTCGATCGCCATCGGGCGGAGCACGTCGCTGTCCGTTGCGAACAGCACATCCTCCTGCATGGTCATGCGCGCGCCCTGCGCCGTCTGGCGAAAATTATAGGCGCGCATCGCCGAACGGTCCCAGCCGCCCGCGCGCTCCGGCCCCGGGCCGCGGCGATCGTCGTCACGGTCCGCGCGGCGGTCGCCGCGCGAATCCCAGTCGAAGCTCTCGCGCTCGCGACCGGCCACGGACTCAAAGGCACGATTGGCCGCTGCGGCCTCGCGCCGGTTCACCAGCCCGTCACGGTTGAAATCGAAATTGCGCATGACGAAGGCGCGGCCACGATTGGTGCGGCGCAGCTCGGGATAGAGTTGCGGGACGCCTGGCCCGATGAGGCGGTATTCGCGGTCGCCGTCGCGGCCGCCGTTCCAGTCCCATCGGTCCTGTGCCGAAGCGGGGCCACCAGCGGCGATGGCTGCGGCCGCCGTGGCGCCGAGCAGAAGCAATTTACGCATGATGTATTCCTCTTTTTTCTCGTGATGCCGCCAGCGTGGGCCCCGGGCGGTGAACCCAAGGTTAGGCGCATCGACAGACGAGGTTCACCCGCGGAGCGGAAGCGCGAGGTGGGTGGCGGCGCCAATGCCGCTGAACAAGGCAGGCTCGGTCCCGGTCATCCAGACCTGGCCGCCGGCCTCCGCCAGCCGCGCGAACAGGGCGCCGCGGCGAAGCGGGTCCAGATGGGCGGCAATTTCGTCGAGCAGGAGGATGGGGCGGCGCTGCGTGCGCTCGGCAACGAGATCGGCATGGGCGAGGATCAGACCGATGAGGAGCGCCTTCTGCTCGCCGGTCGAGCAGAGGCCGGCCGGCTGGTTCTTGGCGCTATGGGTGACGACAAAGTCGGCGCGGTGCGGACCGGCAAGAGTCCGCCCGGCAGCGGCATCGCGCGCGCGCGCCGGCGCGAGCGGGGCGGGCTCGCCGCCTTCCAGTGCGATCAGCGCCCGCGCGAAGGGTCCCTCAGGCGCCGCCGCCAGCCGCTCGGCCAAGGCGACAACGGTGACGGCGCGCGCCTCGGCAATGGTGGCGCCATGCTCCGCCATGCGCGCCTCCAGCGCATCGAGCCAGGCCGCGTCCCATGGCCCCTCTTCGGCGAGCAACTTGTTCCTCGCCCGCATCGCCGCGTCATAGCGGGTGCTGTGCATGGCATGATCGGGGTGCAGGGCCAGGACCAACCGGTCGAGAAAGCGACGCCGGCCCGAGGCGGCGTCGGCGAACAGCCGGTCCATCGCGGGGGTCAGCCAGAGTACGGAGAGCCATTCGGACAAGCTGTTGGCCGAAGCCGGCGCGCCATTGATGCGGACCTGCCGGCGCTCCGGCGCGGCGGCAACGGTGCCAGTGCCGACGTCCACGTCCCCGATCCGCGCCGCAACGGCGAAGCCACCCGCTCCGCCTTTGCGCGCCATGTCGACGAGCGCCGCGCCGCGCAGCCCCCGGCCGGGCGAGAGAAGCGAAACGGCCTCCAGCACATTGGTCTTCCCCGCCCCATTCTCGCCGGTGAGGATCACGAAGCCCGGCCCGGGCGCGAGCAGGGCATCCGCGTAGGAGCGGAAGTCGGTCAGCGAGAGGCGAGTGACGGCCACAGCCCCTCCCTAATGAAACCGTCCGCGCCTTCAACCGCCTGACGCAACCCTACCAGCGCCCGTCCGCCTCCAGTTCGCCGCGATGCTCGGCGATGCGGCGGCGGGTGGCGGGGGAGACGCTGAGCGGGAGGGCGTCCAAGCCGACGTAAAGGGCTTCCTCGATCTCGACGCCGTCGATGCGGATCTCGCCGGTGGCGCGGGCGCGGTAGAGGTGGACGGTGTCACGCTTGCCTTCCGACGTTGCGCTGTGGATCGAGACCAAAGCGAGGCCCTCGAGCGGACAGCCAAGCTCCTCGCGGATTTCACGAACGGCGGCGACGGCGGGCTGCTCGAACGGGCGGATGCCGCCGCCGGGGAGCATGAACAGGGCCCTGTTGCCGTAGGAGTGGCGGACCAGCAGCAACTCGCCCGCGTCGTTGAACACCATCACTTTCACGCCCCGCGTGCGCGGGCGGACAACGCGCCAGACGAGGCGCTGCAGGCGGTAGAGCGGGGCGAGCAGGGCCTTCACGCCGCCAGTCTAGGCCTTGTCGACGGTCACCCGCAAATAAGTGGCGGGGATTTCGGTGCGGTCCGACCCGGCCCGGTTCTGCGCTTCGAACAGGTCGATCAGCTCGGCATGCAGCTCCGCCTCGCGCCCGGCGGCGGCGGCGGCCGCATATGCGTTCATGGTCGGGCCGTAATAGAGGCGGAAGATGTCCAGGAACTCGGCGGGCGGGCCATCGTGGCGGAACAGCCAGATGGCGGGCGCGCAGGCGATGTTCTCCGCGGCGACGCCGGCATCGCCGAACCGCTCGCGGACATTGGCCTCGACGCCCCAGGTCACCGGGCTGATGAAGCCCTCGGGCGGCGGCGGCGTATAAGCGGCGCTGATCTTGAGGATCTGCGCGACCAAGGTGGGATCGCCGGGAATCCAGTTGCCCATGACGATGCGGCCGCCGGGGCGGGTGACGCGGACCATCTCCTTCGCGACGTCGTGCGGGCGCGGCGCGAACATCGCGCCGAACATGGTGAGAACGAGATCGAAGCGGTCTCCGGCGACATTGGTGAGCGCGGAGGCGTCGCCTTCCTCGAAGCGGAGATTGGCGAGGCCCGCGGCGGTCGCGCGCGCATTGCCCGCAGCGACGAGATTCCCGGCAATATCGACGCCGAGCACGTTGGCGCCGATGCGCGCGGCGGGCAAAGCGGTGGTGCCGTCGCCGCAGCCGAGATCGAGCATCTCCATGCCGGCGGCGATGCCGAGCTCAGCGACAAGGTCCTCGCCGGCGTCCCGCATCGTCTCGGCAATGCGGGTGAAATCGCCTTTCTCCCAAAGCGCCTTATTGAGGTTCATCATGCATCTCCCTGGTTGGCGGCCCGCCTGATCCAGTCTGGCGGATCAGGGGAGCGGCCTGCGACCAAGGCGCCGGATGGGGCGACCGGGGCGCTGCGCCCGCAGCCTAGTTCCGCTCATTCTCCGGACGGTTGAGCTCCGAGCCGACCTGCCGGCCGATCTCGCCGCGCTGCTGCGGGGCGCGGAGATTGGCCTGGCTGGCATAGAGCCCGCGCAGGAAGCCGAGATCCCAGCGGGTGATGGTGATCGGCACTTCGCTGCCCATCGGCGCCTCGATCGCGGTGAGGATCGAGGGCGGCGAGGCGGCGGTGAGCCGGTGCGGATCGGTGCGGGCAAGGCCGCGCATCAGGGCATAATCGGCGAGCTGGATGGTCGAGAGGCCGGCCAGCGCCTGGCTCTCCACGACCACCGCGGCGGCGGTGAAGACGGGGCGGGTGGCGGCGGTGATATGCGACTGGCCCCGGCCGGTGCGGTTGACGCCGAAGCCGCCCTGCACGGACAAAGGCTGGCCCTCGGCGTTGAGCTCGATCGCGGCGTGCCAGGCGGAGACCGGCCCCGGCTGGGCGATGACGCGGCGGGGGCTGTTCTCCTCCTCGTCGAAATATTGCGGATAGCGGTCGGCGAGCTGGCCGAGAAAAGCACGCTTGTCCCGCGTCACCATCAGCAGCAGGTTGGGCCGGCAGCCCGCGCGCGCGACGCGCAGGCCCACATAGGCCGCGACCTGGCGCATGCGGTTCACGATCGTCTCGCGCACGGAGGCGCTGAGGCCATAAGCGGCCGGGCAGATCGCATCCTCGAAGCGGCTGATCTGGCCGGTCATCGGCGCCGACTGGGTCAGGGCGCCGACGAAATCGCGTATCTCCCGCTCGCGCTCCAGCCGGCCGGTGACGATGACGTCCTGCTCCGAGGACTGGGTCTCGCCCGGCGCCGGGGCGGTGGCGTGCACCGGTGGCGCCGGCTGCGCGACGAGGGGGCCCGCGGCGGCAAGCGCGGCGGCGGCGAGAGGCCTGGCAAGATAAGCGAACATCGGTCCCTCCGGGACGGTGAGAAGCGGGCCCTCCTTATGGAAAGGCGGCAGGCGGGACAATGTTCGTCCTTGCTTTTCCCGCCTTCGGCGAGGCTTCGGCGGGCAAGCCCGCGATTTGGTGGGGAGGCTTTTGTCGCGATCGGACATGGAAAAGAGAGGCAAAAGCGAGGCCTAGAGCGCGCCCTCCTCATCGCCCTCAGCGCCACGGTCGGGACGGAGCAGGCGCTCCAGCTCCGGATTGACCGGCGGCTCCCAGCCCGCAGCGGCGTCGCGCTCGGCGTCGCCCCGGCCGCGATGCCAGTGCGGCAATTCGCCGTCGAGCAGGTCGGCCGTGTCGAGCGCATCCGCCAGCGCGTCGGGCGGCAGCAGCAGATGGGGCTCGGGGGGCTCGACCGGCCCGAGCCGCGCCAGCGCCTCGTCCAGCGAGGGCTCGGCCGGCGGCATGGGCTCGTCGGCCTGGCGCAGGTCGCGATGGGCGTAGCGGAAGCGTTCCGGCAGGTAGCCGCGCAGCAGGAACATCAGCAGCCGGTCATTCTGCCGCATCCGCCGGCCAACCTTGCGGCCCTGCTTGTCGAAGACCGGCTCGTCCGACCCGTTGACCGCGCGCTCGAACGCGACATCGACCAGCCGCCGGGCCGCATGGGTCAGGGCCGTCTCCCAGGCCGCAGCGAAGGCCACGCCCTCGGGGGCGTTGCGCAGGCGATAGCAGGAGCCGACCGTCATGCCGACCGCCGCCGCCGCCTGCTCCACGATACCGGTATCGGCGAGCGTGCGGATGAAATCCAATTGCCGCTGCGGCGTGAAGCCGTCGCGGCGCGGCTTGCGGAGCACGGGAACCCAGCGATAGCGGGCGGGATCGAAGCCATGGGCGTCGAGCTCGGGCTCGTCCGGCTCCTCCTCGGGAAGAGCGGCGGCGCCGGCAGGATCGAATCGGATCGGCGCCGGTGGCGGCGCGGCGGGGACGAGGTCTTGCCCGGTCTCGTCGTCGGGAGCGGATGAGTCGGTCATCCCCAGCGTAGGACAGACGAAATCCTATTAGGAAAGCGGAATCCGATCCGGAATGGAGGTATTGACCGCCTGCGGCGCGATCGAGCGAGCGGCGCAAGGGCGCCGCCACTGGCCAAATGCGCATTCGGCTGCCAGAGCGGCGGCGCACAGGAGACCCGACATGGCCGGCGACGACGACTATCATTTCGACGAGGAGAGCGGCGAATGGCTGCCGGCGGGCGAGCTGGCGGCGAAACGCGCCGCCGAGGGCGCCGTCGAGGTGCGCGACGCGGTCGGGAATTTGCTGGCCGACGGCGATCAGGTCACGTTGATCAAGGACCTGGAGGTCAAGGGCGCGGGCCGCACGCTGAAGCAAGGGACGTTGATCAGGTCGATCCGGCTGACCGGCGACCCGCAGGAGATCGACTGCAAGTTTGAGGGGATCAGGGGTCTGGTGCTGCGGGCGGAGTTTGTGCGGAAGCGGTAGGGGGTGCCGCGCCGGGGCGGCAAGCTGCGGGAATTTAATGCACTGTCACCGTAATCCAGCGGAGCGGCGATGAACCGTCGACAACGGCGGGGATGGCGGCACGGGCGCCTGCAGGGCAATAAGGGGCGGGATGCGGGATGCGGGATGCGGGATCGCGGGATCACGAGGCCGGGGCTGAAAGCCGGGATTGCAGCGGCGGTGGCCGCGAGCGGGGCGGCCGTCCTGATCTGGAGTCTGGCCTTTCCTGACCCGCCGGCGCCGGAAGGGCCGATGCCCTCCATCCGGCCGCTGGGCATGGTCGCGCTGATCGCGGGCCTGCTGCTGGCCGCCAATTATTTCTATGCCTGGAGACTGGTCTGGAGGCTGCGCCGGGGCGAGGGCGTGATCGGCAGCTGGACCGTCGCGCCCGACGAGTTCGCGCGCTTCCGCGACGCCGAGCGGGCGCGCGGCAAGCCGCGGAACAACTGGCGACTCCCGTGTGGCGACTGGTCGCACGGGCTGCCGGTCATCTTCTCCGCGGATGCCGTGCTCGCCGGGCATACCTTGTTCCGGCTCGCCGCGCGGGGCATGTCGCGCTTCACCCACGCCCGTATCGCGCATGGCAGCGTGCCGGCGGTCGAATTCTCCATGAGGCTGACGATCGTGGGCGCAGGCACGCAGGGCCGCACCGCGCGCTATCGCGGGCACCTCCGCGTGCCGATCGCGGCGGATGCCGGCGCGGAGGCGGCGCGGGCAGTGGGGTTCTTTCAGCGGCTGGTGCCCTGACCGCGGTCGCGCCGTCCCCGCCCTGGATCAGGGGGCCGGTGCTGCGCGCGGAGTCTATGCGGAAGCGCTCGTTCCGGGCTTGGGCCGGCCGGGGAGGCAAGCCGCGGGAATTTAGTGCACTGTCACCGTAATTCCAAGGGAGCCCCTGCAGCCCGATTCTTTCGTTCTATAGCTGCGAGCCGATGTGGGAGAAGATCGCCGCTCTCGTCAGTGAGGCCGGGTGTACGCTGACCGTGTACGTGGATGACATCACGATTTCCGGTCCGAGCATTCCCGAGGCATTGGTCTGGCGTGTGAAGCAAATCCTGCACACCTACGGACACAAGCACGCCCGAAAGAAAGAGCGGCGTCACCACAATCGTGCTGCGGAAATAACCGGGATTATGGTCGCACCCGGCAAAGTCTGCGTGCCTCATCGTCACTACAAAAAGATGCAAGACGCTCGCTTAGAAGCCCGTCTTGCCACGGACGAAGCCGAGAAGGCCTCGCTCAATGCCCGCGCGCGGAGCCTAGAAGGCCAAATTCAGAAGCTAAGGACGCTCGCTTCCTAGCGCCAATTGCATTCTTCACTTCCAGCAGTCGCGCACCCTGCCGCCCGCGCCCATGTAGAGCCCGCTGCCGGCTTCCTTGAACACTGTGCTCATCCCGGCCATGCCTGCCTCCGCTAAAGCTTCGGCGGACAAGCCGGCCCCGCCTCTGCTTCGGCCTCGGTCACCGGCGTGGCGGGCAAGGCGTCGGCGGCGAGGCGGGCGAGGAAGGCTGTTATTTCCCCCCTGCGGCTGGAGCCTCCGCATTGGCTGTGCTGGGAGCCGCCGAACCGGAGGCGCTGTTGCCGGACGCCTGCGCTGCCCCGGTGAAGCCGCATTGCCGCTGCTCCATCGCGATCTGCTGGGTGATGCGGGTGGCGTTTTGCGCATAGGCCTCCGCCACGGAGCCATGGTTGACGGTCTTGCCGCGCAGCGGGCTCACGCCCTGGCAGAGGTGGAAGACGTGCGCCGTCGAGGCCCTCGCGGCGCCGTTCTCCGGCGCGATCCAGTAGACGACATCCTGGCCCGCCGGGTTTGCGGCGCTCCGCGTCGCGTCCGTCACCGCGTGGGAATCCCTGGCGATGTCCTGCGCCTGCGCGGCGACCTCGGGCGAACAGGCGGTGGTGTTCTGCCCCGACCTGATCTGATCGGCGCAGGTATTCATGTCCTGGGTATATTGTTCGACCGAAGGCGGACTGAAATCGATCCCGATGAAAGCGGCGATGGCGGCCAGAACGACACCGGCGCCCCCGGCGATCCGCTTGTTCTTCGGATCCATGTCCTTGTCCATGAAGATCAGAACGATCAACGGGAGGAAGGCGACCAAGGTGACGATCGCCCCGAGTTGGTTCTGGACGAAGAACCGGAAGCCGTCGGCCTTGCTGGCCGGATCGTGCTTGTTCGCCGCTTTCCACATCAGGCTGCCGCCGATCGCGAACGCCGCGATCACGACCAGAAGGCCGATCAGCAACACCAGATTGCCATGATCGAACTTGTGCTGCTTGAGCATGACGATGCCGGCAATCTCGGTGCCGATGGCGACGGCCCAGCAGAGCGCGGCGTAGATCCGCAGCCGCTTGGCCGCACCCTTCTGGTCCTGCGTCGCAGCCCAGGCTTTGGTAATGTCGACCTTCTCGGCCTGTTTATCGTCGGACATAGCCAGATCCCTCCCTCTGCAATTCCGGTCGTTCCGGGCACATGATACGAGAGTTGGGCCGCCTGAAACAGCGAAATGGCATCCGGCGGCCCCTTTGCATCGACTCAGTCGTGCTCCCTGCCGCCGGCGCCCATGTAAAGCTCGCCGCCGGTCTCGCGAAAGACCTTGCTCATCGCCGCCATGCCGGCCTCCGCCTCCGCCTCCGTAACGGGAGTAGCGGCGATGAAGGCGTCGGCGCCCTGGTTCTGCTTTTTCGCGAACTCGCGCACTTCGGCGGTGATCTTCATCGAGCAGAATTTGGGGCCGCACATCGAGCAGAAATGGGCGGTCTTCGCGCCTTCGGCCGGCAGGGTCTGGTCGTGATATTGCTCGGCCGTGTCGGGATCCAGCGACAGATGGAACTGGTCGCGCCAGCGGAATTCGAAGCGGGCGCGTGACAAGGCGTCGTCGCGCAGCTTCGCGGCGGGGTGCCCCTTGGCGAGATCGGCGGCATGGGCGGCGAGCTTGTAGGTGACGACGCCGACCTTCACGTCGTCGCGATCCGGGAGGCCGAGATGCTCCTTGGGCGTCACGTAGCAAAGCATCGCCGTGCCGAACCAGCCGATCATCGCGGCGCCGATCGCCGAGGTGATGTGATCATAGCCCGGGGCGATGTCGGTGGTGAGCGGCCCGAGCGTGTAGAAGGGCGCCTCGCCGCAGGCCTCGAGCTGCTTGTCCATATTGGCCTTGATCTTGTGCATCGGCACATGGCCCGGGCCCTCGATCATCACCTGGACGTCATGGCGCCAGGCGATCTGGGTGAGCTCGCCCAGGGTGGCGAGTTCGGCGAACTGGGCCTCGTCATTGGCGTCGGCGATGGAGCCGGGGCGCAGGCCATCGCCGAGCGAGAAGGCGATGTCATAGGCCTTCATGATCTCGCAAATCTCGTCGAAGCGCGTGTAGAGGAAGCTCTCCTGATGGTGGCTGAGGCACCATTTCGCCATGATCGAGCCGCCGCGGCTGACGATGCCGGTGACGCGTTTTGCCGTCAGGGGAATGTAGGGCAGGCGGACGCCCGCATGGATGGTGAAATAATCGACGCCCTGCTCGGCCTGTTCGATCAGGGTGTCGCGGTAGATTTCCCAGGTCAGGTCCTCGGCGACGCCGCCGACCTTCTCCAGCGCCTGGTAGATGGGCACGGTGCCGATCGGCACGGGGCTGTTGCGGATGATCCATTCGCGGGTGTCGTGGATGTTGCGGCCGGTCGAGAGGTCCATGACCGTGTCCGCGCCCCAGCGGATCGCCCAGACCATCTTGTCGACCTCCGAGGCGACATCGGAGGCCACCGCCGAATTGCCGATATTGGCGTTGATCTTGACCAGGAAGTTGCGGCCGATCGCCATCGGCTCGGACTCGGGATGGTTGATGTTGTTGGGGATGATCGCGCGGCCGCGGGCGACCTCGTCGCGGACGAATTCGGGGGTGACATAATCGGGGATGGCGGCGCCGAAGTCCTGGCCGTCCCGGATGTGGCCGATGATCTGCTCGCGGCCGAGATTCTCGCGGACCGCGACATATTCCATTTCGGGGGTGATGATGCCTTTGCGGGCGTAATGCATCTGGGAGACGTTGGCGCCGGCTTTGGCGCGGAGGACCTTGCGGCGGACGTTCGGGAAGGGCTGGACGCCGCCCGAGCGATCAGGCCCGAGCTGGCCATTATCCTCGGGGCGGACCTCGCGCTGCAGCACCTCCTCGACATCGCCGCGGGCGCGGATCCAGTCGCGGCGCAGCTCGGGCAGGCCGGCCATGATGTCGATGCTGGCGGCGGGATCGGTGTAGGGGCCGGAGCAATCATAGACCCGCAAGGGCGGCTCGCCCGAGCTGGGCTCGAGATCGATCTCGCGCATCGCGACGCGATGCTCGCCGACATGCACCTTGCGGCTGCCGCGGATCGGGCCGGTGGTGACCTTTAACTCTGTGCGGGCGGGGATATCGGCCATCTATGCTCTCCAAAAGCGGAGGGAGAGCCGGTGAGAGCCTCCCTCCCTACGCCGGTGTCAGCCGGATCAGGTTCGGCGGGTCATGGCCTCAGCCATATCTCAACCGCTCAGGCGCGGTCCCCCGGGGATGAGCCCTGTCTAGCCCGGCCGGACAGCGGACGCTAGGGTCGGTGGCGCAGGGGAGACGAGAAAATGCGGCCCGATCTGAGCGACCCGATGGAACGTGCGGCCTATCAGCAGGAGCTGAGACGGCTGATGCGGGTGCCGCGGGTGCTGGGCCTGCTGCTGATCGTGATCGGCACGGGCGTTGTCCTCTATGCCCGGTTCGCCGGCATCGGCGGCGCGCTGCCCCCGATCGGATGGGGTGTCATTGCGGTGGGCTGGCTCAACCTGATCGCGATCATCTGGTTTCGCACCCGCTATCACAAGGCGCGGATGGCCGAAGAAGAACTCTAGAGCGCGTCCTTGGTCAGGATCGCGTCGATCAGGGCATCGTTGCGCGGGATCTGGCCGTCGAGGATCAGGATGGCGAGGCCGTGGACGAGGGCCCAGGCCTCCAGCGCAATGAGCGGCGCGGCCTGCGGGCCGGCGTCGGGCGGGGCGAGGCGCGCGGCATTGTCCCAGAGCATGCGGAAGGCCTCGGGCATCTCCTCGGCAGGGCGGCTGAACGGGTCTCCCGGCTCAGGCGACGCCGAGAAGATCAGGCGGAAGAGCGCCGGATTCGCCAGCGCGAAATGGACATAGGCGCGGCCGGTGGCGCCAAAGCCGGACTCGCCGCCGCCCGCCGCTGCCGCCGCTTCCCGCTGCGCCGCGGCCAGCCGGTCCAGGCCGGCATGGGCCAGCGTGCGGAGCAACGCCGCCTTGTCCGGGAAATGGCGGTAGAGCGCGGTCGCGCTGACCCCGACGGCGCGCGCGACTTCGCGCAGGCCGAGATCGTCCGCCTTGCGCTCCTCCAGCAGGCCGAGCCCCGCCTCGATCGCCGCCGCGCGCAGATCGCCATGATGATAGGTCTTCGATGTTGACACTGTCATCTTCCACCGCTATGTTAACGCCATCAACATCTAGCGAGCGAGTCGCATCATGGCAAGCACCGACACTCTCATCGCCGACCGGGAAGCCCCCGTGACGGAGACGGCTGTGCCCAACCCCTTTCTGACCGGCGCGCACCGGCCGATGACCGAGGAGCTGACCATCACCGAGCTGCCGGTGATCGGCGCCATCCCCACGTCCCTCGACGGGCGCTACCTCCGCATCGGCCCGAACCCGATGAAGGCGGACCCGGCCAATTATCACTGGTTCGCCGGCGACGGCATGATCCACGGCCTGAAGCTGGAAGGCGGCAAGGCGCGCTGGTACCGCAACCGCTGGGTGCGGTCCGAGGCGGTGACGACGGCGCTCGGCGAACCGCGGACGGAGGGGCCCCGGCACCTGTTCGACACTGTGAACACCAATGTCATCGGCTTCGACGGGAAGGCCCTGGGCCTGGTCGAGGCGGGGAGCACCCCGGTCGAGATTGGCGAGACGCTGGAGACCCTGCGCTACACCGACTTTGGCGGCACGCTCGGCGGCAGCTTCACCGCTCATCCCCATGTCGACCCGCTGACCGGCGAGATGCACGGCATCTGCTATGACGCGATGAACCCGGCGGCGATCCGCTACGTGGTGGTGACGCCAGAGGGGAAGGCGCGGCGCAATGTCGAAATCCCGGTGGCGCAGGGGCCGATGATCCACGACTGCGCGATCACGCAGCGTTTCGCGATCATCCTCGACCTGCCGGTCACCTTCAGCATGGACGCGGCCATGAAGGGGCAGAGCTTCCCCTATCGCTGGAACCCGGCGCACCCGGCGCGGATCGGCCTGCTGCCGCGGGAAGGCGGCGCGCAGGGCGTGATCTGGTGCGCCGTCGAGCCCTGCTACGTCTTCCACGTGGTCAATGCCTATGACGCGGCGGACGGGACGGTGATCCTCGACGCCGTCGTGCACGAGACGATGTTCACCGACAGCAAGGCGGGGCCGGATGCGAAGCGCACCGGGCTGGAGCGCTGGACGATCGATCCGGAGAGCCGGACGGTGACCCGGCGCGTCATCGACCCGACGCCGCAGGAATTCCCGCGGCCCGACGAGCGGCTTTTCGGCCTGCCCTATCGCTACGCTTATACGATGATGCTTGGCGGCGCCTTTCTCGGCGGCGGCCTGCTGAAGCACGATCTCGAGACCGGCACGCGGCAGATGCACAGCTTCGGCCCGGACAAGCATCCGGGCGAGTTCGTCTTTGTGCCGGCCAGCGCCGACGCGGCGGAGGATGAGGGCTGGCTGATCGGGCTGGTCATCGACCTCGCCGGCGAGACGACGGAGCTGGTCATCCTCGACGCGCAGGATTTCGAGGGCGAGCCGGTGGCGCGGGTGCAATTGCCGCACCGCATCCCGCCGGGCTTCCACGGCAATTGGGTGGCCGCCGCCTAGGCGGCTTGTCTGGCGGCGGCGTTTCTTCCAGGGTCGCCGCCATGTGCAACGAGCATCGCCGCAATGTGGAGCTGGGCAAGATCTCCGATGCCTTTGCCCAGCTCCGCATCAAGCTGCGCTTCCCGGAAAGCGCGCCGAACCTCGCCGCGCTCGACTCGATCAGGATCACCGATCCGAGCGCGATCGCCCGCTGGAGCTTCGCTGACGAGGAACGCGCCGCCGAGCTGGTGCAGCGGCGCTGGAGCTGGCCCGGGCCGACCGGCAAGCCGGTGTTCAACTATCGAAGCGAAGGGCGCGACTTCCGCAATTCGGCCAGCCAGGGCCGTTGCCTGATCATGGCCGACGGCTTCTACGAATATACGGCACCCGAAGACGGCTCGAAGCGCAAGACGCGCTGGCTGTTCACCACCGAGGGCGAGGCGCTGTTCGGCATTGCCGGCCTGTGGCGCACGCATGAGACCGTCGGCGAAGCCTGCACGATGCTGACCGTCGAGCCGGGGCCGGACATCCAGCCTTATCACAGCCGCCAGATCGTGATCGTCCCGCGCGCCGACTGGGCGGGCTGGCTTGACGGGTCGGCGCCCGCGCAGGAGGTGTTGCGGCCGAGCCCGGCGGGCACCTTCGCCGTCCGGCGCGCCTAGAGGGGCAACTCCAGCGCCAGCGCCTCGGGCTCCAGATCGTCGCGGTCCGCGCTTTCGGTGAGGTTGGACAAAGTGAGGCCGATGAGCCGGACCGGCTTGGCGAGAGGGAGCATCGTGCGGAGCAGGCCGACGCCTATCCCCAGGAATTCCTCCCGGTCGGCGACGTTGCGGTCCAGGCTCTTCGCGCGGGTGACGATCTGGAAGTCCCGGAACTTGACCTTCAGAGTGACGGTGCGGCCCTTGATCACCTTCTCCTCGATGCGGCGCCAGACCGTCTGGCTGATCCTGTCCAACTCGGCGACCAAAGGCGCCTCGTCGATCAGGTCGGTCATGAACGTGTCCTCGGCGCCGATCGATTTATAGGGCCGGTTCGGCTTCACCTGGCGGTGGCAGATGCCGCGGGCGAGATTGTAATAATAGTCGCCGGAGCTGCCGAAATTGTGCTGCAGGAAGGCGAGGCTCTGGGCGCGCAGATCGGCGCCATATTGGATGCCGAGCTTCGCCATCTTCTCCGCGGTTTTCGGGCCGATGCCGTGGAAGCGCGAGACCGGCAAAGTCGCGACGAAGGCCTCGCCCTTGGCCGGCGGGATCACGCAGAGGCCGTCCGGCTTGTTCTGGTCCGAGGCGAGCTTGGCGATGAACTTGTTGTAGGAGACGCCGGCCGAGGCGGTGAGCCCGGTCTCCGCCTTGATCCGCGCCCGGATCTCCCGGGCGATGGTGGTGGCGATGCCGATCCCCTTCAGATCCTCGGTCACGTCCAGATAGGCCTCGTCCAGGCTGAGTGGCTCCACCAGCGGCGTGTACTCATGGAAGATGGCGCGGATCTGGTGGCTGACCTCGCGATAGGCGTCGAAGCGCGGCTTCACGAAAATGAGGTCGGGGCAGCGGCGCTTGGCGGTGATCGAGGGCATGGCCGAGCGGACGCCGAATCTGCGCGCTTCATATGAGGCGGCGGCGACCACCCCTCTGATCTGCCCGCCCACCGCGACGGGCTTGCCCCTGAGCTCCGGATTGTCGCGCTGCTCGACCGACGCGTAGAAGGCATCCATGTCGACATGAATGATCTTGCGCTGCGGCGGATCGGCATTGCGCTCCGTGGAATCGGGGGGCATGGCGATGTTCACCATTTGTGCTTATCATCCGATATGGGCCCTCCGACAGTCCCAAAATGAGGCTGGTCCGGCAAGGCCATGGCCCCGCGACGAAAATTCTGATTAGGGACAAGACTATGCCACGGGGACGGCGTGACGGAATCCTGATCGCGGGCGGCGGCCTTGCCGGCGCCCTCGCCGCGCTCGCTCTCGCCAGGCACCGGCCTGACGTGCCCTTGCTCCTCGTCGAGGAAGGCGAGACCTTCGGTGGCGCCGGCACCCGGACCTTTTCCGACGCGGAGCTTGGCACGGATGGCGCCGGCCTGATCGGGCCCGAGCGCATCATGCGCTGGCCGGGCATCTATCTGTCCTTTCCGGGCATGAACCGGAACCTCAGGCTCGACTGGAGCGGCCTCGGCGGCGGCGACTTGCACGAGGCTCTGGTCGCGACGCTGGACCCGAAGCAATATCGGCTCGGCACCAGGATCGTGGCGGTGCGCGAGGATGCGATCATCCTTGACGACGGCGAGGAGCTGAAGGCCGAGGGCGCAATCGACGCGCGCGGCACCGCCAATCTCTCGATGCTGGAGCTGCTCCACGAGGTCCGGGTGGAGCGCGACTATGTCTTCGCGGCGCCGCACCGGGTCGACCGGCCGGTGCTGATCGACGCGACCGTGCCGCAGGACGGCGCCTTGCGCTTCATGAGCTGCGTACCGCTGGACGAAAGGCGGCTGGTCGTCGCCGACGTGATGATCTCCGAGAGGATCCAGCCCGACGCGGAGGCCGACGCCCGGCTCGACGCCTATGTCGCGGCGCGGGGCTGGCGGACACCGGAGGCCGAAGGCGAAGAGGTCAGCGTCAGGCCGCTGCCTTATGGCGGCGATTTCGCGGCCTTCTGGCGGCTCGGCGGCGCGCGGGTGGCGAAGCTCGGTCTGCGTGGCGGCTTCGTCCATCCGCTGACGGGGCGCACGCTCAGCGACTCGGTGGCCAATGCGATGCTGCTGACCCGGCAGCGCGATTTCTCGGCCGGCGCCCTGCACGATCTGTTCGAGGCCGAGGCGAAGCAGGCCTGGAAGAGGCGAGAGCCGATGCGCGAGGTCACCGCCGCCTTCGCCGCGGCGCGGCCGGAGCACCGGCTGGCCATGCTCGCCAGCCTCTACGCGCTCGGCCCCGGGACCATCGCCGCGCTCAATGCCGACACGCTGGGCTGGCTCGACCGGCGGCGCGTGCAGCAGGCGATCAGCAGCTAACCCCGGCCCGCGCCCCGGGTTCATATCCCGTTCAGTCGCGATCGTGTGACTTTATCACATCACCTTGCGGAGAGGAGGACGCGATGCGTATCGTCGGCATGCTAACGATGACGGCCCTGATCCTGACGGGCCTGCCCCCGGCCCCGATCGGACCCGCCCCGGCCGAAGCCCAGAGCCGGCGGATGGGCTATGCCCAACCGCGCGGTGACGACCCCGACGCGCGCTGCGCGCCCTTCCTGCAGGCAGGCGGCGAGTATGACGACAATGCCGGCTATGGCCGGGGCCGGATGGGCAATGCGGTCAACCGGCCGAGCACCCGCTACGGCTACAATGCGCCGCCGGCGCCGCCGCCACCCTCGCCGCCGATCCAATATGCGCCGCCCTCGCCGGCCGACCAGAGCATCGCGGTCACGGGCTCGCGCGTTCAGAGCGAGGCTCAGCGCGGCAACGCGAGGCAGCCCGTCGCCGGCGGCAATGACGCCTTGGCCGGCACGATTGACCAGAGAGGGCTGCGTTACGGGCCGGCGCCCCGCTATGTGCCGAGCCCCGAGAATCGCGAACGCTATGCCGGGCGCGAGGTCTCCTCGGTCCTGTCGGTGGCCGACCAGCCGGTCTCGACCTTCTCGGTCGACGTCGACACCGGCGCCTATTCCAACGTCCGCCGGATGCTGAACCAGGGCCAGATGCCGCCCGAAGGCGCGGTCAGGACCGAGGAGTTGATCAACTATTTCCGCTACGATTATCCGCTGCCGCAGGACCGGTCGCGGCCGTTCAGCGTCAACACCGACATGACCACCACGCCGTGGAATCCGGAGACCCGTCTCCTCCGTGTCGGCCTGCGCGGTTACGATCTGCCGCGCAGCCAGCGGCCGGCGGCGAACCTCGTCTTCCTGGTCGACGTCTCCGGCTCGATGAGCTCGCCGGACAAGCTCCCGCTCGTCCAATGCTCGCTCGCCTTGCTGGCGGACCGGCTGTCCCCGCGCGACCGGGTCTCGATCGTCGTCTATGCGGGCGCCGCCGGCGTCGTGCTGCAGCCGACCTCGAGCCGCAATGCGGTGGTGGAAAGCCTGAAGAACCTTCATGCCGGCGGCTCGACCGCGGGCGCGCAGGGCATTCAGCTTGCCTATGACATCGCCCGGCGGAACATGATCGACGACGGCATCAACCGCGTCATCCTGGCCACGGACGGCGACTTCAACGTCGGCACCACCAACAATGACGCGCTGGTGAACCTGGTCGAGCGGCAGCGCCGGGACGGGATCACACTCACCACATTGGGCTTCGGCACCGGCAATTATAACGAAGCGATGATGGAGCAGATCGCCGATCACGGGAACGGCAATTACGCCTATATCGACAGCCCCCGCGAGGCGCAGAAGGTGCTGGAGGACGAGCTCAGCTCGACGCTCTTCACCATCGCCCATGACGTGAAGATCCAGATCGAGTTCAACCCGACCTATGTCAGCGAGTATCGGCTGATCGGCTATGAGAACCGGGCGCTGCGCGAAGAGGATTTCGACAATGACGCGGTGGATGCCGGCGACATCGGCGCTGGGCATCAGGTGACCGCGATCTACGAGATCGTCCCGGTCGGCGGCCGCGGCTGGCTGCCGCAGCGGCGCTACGAGGGCAATCAGCGCCGGGCGATGGGCGACGACAATGGCGAGTTCGCCTTCCTGCGCCTGCGCTACAAATTGCCGGGCCAGGACGAGTCGCGGCTGATCGAGCAGCCGGTGCGCGCCAATCTGCTCTGGAATGCGCGGCAGCCGACCGGCGACACCGCCTTCGCAATCGCGGTCGCGGCCTACGGGCAATTGCTTCGGGGCGACACCAATCTCGGCGACTTCAGCTTCGCCGACGCCCGGGCGCTGGCGGAGCGCGGGGCCGGCGGCAACGATCTGCGGCGCGAATTCCTGGGGCTGACCCGGCTCGCCGAGCGGCAGCTTCTCGCTGCGAACGGCGGGCGGCGCTAGGGATGAGGGCGGGCGGCCCCGAGCCGCCCGCCGATCCTAGCTACCGGCCCTGGGCGTCGTGCCGCTGGCGGTAGATGTCGCGGCTGGCGCGATCCTGCATCCGCTCGATGCGGTAACGCTCACGATAGGAAAGGCCGCCGCCATCGGCGCGGCTCGCCGCCTCGTAGCGGGCGATATGGGCTTGCTCGCGCTCCAGCCGGTACGTCTCGCGGGCGGTCAGCTGGCCGCTCTGCACGCCATGATGGATGCGCGCCTGCTCGCGGCCCTGGCGCTGGTTGATGCGCGCGTCGGCGGCAGTGGCGGCGAAGGCGGCCGTGCCGAGCAGAGCCGCAGCGAAAAGATTACGGATACGCATGTCACTTCTCCCACGGGACGAACCTGTCCCGGGGAGCCTAACGGGCGGCGGCGGGCCGCCCTTCGCCGGCGGGCTCAGTCGGCGCGGACAGCGCGGACGATCCGGACCGGCTGGACCAGCATCTGGCCGCGCATCGCGCCGGCGCCGGCATTCTCCACGGTCGGCGCAGCGAGGATGCGGCGGACCACGTCCATCCCCTCGACGACATGGCCGAAGGCGGCATAGCCCTCGGTATCGTTATTGCCGCTGGACGGGCGGCGATGGCCGGCGTCCATCGACGGCTCGGCGCCCGAGAGGATGACCCAGTCGCCCATCGCGCTGCCGGGCTCGAGCCGCGCCATGGAGATGGTGCCATCGACATGATGGAGACCGGTGCGGCTGGTCGGCTCATGCGCGATCGGCGGCAAAGCGAGCATGGCCGCGCGGCGGATGCCGCCCTGGATGAAGCCCCGGCCCGGCGTGCGCGGCGTCCGCGAGGCGCGGTAGAAGGTGATGCCGTCGAAGCGATGTTGGTCGACATAAGCGAGGAAATTGGCGGTGGTGATCGGCGCGTGCCGCCCGTCCAGCTGCAGCACGATATTGCCGGCTTCCGTCTCCAGTCTCACCTTGACCGTGTCCGGCACCGGCGTTGGCACGGCGCTGTTGGCGGTGGGCGCGGCCTCGTTGGCGGCGGGGCTGCCGGCGGGCGGGCTCTCGCCGCAGGCGGCGAGGGCGAGGATGGCGAGCGGGATCAGGGCGCGAATCATGGCCTCAGCCTACCCGAGGCGCTAGCGTCAGCGCCATGGCCCAGTCCATCGCCCATGTCGCTTTGGTCGTCCGCGATTATGACGAGGCGATCGCCTGGTTCACCGACATGCTCGGCTTCACCCTCGTCGCCGACGATTACCAGCCGGAGCAGGACAAGAGGTGGGTCTTGGTCGCGCCGCCCGGGGCGCCGGCCGGCGGGGCGTCGCTGCTGCTCGCCCGCGCCTCGACGCCCGAACAGGAGGCCTTGATCGGCGACCAGGCGGGCGGGCGCGTCTTCCTGTTCCTGCGCACCGACGATTTCGACCGGGATTTTGCCGCGATGACCGCCAGGGGCATCGCCTTCGTCCGCCCGCCGGCGGTGCAGCCTTATGGCAAGGTCGCCGTCTTCCTCGATCTCTACGGCAATCGCTGGGATCTGGTGGAATTCAGGCAGGGCTGAGCGGCAAAAAGAAAGGCGCCCGAAGGCGCCTTCCAGTGATCCGGCCTTGGAAAGCCGACTTACATGCCGACCGTGTTGGATTCGACATTGTTGCTGCGGCTGCCCTGATCGCGCACCGCATCGGCGGCGTTGCTGCCGGCGTCGCGGACCTTGTCGGCGCTGTTGGTGAGCTGGTCGGCGGCCTGGCTGTTGCTGACATTGCTGGCCATCGCGTCCAGATTGTCCGCGACGCTGTCAAAATTGGACTCAATCGCGGCCGCATTGTTCTCGGTCGGCGACTTCTTGCAGGCGCCGAGCGACACCAGGCAGGCCAGGGCGGCGAGCTTCAACACAGTCTTCATAATCTTACCCCTTCGGAAACGATACAGGGCGCCCAGGCCAAAGCCGGGGCGCCCCGGATGCTGCGGAAACATCCGGGGCCAAAAAGCGCGCC
Source organism: Allosphingosinicella sp. (assembly GCA_044225925.1). Classification (GTDB taxonomy): domain Bacteria; phylum Pseudomonadota; class Alphaproteobacteria; order Sphingomonadales; family Sphingomonadaceae; genus Allosphingosinicella. Next base: position 57,972 of record JBGAHY010000008.1, read on the forward strand.
ATATACAAAAGGTTCCGCGCAAAATGCCCGGCCCGTCGCATTTAGCGCCGCTTTAACCCTTGGCGCCTAGACTCCGCGCCCGAAACGATGGGGCCAATAGGATGAGCTTCTCCTTCTCCGATTTCGAGGCGGCGCTGAAGAGCGGCCACCGGATCACGTCAGACGATGTGCTGGCGGTGCGCCGCGCGATCTGGCCGGACGGCAAGGTCTCCGACGCCGAGGCCGGCCTGGTCTTCGATCTCAACCGGCAGATCGCCGAGCCGTCGGCCGAATGGCGGGACTTCTTTCTCGACTCGCTGACCGACTATGTCGTGAACCGGAAGGCCCCGCGCGGCTATGTCGACGAAGCCAATGCCGACTGGCTGATCGGCGAGGTCGACCAGGATGGCGAGAAGGTGACCCGGCTGGAGATCGAGCTGGTCGTCAAGGTGGTCGAGCGGGCGCTGAACTGCCCGGCGTCCCTCCGGGCCTGGGCGCTGGCCCAGCTCGAGGAAGCGGTGGTCCGCGGGAACCGCACGATCGATGCCGACGAGTGCGCCCTGCTGCGCCGCCTGGTCTTCGCGCCCGGCGGCGAGGGCGCCCTGGTGGTTGGCAAGGACGAAGCCGAGGCCCTGTGGCGGCTCAAGGACGCCTGCCTGGACAGCGTCAATGCGCCGGAATGGAAAACCCTGTTCGTGCAGGCGGTCGGCAATCATCTGATGGCCTGGTCGTCCTACAAGCCGCTGGAACGCGGCGAAGCGGCGCGGCTCGAGGCGTTCGTCAATGACAGCCACAGCTCCGTGCTCGGTTTCTTCTCCCGGGTGCGCGGGTCCAGCCCGCTCTCCGAAGCGGCGAAATTGTTCAAGGACGCGCCACGGATCGACTATGACGCCGCCCTGGCCGCAGCCGAGGCGGTCACGCCGGAGGAGCAGGAGTGGCTCGACCGCCATGTCGATGCCGACGGCGCCCGAGATGCCTATGAAGAGGCGCTGCTCGCCTTCGTCGCGGCGGAGAAACGCGCCTAAACCTGCGCCGGCAGGGCCCAGTCGATCGGGGGCAGTCCCCGGCCCTCCAGGAACGCATTCGCCTGCGAGAAATGGCGGCAGCCGAAGAAGCCATTATGCGCGGAGAGCGGGCTTGGATGCGGGGCCTTCAGCACAAGGTGGCGCCCGCCTTTGTCGACGCTGTCGATCCGCGCCGCCTTCTTCTGCGCGTAGCTGCCCCAGAGCATGAACACGACCGGGCTCTGCTGCCGGTTCACTTCGGCGATCACCGCGTCGGTGAACCGCTCCCAGCCGCGCTCGCGGTGCGAGGCGGCCTGGCCCATGCGGACGGTGAGCACGCTGTTCAGCAGCAGCACGCCCTGCTTCGCCCAATGTTCGAGGAAGCCGTGCGGGGCGGGCGGGATGCCGAGATCCGCCTGCATCTCCTTGTAGATATTGGCCAGGCTGGGCGGGGTCTGGGTGCCGGGCTTCACGCTGAAGCAGAGGCCGTGCGCCTGACCAGCCCCGTGATAGGGATCCTGGCCGAGGATGACGACGCGGACCTGGCCGAGCGGGGTCAGGTCCAGCGCCCGGAAATATTCGCTGCCCTTCGGGAATATGCGTTGCCCGGCGGCTTTCTCGGCGAGGAGGAAGTCCTTCAGGCCCTGCATATAAGGCTGCTCAAACTCAGCCCCGAGCGGGCCGAGCCAGCTCTCGTGCAGCCTGACCTCGCTCATCGGCCGAGCAGCGCCAGGGTTCGTTCGTCCCGCTTGCCCTCGTAAAAGGCGTCCAGGGCCGTGGCGAAGGGCGCCGGATCGTCGGCGACCGCCTGGAACAGCGTCAGCGTGGAGCGGAATTTGAGCGCGTCGATCCCGCCGAGGATCGCCTCTGGACGCGCGCCCTTGTGCGCGAGCATCGCCGCGACGCCCTCACGCAGGCGCGGGCCCAGGACGGGGTGAGCGAGATAGGCCCTAGCCTCGTCCGCCGACCCGATCGCATAGCGCACCGCCATCGGGCTGGTGCCGAGCCCGGCGAGCTGCGGGAAGACGAACCATATCCAGTGACTCTGCTTGCGCCCGGCCTTCAGCTCGGCCAGCGCCCGGGCGTAAGTGTCGTCCTGCGCCGCCAGGAAGCGCTGCAGATCGCACGCGGTCATTCGAAGGTGCGGTTGACCAGAGCCGGTTCGGGGCCCTTGCCCTCGGCGCGGGCGTCGGCGAGCCTTTTGCCCTCCGCGGAGAGCATGTCGAACAGGCGCTCAGGGTCCTGCCAGCGCAGCGCAGCGGCGAAGGCCTCGCCGCCCTCCGCGACCAGGATTTCGCGCTTGCCCTCGGCGAGGCCGGCCATGATGCGCCGCGCGCATTCGGCCGGGTCCATGCCCGCCTCGATATTGGCGTCGGATTCGCCGCGGGCGCTGCCGTCCGCCTGCAGGGCGTTGGCCGCGACCTGAGTGTGCACCGAGCCGGGCAGCACGTTCATCACGCGAAGGCCATAAGCCTGCTCGACCTCGGCGCGCAGGGCATCCGCATAGCCGATCAGCCCATGCTTGGCGGCGGCATAGCCGGTGCGGAGCACCGGGCCGAGCCGGCCGGCGACCGACGAGATCATCACGATCGTGCCTAAGCGCCGTTCAATCATGCGTGGGAGCAGCGCCTGGGTCAGGTGGATCGGCGCGCGCAGATCGGTGTCGAGGAGCCGGTCATAAACTTCGGGGACGGTGTCGACCGCGAGGCTGCGCTGGCTGATCCCGGCATTGTTGACCAGCACATCGACGCCATCCCGCCAGCGCCATGCCGCATCGACGATGTCCGGAAGAGCGCCCCAGTCTGTCGTTTCGAAGGGCAGGACCAGAGTTTCGCCGCCGAGCGACGCCGCGACCGCGTCCAGCGCGTCCCGCCGCCGTCCCGAGAGGATCAGGGCCGCGCCCTCGGCGGCGAACGCCTCCGCCAGCGCCGCGCCGATGCCGGACGACGCGCCGGTGATCCAGACGCAGCGGCCCTGCCAGCTCATCTCCGCACCCGGCCTAGCGCCGGCGGCGGTTCTGCTGCGCGCGCCAGTCCTGCACGGCGCGCAGCGTGTTGGTGACGTGATTGGCCCAGTTGAGATCGGAATAGGAATAGATGATCCGGCCGTTGGGCGCGATCACATAGGAGGTGCGGTTGGTGAGATTGGCGCGCTGGGCCGAGAAGCCCACATCATAGGCGCGGATGATCTCGCGGTTCGCCATGCCGACCGGGAAGGCGCTGCGACAGGCCTCCAGCGAGAAGCGGCGGAGCAAATCATAATGATCGGCGGAGAGACCGATCACCTGCGCGCCGGCGCGGCGGAAATCGGGCGCGGCCTCGGAGAAGGCATGGGCCTCGAGGGTGCAGCCCTGGGTGAAGGAGCGCGGGAAGAAATAGAGGACGACCGGGCCGTTGCGGAGCGCCCGGCGCAGGTTGAACTGGAAGGGGCGGCCGGCAAGCGCGCCGCTGGTCGTGAAATCGGGCGCGACCTGGCCGGTCGGCACCGCGGCGGGCGTGGCGGCGGGGGACAGGGCAAGGGCGAAAGCGAGAGCTGGGACGAGCGGGCGCATGGCGGAACGACTCCCTGTTGCAGGCGGCCCTTCGCATAGCCCCCGCCGGGGCCGCCGCCAAGCGCCGGACGGGCCTTTCTCCGCGCCCGACGGACATTGGCGTCCGCACAGCGCTCTGCTAGCAATGACGGCGGGGCGTGTAGCGGGAGAATGCGCATGAAGATGAAGCTTTTGGCCCTTGCGGGCGCCGGCGCGCTCGCGGCCGTTGCGAGCCCCGCTCCCGCCGCTGCGGCCCAGCCCGCCGCGCCCCGTCCCGCGGCCGGCGCCTGCCAGCTGTCGCTGCGCGCCGAGGCGGACGGCGAAACGTTCGAGATGGCGGAGCGCGCGTCGGGTGCGGCGCGGGACCGGCTGGTCCAGCAGACCGCCACCAATTTCGCGGCGGCCGCCTCGCATCTCTGCGCCTCGCGCGTGGTCACGGCGGCGAACCTGCGGCCCTATAACAAATTGCTGGTCCGCAATGCCGAGGGGGCGACCGAGCCCAATGTCTATGACGATGCCGAGGAGCATGCCGGGGCGTTGATCATCGAATATGTGTTCGAAAGTGCCGCGCCCACGCAGGTACAGATCGAACATGCCTTGCGCTGCTGGCGCAACCCGCAGACCCCGGGCTGCGCGGTCGAGGATGTCGGGCCCTGAGGATCCCTAAACTCTATTGCTAACAGTTCTCGTTAGCATCAGGTCTGGAGGGCGTCGCTTTCCGCCTCGGTGAAAGCGCGGTTTTCGTTGCGGAAGGCCGCCCGCAAGGTGGCCGGATCGACCCCGCCTTCCCAGCGGGAAATGACAATCGTCGCGACCGCATTGCCGATGAAATTGGTGAGGCTGCGGCATTCGCTCATGAAGCGGTCGACGCCGAGGATGAGGGCCATGCCCGCCACCGGCACGCTGGGCACCACCGACAAGGTCGCCGCGAGGGTGATGAAGCCCGAGCCGGTGACCCCGGCCGCGCCCTTGGACGAGATGATCGCCACCGCCATCAGCGCCAATTGCTGGGCGAAGCCGAGCTGGATGTCGCAGGCCTGGGCGATGAACAAGGCGGCGAGCGACATGTAGATGCAGGTGCCGTCCAGGTTGAAGGAATAGCCGGTCGGCACGACCAGGCCGACCACCGGCTTGGGGCAGCCCGCCCGCTCGAGTTTCTCGATCAGGCTCGGCATCGCGCTCTCCGAGGAGGAGGTGCCCAGCACGAGGAAGAGCTCGTCCTTGATGTAGCGGACCAGCCCCCAGAGCGAGAAACCGGCCAGCCGCGCGATCAGCCCGAGGACGATGATCACGAAGAGCAAGGAGGTCGCATAGAAGGTGCCGACCAGGGCGGCGAGGTTGAGCAAGGTGGCGATGCCATATTTGCCGATGGTGAAGGCCATCGCGCCGAACGCGCCGACGGGGGCCGCGTACATCAATATGTGGACGATCCGGAACATGATGGCGGTCAGCGTCTTCAGCGCGCCCTGCAGCTTCTCGCCTTTCTCGCCGAGCAGGGCGAGCGCGATGCCGAACAGGATCGAGACGAACAGGACCTGGAGGATCTGCCCCTCGGTGAAGGCGCTGAAGAAGGTCTTCGGAATGATGTTGAGCAGGAAGCCGGTGACGCTCTGCTCATGCGCCTGGTTCACATAGGCCTGCACTGCGGGACTGACCGCCATGTGCGGATCGGCATGGACGCCGGCGCCGGGCTGGATGAGATTGGCGACGATCAGGCCGATCGCCAGCGCCAGCGTGGAGACGGCGAGGAAATAGCCGAGGGCCTTGAGTCCGACCCGGCCGAACGCCTTCAGATCCACCATGCCGGATATGCCGGTGACGATGGTGAGGAAGATGACCGGGGTGATGATCATCTTCACGAGATTGACGAAGCCGATGCCGAGCGGCTCCAGGCTCTGGCCGAAGGCGGGGAAGGCCCAGCCGACAAGGATGCCGAGCACGATCGCGACCAGCACCCAGAAATAGAGCCTGTGCCAGAAGGGCCGCCGCACCTGTGCCATCCCCCACCTCCCCTTTTTGCCTTGATAGAGCGGGGCGGGGCCGCTGTCAGGCCATTGATCTTGGCGGCATGGGGGGCGTAGCTGTCCGGCCATGACCGAAAGCGCCGTCGCCGTAACCGCCATCGCCCACCAGATCCAGCTGGCGGTGGCGCCGGTCTTCCTGCTCGCCGGCATTGCCGGGATCATCAACGTGCTGGCCCACCGTCTGGCCCGCGTCGTGGACCGCTCGCGCCAGCTCGAGGCGGAGCCGCCGGACGATGACGAGGCGGTGCGGCGACTCTATTTCGCGGAGCTCGCGATCCTCGATGCGCGGATGCGGGTGGTGAACTGGTCGCTGACCTGCTGTACGGCGGGCGCGCTGTTCGTCTGCGTCCTGGTCGGCACATTGTTCGTCGCTGGGCTGGGAAAGATCGGCTTCGCGAAACTGATCGCGGTGCTGTTCGTGGTGACCATGCTGCTGCTGGTCGTCGGCCTGCTGCTGTTCCTCTACGAGGTGCGGCTCGCGACCCGGGCGCTGAAGGTGAGCCGGCAACGGCGGCAGGAAAGGGTGGCGGAATGAGTGACGACGACAAGGAAGGCGGCGGCAGCGCCGAGCAACTGGCGCGGGTGGCGCTGATCGTCTCGGCGATCGCGCTCGCCATCGCGATCCTCGGCCTGTTCCTGCCGATCACGCGCTGAAGGGGGAATTTCGGGGGCGGCCTGTCGGCGCTCGCCCCGGCCTGCCGCGTCGGATCAGCGGCAGGGTGGACGCCGGCTTAGTTGGCGGGGGCGAAAGCGCCGACCAGGATGTAGAACAGGATCATCACCGGGCCGAGGAGGAACAGGGTGAGCGCGACGGCGCCGATCCTGACCAAAGTCGGATCCCAGCCGGTGGTGCGGGCGAGGCCGGCGCAGACACCGAGAGCCTTGGCATTGCGTTTGTCGAGTGCGTAGGCGGACATGAGCTTGGTTCCTGAATGGGATGGGTTGGAAAGGTCCCGGGAAGGACCGGTCCGGTCTTAGATGACCGGAACCGGGCCAACCGCGGCGGCGAGGAACAGGCTGGAGGCGACAAGCGCGCCGAACACCGAGAGCGCCAGCTTCTGAAGGTTGTACGAAACAGTCATTTTCAATCTCCTTTGGTCGACCGGTGGACCATCCGCCGGTCATGCAAAGGGTATTGCGAGCGCCGTGCCAAATGCGAAAAATGGCGGAAAACTGCCATTTCTTGAATTTGAAGCTGTATGCTGGATTTACGGCGACCCCAAGAGTTGGCGATTTGCACCAACAGTCAGTGTCCGACTTTGGCCGCTATGCCCGATTTCGGACAGTCTCTTCGCCTGAGGCCGGTTCGGCCATGCCGCGCGGGATCAGGATGTCCGCCGCTGCCGCCCCGAGCAAGGGAGAGAGGGGCGCCAAAGTCTGCAGCCAGATCGGCAACGGCACGAAGAAGATGAAGGCGAGCAAGGCGGCGAGCACGCCGGCGATCGTCCAGCCGGGCCAGGCGGCGCCGGACAGTTTTCGCGCAACCGCGGCGCCGGCGAAGGTCCCCAGGAACCAGGACAGGAGCAACCAGATCTGGGCGCCCACCGGCGCGGTCCGCAGCCCCTCGACCAGCGCCTGCTGGTTGCCCGGATCGGCGGGAACGTGGAGCGGGACGAGGCTGTTCCCGACATAGCCGACCGCCATCATCACCAGGGCGGCGGCGAGGATGCCGGCGAGCAGGCCGAGAAGGGCTCTCATGGTGCGGAGATTAGCGATTTTCGCGGCCCGGGGCCAGCGAGATGGCAAACCGAAGCCCCGCCCGCCCCGGTCGAAAGGAAGCGCCCGTTCATCGAAAAGCCGTTCCTGACGAGGCGGTAACCGGTTGCGGTGAGCCGGGGGAAAGCTGCCTTGACCCGGATGGACGAGTGCTACAAATGTAGCGGGCAGCTTTTGCTGTTGTGAGGCTTAGCCGCAGGGGACGGCGGCGCAAGAAGGGGTTTGACCCATGATGACGCCGTCCGGCGCGCGTGCTGCGCTGCTCGTTGCTTTGCTGTCTTCCGCCACTCCGGTTTTCGCCCAAGACCCGCCATCGGCGCCAGCCCCCGCAGCGCCCGCATCAGACGACGTCCCGCCGCCGGGCGTGGCCGACGTCGCGGCGGCGCAGGGCCGGCGGACCTATACGCCTGCCGATTTCGCCCGCTTCGCGCCACGCAACGCGCTCGACATGCTGAGCAACGTGCCCGGCTTCTCGATCGACGCCGGCGACACCGAGCGGCGCGGGCTCGGCCAGGCGACGGGCAATGTGCTGATCAACGGCCAGCGTTATTCGGGCAAATCGATGGACGTCACCACCGAGCTGCAGCGGATCAGTGCCGCCAATGTGGTGCGGATCGAGGTGGCGGACGCGGCGACGCTCAACATTTCGGGCCTGTCCGGTCAGGTCGCCAATGTCGTGACCCGCTCGACCGGGCTCTCCGGCAATTACCGCTGGAGCCCGCAGCAGCGGGCGCGGCGCACCCCGGCAAGGCTACTGGACGGCGAGGTCGCCCTCAACGGCTCGCTCGGCACCGGCACGACCTTCACCGTCAGCGCGCGCAACAATAGCGGCCGCAACGGCAATGCCGGGCCGGAGCTGGTCACCGACCCGAACGGCAGCATCCTCGACCGGCGCGACGAGGTGCTGAGCGTCAACAGCGACGAACCGCGCCTCTCCGGCTCGCTCCGCCACAATTTCACCAATGGCGCGATCCTCAACCTCAACGCCGCCGGCGGCCTTAACCGGCAGGAGGTGGTGGAGAATGGCGACCGGAGCGGGCCGAACCAGGCCGACCGGCATCGCTATGTGCAGGAGCGGACGCGCGGCAATAATTACGAGCTGGGCGGCGACTATGAATTCGGGCTCGGTGGCGGCCGGCTGAAGCTGATCGGGCTGCATCGCTTCACCCACACCAACTTCCGCCAGACCCTGCTCCAGACCTATGCCGACGCGACGCCGACGCTCGGCCAGCGCTTCCTCCAGAATGGCGACGAGACCGAATCGATCGGCCGCGGCGAATATCGCTGGCGGGGCGGCGGGGCGGACTGGCAGATCAGCCTGGAAGGGGCGCTCAACCGGCTCGACATCGACAATGCCCTGTTCGATCTCAATGGCGCCGGCGCCTTCGTCCCCGTCGTTTTCCCGAACAGCGCCGCGACCGTGCAGGAACGGCGCGCCGAGGCGGCGATCACCTATGGCCGGCCTCTGACGTCGCATCTGACGCTGCAGATCTCCCTCGCCGGCGAATATTCCCAGCTGACCCAGGAGGGCGCGGGCGGGCTCAGCCGGACCTTCTACCGGCCCAAGGGCTTCATCAACCTCGCCTGGCAACCGCAGGCGGGCCTCGACATCAGCGCGCGGCTGGAGCGGGTGGTCGGCCAGCTCAACTTCTTCGACTTCGTCGCCTCGGCCAATGTCTCTGGCGGGACGACCAATGCCGGCAATGCCGATCTGGTGCCGCCGCAAAGCTGGAACGCGCAGCTGCAGGCGACGCGCAATCTCGGCAGCTGGGGGACGATCACCGCGCGGCTCTACGGCCGGCTGATCTCGGACATCGTCGACGTGATCCCAATCCAGGGCGGCCAGTCACCGGGCAATCTCGACGGGACGGCGAAGGTCTACGGCCTCCAGTGGACGAGCACCTTCAACTTCGACCCGCTCGGCATTCCCGGCGCGAAGCTCGACGCCAATATCACCCTGCAGCATTCGAGCCTCCGCGATCCGCTGACCGGGGCGCAGCGGCCGATCAGCGAGAATCTGACCCGCGAGGTGAACCTCCAGTTCCGGCACGACATCCCGCACAGCAACTGGGCCTGGGGGGCGCAATTCTACCAGTTCCGCCAGGCGCAGGGCTTCCGGCTCGACCAGCTTTCCCAATATCTGGACACGCCCGGCAGCCTCGGCGCCTATGTCGAGCACAAGAATGTGTTCGGGCTGACGGTGCGGGCCGCGGTCGACAATCTGCTGGGGACGAACGAGAGCTTCAGCCGGACCTTCCTCGCCGGCAACCGGCCGAGCCCAGCATTGTTCACCGAGCATCGAGACCGCTTTTACGGCCCGATCTTCACCCTGACGATCAGCGGGACGATCTAGCCAGCCAGCGCGCGGCGTAACGCGGGGCCGCTTCCGCCACCGGCAGGCGGCCGCCGCCGGGGCGCAGCACGTCGCTGCCGCGCATGATCGCCGGGCGGGCGTCGCTGCGGCGGCAGCGCGCGACCACGCTCGGGAAATCGAGATCGCTGTGGCGCGCCAGGGTCGCGGCCGTGGCGGCGCGGCAGCTGGCTTCATTCTGGTAGGTCTGCATATCGACGCGGACTTCGCGGCAGGAAGCGTCGCTTTCGCCGCAGCCGAGGATCGCCATCACGTACATCAAGGCCTGCATTGGACCCGCTCCTTTGTGAGGCCAAATCCCTTTCAGTGCCTCAGGTTCCCGTTGTTGCGGGGCCGTTACTTGGGAAAGCCGCCGTCCTCGCCTATCTAGCGACGAAGATGACCGACCCTGCGACCGACCCTTCCCAAGAAGCACAGCCTCCGCGCCGGGCCGAACCCGGCCTGAAGGTGCTGCGGCGCTTCCTGCCCTATCTCTGGCCGGCCGGGGAACCGGCGCTGAAGGCGCGGGTGCTGCTGTCGCTGTCGCTGGTGCTGGTGTCGATCTGCGTCACCACCCTGGTGATGCCGCTGGCCTTCGGGGCGGCGGTGAACCGGATGACGGCGGGCATGGAGCCGGGCGTCGCCATCGCCATCGGTCTGGTCGTCGCTTATGCCGGCGCGCGCTTCGGCGGGGTGTTGTTCGACAATCTGAGGAACGGGATTTTCGAGCGGGTCGGGCAGGATGCCACAAGGCGGCTCGCCGAGACCACCTTCCGCCACCTCCACAATCTGTCGCTGCGCTTCCATCTCGAGCGACGCACCGGCGCGGTCACCAAGATCGTCGAGCGCGGGACGAAGAGCATCGACATGATGCTCTATTTCATCCTGTTCAACATCGGTCCGACCGTGCTGCAGCTCGGCATCGTGCTGACCCTCTTCTGGGTGAAGTTCGGGTTCGGCCTGGTCGCGGCCACGACGGTGATGGTCTTCGCCTATATCCGCTTCACCCGCACGGTGACCGACTGGCGGACCAAGCTGCGCGTCGAAATGAACGACCTCGACACCGGCGCCGTGGCGCGGGCGGTGGACAGCCTGCTCAACTACGAGACGGTCAAATATTTCGGCGCGGAGGAACGGGAGGCGGCGCGCTACGGCAAGGCGGTGCGGCGCTATGCCGACGCGGCGGTGAAGAACGAGACCAGTCTCGCCTTCCTCAATATCGGCCAGTCGCTGATCACCAATGCAATGATGGCGGGCGCAATGGGCTTCACCGTCTGGGGCTGGAGCAAGGGGCGGTTCACGACCGGCGACGTGGTGGTGGTCAACACCTTGCTCGCCCAGCTTTTCCGCCCGCTCGACCTGCTCGGCATGGTCTATCGCACCATCAGGCAAGGCCTGATCGACATGGAGGCGATGTTCGCCCTGGTCGATACGCCGGCAGAGGTGGTCGACGTGCCGGACGCGCCGGACCTCACGGTCAGCGCTGGGCTGATCCGCTTCGAGGACGTTCATTTCGCCTATGAGCCGGGGCGCGAGATCTTGAAGGGGATCGACCTGGAAGTGCGCCCGGGCTCGACCACGGCGATCGTCGGGCCGTCGGGTGCTGGCAAGTCCACGCTCTCGCGCCTGCTCTTCCGCTTCTACGAGCCGCAAAGCGGGCGGATCACGATCGACGGGCAGGACATTTCGCAGGTCACGCAAAAGAGCCTGCGCGCGGCGCTCGGCATCGTCCCGCAGGACACCGTGCTGTTCAACGACACGATCGGCTACAATATCGGCTATGGCCGCGAGGGCGCCACGCAGGACGAGATCGAGGCGGCGGCGCAGGGCGCGGCGATCCACGCCTTCATCGCCAGCCTGCCCGAAGGCTATGGCGCGATGGTCGGCGAGCGCGGGCTGAAGCTCTCCGGCGGCGAGAAGCAGCGCGTCGCCATCGCCCGCACCTTGCTGAAGGACCCGCCCATCCTGATCCTCGACGAGGCGACCAGCGCGCTGGACAGCCGCACCGAGGCGGCGATCCAGGAGACGCTCAGCGACGTCACCCGCCAGCACACCTCGCTGGTGATTGCCCACCGGCTGTCGACCGTGGTCGATGCCGACCAGATCGTGGTGCTGGACGAGGGCCGCGTCGCCGAACGCGGCACCCATGCGCAATTGCTGCGCAAGAACGGGCTCTATGCCGAGATGTGGGCGCGCCAGCAGAGCGAGCGGGAAGAGGCCGGCGAGGAAGCCGAAGCGGCCGAATAAAGGGTTGAAAATCAGCGCCTAAGAGTGTTTCCTCTGCAGCGGGAGGGCGACGAGATGAGACCTTTCGGACTGCTGCTTGGAGCCCTGCTCATGGCCGCGCCGGCCGCGGCCCAGGAGGCTCGGCCAACCGTCTCGCTGCTGCCGGGCGACGCCGCCATCGTGCGGCTCACCCCCCAGGGCGACCAGGGCTCGGTGCAACGGAACGCGGCCCGCTGGACCCCGCACGACCTGGCCGTGGCGCGCCATATGGTGGGCCAACCGATCCCCGACGCTCCGGTCGCAACCGCGGAGCATCTGCCGGGCGACACGATGCCGCCGCCATCCCCGATCGCGCCTGGGCAGATAAGGCTGCTGTTTCATTCGATCGCAGACCGGCACACCCTGCTCGTCATCGAGAATGGCTATGACCACGCGATCGTCTTCCGGGCGCGTATGGTCAGGGACGGCGAGGGGCGGGCCACCGACGTCTGCCTCGTCATGCCGAACCGGCGGGGCTACGAGCATTGGCCTCATATGATGGAGCGGCTGGAGCTTGCCGGCTTCACCTTTGCCGAATGGCGCGAAGGCGACGAGATCCCCTGCCGCTGATTGTTCAGGTGCAGCTCAACCTGACCTGCCTCGCCCTCTTGTCGAAGGTGATCGAGGAGCAGTTGCGCAGCAGGTCGGCGCCGATCGCCAGCCGGTCCCGGTTGCGAGTGCGCCGGCGGTCGCCGGTGACGACCACCTCGTCGGGATCGCCACCTTCCTCACGAATGCCTGAGGCATTGCCGAAATCAGCGGTGCGCACGCCAAGCTCGGAAATGGCGAACGGCCCGATCGTGAGCGGCGTGCCGAGCCGCATGGTCCGCACCGGGCGGCTGATCCCGAAGGCGATGTGCGCCGGGACGGTCTCGCCGCTGACCCGGCCTTCGTGGAGATTGGCGATGCGGACCGCCGCACCGGCGGTGGCGAGAGTGCGCGGCTCGTTCGGGTTGAAGCGAACGCGCAGGGGCTCGCCCCCCAGATCGACCAAAGCGTAAGAGCCGCCCCAGCCGCCGAACAGGCCGCCTTCATCCTCCAGCGGCAAGGTGATGACGCGCTCGCCCGGTTGCGGGGCGCGGAGCACGAAGCGGACGACCGGCTCGGGCAGGCCGCCGGGGCCGATCACCCCGTCGGCATCGGGGACATAAGGCCGCTCGGTCCAGCCGATCCGCCGCTTGCGGGGCGGCACGCCGGCACCGACGGCGATCCGGCCGACGGCGCTGCGGCCCATGACCCGCTCCGGCCCGACCAGATAGGCGAAGGCGAAGGGCCCGGGGCGCAAGGCCGCGCGCTGCGCGAAAGTGTTGGTCAGGATCGGCAGGGCCGGCGCGGCGGGATCGATCCGCAGCCGCCCGGGCGCGCCGTTGACGGTGACGGCGACGATGCCGTCGCCGCTCACCACGCGCTCCGGGACTTGGGCCTGGGCGCCGGCGGCGGCTGGCATGAACGCAAGGCAAAGCAAGGGCGCGAACTGAAAACGCATACGACCTCCCCGATCCCCTGTGCTCTCATGGCTGGCCTGCGATTGCGGCGGCAATGGGGCGTCGCTACGAGAGCCCCGTGACCGATCCCCTCGACATCCTCCACCACGTCTTCGGCTTCTCCGGCTTCCGCGGGGTGCAGGAGCAGGTGATCGGCCGGGTGATGGCCGGCCTGGGCACGCTGGCGGTGATGCCGACCGGGGCGGGCAAGTCGCTCTGCTACCAGGTGCCGGCGCTGGCGCGGGCGGGGACGGCTTTGGTCATCTCCCCGCTCATCGCTTTGATGCACGACCAGATCAGGGCGGCCGAGGGCTTCGGCATCAAGGCCGCCTCATTGACTTCGGCCGACGCCAATCGCGGCGAGACGATCGAGCGGCTGAAGGCGGGCGACCTCGACCTGCTCTATGTCGCGCCGGAGCGGGCGACGGGAGAGAGCTTCGGCAATCTCGTCCGCCAAGTGCCGCTGGCGCTGATCGCGATCGACGAGGCGCATTGCGTCAGCGAGTGGGGTCATGACTTCAGACCGGATTACCGGCTGCTGCTGCCTCTGCTCGACGCCTTCCCGGACGTGCCGCGGCTGGCGCTCACCGCCACCGCCGACGCGCGGACCCGGGCGGATATCCTCGTCCAGCTCGACATCCCCCAGGATGGCCTGATCGTCGCCGGCTTCGACCGGCCGAACATCCGCTATAATATCCGCCCGCGCGACGGGCATTCAGCCCAGCTCAAGGCCCTGCTCGACGAGCAGCCCGGCTCCGGCATCGTCTATGTCCCCAGCCGCGACAAGTGCGACAAGATCGCCGAACAGATCGCGGCAATGGGGCGGCCGGCTTTGCCTTATCATGCCGGGCTCGACCCGCAGGTGCGCGCCCGCAACCAGGCGGCCTTCGTCACCGCCGAGGACATGGTGATGGTCGCGACCATCGCCTTCGGCATGGGCATCGACAAGCCGGACGTCCGCTTCGTCGCCCATGTCGGGACGCCGAAATCGATCGAGGCCTATTATCAGGAGACCGGGCGCGCGGGCCGCGACGGCGAGCCGGCCGAGGCCTGGCTCTATTGGGGCGCCGACGATTTCGCCCGCGCCCGCCGCCGGATCGAAACGGAGGTGGAGGAGGGCCGGCGCACCGGCGAGCGCGAGCGGCTGAACGCGCTGGCCAGCCTGGTCGAGACCGCGAGCTGCCGCCGCGCGATCCTGCTGCGCCATTTCGGCGAGGACCCGCCCGCCACCTGCGGCAATTGCGACAATTGCCTCGCGCCGCCGACCGCGATCGACGCCAGCGTGGCCGCGCAGAAACTGCTCTCCGCCGCCTTTCGCACCGAGATGCGCTTCGGCGTCGGCCATCTGACCGACGTGCTGGCCGGGCGCGAGACCGACAAGGTGCTGAACTTCGGTCATCAAAGGCTCAGCGTGTTCGGCATCGCCAATGAGGAGGAACTGGCTTTGGTGAAGCCGGTGGCCCGCGCCCTGCTCGCCCGCGATGCGCTCCGCGCCGACGATTTCGGCGGCCTCTCCTTCGGCCCGGCGGCGAAGGCGATCCTGAAGGGCGAGGAGAGCGTCGAGATCGTGCTGCCGCCGAAGCGCAGCCGCAAGCGCGGCGGGGCCTCACGCGACTATCCGCACGACCCCCTCTTCGAGGCGCTGCGCGCCCGCCGGCGCGAGCTTGCCGCGGAGATGGGGGTGCCGCCCTACGTCATCTTCCACGATTCCACCTTGCGCGAGATGGCGGAGTTGAAGCCGGTCACGCTCCACGCTCTGTCGCACGTCTCGGGGGTGGGCGAAGCCAAGCTTGACCGCTATGGCGCCGCCTTCGTCGCGGTGATCGACGCGCATCTGTCGTCAGTTTAAGGGCTCGAACATGGTCTTCTTCAGGGAATTGGATCCGCAGGTCCTCGTCGCCGACGCGCCGATGCGCGGGCCGGACATGGCCGCGGCCGCCGCGCGCGGGGTGACGCTCGCGATCAACAACCGGCCGGACCATGAGGAGACCGGCCAGTGGAACTCCCTCGATCTTGAGGAGGCGGCGCGAGCCGCCGGCATGGACTATGTCCATATCCCGGTCAGCAAGGAATTCAGCGAGGACAAGGTGGCGGCCCTGACCGAGGCCCTCCTCAAAGCGGAAGGCCGCGTGCTGATGTTCTGCGCGTCGGGCACGCGCTCCACCTATCTCTGGGCGCTGGCGCAGGCGAAGGCGGGGGAATCGCCGGAGGCGCTGGACCGCAGCGCCAAACGGGCCGGCTACAGTCTCGGCCCGCTCATGAACTGGCTTCGTCGAGCAGGCGCCGCGCCCGAATAAGATCGTCCTCGTGGACCATCAGGCGGACCGGCACGACGCCGAGATCCGCGCCGCCCCAGTTCATCTCCGCATCGAACAGGATGGCGGGGATAGCCGCGGCCTCCAGCGCACCTTGGGCGATGCTCGCCTCCATGCGGGTATAGAAACGGGCGGCCTCGACCAGCGACATTACCAGGGCACCACGTCGCCGGCCGCCACCTCAAGCGCGTTCGGCTTGCGGCCGAGCATCGCGTTGCGGTGGGGGAAGCGGCCGAACCTCTCGATGATCTCATAATGCTTGCGCGCGAAGCTCAGCAGGTGGGCGTCACCCAGTGCGGTGAACAGCAAGAGGGACTGGCGCTGATCCTCCAGCCGCTCGCTATGTTCGAAGGGCATGTAGAGGAAGCCGCGCCTGGCTGACGCCATGCCGTCATCGTCGCCGCGCTCGATCGCTGCCCTGGCGATGGCGATGGCCAGCAGATCGGTCGAGAATTGGTCGGCATGGCCGCGGAACATGTTGCGGGGGAATTGGTCGAACAGCAGAACCGAAGCGAGCGCGGTCTCCGGGTCGGCGAGGAAATGCTCGGGGAGATTCTCCCGTTCCTCCTCCCAAAGCTTCAGGAAATGGTCGCGGATTTCACGATCGAAGACCGGGTCGGCCTTCCACCAGCGCTCCGGGGGCTGTGAAAACCAGAAGGCGAGGATGTCCCGGACCTCGGCGGGGGTCAAAGGCTCAGTCCCATTCGGGCATGCTGGTCTGGACGCGCACCGGCAGGCCGTCGATGCTCCGGGTCCGCTCCGCGATCTTGGCGAGGCGCGCGGCCGGCACCTGTTGGGCATGATATTTGACGAGCGTGTGCCGCTCTTTCTCCAGCGTCATGCGCGGCACGCCCCAGCCGCAGCTGGTCTGGACGCTCTCCACGGCGATGTCGAAGACCTGGCGCACGCCCGGCAGACGCGGGAAGAGCGCCGCCAATTCCGCGAACCCCTCATCCTCCGGGAGGACCGGCCGGCCATGACCGTAGATGCGCAGGATCAAAGCCGGATTGTCGAAGGCGCAGAACATCAGGGTGATGCGGCCGTCGGCGGCGAGATGGGCATGGGTCTCGTTGCCCGAGCCGCCAAGGTCCAGCCAGGCGACGCGGTTGGGGGTGAGCACGCGGAAGGCGTCATAGCCCTTGGGCGAGAGATTGATCCGCCCCTCGGCGGCGGCGGTGGCGGTGAAGAAGACGGGCTGCTTCGCGATGAAGGCACTGTGGTCCTCGGTCAGATGGTCCGTGAAGTCCGCCATGCCCCTCGCTCCCCTTATGCGGCGGTGCCGCCCACGGTCAGCCCCTCGATCAGCATGGTCGGCTGGCCGACGCCGGCGGGGACGGACTGGCCGCCCTTGCCGCAGATGCCGACGCCTTCGTCGAGCGCCATGTCGTCGCCGATCGCCTTCACCCGGGTGAGCACGGACGGGCCGTCGCCGATCAGGGTCGCGCCCTTGATCGGGGCGCCGAGCCGGCCATTCTCGATCCGGTAGGCCTCGGTGCAGGAGAAGACGAACTTGCCCGAGGTGATGTCCACCTGGCCGCCGCCGAAGCTCTTCGCATAGATGCCGGACCTGGCGCGGGAGAGGATCTCCGCCGGGTCGTCGCTGCCGCCGAGCATGAAAGTGTTGGTCATGCGCGGCATCGGCGCATGGGCGTAGCTCTCGCGGCGGCCATTGCCGGTGGGCGCCACGCCCATCAGCCGGGCATTCAACCTGTCCTGGATATAGCCCTTGAGGATGCCGTCCTCGATCAGGACGTTGCGCTGGGTGGGCGTGCCCTCGTCATCGATGGTGAGCGAGCCGCGCCGGTCGCCGATCGCGCCGTCGTCGATCACGGTGACGCCGGGGGCGGCGACGCGCTCGCCGATCCGGCCGGAGAAGGCGCTGGTGCCCTTGCGGTTGAAATCGCCCTCGAGGCCGTGGCCGACCGCTTCGTGCAGCAGCACGCCGGGCCAGCCCGGGCCGAGCACCACGGTCATCTCGCCGGCCGGCGCATCGACCGATTCCAGGTTCACGAGAGCCTGGGCGAGCGCGATGTCGATCGCCCGGTTCCAGGTCGCCGGCACGAACAGATCGTCATAGAGATAGCGGCCGCCAAGGCCGTGAAAACCGCTCTCCCGCCGGCCATTCTGCTCGGCGACGATCTGGACATTGAGGCGGACGAGCGGGCGGATGTCGTGGGCGACGAAGCCGTCCGGGCGGACGATGTCGATCACGCTCCACGAGCCGGCGAGCATCACCGAGACCTGGGAGACGCGGGGATCGCGGGCGCGGGCGGCGGCGTCGATCTCCTGGCAGAGCGCGACCTTCTTCGCGAAGGGGATGAGGCTCAACGGATCGGCGTCGGTATAGAGCTTCGCATTGGTCCGGCGGGGCGGGCCCTGGCGCGCGCCTTTCATCGGATCGAGCACCTGCATCGTCTCGGCGGCGCGGCGGATCGCGGCTTCGCTGAGCTCATTGGCCTGGGCGAAGGCGGTGGTCTCGCCGGAGACGCCGCGCAGGCCAAAGCCCGCCTGGGTGTTGAAATCCGCGGTCTTCAGCCGCCCGTCGTCGAAGCCGAAGCTCTCCGAGGCGGTGTACTGGAGATAGAGCTCGCCATCGTCGCAGCTCTTCAGGGCGTCGGCGGTGAGGCGGAGCGCGGCGTCGGGATCGAGGCCGCCGGGGCGATACAGAAAGCTGCGCGGATCGGTGCTCATCAGGGGCATATAGGGAGGCCAGCCGGCAAAGTCTAAGCGCCGGATTGCCGATCGGGGCCGGCGGGCGTAAATTCGCCGGCGGCATGATCTTCACCGCCCTTCTGCTGCTCATCTCCTCGGGAGACGGCACGCGCTGCCCCCGGCCCGCAGCCCCGACCGAAGCCGATGCGCGCCGGCTCGCCACGATCATGATCGTCAACCGCAACCGCACCGGGCGGCCGCTTCCGCCCTACGATCTCAGGATCGAGCCGGACCCCGAAGATGCGGGCCAGTGGCTTGCCTGGCAGTCGCCGCGGGGATCGGCGTCGCAGCTTGGCGGCGGCGGGATGCGTTTCCGGATCGATCGCTGCACCGGGCAAATCACCCGGATCACCTACCAGCGTTAGTGGCGCTTGTCCGCGGGGCCGCCCTTCAGGACGAAGCGCTTGTCGCAATAGCCGCAATCGACAAAGCCCTTCTCATCGATCTGCAGCCAGACGCGCGGATGACCCAAAGCGGGCGCAATGGCAGCGGCGCCGTCGCAGGCGACGCGGTGATGATCGGTATAGGCGATTTCGGGTTCGTCGGGATTGCTGGCCATGCGCCAGCCTTAGCGAAGGACAAACAGCTTCGCTAGGCGCGAAACTGGCGCTATTCCGGCGAGCATGAGCGAAGCCGCCATTTCGATCGTCGATCTGCAGAAGACCTATAAGGGCGGCAAGCGCGCGCTGGACGGGGTGAGCCTGGAAATCCCGCGGGGTGGCATTTTCGGCCTGCTCGGCCCGAACGGCGCCGGCAAGTCCACGATGATCAACATCCTCGCCGGCCTCGTCATGAAGACCGGCGGGACCGCGAACATCTGGGGCTTCGACATTGACGAGCATCCGCGCAACGCCAAGCGCGCGATCGGCGTGGTCCCGCAGGAGATCCTCTTCGATCCCTTCTTCACGCCGAAGGAGGCGCTGGAGATCCAGGCCGGGCTCTACGGCATTCCGAAGGCCGAGCGGCACACCATGGAATTGCTCCGCGCCGTCCATCTGGAGGACAAGGCCGACGCTTATTCGCGCACGCTCTCGGGCGGGATGAAGCGCCGGCTGCTGGTCGCCAAGGCGATGGTCCACAGCCCTCCGATCCTGGTGCTCGACGAGCCGACCGCCGGCGTGGACGTCGAGCTGCGCAAGCAACTCTGGGACTATGTGCGGTCATTGCACGCGCAGGGCGTCACCATCGTGCTGACCACCCATTATCTGGAGGAGGCCGAGCAGCTTTGCGACCGGATCGCGATCATCAACCATGGCAAGCTGATCGCCAATGAGCCGACCCGCGACCTGCTGGCGATGGCCCAGGAGAAGGTCGTGGAGGTCACGGTGGACCGCGACCTCACGGCGGCCCCCGAAAATCTCAGCTTCGACAAGATCGAATTGCTGGGCGAGCGGACGCTGACCATCACCTACCGCAAGGACCAGGTGAATGCCGGCGAGGTGCTGGCGGCGGTGCAGCGCGAGGGGCTGGGCGTGGTCGACGTCTCGACGCGCGAGGCGGACCTGGAGGACGTGTTCCTCAACCTCACCAGGGCGGCGAACATATGAGCAGAACCCTCCTTCAACCCCTCCCCTTCAGGGGAGGGGCAGGGGTGGGGGAAGTCCTCGCTCACCGGACCATGGCGCCTTGCCCAGGCGCCGGCCCCACCCCAAACCCCTCCCCTGAAGGGGAGGGGCTATGACCGCGAGCGACTATGACGTCCTGATCATCGGCTCCGGGGCGGCGGGGCTGACGGCGGCGGTGAACCTCGCCGCCCGGTTCAAGGTGGCGGTACTGGCCAAGGGCGGCCTGTCGGAAGGGGCGACCGGCTGGGCGCAGGGCGGGATCGCGGCGGTGCTGGAGCCGGGCGACACGTTCGAGAGCCATATCGAGGACACGATGATTGCCGGCGCCGGCCTCAACAACCGCGCCACCGTCGAGTTCGTCGTCGAGCATGCGCCGGCGGCGATCGCGCGGCTGGCGGAACTCGGCGTGCCCTTCAACATCGATACGGACGGCGACGGCTGGCACCTGACCCGCGAGGGCGGGCACAGCCATAGGCGGATCGTCCATGTCGACGACGCCACCGGCTGGGCGGTGCAGCAGGCGCTGGAGAAGGCCGCCTTCGACCATCCCAATATCACCCTGATCCCCGACATGGTGGCGATCGACCTGGTCACCAGCCGCCATGGCGAGCGTTACTCGGGCGACGGCCATGTCTGGGGCGTCTATGCGCTGGACCGGAAGAAGGGCAAGGTCGCGACCTTCACCGCGCGGGCGACCATCCTCGCCACCGGGGGCGCTGGCCGCGTCTATCTCTTCAGCACCGCCCCAAGCGGGGCGACCGGCGATGGCATCGCCATGGCCTGGCGGGCGGGCTGCCGCATCTCCAACATGGAGTTCATGCAGTTCCACCCGACCTGCCTCTACAATCTGGAGGTCAAGAACTTCCTGATCACCGAGGCGGTCCGGGGCGAGGGCGGGCGGCTGATCAACCCGGTCACCGGCAAGCGCTTCATGACCGATTACGACCCGGAGCGGCTGGAGCTGGCGCCGCGCGACGTGGTGGCGCGGGCGATCGACGCCGAGATCAAGCGCCACGGCCTCGATTATGTCCATCTCGACATCAGCCACGAGCCGCCGGACTTCGTGAAGGGCCATTTCCCGAACATCTACGAGAAACTGATCGGCCTCGGCATCGACATGACGAAGGAGCCGATCCCGGTCGTCCCCGCCCAGCATTATACCTGCGGCGGCGTGCTGATCGACATGGATGGGCGCACGGACCTGCCCGGCCTCTATGCGGTGGGCGAGGTCAGCCAGTCCGGCCTGCACGGCGCCAACCGGCTTGCCTCCAATTCATTGCTCGAATGCTTTGTGTTCGGCGAGGCGGCGGCGAAACACGTTTCCGCCAATTGGGACGCGCTGCCGGCGCCGCCGCCGATCCGCCACTGGGACGAGAGCCGGGTCACCGATTCCGACGAGGAGGTGGTGATCAAACAGAACTGGACCGAGATCCGCCGTTTCATGTGGAATTATGTCGGCATCGTCCGCACCACCAAAAGGCTCGAGCGGGCCAGGCACCGGATCAAGCTGCTGACCGAGGAGGTCGGGGATTATTACGGCCATTTCCGCGTGACCCCGGATCTGGTCGAGCTCCGCAACCTGCTGCAGACGGCGGAATTGATCGTGAACTCGGCGCTGAAGCGGCACGAGAGCCGGGGGCTGCATTACACGCTGGATTATCCGAAGACGCTGGCGAAGGCGGTGGACACGGTGCTGGCGCCGTAGGGGAGAAAGGGATGATGAACGCTCGCCCGGTCGCTGCGCTTATAGCGATCATCGCCATTCCAGCAAATGCAGCCGAGCCCCTGCAGCAAAGCCGCGCCGAGCTTCTTGCCCGCCCACCGGCCGAAGTCGCGCGGGTCCTGCTCGGCAATGTTGCCGATCGCTTCGTCACTATGGCCGCAGATCCTGAGGATCATTACACCTATCTGAGATTCGTCAGCCTCGCGACGGCGCCGGAAGGCACCGGCATTGAGGGTCTGTGCCAGGCGAAGGTACTCACAATTGCCTTGGCCGACTCGAATGGCCACGCTGCCCCGCCAACTATCTGGAGCTTCCACACATCCGACGTCTACAAAGCGATCGGCGAGGTCGATGGGCCGTTAGGGCCGCGCAATCCAAACGAGCGGGAGCAAGCCCAGCTCTGTTCGAATGCTGGTCCGGTCGCGGCAGCCTACAGAAGCAGCCCTGACGAGCCCCGCTTCTTCCACTATCGCGGCTATGGCGAGCCCTGGCTCGGCGTCGTCGCGCTACAGGGCCTGATCCGGGGCGCTCGCGACGGAGAATATGACCGCATCGACTGCACGCCACGCCAACAGAACGACTGCCGCGATGCGCGAGCGGAACTCGGTGCGCTCGATGTCCGCAATCTGAGAGATATCGACGTTGTTCAGCCGGACCCGGAGCAACCGAATTTTCGGGTGCGCGCATTGTTTGTCGCCGAGCCAGGATCAGGTCTCGGTCTGGGGCGAGAGGTCAGGTTCGACTTCAACGGCGAACCTCTCCCGGTTCAACGATCAAGTCCGCTTTCATTCCGGTCGTTTACCTATGCGCGGGCGCGACTTAGCCGCGCGCTCTAGAACCCCGCACGCGCCCTAGCGCAGGAAATCCCGCATCGCCGCCGCCAGCCGCGCCGGCTGGTCGAGCATCACCATATGGCCGCTGCCGTCGATGCGCACGAAGCGCGCGCCGCGGGCGCCGGCATAGGCCTGGCGGAAACGGCGGTCCATGACGGGCCCCGCCGCCGCGAATGGTGAGGCGTAGACGATGGTGAGCGGGGCGCGGATGGCGGGCAGGCGGCTCGTCAGGTCCATCGCCGCCAGCTCGTTCATCGCCCGGGTGATCACCACGGGATCGGAATTGCGGAAGCTGGAGCCGGGCGGGGCGAAGGCGTTGATCAGGCCGGAGAAGAGCCTTTGGCCGCCGGTCGTCTCGGTCAGCCCGAAAATGCCACGGGCGATGGTCGAGGCGTCATTGCTGGTCTGGCCGAACAGGCCGGCGGGGGCGGGGAGCATGTCGACCACCATCACCCGGCCGACCAGACGGGGCCGATCCGCGGCCAGCATCATCGCGAGCGTGCCGCCCATCGAATGGCCGATGAGCGCCGGCCGATCGAGCCGCTGGTCCTGGATATAGCGGGCGATTTCGGCGGCGAGCGAGGCGACGATCGGCCCACGCGCATTGCCGCGCGCCGGCTCGCCGGCGAAGCCCGCAACCTGGATCAGATGATAGCGATAGCCCGGCGCCGCCCGTATCGCCGCCGCCCAGACGTTCCGCCCGCTGCTGAGCCCGGGGATCAGGATCACGTCGGGGCCGGAGCCCCGAACCTCGACGCTCAGGCGCTGCGAGGCGAAGGGCGCGGCCATGGCCGCCCCCGGGACCAGGGCGAGCGCTGCGACGGCGAGGATGAAGTGGCGGCGATTCACACCCATATGACTAGCAGCGGAGTTTGAACGCCGCCTTACCTTGGTTTAGACCGCTTCAATGTCAGCCACCCAGCATCTCTATCTCGTCGACGGCTCGTCCTACATCTTCCGCGCCTTTCACCGGCTGCCGCCGCTGACCAACAAGCACGGGCTGAACGTCGGCGCGGTCTATGGCTATACGACGATGCTCTGGAAGCTGGCCGACAGCCTCAACAAGGCGGACGGGCCGACCCATCTGGCGGTGATCCTCGACGCATCCGAGAGCACGTTCCGCAACCAGATGTACGACCAGTATAAGGCGAACCGGCCGCCGGCCCCGCCCGAGCTGGTTCCGCAATTCCCCCTGATCCGCGACGCGACCCGCGCCTTCTCCATCCCCTGTATCGAGGAGGACGGGCTGGAAGCGGACGACATCATCGCCTGCTACGCCAAGGCGGCGATCGCGGCGGGCTGGCAGGTCACCATCGTCTCCAGCGACAAGGATCTGATGCAGCTGATCGAGCCGGGCGTGGACATGCTCGACACGATGAACGACCGGCGCATCGGCCGCGAGGAGGTGATCGAGAAATTCGGCGTGCCGCCGGAAAAGGTCGGCGAGGTGCTGGCGCTGATGGGCGACAGCGTGGACAATGTTCCCGGCGTCCCCGGCATCGGCCCGAAGACCGCCTCCAAGCTCATCCAGGAATTTGGCGACGTCGAGGCGGTGCTGGCCGCGGCGCCGGAGATGAAGCCGTCGAAGATGCGCGACAATCTGATCGAGCATGCGGACAAGGCGCGCATCTCGCGCCAGCTGGTCGAACTGATCTGCGATTCGCCTTTGCCCGAACCGCTGGAAGAGCTGGTGATGAAGGGGATTCCGGAGGAGCCGCTGCGGGAGTTTCTCGACTTTCACGGCTTCCGGTCGCTGCTCGCCCGGCTCGGCGCCCAGTCGCAGATCGCCGCCGCGCCGGCGGCGAGCGCGGCGCCCGTCCAGCGTGAGGCGGCGCCGGAGCCCAAGATCGACCGGTCGCTCTACGAGACGGTGACCACCGAAGCGGCGCTGGACCGGTGGATCGCGGAGGCCAATGCAGAAGGCCTGGTCGCCTTCGACACCGAGACGGACGGGCGCGACTGCGTCTCGGCCAAATTGGTCGGGATCAGCCTGGCGACCGCACCGAACAAGGCCTGCTACATTCCGCTGGAGCATGGCGGCGATGACATGTTTGCCGAACGCCCCGACCAGTTGCCGTCCGAGCTGGTGCTCGCGAAATTGAAGCCGCTGCTGGA
The DNA here is from genome assembly GCA_044225925.1 of Allosphingosinicella sp. GTDB lineage: Bacteria > Pseudomonadota > Alphaproteobacteria > Sphingomonadales > Sphingomonadaceae > Allosphingosinicella. The sequence goes on from JBGAHY010000008.1 coordinate 82,587, forward strand.
GGATCCGGCGGTCCTGAAGATCGGGCACAATTTGAAGTTCGACTGGGTGGTGCTGAAGAAGCGCGGCGTGGAAGTCGCGCCTTATGACGATACGCTCGTGATGAGCTTCAATCTCGATGCGGGGGGGCTCAACTCCCATAGCCTGGATGATCTGGCGAAGAAGCATCTCGATCATACCTGCATCGCCTTCAAGGAATTGTGCGGGACCGGCCAGAAGCAAATCACCTTCAACCTCGTCCAGTTGGACCGGGCCACCGAATATGCGGCCGAGGACGCGGATGTCGCGCTGCGCCTCTGGCGCCGCTTCCGCACGCGCCTGCCCTTCGAGAAGGTGACGCGGGTCTATGAGCTGGTCGACCGGCCGATGGTCGCGGTGATCGGCGGCATGGAGCGGGCCGGCGTGAAGGTCGACCGCGAGGTGCTGCGCAGCCTCTCCGGCGAGTTCAACGTCCAGATCGCCGCGCTGGAGGAGAAGATCTGCGGCGAGGCGGGCTGCAAGTTCACCATCGGCTCGCCGCAGCAACTGGGCGACATATTGTTCAACCAGATGGGCCTTTCGGGCGGGCGCAAGGGCAAGTCCGGCGTCTATTCCACCGACCAGAACGAGCTGGAGAGGCTTGAGCGCGAGGGCGTGCCGATCGCCCGGCTGGTGCTGGAATGGCGGCAACTGAGCAAGCTCAAGTCCACTTACACGGACGCGCTGCAGGAGCAGATCAACCGCGAGACCGGGCGCGTCCACACCAGCTACAGCCTGTCGGGCGCGCAGACGGGGCGGCTGGCCTCGACCGACCCGAACCTGATGAACATCCCGATCCGCACCGAGATTGGCCGCCGCATCCGCGACGCCTTCGTCGCCGAGCCGGGCTTCGTCATGATGTCGGCCGATTACAGCCAGATCGAATTGCGCCTTGCCGCCCATATCTGCGACGTGCCGCCGCTCAAGGCCGCGTTCGAGGCGGGCGAGGACATCCACAACCGCACCGCGCTGGAGCTGTTCGGCGAGGTCAATCGCGACACGCGCGGGCGGGCGAAGACGATCAACTTCGCCATCCTCTACGGCATTTCCCGCTGGGGTCTCGCGCAACGGCTGGAGATCACGCCGGACGAGGCGCAGGCGATGATCGACCGCTATTTCGAGCGCTTCCCCGGCATCCGCGCCTATATCGGCGACACGCTCACCCATGCGCGGGAGACAGGCTTCACCACCACCCTGTTCGGCCGCAAGACGCACTTCCCGCGGATCAAGTCCAACGTCCAGCATGAGCGGCAGGGCGCCGAGCGCGCGGCGATGAACGCGCCGATCCAGGGCACGGCGGCCGACATCATCAAGCGGGCGATGGCGCGCATGGGCCCGGCGCTCGCCGCCGAGGGGCTTACCGGCACGAAAATGCTGCTGCAGGTCCATGACGAGCTGGTCTTCGAGGTGCCCGAAGCGGAGGTCGAGGGCGCCACGGCGGTGATCCGCCGGGTGATGGAAGGCGCAGCCGAGCCGGCGATCACGCTCAGCGTGCCTTTGGGCGTCGAGATCGGCACCGGAGCCAATTGGGGCGCCGCGCATTGAGCAGGGCGCCTCTTCCTCTCCAGCCCGGGAGGCCCCTCTGACCGCCGCCGCGCCGCGTCCCGACGACGATATCGCCGCCCTCGCCAAGGGCGGGCGGACGAACTTCTTCGGCTTCGTCATCCGCCTGCTGGCGCGCATCCCCTTCCTGTTCATCGCGGGGCGGATGTACGGCGCGGAGGATCTCGGACGCTTCGCTTATGCGGTGATCGTCGTCGAGCTGGCCGCCCAGCTCTCCACGATCGGCCTGAAGCGCGGGCTGGCGCAGCAGCTTTCGACCACCGAGCGGCCGCACAGCCATGTTGTCGCCGATGGGCTGCTCTGCGCCTTCATCGCCTCGGCGGTGGCGAGCGGCATCCTGATCGCCTTTCCGCAGGCGATGTACCCGCATGGCGACATCCGCAACGCCGAATTCCTGCTGCCTCTGGTGATCTTCGGCATTGCCGGGGCGGATGTCGCTTTGGCGGCTCTAGCCTACAAGCATGACGTGCGCTCGACCGTGCATGTTCGCGCGATCGTCGAGCCCTGGGTGATCAGCATCGCCGCCGGCGCGCTGTTCTTCACGATGTTCCGCCGCGACGGCCTGATCCTCGCTTATGTGCTGTCGGTCGTCGCGGGCCTGACCGCGGCGCTGTGGCGGCTGTTCCGTTCCTACGGCGTCGCCCGTGGCTGGCGGCCCTGGCCGGGCAGCCTGATCACGCTCGCCCGGCAGAATATCCCGCTCGCCGCGGCCGATGCGATCGAATGGTTCTCGCGCCGGCTCGACATCGCCATTCTCGGCCAGTTCGTCGAGGCCCGCTATGTCGGCATCTATTATGTGGCGCAGCAGGTCGCCTCGATGCCGCAAAAGCTGAAGACCAGCTTCGACCCGATCCTGGCTCCGGTGGTGACGCAGAAGCTGGCCGAGGGCGACAAGGCCGCGGTGGCGAAGCAGGTGCGCCAGGTCGGCTTCTGGATCATCGCCGCCCAGGCCGGGATCGCGCTGGCGCTCGGCATTACCGGCGCCGCCTTGATGGGCCTGTTCGGCAAGGGCGGCGCCTTTGTCGGCGGCTCCGCGGCTCTGGCCTTCCTGCTCGCCGCCGAGGTGGTGGCGGCGACCGCCGCCGTGTCGGAAGCGGCCCTGGTCTATGTCGCCCGGCACCGCAATCTGATGATCTCCTGCCTGATGATCGCGACGCAGGGGGTGCTGACGGTCGGCATCATTCTCGGCATGCGCTCGCTGCCGCTCACCCCGGCCCAGCTCCAGGCCTGGCAGGGGGCGGGGGCGGCGCTCGGCCTCGCTCTGGCGCTCGGCATGGCCTCGATCCTGAAGGCGCGGCTGCTGTCGCGCCTGCTCGGCGCGCCCGTTCAGGGCTGGCGCTGGTCGCTGATCCTTGCCGGCGCGGCCGCCTCTGCGGTCGGGTTCGGCGCGACGCTCGTGCCGGAGTGGCTGGAGCTCAGCGTCGGCGCGCCCGCCATCTTGTTCACCTTCGGCCTGGTGGTCTGGTATCGCGGCTTCACCGACGACGACCGCAAGCTCTTCCGCTTCGGCAAGAAGGAAAGGCCGAGCCTGCCGGCCTCGGAGATCGCCACGCCCTAGGGCGGATCAGTGCCGGAAATGCCGCATGCCGGTGAAGACCATGGCGAGGCCGGCCGCGTCGGCGGCGGCGATCACCTCGTCGTCGCGGATCGAGCCGCCGGGCTGGATCACCGCCGTCGCGCCAGCCTCCGCTGCGACCAGCAGGCCGTCCGCGAAGGGGAAGAAAGCGTCAGAGGCGACCGCCGAGCCAATCGTGCGGGGCTGGGCCCAGCCGGCCTTGTCCGCCGCGTCCTTCGCCTTCCAGGCGGCGATGCGGGCGGATTCCATCCGGTTCATCTGGCCGGCGCCGATGCCGGCGGTCGATCCGTCCTTCGCATAGACGATGGCGTTGGACTTCACATGCTTGGCGATCGTCCAGGCGAACAGGCAGTCGGCCAGCTCCTGCTCGGTCGGCGCCCGCTGCGTCACGATCCTGAGGTCGTCGCGGCCGATCCGGCCGTCGTCGCGCGACTGGATCAGGAAGCCACCGGCAATCGATTTCATCACCCGCCCGCGCCGCGCCGGATCGGGGAGGTCGCCGGTCAGCAGCAGGCGGAGGTTCTTCTTGCGGGCGAACACCGCTTTGGCCGCCTCGTCCGCGTCGGGGGCGCAGACCACTTCGGTGAAGATGCCCGAGATCGCCTCCGCCGTCGGCCCGTCCAGCGGCCGGTTGACCGCGATGATCCCGCCGAAGGCCGAGACGGTGTCGCAGGCGAGGGCGGCCTCATAGGCCTCGACGAGCGAGTCCGCCGAGGCGACGCCGCAGGGATTGGCGTGCTTGACGATCACCACGGTCGGCGGCCCGCCGCGAAACTCGCTGACCAGCTCCAGGGCGGCTTCGGCGTCGTTGTAATTATTGTAGCTGAGTTCCTTGCCCTGCAGCTGGCGGGCCTGGGCAATGCCGTTCACGCCGCCCGCCGCCTGGGCGTAGAGCGCGGCGATCTGGTGCGGGTTCTCGCCATAGCGAAGCTCCGCCTGCTTGATCATCGGCACGGCGACGCGGGCGGGGAAGCGCTCGCCCTGATCGACATGGGCGAACCAGCCGGCGATCGCCGCATCATAGGCCGCGGTCGCGGCAAAAGCCTTTGCAGCCAGGCGCTTGCGGAAAGCGAGTGACGTCATGCCGCCATTCCCGTCCAGCGCCGCGATCAGCTCGGCATAGTCGCCGGGATCGGTGACGATGGCGACGTAGGCGTGGTTCTTCGCCGCCGAGCGGACCATCGAAGGCCCGCCAATATCGATATTCTCGATGATCTCGTCCCGGCCCGCACCCCTGGCCACGGTCTGGGCGAAGGGATAGAGATTGACGACGACCAGATCGATCGCGCCGATCCCGTACGCGGCCATCGCGGCGGCATGCTCCGGATCGTCGCGGACGGCGAGCAGGCCGCCATGGACCTTCGGATGGAGCGTCTTCACCCGCCCGTCCATCATCTCGGGAAAGCCGGTGAGATCGGAAATGTCGCGGACCTCGAGGCCCGCGTCGCGCAGCGCCCTGGCGGTGCCGCCGGTCGAGACCAGTTCCACCCCGTGCCGCGCCAGCGTTTGGCCGAGCTCGACGAGCCCGGCCTTGTCCGACACGGAGAGCAATGCGCGGGCGACTTTCACGTCCGTCATGAGGGGTCCTCGAAGCTGGAGTCGCGCACCCCTTAGCGGGGCGTTCCGGAGGCGTCACCCCGCCCGCTTCAATTCCCAGCTGATCGTCATGCCCTCGGACGGGGTCTCGCCCATGATGACCAGTTGCAGCGTCGCATGCGGCCGCGCCTCACCATCGATCCAGAGGCTGTCCTCGACGCCGAGCTGGCCGCCGCGGCAGCGGAACTGCCAGACGGCGCCGCCCTTCAGCCGGAGCAGGGCGCCCTGGCCATCGGCCGTGCTGGTGACCTCGACCTGAGGGGCGAGATGGAAGCGGACTGAGAAGGCGATCGTCTCGTTCTTGCGCTTCCTGCCGGCGGCGATCAGCCGGTCCTCGCCGCTCAGCAATTTGCCGTCGCTGGAGAGATTGAGGCGGCGCTCGTGCAGGAGGCCGTAGCGGCGGACATAGCCGTCATGGCTGGCCTCGCAGCGGGTCACCCCGGCGGTCTCGTCGCGGACCAGCTCGACCTCGCTGACGCCGCGGCCGAGCGTGCCATCCTCGTGAATGGCGGTCGAGTTGCGATCGCCGAGGGTCAGCGTCGAATGAGCGGCGGTGGTGCGGAGCGCGTAGATCAGCTCATCGGGCAAGGCGCCCATCGCCTCGCCGGCACCGCCGCAATTGACGATGAGCCGGGACGGGCCGTCGCTCAGCTCGAAGGCGAGGGTCGAGGCGCAGGCGCCGGCCAGAGAGCGGGGCGGCGGCGGGGGCGCGGCGTCGAAGACCAGAACGGTCTGCTTCGCCTGCATGCGCTGATAGCCCCAGCCCCGCGCCTGGCGGAGCGGGCGGACGGCGATGCCCGCGCCTTCGATGGCGGCGGCGACGCGACGGCGGCTCGCCATATTGCCGCCCTGCCAGCTGGAGAGGGCCTCGTCCCCCAAAGTCGCCGCGAGCAAAGCGGCGACCGAGGCGGAAAGCGCGTCGGTCAGCCATTCCGGCACGTCGCGGCGGGCGGCGATATAGACGGCGCGCAGCTGCCCCAGCGTCTCGACCACCGCCACCTGCTGGGCGGGCGAGCGGCTGACCAGGCCGCCATCGTCGTGCAGCGAGACGCCGAGCGCGCGGCTGAGCCCGGTCTCGCCGGTCTTCAGCCGCGCCGGCCCGCCCTGGACGACCAGAGCGGCGGCGATCACCCCGCTCCAGGCGCCGATGCGCGCCAGGCCTGGCATGGCCTTGTCCGCACCGCGCTCAAGATGGCGGGCGCCGCGCGCCAGAGCGTAGAGGACGGAGGAGCGATAGACGGGATCGGCGCTGGACAGGATGTAGGGCGCGTAGGCCGTCCAGAAGAGGATGCGCCGGCCCCAGAGATCGGCGCGCCAGGCCGGCTCCGAGACCTCGTCGGCATGGGCGGCGAGCCATTTGCGCATCAGCCCCTCGGCCCGGGCCGCGCCACGCTCGCGCGTTGCCGCGGCGGAGAGATCGCGCAGCCAGGCGAAGCTCTGCAGATGATCGGTGAAGTCGGCGGGATGGCCAGGCGCGGCGAAATCGATCTGCGCGACCGGGATTTCGGTGCCGCCGTGACGGATCACCCCCTCCAGCAACGCCTCGCCCGCCGCCTTGTCGCCGGCGATCGGGTCCTTCGGCACGGCGACCAGCTTCAGCGGCACCTTGCCCCGCAGGCGAAGGGCGTGGATGGGCGTCCGCCAGGCGAAGCGATGCAGGCGGTAGCTCAGCCGCTCGAACAGAGAGAGGCCGCGGTCGTCGCCGACCCGGATCAGCCTTTTCCCCGCCGCGATCTCCTGCTCGCCCGTCTCGTTCTCCACCCGCTCCAGGACACTCATCCTCTCAGCGCCCGGATATTCTCCGCATAATGGTCCGCCCCGCCCCGGAAGGTCGCCGTGCCCGCCACGAGGACGTCCGCGCCCGCTTCGATAATCCGCTTCGCATTGTCCTGGTCGACCCCGCCATCGACTTCCAGATCGATGGCTTTGCCCAGCTTGTCGATCTGTTTGCGGATCGCCTCGACCTTGCGAAGCTGGCTCTCGATGAAGCTTTGCCCGCCGAAGCCCGGATTGACGCTCATCACCAGGACGAGATCGACCTCCTCCAGCACATAATCGAGCATCTTGGCGGGGGTCGCGGGGTTCAGGGACACGCCGGCGCGCTTGCCCAGCTTCTTGATCGCCTGGACGGTGCGGTGGATGTGCGGGCCCGCCTCGGGATGGACGGTCATGATGTCCGCGCCCGCCTCCGCAAAGGCCTCGAGGAAGGGAGTGGCCGGTGAGATCATCAGATGGACGTCGAGCGGCTTCGCCGTGTGCGGCCTCAGCGCCTTCACCACCATCGGCCCGATGGTGAGATTGGGCACGAAATGCCCGTCCATCACATCGACATGGATCCAGTCGGCGCCGGCGGCGTCGACCGCGCGCACCTCCTCGCCCAGCCGCGCGAAATCGGCGGAGAGGATGGACGGGGCGATGCGGACCGGCTGCTGCACGGCAGCAGCCTAACAGAGGCGCGACTCGGGGAGCAAGGAAGCGCAGGGACTTATCCCCGGTTATCGAGAGGCTAAGAGCCGATCCGAGTCAGAAGCGCGATGAAAAAGCCGTCGGCGCCGCCCTCGGCCTCGAAGCGGCCCGGGAGCAGGCGATGCTCCTCCTCGATCCGGTAGTCGCTCCTTCTGTCCAGGAACGCCGAGACGACCTGCTCCCCCTCCTGCCGTTCCAGCGAGCAGACGGCGTAGACCAGCCTGCCCCCCGGCTTCAGCCAGCCGGCGACGCGGGCGAGCATCGCGGCCTGGCCCTCGGCCAGCTCGGCGATCGCGCGGGGGCGGACGCGGTGCAGGACGTCCGGATGGCGGCGGAAGATGCCGGTCGCCGAGCAGGGCGCGTCGAGCAGGATCGCATCGACCTGCGCCGGCGGCGACCACGTCATGACGTCAGCGGCGACCACCTTCGCCGCCAGCCCGGTGCGCTCCAGATTCTGCGAAAGTCGCGCGAGACGACTTTCCGAGAGGTCGACGGCAGTGACGTTCCAGCCGGCGCTGGCGAGCTGCATGGTTTTGCCACCGGGCGCGGCGCAGAGATCCAGCACCGTCCGGCCCTCGCCCGCGCCCAACAGACTGGCGGGCAGCGCGGCGGAAATGTCCTGGACCCACCACTTGCCCTCGTCATAGCCCGGAAGCTCCGCAACGGCGGTGCCGCGCGGGAGGCGGAGGTGACCCGGCTGCAGGCTGATCCCCTCTATGTCGGCCGGGGGGTCGCCGATCAGGTCGATGGGCGGCTGGCTGGCGACAGATCGGGACGCGGCGGCGACCATCTCGTCGCCCCATTGCTCGCGCCACCGCTCCGCGACCGCTTCGGGCAGGCTCGGAATGTCCGGCAGGGTCTGTTTCGAGCGCATGATCGCGCTGAACACGCCGTGCACCAGTTTGCGCGGACCGCCATCGACCAGCGGCAGCACGGTGGAGATCGCGGCATGGTGTGGTGTGCCCAGTTCCAGCGCCTGGACGAGGGCGATGCGCAGGGCGAACCGGGCTTTGGCGTCGTCCGGCAGGCGCTTGCGGGTGGCGCCGTCGATCAGGGCGTCGAGATCCGCCAGCCGGCGCAGCGCCGCGGCGGCGATGGCATGCGCGAAAGCGCGGTCGTCCGACCGCTCCAGGTCGCGCGCGGCATTGTCGAGCGCCGCCTCCAGCGGCAGGCCCTTGCGGAGCACCGCATCCAGGAGCCTGAGGGCCGTGCGGCGCGATTCCGTGCCGGGCGGATCGGCCCGGTTCAGGACCGCCGCCCGTGCGGATCGAGCGCGCTCGGCGCCTTGCGGCTGCGCGGCACGGCGGTGGACGGGCGGGGCGCCTCAAGGGGCTGCTCGAAGGAAGGGAGCGGGCTGCCGGCCATCGCCTCAAGCGCAGCAATCCGGTTCTCGGTCGCCGGATGGGTGGAGAACCAGCTGTCGCCGCGGCCGAGGCCGGGGACGATATACAGCGCGGCCGCCGCCGGATTGGCCGCCGCGACCGGGTTCGGGATCGCCTGGGCGCCACGGGCGAGCTTGGCCAAAGCGGAGGCGAGCTTGCGCGGATTGCCGTGCATTTCGGCGCCGCCCTTGTCCGCGCCATATTCACGCGCCCGGCTGATCGCGAGCTGGACCAGCATCGCCGCGAAGGGGGCGACGATCACCGCGAGGATCAAGGCGGCGGTGTTGCCGCCGCGATCCCGGTCGCCACCACCGAAGAACAGGCCGAAATTGGCGAGCATGGAGATGGCGCCGGCGATGGTCGCGGTCATCGTCATGATCAGCGTGTCGCGATTCTTCACATGGGCGAGCTCGTGCGCCATCACCGCGGCGACCTCGTCCCGGTCGAGGATGGCGAGCAGGCCGGTGGTCGCGGCCACGGCGGCGTTCTGGGGATTGCGCCCGGTGGCGAAGGCGTTGGGGTGGGGCTCGTCGATCAGATAGACGCGCGGGGTCGGCAGGCCGCCGCGCCGGGCCAGCTCCTCGACGATGCCGAAGAGCTGCGGGCAGGAGCGGGCATCGACCTCCTGCGCATTGTGCATGCGCAGCACGATCTTGTCGGCATTCCAGTAGGTGAAGAGGTTCATGCCGGCGGCAATGACGAAGGCGATCAAAGCGCCCGCCGGGCCGCCGATCAGATAGCCGAGACCCATGAACAAGGCGGTCAAAGCCGCCAGCAACATGGTCGTGCGCAGGGTGTTCATCTTGCCTTTCCGTCCTCCAAGGCAGAAATGGGCGGGATCAGCCCCGAATTCAACGGACCCCGCCATGGCCGAGCGCCCGAAGCATGTGAAAGCCCCCGCCTATCTAACCCCGAACCCGCCGGTGCCGGCGCCCGAGGAGGCGAAGGAGACGGCGGAGAGCGGCGGGCCGAAGGGCAAGGAGCCCACGCGCTACGGCGATTGGGAGAATAAGGGGATTTGCTGGGACTTCTAGACGCCCTCGGCCCTCAGCGGCCGGGCGAGGAGGCCGCCAACCACCGCATCCACCGACGCTTCCTCCGCCAACAGGGCGCAGACCGATGCCACGATCGGCATATCGACACCGATCGCCTCGGCGGCGCGCTTCAGGACCGGGGCGGTGAAGGCGCCCTCGGCCACGGTGCGGCGGTCGGCGAGCAGATCGGCGGGGCGGGCGCCCTCCCCGATGCCCTTGCCGAGCGAAAAATTGCGCGAGCTGGTCGAGGAACAGGTGAGGACGAGGTCGCCGAGGCCGGCGAGGCCCGCCAAGGTCTCGACGCGGGCGCCCTTGGCGAGGCCGAAGCGAGTCATTTCCGCGAAGCCGCGCGAAATCAAAGCCGCGCGCGCATTCAGGCCGAGCCCGCGGCCCTCGACCACGCCGCAGGCGATGGCGAGCACATTCTTGACCGCGCCGCCGACCTCGGCGCCGGCGACGTCGTCGGACAGATAGGGCCGGAACCAGGGCCGCGCGAGCCGCGCCGCCAGCCGCTCGCCAAGCGCCTGATCCTCGACCGCCAGAGTCACCGCGGTGGGCAGGCCGGCGGCCACTTCATGGGCGAAGGTGGGGCCGGAGAGGACCGCGATCGGCGCGTCCGGCCGGAGCGCGTGGGCGACCTCGTGCATCAGCAGGCCGGTGCCGTCCTCGATACCCTTGGCGCAGAGGATGAGCGGCACATCGGGCAGGGTTAAGCCGCCGATAACCCTGCGTAAATATTGCGCGGGGCTAACGATTAGCAGCGCTTCGCAATCGCCCAATTCGGCGAGATCGGCGGTCGCACGGATCGACGGGCTGAGCCTCAGGCCCTTGAGAAACAGCGGGTTTTCGTGGGAAGCGTTGACCGCCTCGACCACGTCCGGCTCGCGCGCCCAGAGCGTGACCGGCGCGCCATCAACGGCCGCGACCTGGGCGAGAGCGGTGCCCCAGGCGCCCGCACCGACGACGCCGATCCTCATGCCTTCACCCCCGCGCCACGCGCCTTTTCGGCGTCCGGATCGAGCGGCCAGCGGGCCCAGGCGGGGGCATCGAGGCCGTCGACCAGCCCCGCCTCGAAGCGGAGCGCGCCGGCCCAGCCGATCATCGCCGCATTGTCGGTGCAGAGCCACAAAGGCGGCGCAACGAAGGGCAATCCGTGGTCCGCGGCCAGGCCGGTGAGCGCGGTGCGGACCGCCTGATTGGCCGCGACGCCGCCGGCAACGACCAGAGCGGTCGCGCCGTCCGCGACTTCGAGCGCGCGGCGGGTGCGGTCGAGGAAACAGTCCACAACCGCCTGCTGGAACGAGGCAGCGATGTCGGCATCGGCATAGTTGCCGCTCTCCTTTGCGCGCAGCACCGCGCTTTTCAGGCCGGCGAAGCTGAAATGCGGCTCGGCGGCGCCGACCAGAGGGCGAGGCAAGGGCACGGCTGAAGAATTCCCCAACGCCGCCGCCCGTTCCACCGCCGGCCCGCCGGGGAAGCCCAGGCCGAGCAGTTTCGCGGTCTTGTCGAACGCTTCGCCGGCGGCATCGTCGATCGTGGTGGCGAGACGGCGATAGCTTCCGACGCCCGAAACCAGCAGCAACTGGCAATGGCCGCCCGAGACGAGCAGCAGCAAATAGGGGAAGGCGAGGTCAGGATCGGCAAGCATCGGCGACAAAGCGTGGCCTTCCAGATGGTTGACCGCAACGAGTGGCTTCTTCGCGGCCAAAGCGAGGCCCTTGGCGGTGACCAGACCGACCATCACCCCGCCGATCAGGCCGGGGCCGGCGGTCGCAGCGATGGCGTCAACCTCGGCGAGCTCGATCCTGGCCTCCGCCAGCACCTGCTCGATCAGTTCGGGGAGGATCTCGACATGGGCGCGGGCGGCGATCTCCGGGACGACGCCGCCGAACGGCCGGTGCGCGGCCTCCTGTCCCGCCAGTTTGTGGGCAAGGATGCGGCGCTCCGACGTCACCAGAGCGGCGGCGGTCTCGTCGCAGCTCGATTCAATGCCGAGGATCAGGCTCATCTCGGCTTCCCTGCCACTTGGAACACAGCTAGCACAAGCGCCGCATGACCCAGCCCCTCAGGATCGGAACCCGCGGCTCGCCGCTGGCGCTCGCCCAGGCGCATATGGTGGCGGACGCGCTCCGCGCCAAAGCCGGCGTCGCGAGCGAGATCGTGCCGATCACCACCAGCGGCGACGTGATCCAGGACCGGGCGCTGGCCGAGGTGGGCGGCAAGGCGCTCTGGACCAAGGAATTGGACCGGGCCCTGCTCGACGGGCGCACCGATCTTTCCGTGCATAGCATGAAGGATGTGGAGACGATCCGGCCCGAGACGCTCGTCATCGCGGCGATGCTGGAACGGGCGGATACAAGGGACCGGCTGATCGGGGCGGAGAGCCTCGACGCGCTCCCCAAGGGCGCGCGCGTGGGCACCTCCTCGCCGCGGCGGACGGCGCAATTGCTGGCGCGGCGGCCCGATCTTCATTGCGCGATCATCCGCGGCAATGTGCAGACCCGGCTATCCAAGATCGCGGCGGGGGAATTTGACGCCACTTTGCTCGCCGCGGCGGGGCTGGACAGGCTGGGGCTCGAAATCGGCGTGGCGCTCGATCTGCTGCCGGCCCCGGCGCAGGGTGCGATCGGCGTGGAAATCCTCGCCGAGCGCCGCGATCTTGAAGAGCTTCTCGAAGCGATCGACCATCGGCCCACGCATGAAGCGGTCAATGCCGAACGCTTCTTCCTTGCCGAGCTTGGCGGCGATTGCCACAGTGCCGTCGCCGCGCGCGCTGAAGGCGGGACGATCCGGGCCGAGATATTGAGCGCCGACGGCAGTGAAGTCCGGGCCGGCGAAGGCCAGCCGGCGGAATTGGCCCAGCGCCTGCTGGCCGAGGCCAGCCCGGCCCTACGGAGGATGTTCGGCAAATGAGACTCCTGGTCCTCCGCCCGCAGCCCGGCGCCGACGAAACGGCGGCGCGGGCCCGCGATCTCGGTCTTGAGCCGATCGTCGCCCCGCTCTTCACCGTGCGGCCGCTCCCGTGGACGGCGCCCGACCCTGCCGATTTCGATGCGGTGATGCTGACCAGCGCCAGCGCCGCGCGGCAGGCTTCGGAGGGGCTGGCGCCGTTCAAGCAGCTGCCTTGCTATGCGGTGGGCGAGGCCACGGCGGCGGCGGCGCGGGAGACTGGCTTCGAGGATGTCCGCATCGGGCCCGATGATGGCACGGGCCTGCTGCTGATGATGGCGGATGACGAGGTCCGCGCGGTCTTCCATCCTTGCGGGCAGGACCATCTCGCGCTGGCGCTGCCGGACGTCGAGATCACCCGCGTGCCGGTCTATGCCGCCGAGGCCGCCGAACGCCTGCCGGTGCCCGCGGAAGACTCGGTCGCCTTGCTCCATTCGCCACGCGCCGCCGCTCTCTTCGCGGGCATAGCCGGGGACAAAAGCCGCATCACCATCGCCGCGATCAGCCCGCGCACCGCGCGCGCCGCCGGCGAGGGCTGGCGGGAAGTCGCCATCGCGCCGAGGCCGCGCGACGCGGCTTTGCTGGAGCTTGCCGCCCGCCTGTGCCAGAAAGCGGGGCGATGAACGGCGATTACGACCCGATCGAGCCCGCCCCGCTGCCGCGTCGCCGGCCCTGGCTGCGCAAGGCCGCGCTGCCGGCCATCGCCTTCCTGCTCGGCCTTGGCGTGATGGGCTACCTGCTCGCCCATTGGGAGGCGGGCGCGAGGCTGCTGGGCATCGCCAGCGCCGAGCCGCCGCCGGCCGCGCCCGCCCAGCCGGCCCCGCAGCCCCAGGTTCAGCAGCCGGCCTTCCTCGAGGAAGCGCCGGTGCCCGCGCCGGCGACGACCGGTGCGACAGGCAATGACGACATCGCCCGCCGGCTGGCCGCTTTGGAGCAGAGATTCGGCCAGATCGACAGCTCCTCGCGCGTCGCCGTCGGCAGCGCCGACCGCACCGAAGCCCTGGTCGCCGCCTTCGCCGCCCGCCGGGCGATCGACCGGGGCGTCGCTCTGGGCTTCCTGGAGCGGATGCTGCAATTGCGCTTCCCGGGCCAGCCACGGGCGGTGGGCGCGGTCATCGCCGCCGCGCGCCAGCCGGTGACGCTCGCCCAGCTGCAGAGCGAATTGGAGACGCTCGGCCCGCAATTGCTGGGCGCGCCGCCGGACCAGAGCTGGTGGACCAGCTTCCGCGAGGAATTGGGCGGCCTGATCGTCATCCGCCGCGCCGACACGCCCTCGACCGAGCCAAGCCAGCGGCTGGACCGGGCGAAGAGATGGCTACAGGCGGGCGAGGTCGCCGCGGCGATCGCCGAGGTGCAGCGCATGCCGGGCAATGCCTATGCGGCCGACTGGGTGACCAAGGCGCGCCGCTACGCCCTTGCCCATCAGGCGCTCGACCTGATCGAGACCGCCGCCCTGCTGGAGCCGCATGCGCCCGGCGAACCGGGGCAAACGCCCCAACCACAGCCACAGCCGGCGGCGGCGC
>JBGAHY010000009.1:0-93540 GCA_044225925.1 Allosphingosinicella sp.
AACTCTACTCTTCCCCCATCCTGAGCGCGGCGATAAACGCCTCCTGCGGAATGGAGACGCTGCCGTATTCCCGCATCCTTTTCTTCCCCTCTTTCTGCTTGTCCAGCAGCTTGCGCTTCCGCGAGATATCGCCGCCATAGCATTTGGCCGTCACGTCCTTGCGCAGCGCCGCGATCGTCTCGCGGGCGATCACCTTGCCGCCGATCGCCGCCTGGATCGGGACCTTGAACAGATGCCGCGGGATCAGGTCCTTCAGCCGCTCGCAGAGCTGCCGCCCCCGCGCCTCCGCCGCGCCGCGGTGCACGATCATGCTCAGCGCGTCCACCGGCTCGCCATTGACCAGGATGTTCATCTTCACGAGGTCGCCGTCGCGATGCCCGATCTGGTGATAGTCGAAGCTCGCATAGCCGCGGCTGATGCTCTTCAGCCGGTCGTAGAAATCGAACACCACCTCGTTCAGCGGCAGCTCGTAGGTCACCTGCGCCCGCCCCGCGACATAGGTGAGGTTCTTCTGGATCCCCCGCCGGTCCTGGCAGAGCTTCAGGATCGGCCCCAGATGCTCGTCCGGCACGTAGATCACCGCCTCGATCCACGGCTCCTCGACCGCGGCGATCCGGTTCGGGTCCGGCCAGTCGGCGGGATTGTGGATCTCGATCACCTCGAGCCCGGCCTCGTCCACGCCCACCTTGCGCTGCGAGCCGACCGAGGCGGTGGCGTCCTTCGACTTGTTGAGATGCACCTCGTAGACCACGGACGGCGCGGTGGTGATCAGGTCGAGATCATATTCGCGTGACAGCCGCTCCTGGATGATCTCCAGGTGTAAGAGGCCGAGAAAGCCGCAGCGGAAGCCGAAGCCCAGGGCCGCCGACGTCTCCATCTCGAAGGAGAAGCTGGCGTCGTTGAGCCTGAGCTTGGCGAGGCTGTCCCGGAGCTTCTCGAAATCGTTCGCGTCCGCGGGGAAGAGCCCGCAGAACACCACCGGCTGCACCTCCTTGAAGCCCGGCAGCGCCTGCGCCGCCGGCTTCTTCGCGTCGGTGATCGTGTCGCCGACGCGGGTCTCGGAAATGTCCTTGATCTGCGCGGTGACGAAGCCGATCTCGCCCGGCCCGAGCGCGTCGAACTGCTCGATCTTCGGCCGGAACACGCCGACCCGGTCGATCAGGTGCGTGGTGCCGGCCTGCATGAACTGCACCTGGGCACCTTTACGGATCACGCCGTCGATCACCCGGATCAGGATGACGACGCCGAGATAGGGGTCGTACCAGCTGTCCACCAGCATCGCCTTGAGCGGCGCGTGCGCATCGCCCTTCGGCGCCGGGATGCGCGCGACGATCGCCTCCAGCACCTCCTCGATGCCGATCCCGCTCTTCGCCGAGGTCAGCACCGCGTCATCCGCGGGCAGCCCGATAATGTCCTCGATCTCGTGCCGCACCTTGTCGACGTCCGCCGCCGGCAGGTCGATCTTGTTGATCACCGGCACGATCTCATGGTCGTGCTCGATCGACTGGTAGACATTGGCGAGGGTCTGCGCCTCCACCCCCTGCGCCGCGTCGACGACCAAGAGGGCGCCCTCGCAGGCCGCGAGGCTGCGCGAGACCTCATAGGCGAAGTCGACATGCCCCGGCGTGTCCATCAGGTTGAGGACATAGCTCTCCCCGTCCGCCGCCTTGTAGTCGAGCCGCACGGTCTGCGCCTTGATCGTGATCCCGCGCTCCTGCTCCAGCTCCATATTGTCGAGCACCTGCCCGTGCGTCATCTCTCGCGCGGTCAGCCCGCCGGTCTGCTGGATCAGCCGGTCGGCCAGGGTGGACTTCCCGTGATCGATGTGCGCGATTATTGAAAAGTTGCGGATTTTGCTGAGGTCTGTGGTCATTGCGCCGGGCGCTTAGCAGGGTGGGGCGCTGGGGGCAAAGGGGAGCTAACCCCGCCCCGCCCAAACCCTCCGCACGGTCCGGCGGCCTTGACCAAAATACATGCGGTGCTAATTTGCTAAGTAAGGGTCTGAAGACAGATTTTTTGTCGCGTTTCGTGACACGTGAAAATAATGTCAGGGGGAATTGCCCCTGACGGTCCATTTGCAATTTACATGATGATGATCCTCATCGCATAAGAGTGTCTTCAGACCCCCACTCTATTCCCGGTCATGACGAATCTTGAAAGACTCAAGGCAACTGCGGATAGGAAGCAGCTGGCGCATTTGCTCGGTTTCAAACCGAAAACGATGTCGTACATTCTTTACAAGAAACCCGCAGCCCTGAATTACTTTCCGTTCAAAATCCCAAAGCGCTCCGGCGGCACGAGAACGATCAATGCCCCTTCTGAGGATTTGAAAAATCTTCAGAGCCGGTTGTCGATGCTTCTTCAGGATTGTATTAGTGATATTAACGAAGGGAAGAAGATTTCTGGGTCGATCGCACATGGATTTCGACGCAAGCGATCAATTATCACCAATGCTCGCTGTCATCGTGCGAAACGATACGTGTTCAATATCGACCTTGAGGACTTTTCGGAACTATAAATTTCGGACGAGTGCGGGGTTTCTTCATTTCGAATAATAACTTCCAGCTGCATCCAGACGTAGCAACTGTAATAGCGCAGATCGCTTGCTATAATAACGCACTTCCGCAGGGTAGCCCATGCTCGCCGGTAATCTCGAATCTCGTCGCGCATATCTTGGACATCAGGCTGGCCGCATTGGCTGAAAAATATGGGTGCGACTACTCTCGATACGCTGACGATCTTACGTTTTCGACCAACAAGCGGATGTTTCCTCGAGCAATTGCCCGGGCAGTAGAAGCTGCACCGCACGACTGGAAACTCGGCCCCGAGCTAAAAAAGATAATCAAAAAGTCCGGGTTCGTAGTAAATGAGTCAAAGACAAGGATGCAGTATAAGCAATCTCGTCAGGATGTGACTGGGCTCGTCGTAAATAAAAAAGTCAATATTCGCCCTGAATACGAAAAGACAGCTCGCGCGATGGCCCACGCGGCTTTCCAAACGGGCGCCTTTTACGTTACAAAGCACACTCAGGATGCGGCCGGAAATCCGGTGGAGGTTCAGGATCCTGGGACGCTGAACCAGCTCCAAGGGATCATGAGCTTCATCGATAGCGTGAAGAGTTCAAACTGGAGTGAGGGCAACCCACGCCCTGAGAAGCGGGTCGGTCACGAGCGCCTTTACCGAAAAACCCTATTCTACATAAAGTTCTTTGCAAATGAATTCCCGCTGATACTCTTTGAAGGAAAAACCGACAATATCTACATAAGATGCGCGATAAAGCGGCTGTATTCAAAGATACCCGGTCTCGCGGCAAAGAAGGGGAAGTCGCTTGATTTCAAGGTTCGCTTTATGTCGTACACTGATACGACATCTCGCATTCTTGATCTCTCTGGTGGCACGGGAGAGCTGAACAAGTTAGTAGCTGGCTATGGTCGGGAGTGGAAACTCTATAAAGGCGGCCATGCGAAGAACCCGGTCATATTGTTTGTTGACAATGATCAAGGGTCAAAGGGCCTTTTCAAGGCAATCGAGGGCGTGACGAAAACTCCGGTAACCGGGACGGAAGACTTCATCTACGTCGGTTGGAATCTGTATGTCGTACCAACGCCAAAAGGCCCTTCTGGCGGAGACACGATGATCGAAGACTTCTTCCCAAAGACTGTCAGGGATCAGAAGGTTGATGGCAAGAAATTTAACCCTGGAAAGAATTTAGACCCTGCGAAGGAGTATGGGAAATACCGGTTTGCCGAGAAAGTAGTCAGGCCGCAGCAGACGACGATAAATTTTGATCGATTTAAGCCGCTCCTGAAGCGGATCGTGTTGGCGATCGATGACTATAAGACAAAGGTCTAGCTGACTTATCAGGGACGCTCTTCTGTCGAGGCAGACGTTGCTAGAACGGCGCGTTCGCCAAATCGGTGTCAAAGGCTGAGGGATCGGGCCGCTTCGGCGGCCCCTCGTTTTGTCACCATAATTCTTGGCTAGCGAACAATCTGAGAACGATTCCTGTGGACAGGCAGGCTGATCGCCTTGACTCGCCGATGCTTTTTGATTCAGGACTCATCTCGGTAGCTGTGCTGCCGCTTTTCTACCTCCACCCCGTAGTCCCTTGAAAGAGGGCGAGGGGCACGGGGCTCCTCGGAGATCGGGCTCAACCCCGAATGTAGAAAGGTGGTGGACTATGCGGGTCTTTGTACGCGCATACCGCCGCTGGCGCTTTGGCCGGATGGAGAGTGTCCGCTCTCACACCCGGCGCTGGCCCCAGTATTCGTTCAATTTCTAACCTGAGATAACGACTAGGCAGCACGGCTACTACCGTTGCTGGTGCGGCGCATTGTAAGAAATTTCTCACGCCCGTCAATAAAGATATAAAGATATCTTTATGTCCGAAAGGCCGCAAAACAGGTATCAGGGCCGAGGCGATGCCCCGAACCTTCTTGCCCCTGTTCCACGTGAACCCCTTATGAGAGTAGGTGTTCCATACCGTTCCGCGGGATGCAAGACACATCGCTAAGACATTGGAGGCTCCCTAGATCGTCTGCCCCTCCATAAGGAGTCTCCAAGCTCATCACCCCGCATTAAACTCCACCACCCGCACATCCTCGCTGATCGCCAGCGCCACCGGCGGCTCCTCGGCGAGGAACGCGCTGCGGGTGCAGACGAACATCATCATGCCTTCGAACGCTTCGGATTCGAGGATGACCAGCACGGGATCGTCCTCGTCGCCGCCGGGCAGGCATTGGCCGACGATGATCGAGCGCGGGTCCGTGGCGTCGCCCTCCCAGAGCAGGGCCTGGATCAGGCGGTCGGTGGCGACGCGGCCGCGGTCCCAGAGCAATTCATAGATGGTGTCCAGGAACATCATGCCGATCTCGCCAAGGCCGGGGACGTAGAAGTTCATGGGGCGGGGTCCGGCGCGCCATTGTCGCCAGCCTCCCCCGCCTCTCGCCGGGCCCTGTCCTCCCACTCCCGCTGCGCCTCCGCCGCCAGCCTTTGCTTTTCCTTCTGCCGCCGCTCCCACGTCTTGAAGTCGCCGTCGCGTTCGGGGTCGTATTTGTCGGCGCCGGTGGAGAAGCGCTCATTATGGTCGCCGAGCGGGGCCGGCGGCGGCCGGTCGGCCTCGCCTTTCTCCAGCCAGTAGGCGCGGCGGAGCTTCTCCATAAGGGCGCTGCCCGGCGTGGCGCTGACCTGGACCAGGTGCAGACCGTCCCAGCTCAGGCCGTCGAGCAATTCCTGCACGCGGCCGCCAACGTCGAGGATCAGTTCGATGTGGGTGAGCTGGCGGACGTAGAAATCCGCCTCGACGATGCGGCCGTCCAGCCGGGCGGTGCGCTCGGCCTCCAGCTTGATCAGGTAGCGTTTGAAGATCTCCTCGAGCAGCTCGAGCTTCTCCGCCTCGTCCAGCTCGGGCGGTTCCTCGCCGGGCTGGCTGTCCTGCCCGTGGCGGCGCGCCTTTGCCTGCTGCGCCCGGCGGGCGTGGCGATTGCCGAAGGCCGGCCTCTGCGGCGGCCGCGGATCGGCGATGCCGTTGCGGCTGCGATACAGCGCCATCGCCCGGCCCCAGGCGACGCCGAAGCCGCCGCTTTCGTCTTCCCGGCGCAGCTGCTTGGCGCCGCTCTCGCCGCGCCCGACGGCCTTTGCGGCCTTGATCACGTTCCCCGTGG
The DNA here is from genome assembly GCA_044225925.1 of Allosphingosinicella sp. GTDB lineage: Bacteria > Pseudomonadota > Alphaproteobacteria > Sphingomonadales > Sphingomonadaceae > Allosphingosinicella. Next base: position 5,664 of record JBGAHY010000009.1, read on the forward strand.
CCGCAAGCCAGGCGATGAAGCCGCGTTGTTCGGCAGGCCCCCAGCCATCGGCCCGCTTCACCCCGCGCGGCACCGGCGTGAAAGTCAGCAAGGCGGCGATTTCCGGGTCGTCCGCAGCCCAGTCAGGTTCCTCGTCCATTGCAAGCGTGAACCATATGGGTTCCTACATTGCAAGGGGCTGGGGCGTAAGAATTGCGCCCGTTATGGATGGAATATCCCTCTCCCATCTGGGGAGAGGGAGGGGCCCGCCCGCGCAGCGGGGGGGAGGGTGAGGGCACGTAAGGGGGTGAGAGAGGAGGGCGTCACGAAGTAAATTCGTGACGTCAGTCCTGTCGCCCTTCGGGCGCAGGCTGGCCGGCTCGAGCCAGCTCTGCGCGTAACAGCGGCGCCGCTGCGCGTCGGCGCTGTTACGCTCGGAGGCTCAGCGCTTATTGCCCCGGTCCAACCCCCGGGATCGGCGGCGGCCCGCCTTGCTGCTGCCGCTGCTGCTGCGGGCCCTGGCCCGGCCGGCGGAAGCTCCAGGTGAGGGAGAGCGTGATGCGCTGGGGGGAGGAGGGGGAGAACAATTCGCGCGAGCGGCTGGTGAGGCCGGTGGTGATCGTCTCGCGCCCGTCGACCAGCCGGATATTCTGGACGGTGACCACGCTCTGCAGCCGGTCGGTAATGCCGTGCGTCCAGGTGAAGGTGGCGAGCGCGAGCGAACTGACGCGGGTGAAGCCGGTGTCCGTCGGCCCGAAATAGCGGAGCGTGGCGTTGATCCGGTCGGCGCCGCGGCGGCCGTCCTGGCCGTCCTTATATTCGAGCTGGCCGGTGCCGGACCAGGTGGTGCTGTGCCGGGCTGACAGCGGGCCGCTCCCGTCCTGGTCCAGCGCCTGGTCGGAAAGGTTGGTGGTCAGCACGTAGCGCAGGCCCGGGAGCAGCGGCCCGCGCGCCGCGAGCTCGCCGCCGGTCAGCGCCTGCCGCCCGAAATTGACCGTGCGGCTGATCAGCACGCCGTCCGCATTGATCTCGCCGCGCTGGGTCCAGATGTCGTCGGTCGACCGCCGGTAGAGCGTGAAGTCGATCATATGATGGCCGAGCTGGGCGTGGAGCTTGCCCTCGAACGAGTCGGTGAATTGCGGCCGCAGGAAGGGATTGCCGGCCTGGGCGGTGGTCGCGTCCTGGAAATTCAGCGACGGATCGAGCTGCTGGATGGCGGGATAGGTGACCCGGCGCGAATAGCTGAAGTCGCTGTTCAGCCACTGCGTGAGCTGGCGCTCCATGTGGAAGCTCGGGAAGAAGTGGCTGGTCCTGAGGTCCGGCGCGCCGGTCGTCCCGCCCAGGTCGTAATTGCGGCCCTCGAAGCGGATGCCGGGCAGGACCGTGAAGCCGGCCAGGCCGAATTGAAAGGTCACATAGCCCGCATATTCGAAGAAGGAGCCGGCGACCCGCGAGCTGGCCGAGAAGGGCGGGCCGACCGCGAAGCTGCCATTGGCGGACTGGATGATCCGGTCGCTGGTGCTGGTGAGCTGGCCGCCGATCGAGAGCCGGCGGGGGCCGCCGAACGGGCGTACATAATCCGCCTTCCCGACCCAATTCTCCTCGGTGAAGCTGGCGACCTGGCGGAGCAGGCTGGGCGGCGCGGCGGCGGGATCGGCCGTGAAGTTCGTCTCCGAGTCGGCGCCGAACCGGGTCCATTGCACGGAGCCGGTCAGCGTCTCGCCCGGCCGTGCTGTGGTCCCGCGATAATCGAGACCGAGATTGCGATAGTCGAAGGTCGCCTCGGTGACGGTGAGCTGGTCCGCGCTGCCGCCGGGAAGCGCCGCCGCAATGATGTCCGAGGTTCGCGTCTGGGTGTTGTTGCCGTGGGAGGCGGTGCCGCTCAGCGTGAAGGCCTGGTGGTCGGTCGGGCGGTAGCTGGCCGAGCCGGTGCCGTAATAATAGGTATATTGTACGCGCCCGTCGCCTTCCTCGGTGCTGGTGAGGACCGGCGCCGGGGTCAGCGTGTAGCGCTCGCGCTCGACATGGACGCGCTGTTCGCCATGGCCGGTGCCGGCATTGCCGGTGAGCGTCCAGTTGCCGCTGCCATAGGTCGGCGCGACCCTCAGGTCGTAGCTGCCGTAGCTGCCGCCATTGACCGTCGCCGAGCCGCCGAGGCCGGTCTGGGCGTTGCGCCGGGTGATGATGTTGACGATGCCGCCCGTCCCCTGCGCCGGAAATTGCGCGCCGGGATTGGTCATCACCTCGACGCGCTCGATCTGCGAACCCTGCAAATTGCGCAGGATCTGCGCCGGATCGCCATTCACCCGCCGGCCGTCGATCAGGATCGTCGCCGCGCCGGCCCCGATCAGCCGCACCGAGCCGTCCGCCTGCACCTCGACGGAAGGAATGCGGGAAAGGATGTCCGGCACGGACGAGCTGCGCGCCTCGGCGGTGTCGCGCACGATATAGGTCTGCCGGTCGATCGAGCTCTGCTGGGTCGGCGCGGTGACGACGATATCGTCCTGTCCGGGCGGGGGCGGCGGCTCGGTGGCGGGCGGCGGCGCTGGCGTGGCGGACGACGGGGCAGGGGCAGGCGCGGGCGCCGGGCTTTGCGGGGGCGTGCCCCCGGTCTGCGCCAAAGCGGGCGCCGCCGTCACCAAAGCACACATCGCGGCGCTGCCGCTCAAGACCAGCCTGCGGCTGCTACCCCACCCCATGTTCACGCTGCACAAACCCGCCTTGTTGAAACTGCCGGAGGTGTATCAGCGATATGATACACCAGCAATTGATTCATCTTGCGAATTTGGAGGAGAAACTGTGCAGGCCGCCAATCTCGGCCATCATCACTTCACCCGGGAGGGAGGAGATCGTTACGCGTAGCGGGCCGACCCGCAGGGGCTGGTCGCGCTGCTGCCATTGGCGCCCCAGCGGCGGAAGCCGTTGGAGTCCACATGGAAGCGCTCGCCATTGTAGAAGCCTAGGCCGGTATTATAGGCGCGGCCCTCGCTGGCATGGGCAGCGCAGATCTCGCGGATCATCTGGCCGCGGGTCACCGCCGGGTTCACCGGAGCAAGATCGATCGCGAAGAATTCGCGGTGGGCGCTTTCCGGGGCGCCGGCGGAGCAGCGGTTGAGCCGCTCGTTGCGATAGCCGGAGACCGCCTCGACCGGGCCGAGCGCCGGCACCACCTCGTCGCGCACGAAGCGCAGGGTGGTCGAGATATGCTCCCACTTGTCGCGCGGGGCGACCTCGAAGCGGTCGGCATTGCACGCGCGCCAGGAGGAGGAGGTACGGATCAGCTGCCAGACCGGCACCACATTCTCCAGGCCCTCGCTGGCGAGATGGGCGCGGAACGCCTCGACCGCCTGCTGGTGCGCCGGATCGCGGGCGAGCCAGGCGAGATAATCGGCACGCGACTGGCCGGGGGCCATGTCGCCGCGCGTCTCCGGATAGACCGGCGCCGCAACACTGGGCGCGTCCGCCTGTGGCGCGGGCAAGGGCACCTGCTCACGCGCCTCCAGCGCGCTTTGCGGGGCGTTGAGCGACCAGTGGGTCGGCGTCAGGCTGACCGCGGTGTCGTAACGGGCGTGGGCCGGTGCCGGCACGAACGAGAGCATCGCCGCAATCGCGGCCGCTCGGGCTAATTTTCGCATGAGGGGCAGGTGGCGGACATCATTCCGCACCGCAACCCATGGAAATGCCGCAGCGCGGTAAGTCGAGCCTGACACAGGTTAAATCGTGGAACGTTTCGGGTGCGGTGCAGCAATTTTGCCAATCGGCACAAAGCTCCCGGCGCGAATCCTCTATTTCGGCGGGGCGGCGGTCGTCGGCACGGGCGTGGTCATCGGCGCGATCACTGGCGGCTCGGGGACGGTCGGCGGCGTCAGCGGCGGCGCTTCGGGGTCGCCCCCGCGCTCCAGCACCGCGCAGGGGCTTTCATTGCCGTTCGGCCCGGCGCTGCCCCAGCGGCGGAAGCTGCGTGTGTCGATGTGGAAGCGGGTGAACTGGTAGAAGCCCAAGCCTGCGGTTGCGGCCGGGCCGAAGCGGGCATGGGCTGGGCAGATTTCGTCGAACAATTGCCGCCGGGTCGTCGGCCGCAGCGGCACCAGATCGATCGCGAAGAAGGCGCGGTGGGCGCTGCCCGGGGCGCCGTGCGCGCAGGCGTTGAGCGCCGGGTTGCGGTAGCCGGAGACCGCCTCGACGGGGCCGACCGCGGGGACGACATGGTCGCGGATGAACTTCAGCGTCTTCACCATGCCGGGCCACAGCGTGAAGGGCGGGACCTCGAAGGGCTCGCCACCGCATTCGCGCCACATGCTCGCGGTCCGGACCATCTGCCAGGTGGGGAGCACGTTCCTGACCCCCGCTGCCTGCTGCCAGGCCTCGAACGACAGAATCTGGCCGCGGCGGCCGGGCTGCGCGTCCAGCCAGCGCGCATAGTCCGCCTCTCCCTGGCCGACGGGCAGTTCCTGGGCCTGAAGCGGGGCGGCGAGCAAAGCGAGCGGGACGAGGAGCAGCCGGCGCATGGGCCCGTCATAACCGCAAGCTGGCGCGGTGCCAGCCCTGCGTGGGTCCGCACCCCGGCATTAGCGCCTTTTCAAGGATGACCGCGCGTTAACCATAAGCCTTGGGCGAAGATTAGCTTTGATCCCCTATGAGGCAGCCTTCGAAGAGTCCCTTTGGGGACCTGGAGGACCGGTACATGTTCGGATTTGGCCGCAGGAAAGCCGCGGATTCCCGCCGCGGCAGGGGATTCCTGAGCAGGCTCGCCCGCGATTCGCGCGGCAACACGCTGGCGATCGTCGGCGCCGCCTTGATTCCGCTGACCGCGATGATCGGCTCGGGCGTCGACATGAGCCGCGCCTATATGGCGAAGACCCGGCTGCAGACCGCCTGCGACGCCGCCGCGCTGGCCGGCCGCCGGGTGATGCAGAACGACACGCTCGATTCCAACGTCACCGCCGAGGCGGTCCGCTTCTTCAACTACAATTTCAACCAGGGCCAATACGGCACCGCCGCCTTCACCCCGACCGTGACGCGGCCGGAGAGCGGCAAGATCCGCGTCGCCGCGAACACCACCATCCCGACGACGGTGATGCGGATGTTCGGCTATACCAGCCTGCCGCTGAACGTGACCTGCGATGCCCAGCTCAGCTTCGTGAACACCGACGTGATGCTGGTGCTCGACGTCACCGGCTCGATGGACAACTATATCAACGGTACCAAGAAGATCGTCTCGCTGCGCGACGCGGTGATGGCGCTCTATGACGAGCTCACGCCGATCCAGACCCAGCTCCAGGCCAATGGCATGCGGCTGCGCTACGGGGTCGTGCCCTATTCGACGACGGTGAACGTCGGCGCGCTGATCCGCGCGGTGAACCCGGATTATCTGGTCGATTCGATGACCTACAATTCGCGCGTCTCCAACTTCAACCAGCAGATCGCCGAATATACGTCCAATCCGCCCGCCGTGCAGTCTCCGGTCACCCAGACCTACGGCAGTTCGATCTCGCAGTCCGATTGCGACAAATATGGCCGCAACGTCAGTTTCAGCGGCTTCTCGCCCAGCGCGGCCAGCGGCGGCGGCCCGGCCCCCACCCCGACCTGGACGAGGACTTTCTCCAATGACGAGAGCTCCGGCGTCGACTGGGGCTGGTCGGGCGCAAGCGACACGAGCGGTACCAGCCGGTCCTGCCGGCGGCGCTATGTGGAAACCGACACCACCTATACGGTGAGCGGCTACCATTATGAATCGACCGGCTATCTCTATCAGCAGGAGCCGCTCGACGTCAGCCAGTACAAGCTCGGCAACTCGGTCACCTACGCCACATCCGTTAGCAACACCGGCAGCGGGAGTCCGTCGCAGGTCGATGTCGGCGGCACTTACGACCCGCTCGAGCTGACGGCAGCCCAGGGCGTGACCAACGTCGGCACGACCTCGGCAACGTGGAACGGCTGCATCCAGGAGCGCGACACGGTCAACACGATCACCGCCAGCTCCGGCTATACGATCCCGGTCGGCGCCTACGATCTCGACATCAACCTGATCCCGACCAACGACGCCACGCGCTGGCGCCCGATGTTCCCGCAGCTCTACTGGCGGTCCGACAACCACAACAATGTCGGCACCGGCAACGCCCCCTGCCCCGCGGCGGCGCGGCGGCTGCAGGCGTGGACGCGCACCGACCTGCTCAACTACGTCAATGCGCTGAGCCCGACCGGCAACACCTATCACGATGTCGGCATGATCTGGGGCGCCCGGCTGATGTCCAACCAGGGAATCTTCTCGGCCGACAATCCCGACACGTATAACGGCATGCCGGTCTCCCGCCACATCATCTTCATGACCGACGGCGAGATGGACACCGAGAATGACGTGCTCGCCTTCCAGGGGCTGGAGTCGAACGACCACCGGGTCGGCGGCACGCCGACGCCGTCGGACAACGACACCGGCCTCAACAACCCCAACAGCATGGAAAGCCGGCACGTCCAGCGGATGCGCATGGTATGCAATGCCGCCAAGGCGATGGGCTATTCGATCTGGGTGATCGCCTTTGGTTCGACCCTGCAACCGCATCTTGTGGAATGCGCGAGCAATGCCAACCAAGCGTCGCAGGTCTCCGACCGAGACGAGCTGATTGCGCGCTTCCGCCAGATCGGCGCGAATATCGGCGCCCTGAGGCTGACGCAATGAACCGGCTGCGCGCCATCGGTTTCCTCAGCCGCCTGCGCCGCGACCAGAGCGGCGTGACCATCCTCGAATTCGCGATGGTCGCCCCGGTCATGCTGCTGCTGCTGCTCGGCCTGTTCGACCTCGGCTACCGCTCCTATGCCAGCTCGGTGCTGCAGGGCGCGCTGCACGACGCCGCGCGCATGGCGACGGTCGGCGGCTATTCGATGGCCCAGATCGATTCGCGGGTGAAAACGCGCCTGTCCAACTTCGCAGCCCGCTCGACGGTGACCACGGCGGCGGCGAGCTATTACGAATTCTCCGGCGTTTCCCAGCCGGAGAAGATCGTCGGCGATACCGTGCCGCTCAACACCTACAATGCGGGCGACTGCTTCGAGGACGTCAACGGCAACAATACCTACGACACCGACCGCGGGCGCAGCGGTACCGGCAATGCCGACGACATCGTGCGCTACAGCGTGACGATCAGCTTCCCGCGCGTCTTCCCGCTCGGCATCCTGATGGGCTGGCCCAGCACGCAGACACTCACCGCCAATACGGTGCTTCGCAACCAGCCTTATGCCGGCCGCAACATGACCACGAACCGGATCAGCGTCGCAGTCAACGGAACAGTCACGCAATGCTGAAGCCCCCGCCCCTTGCCGCCAATTTCGCCCGCGCGCTCGGCGACTGCCGGAGCGGCGTCGCCTTCATCGAATTCGCCTTCGCATTGCCGGTTCTGCTCGCACTCGGCCTTCTCGGCCTCGAGACCGCCAATTATGCGATGGCCAATCTCAGGGTCAGCAACATCGCGATGCTGACCGCGGACAATGCCGCGCGCGTGCGCGATTCGATCGACGAGGCCGACGTCGTCGAGTTGTTTACTGGTGCGAAAATGAGCGGCAGCAACATCAATTTCGCCGCCAATGGCCGGATCATCCTCACCGACCTGGAGCCGACCTCGACCGGCGGCAAGCAGTGGGTGCGCTGGCAACGCTGCGACGGCGCGCTCAACTATGCGAGCACCAATTCGGCGCTCCGCCCGCTGACCTCCACCGGCACGGCGATCACCAACGGTACCGAAATCTACGCCACCGACCGGACGACGCCCAGCACGGCGACCGCTATGAGCAGCGAAACCAAGGCGACGATGACCTCGGTCGGCAGCGGCAGCAATGTCATCTCGGCCTCCGCGGGCAGCGCGGTCATGCTGGTCGAGGTCGCCTATAATTATCAGCCGGTGATCCCGAACAGCTTCCTGTCGGGCCGCCAGATCACCTATACGAGCGCGTTCAACGTCCGCCAGCGGACCGACCAGACCCTCCGCAACATCAATCGGATCACGCCGAAGAGCTGCAACCTCTTCGCCGCCTGACATGATCGCCGCTTCCGGCTAGGAAGCGGCGATGAGCGACAGCATCAGCGTCGAAATTCCCCACAATCTCGGCGCGGCCGAGGCGAAGCGGCGCATCCAGGCCAATGTCGGCGGGCTCGGCGGCAAATTACCCGCCGGCGCCACGATCAGTCCTGCCTGGGAAGGAGACCGGCTGCGGCTCGACATCGGGCTGCTCGGCCAGCAGGCGGCCGCCATGCTCGACATCCTGGACGACCGGGTCCGCATCAATGTGCAGCTGCCGCCCGCTCTGGCCTTCTTCCGCCAGGCGATCGAAGCGGGGCTGCGCCAGTCGGGCGGCGCCCTGCTGGAGGACAAGCGGAGCGCCTAGTGGCGCTGGCTGCGGGGCGGCGGGCCCTCGGCCCGGGTCAGCGAGATGATCCGGCAGCGCTCATGCCCGACGATCAGGCTGGAGCTATTGTCGAGCGTGTCGCCGTTGAAGCGCGTGTCGAGGGCAATATGGAGGGCGCTCTCCAGCTCGTAACAGCGCGGGGCGAGCTCCGCCCGGTACCATTGCCGGTGCGTGCCCTCCAGATAAACGACGTCGTCGCCGACCGGGTGGAAGTTGCGGATCGTGAACCGGGCGAGCGGGATGCGCACCTGCTCGGTGGCCGGGGCGCTCGGCGCGGGCGCCGCGGCGAAGGCCGGAACGGCGGCGGCCAGCAAGGCAGCAGCGGCGGGAAGCAACAGCTCTTTCATGACGCAGTCCTCAGCAAAGCGGCCCGCCCTTTAGCAGGTCCGGTCTGAACCGCCGCTGACCGCCCGTGGTTCCTTGCCGTGGGCTTGCCTCCCTTCGCAACCGCGTTAGGGTCCGCCTTCCCTGGGGAGAGGAAGTGGATGCGCCATATCGCGGTGATCGGGTCCGGGCCGGCCGGCTATTACAGCGCCGAGGCCCTCCAGAAGCTCTATGGCGACGATGTCCGCATCGACATGATCGACCGGATGCCGGTGCCCTATGGCCTGATCCGCTTCGGCGTCGCGCCGGACCACCAGTCGATCAAGGCGGTGCAGAAGCGCTACGAGAAGGTGGCGCTGAGCGACAATGTCCGTTTCTGCGGCAATGTCCTCGTCGGCCGGGACGTTACGATAACCGAGCTGCTCACTCTCTACGACGCGGTGATCCTCGCCACCGGCGCGCCCAACGATGCGCCGCTCGAGATACCGGGCGGCGACCTGCCGGGCGTGATCGGCTCGGCGGGCTTCGTCGGCTGGTATAACGGCCATCCCGAATTTGCCGGCCTGGCGCCGCCGCTCCATGTCGATACGGCGGTGGTGATCGGCAATGGCAATGTCGCACTGGACGTCGCCCGCATCCTTTCCAAGACGCCGGCCGAATTCGTCGGCTCGGACATCGTCGCCCATGCCTTCGGTGAGCTCGGCAATGCCGCGATCAAGACGATCCACATCCTCGGCCGGCGCGGTCCGCACCAGATCGCGATGACGCCGAAGGAGCTTGGCGAGCTCGGCCATCTTGCGGCGGCCGTGCCGCAGGTCGATCCGGCGGATTTCCCGCCGGAGATGGACGACGCTTTGCTCGAACCCGGGCAGCGCAAGTCCGTCACCCATTTGCGCGAGTTCGCCTCCCTGCCCCCGGGCAAGCCGAAGACGATCATTTTCGATTTCTTCGCCAAGCCGGTCCGCGTCGAGGGCGACGGCAAGGTCGAGCGGATCATCGTCGAGAAGACCAGGCTTGACGAGCGCGGCGCGGCGGTGGGCACCGGCGAGACCTATGCGATCGACTGTGGCCTGATCGTCACCTGCATCGGCTACAAGACTCCGCCGATCGAGGGCGTGCCCTATGAGAAGGACCGGGGCCGCTTCGCCAATGCGGACGGCGTGATCGGCGGCGGCCTCTATGCGGTCGGCTGGGCGCGGCGGGGCCCGTCCGGCACAATCGGCACCAACCGGCCGGACGGCTATGAGGTTGCCGACAAGATCGCCGCCGATCTCGCCAAGGTGAGCGGGCGCAAGGAAGGGCGCGCGGGCCTCGACAAATTGCTCGCCACGCGCAATGTCGATCTCGTCACCTTCAGGGACTGGCAGAGAATCGAGGCGGCCGAGGCGGCGCGCGCCCGCGAGGGCAGCCCGCGCGAGAAGTTCGTCGCGATCGAGGACATGCTGGGCGCCCGCAACGGATAGGATCAGATGAGCACCGAACCGAAAAAGCCTCGCGCCCGGAAGGCGCCCGCCGCGAAGACCGCCGCTGCCGAAACCCCGGCCGCGGCCGCGACCCCGGCCGCGAGCGCTCCTGGGCCGGCCGCGAAGACAGCCTCCGCGTCATCGGGGCCGCAGGGCCTGCTGATGGCGGGTGTGATCGTGACCCTGATCGCCTTGGGCTTCATCGTCTGGATGATCGCCAAGAGCGGCGGCGCCCCGGCGCCGGTCAACAATGTCGCGGAAGCGAAGGCGGCCCCGGCCATCCCCAACCGCGGCCAGCTCCTCCCCTCCGGCCTCCGGATCGAGACCATCCGCGAAGGCAGTGGCCCGCTGATCACGATGAACGACACGCCGCTGGTCCGCTACGAGCTGCGCGTGCTCGGCCGGGACGCCGTGGTCGAGAGCAATTTCGACCAGGGGCAGGCGGCGCCGATGTCGCCTTCGACCGTGATCCCCGGCTTTGCCGAGGCCCTTACGCATATGCGGCCCGGCGGCGAGATCCGCTTCTGGGTGCCGCCCAGCCTCGGCTATGGCCCGCAGACGCCTCCGGGCGCGCCGTTCGGGCCGAATGACGTCCTCGAATTCCGCGTGAAGGTGGAAGGCCTGGCCCCGGCCGGCAGCGGCGCACCGGCCGCCGCCGGCAACCAGATCAGCGAGGAAGATCTGCGCAACATAATGGCGGCAATGAATCAGGCGCAGGCGGCCGGCGGACGCTGAGCGCCGCCTTGCCAAGCCGGGCGTCCTCCCTATAGCCTCGAAGCACGCAAGAGAGGGGCGAATGGCAGGCCACGTCTTCATCAGCCACGGCTCGGAGAATAGCGACGAAGCCAATGCGCTTTGCGCGTTCATCGAGGCGCGCGGGGTGAAATGCTGGATCGCGCCGCGCGACGTCCGCCCCGGCATCGACTATTCGGTGGAATTGCAGTCGGCGATCGAGGAGGCGGCCGCGTTCGTCGTCCTGGTCACGGAGATGGCGAACAAATCGCCTTATGTCCGGGCCGAGACCGAAATGGCCTTTTCCTGCCACAAGCCGATCTTCCCGGTCCGGCAGGCGGACATCAAGCCGGCCGCCGGCCTCGCTTTGTTTCTGAAGATCCGGCACTGGACCGACGCCTTCGGCACAAAGCGCGACGCGGCGATGGACCGGCTCGCACTGGAATTGCAGACGGTGGCTGGCGTGGCGCCAGAGGCCGCGCCGGCCCCATCGCCGGCGCCGACCATTCCCCCGCCCGCTCCGACGCCGGCCCCGACAATTCCGCCTGCCGCCCCCGCGCCGGCTCCGACCATTCCGCCGCCCGCGACGACCCCGCCCACTCCCGCGCCCACAATGCCGCCGCAGCCTTTGCCGGACCAGGAGCGGCTGGAAGCGGCGATCGGCCCCAATGCGGCTTATTATGTCGGCCGCTGGCAGGCGATGGACGCCAGCCGCAAGCAGGCCAGCTGGAACTGGGCGGCCTGCCTCGGCAGCATGTTCTGGTTCGCCTATCGCAAGATGTGGGCGCCCACGATCATCCTTGGCCTGGTCTTCGTCGCACTCAACCTGCTGAGCCTGCTCTCGACCGGCCTAATGATCGCCGGCGCCCTGCTCTCGATCGTCGCAGTTACGGCGACTGGCGCGCTGGGCACGTCCTTCTACCGCCAGCATGTCCGGCGGCTGGTGAACCAGACCGGGTCGCTGGAGCGCGAACCGGCGCTGGCCCAGCTACGCGTCAAGGGCGGCGTCTCGAAGGCGGCGGTGCTCATCCTCGCGGCGATCGCGCTCGCGGTCGCCGGCGGCGCAGGCTATTATGGCTGGCGCGCGGCCAAGAGGGCCGCGGTCAGCGACGATCCCTTCTTCCAGGGCGCGACCTCCGGCCCCGGCAACGCGCGGATGCCCGACAGCCAGAACCCGGTTGCCCAGAATCCCGGGACGCAGGTGCCGGGGATCGGCCCCAACGGCGAGGTGGACGAGGAGGCTCTGCGCAATGCGCTCGCGGAGGCGCGCAACCTCTTGGAGCAGCAGGGCGTGAACCCCGACCAGTTGCAGGACCAGCAGCAATATCAACCGCAGAACCCGCCCGGCAACTGAGCGACACGAAGGCGGCTTGCGCTCCCGGGAACGCCTTTCTATAGACGCCCGGCCCCGCGGGCCCTCTTGAGGCCCCGCGTATCGGTCGGGGAGTAGCTCAGCCTGGTAGAGCACTGTCTTCGGGAGGCAGGGGCCGGAGGTTCGAATCCTCTCTCCCCGACCAGTTTACGTCAGCATGCGTGCAGCGCACGCTGCTGACGCAAGCTCCCGCCGCGGCCATGCTTAATGACGCGCCACCGCTTTTTCTGCCCCAGATCAAGAAATTCAGGCGTTGCTGCCAGTATTTCTTTCGATTCCCCGTAGAAACCACAGCATACCGCTAACCACGTCTTGAAGCATGGCCGATTAAAGCTGCTTTTACCGGGTGGTTTCTGGTCCGACCTGGTGGCGGCGGGTGGCGCGATGCGCTCCCGCCGCTTTTCTGTTCAGGCCAGCAGATGCTTCTGTATCTTTCCCGCCGAAGTGCGCGGGAATTCAGCGACGAAGTCGAAACGGCGCGGCACCTTGTAGGGGGCGAGCCGCTCCCGGCAGAAAGCGTCGAGCGCAGCGCCGTCGGGCCGGCCGCCATCGGGCGCGAGCTGGACGAAGGCGCGACCGACCTCGCCCCATTTCGGATCCGCCTGCGCCAGCACTGCGACGTCGATCACGTCGGGATGGGCGGAGAGCACATTTTCCACTTCGGCCGGATAGACATTCTCGCCACCCGAAATGAACATCTCCTTCCGCCGTCCGGCGATCCAGTAGAAGCCGTCGGCGTCGCGCCGGGCGAGATCGCCGGAGCGCAGCCAGCCATCCTCGGTGAACGCCGCGCGCGTCGCCTCGTCATTCCGCCAATAACCCGGCGTAATTCCGGGGCCGGAAAATTGCAGGTCTCCGACCATGTTGTCCGGCAGTTCCCGATCCTCGCCATCGACGATGCGGGCGCTGCACAATAATTGCGGCTTGCCGACCGAGCCGATCCGCGCCCAGGCGTCGGCGGGATCGACCAGGAAGGCGGTCGGCCCCGTCTCGGTCATGCCCATGCCGTTGCAGACGCGGACGCCGAGATCGCGATAACGGGTGGCGAGCGCGTCCGGCAAAGGCGCGCCGCCGCAGCCCCAGTGGCGGACATGGCCGAGCGGCGCCGCGGCGAAGCGGGGATGATCGAGCAGGTTGTGATAGACGGTTGGCACCGCGAAGACGGTGTCCAGCCGCCGTTCCTCGAGCAGCGCGACCATGCGGTCGCCGTCATAGCCGTCCATCAATATCACGCGCCCGCCGGCGATCAGGGTCGGCAAAGCGTGGAGGTTGATCCCCGCCGTATAGAAGGTGGGCAGGAAGGTGAGCGTCGTGTCAGTCGAGGCAAGATCGATGCAGGCGCCGATATTGACGTAATTCGCGACCGCCATCCGGTAGGTGTAGATCACGCCCTTGGGCCGGCCGGTCGTCCCCGACGTATAGATCAGATACCAGGTCGCTGCGGACGGCCAGAGCGCGCGCCACTTGCCCACGGGCGAGGCGTCGCGCGCCGCTGCATAGTCACCGTCGAGATGGATGGCGGGCAGAGGCGCGGCGAGCCCCGCGGCGGCCTCCTCCTCCTCCGTGCCGTGGATGAGCAGGACCGGCTCCGCATCGGCAACCAGCCCGTCCAGCTCCGCCGGCGGCATCCGCCAATTCAGCGGCACCAGGATCGCGCCGAGCTTTGCGCAGCCCAGCAGGATTTCGAAAAAGTCGATCCGGTTGCGGGTCAGGATCGCGACCCGGTCGCCCTTGCCGACGCCCCGCGCCGCGAGCAGGGACGCGGCGCGGCAGGCATGCTCGTTCAACTCGGCATAGGTCAAAGTCCGCCCCGTCGCCGCGTCTTCGAACGCGATCCGATCGGCGCTGAGCGAGGCGCGCTTGGCGATCAGGTCCGGGATGTCGACGATCATGGCGACCGTTTCCTGAGTCCGTCCGAGACCAGGTCGATCGCGCCGTCCGCGACCTGCTGCGGCGTCATGTCCTCGTTCCAGATGCCGTAGCGCATGCCGAGGAAGACGCTCATCCCGATCAGCGCCCAGGCGCGCAATTCGTCCGGCCCTTCGACGATCTGGCCCTTCGCGGCGGCGGCGGCGAGGCCTTCGCGATAGCCCTCGACGAAGGTGAGATAGTGCTCCCGGTACACGTCTTCGGCGACGAACTGCGCCTCCTCGATGATCCGGTAGAGTTCGGGATGCTTGCGGGTGAAGGCGATGAAGGCGGCGAGGCCGAGCCGCTCGGCCGCGAGCCGGTCCGGCGCCCCGCGCACCGCCTCGGCGACATGGGCGCGGGTCGCCTGGCTCATGTCGCGGACGAGGGCGCGGAACAGCTCCTCCTTGCTCTCGAAATAGGTGTAGAAAGTGCCGAGCGCGACGCCCGCGCGCTGGGTGATGCCGGTGATCGCGGCTTCGTGAAAGCCGCGCTGGCCGAATTCCTGCGCCGCCGCCTCCAGCAGTTTGCGCACCGTCCGCCGCCCGCGCTCGGTGCGCGGCGCCTTGTCGGCCGATACGGCGGCCTGGCCCAGATCGTTCATTCACCCCTCCGGACCCGTAACCTGAACCGGCTTTCAGGTTCGCGCAAGCGGGGTTTGAAAGCGCCCCGTTTTTCCTTATTCACCATATTCCAATTGCGATGGAGGCCCGGATGAAGACCCGCACGCGCCTGTTTCTGATGCTCGCCTGCCTCGGTGCCGCGGCCCCGGCAGCGGCGCAGCCGCGGGCCGGCGCCGGCCCAGCCGCGCCCGATTTCAACCGCCCGATCGAGGCCGGCTCCTGGGGGGGCGTGGTCCGCAGCGGCCCGAGCCAGAGCAATGCCCGCCTCGCCTCCCTGCGCGAGGGCGAGCGGGTCTCCCTGCTGTTCAACACCGGGATCATGTGGAACGACTATCCCTGGTTCCTGATCCGCTTCCGCGACGGCCAGCTCGGCTTCATGTGGGGCGGCATCCTCTGCAGCCGCGGCGCCCAGGTGACCGGGACGTATCGGACCTGCCGGTAAGCATTGAACCCTCGCTTCCTCCTGCTGGCTCTGGCGCTTGCTGCCTGCACGGGAAGCGATGAGCGGCTCCGAACGGTCACGCGAGAGGAGTATCTCTCGCCGGCCTGCTGGTTCGATGCTGACGGAGCCTTCGTAGCGTTCCTTCTGTACCATTCGGGAGAGGGGCGCGCGATGGCGGCTCCGATCTCCGGAAAATGCAGGGAGGAGCCGGGTCCACGCAGCTTGGGACTGGCGACCGCTCGGCAAATAGGCATCGTCCACCTTGTCGACAGGCGTGCGGTATTGCAGCGCTTTTTCCCGGGTGTTGTGCTGGCTGACAGCACTATCACCGACCAGGAAATCCCTGCCTCGACGACCAAGGTGTATTTCGTCCGCGCACGCGTTGCGCGTGTCCCGATGCCCGGCGGTCCAGTCTACACGGCCGAGCGCATCTTACGACTCAACGACCTGAACATGACCGTCGAGCAATTCATGGAGATGACTGCGGGCCAGCGGGAAGAACTCTGGCGCGAGTATCACTCGACCTCGTGAAGGGCATCCTCCCTCGTTTCCGAGGGAAGGATCTAGTCGTCCTCAATCATCGTCATAGGCGTGGGTCACTGCCGGGGCGGGCGTGCCCTCGCCGTTCGTCTCCCAATAATAAGGCTGGCGCTGGCGGTTGCCGGTGACGGTCTCGTTCAGCGTGGCGGCGTCGTAGAGGCGGCCGTTCAACATCACCCGGTCGATATGGTCGGTGTTGCGGATGTCGACCGTCGGATCGGCATTGAGGATGACGAGATCGGCGAGCTTGCCGGGCTCGAGGCTGCCGAGGTCGCTGAAGCCGTACATATAGGCCGGGTCCACGGTGCCGTGGCGCAACGCCTCGATCGGCGTCGCGCCGCCGCGGACATGGCTCCACAATTCCCAATGATCGCCAATGCCGGGCTGCTGGCCGTGGCCGCCGATCGAGATCCTGACGCCGCGCTGCGACAGCAGGTGCGATTCCGCGCCGCTATACTGATCGACGAACTGGTCGGCCGGCGCGGTCGTACCGCGCACGCGCGAGGCCAGCACCGAGGGCGGCGTGTGCCGGGTCAGCAGGGGATGGTTCCAGACCTGGGTCGCCTGGGTCCAGTAGGGATCGCCGGCCAGGCCGCCATAGGTAACGAGCAGGGTCGGATTGTTGCCGACCTGGGTCTGGGACCAGAGGCTCAGCACGTCTTCGTAGAAGACGCGTTGCGGGATATTGTGCTCGACCGTCGAATTGCCGTCCTGGATCAATGTGATGTCCATCTGGAAGAGCGACCCGCCCTCAGGCACGACCAGGACATTCTCCGCCCGCGCGGCCGCGACCACCTGCTGGCGCTGGTTGCGGCGCGGCTGGTTGTAATTCTTGATCGAGTGGGCGCCCTGCGCGACCAGCCGCCGGACGTGGGCGAGCGCGTCCTGGTAATTGTCGATCAGCGCGTAGCGGCTGGGCTCGCGCGCGCCATAGACGATTTCGGCCGACGAATAGGTGCGCGGGGCAAGCAGGATGCCGGCCCGCTGCATCTCGGCCGCCGGGAAGATTTCGCTCGCGGTCGAGGACGGATCGTGGACGGTGGTGACGCCGAGCGCGAGATGCGACTGCGCCGACCAGTTCTGCTGCGGGATCAGATCGTCCTCGCCCTGCGGGCCATGGGCGTGACCATCGATCAGGCCGGGGATGATCGTCTTGCCGCTGACGTCCACGGTGCGCGCGTCGGCGGGGATCGCGACCTGGCCGCGGCGGCCGACCGCGGTGATGCGGTTGCCGTCGATCAGGATGACGCCGTCGTCGATGATCCCGCCCTGCGCGTCCGCCATAGTGACGACGCGCGCCCCGACCAGAGCGACGCGGCCCGTCGGCACATCAGCGGGGACGGTCATCGACAGCGACACGCCGGTCGAGGGCGGGGTGTAGGTGGTGCCCCCCGGCGCGGCGCGGATCAGGTCGGAGGTCGCGGCGGTGAAGAAGGTCGGCCCCAGGCTCCAGGCGAGGCGGCCATTGCTGCTCCAGCTCGGATAGGTCCCGCCGTTGGTGGTGACCCGCGTCACCGGGAATCCGGTCGCCCGCGCGCTGACGTCGAGCGCATGCGAGCCGCCGTAGAAGGGGGTGGCGAAGAGGTTGTAATTCTCGCGGAAGGCCAAAGTCCGGCCGTCCGGCGACAGCTCATATTGGGTGACCATCTCGCCCTGGGCGTGGTCGCGCCGATTGCCCCCGTTGAGATCGACGCTGATCAGCTTGTGCTTCTGCTGCTCGTCCACCTCGACGAACACCCGGTCCGAGGCCGAACCGAACTGGGGGTTGGCGCCGTCGGCGAGGATGCGGGTCGAGGGGCCGCCATTGGCCGGAACCCGATAGACGCCGGTGTTGGTGGACCAAGTATTGGAGGTCAGGCCTTGGCCGCCGCTCGCATCATAGACGATCACGCTGCCGTCCGGCGAGAAGCGCGGGCGGCGGTAATGGCCGGGCTGCTGCGTCACCGTGCGCAGATTGGAGCCGTCGGCATTGACCGTCCGGATTTCGCCGAGGCGCTGGTCGTTCCAGGATACGAAGGCGATCCGGCTGCCGTCGCGCGACCAGGCCGGGAAGAGCTGGAAGTCGCTGTCGTTGGTGGTCAGTCGCCGCGGCGCGCCGTTCGGACCGGTGTCGCGGATCCAGAGGCGCCCGAGCGATTCGAAGACGACCTGGCGCCCGTCCGGCGAGATGGTCGAGAAGCGCGGCATGCGGGTGGTGACCGTCGCGGGAGCGGCGGTCCCGGAGGGGCGGGGCGGATCGATGACGACGCGATCGTCATTCACCCGGAACGGGATTTCCGCACGGCCCGAGCCGTCGCGGTTGATCCGCTGGATATGGCCGCCCGCCCAGAAGACGATGGTGTTGGAATCTGGCGTCCAGGCCATGTTCGGATAGACGCCGTGCACCGCCCAGGTCTCCTGCAGATCCTGGTCGAGATCGGCATAGACCTGCCTTTGCTCGCCTGAGCGCAGGTCGCGGACGAACAGGCGTGAATGGCCGCGTGTGCGGTGCACGTAAGCGAGCCAGCGCCCGTCAGGCGAGGGCGTCGGGCGGACCGCGCCGCCCGGCCCGCCAGCCACCTGCGTGCGCTCCCCGGTCGCCATGTCGTAGCGCTCGATGTCGAACACTTCCTGGTTCGAATCCTGCGCGTAGATGAACTGGTTTCCCGGCGTGGTGTTGCGGCTGAAATAGATGGCCTGGCCGTTGGGAGCGAAGGCCGGCTCGCCAAGCTCCTTCTGGAATTGCGGATTGGGCCGCTCGACCAGCGGCACGCCGTCGCCGACGCCGGAGACATGGTAGAGCCAGATCTCGCCGGTGCCGAGCGAGCGCTGCGTCGTGAAGTGCTTGCGCGCGGCGATATATTGCCCGTCCGGGCTCCAGGTCGGCGCGTTCAAGAGCCGGAAATTCTCGCGGGTGATCTGGCGCGCGCCGGTGCCGTCGGCGTTCATCACCCAGATATTGTCGCCGCCGCCCCGGTCCGAGGTGAAGGCGATCATCTGCCCGTTGGGCGAGAAGCGCGGCTGCATGTCGAAGGCGAGGCCTGAGGTGATCCGCCGCGGCGTCCCGCCGGCAATCGGCATGGTGTAGATATCGCCGAGCAGGTCGAAGGCGATCGTCCGCCCGTCGGGGCTGACGTCCACGTTCATCCAGGTGCCTTCGGTCACGTTCATCGGCACATTGCGCAGCCGCGCGCCCGGCGGCGCATTCACGTCCCAGGCATTGGCGTCGCTGCTCGCGGCGGCCCCGCCGCGCGCCGGGCGTTGCTGAGCGACGGCGGCGGTCGCGGTGGTGCAGAGAAGCAGAGCGGAAAGCGCAAAAAGGCGGCGGAACATGGCAGGAGACCCCCTCAGGACTCGGATGAAGTGAGGGGTTGCTGCACTATCCTCGCAATACAGGCAAGGCTCGCCCGACGAACGGCAGTTCCGGCCTTCCCTAGACCCGCACGTAGCGATTGGTTGGCGGGCGGCGGCACATGCGCTTGGGGGCGCGGGTCTCCTCGCCGTCGACGATGATCACGTCGGTCACGGTCAGGCATGGGCTGGTTTCCGCGGGCGCATTTGGCAGCGCCTCGGCCGTAGCGACCGGCGCCGTGGCCGGCGTGGACGGAGCCCGCGTCGCGGGCGCCGGCGGCGCTTCGATCGCGGTCACAGTCGTGGTCCCGGAGACGCCGGGCCGGGTCTCGCTCTGCCAGGTGATCGTCGTGCCGACGCCGCCCTCAACGGCTTGCTCGGTGGCCTGGGCCGCCTGCTCCTGTTCGCGGCAGTCCAGCCGGCTGGCGATCGCGTCGCCGATCAGCGCCCCGACAGGGACGGCCACTGCGGCGACGCCGATCCGGGCCACATTGCCGAGATTGCGGCCGCCGACGATGCCGGCGACGCCGCCGACCACACCACCGATCGCCCGGCCGCGCCCGCGCGCGCGCTGCACCTGTTGCGCGCAGGTCCGGCCGGTGGCGCTGGCGGTGCCGGTCCGCCCGGTAGCGGCAGGCGGTGTGGTGCGCTCGGCATTGGCGCGGCTCTGGCTCGTGGACCGGCGGCCGCGCGTGGCATTCTGGCGCTCGGTCTCTCCCCGCTGGGCGTTGAAGCGCGCCATTTCCGCGTCATAGCGCGCCCGTTCGGCGGCAATGGCGGCGTCCCGCGCCCGCATCTGCTCCTCATATTCGCGCTGGCGGCGCGCATTCTCTTCATCCTCCTGCCGCCGATGGGCCGCATTCTGGTCGATTACCCGCTGCCGCGCGTCGATCTGCTGGCGCAATCGCTCGCCCGTCGCTTCATTGAGTCTTTGGGTGCCGTCATCCGCCGCAGCGCTATTCTGTGCCGAATTGCCTTGAGTCGAGGATGGCGGCGCGCTGGCGGCGGCAACCGCCATGCCGGCCAGCAGCATCGTTCCCGCAACAAAGACGAACCGCATGCTCAGGCTCCCTCGCCGCGCCCGCGCTCTCGTGACACGTCCGCGACTATCGGCCAAGGGTGGGCCCAAGTCCACGCCTTTCAGGCACTGCCGCTTTCGCCTTGGGACTCGCGCCTGACTTCATGCTAGAGACTCGAGCGTAACGACTTGCGGAGAGTCCCGGATGAGCCTTTTCGACCAGCTTGTGCAGCAGGCGCAGGGCCTGGACCTCGGCGCGATCGCGCAGCGCGTCGGCCTGTCGCCCGACCAGGTCGCGACCGCCGGGCGGGCCCTGCTCCCCCAGATCGCCGACCCCAATGTCGACAATCACCAGGCGACGGCGGATGTCGCCGCGCAGACCGGCATCGACCACAGCCAGCTGTCGGCCATGGTCCCGGCGATCCTCGAGCAGGCGAAGAGCCTCGGTGCCTCCGGCGGCCCCTTCGCCAGCGTGCTTGCCGGCCTTGGCGGCGGCGCCGCCCCGGCGGCGACGAACGCGGCGCCAGCGACAGCCCCTGCCGCTGCACCGGCGGCGGCTGGCGGCGAGTCCATCTTCGACAAGATCAAGCATGCGGTGGACCAGGATGGCGACGGCAACCCACTCAACGACATCATGAACAAGCTCGGCGGCCACTGAGCTTCCATGACCTCGCTCAACCCCCAAGGAGAATGACCATGCAGAACGACCAGGACGGCAAACCCGAATATCAGGACGACGGTGGCAAGCAGCAATATCAGCAGGATGATGGGGGGAAGCCCGAGTTTCAGGACGACGGCGGCAAGCAGCAATACCAGCAGGATGATGGCGGCAAAGGCGACTATCAGGACGATGGCGGCAAAGGCGGCTTTGATGATGGCGGCAAGCAGCAATATCAACAGGATGACGGCGGCAAGGGCGGCTACGACGACGGCGGCAAGGGTGACGGCGGCGACGATGGCGGCAAGGGGGGTGACGACCAGGGTTATGGCGACAAGGGCGGCGGCGATGATGGCGGCAAAGGCGGCTATGACGACGGCGGCAAGGGTGGTTATGACGATGGCGGCAAAGGCGGCGGCGACGACGGCTACCAGAAGGGCTGAGCCCGCCACAACCTGACCTGATCAGGCCGCGCTTCCCCGGGAGGCGCGGCCTTTTTCTATGGTCCCCCTCCCTGCAAGGGAGGGGTCAGGGGTGGGTGTAAGCGAAGCGAGCCTCTGGCGCCGGGGCCGGAGCGCCTGTTCGGCGCTACCCACCCCCAGCCCCTCCCTTCCAGGGAGGGGAGGTTAGTCTTCGAACGCCGCCTTCAATTCATCCAGCCAAGCCTTGGCATTGCCGTCGCTCGGCGCCCGCCAGTCCCCCCGCGGCGATAGCGCGCCCCCGGCCGAGACCTTGGGCGAATTGGGGATCGCGCTGCGCTTGAACTGCGAGATCTGGAAGAAGCGGTAGAGGAAGGTCTCCAGCCATTTGCGGATCGTGGCGAGGTCGTAATCCCGCTTCAGCGCGTCCGGATAATCGAACGGCCAGAGCCCCGCGTCCGCGTCGCCCCACGCCTGATGCGCCAGGAACGCCACCTTGGATGGCGGCTGCCCGTAGCGCAGGATGTGGTAGAGAAAGAAATCGTGCAGCTCATAGGGCCCGATCCGGTCCTCGGTGGACTGCATCGCCCCGTCCGCATCGGCGGGGACCAGTTCGGGCGAGATCTTGGTGTCGAGGATGGCCTGCAGGACGCGGTCGGTGGCCTCGTCGAACTGGCCCGTGCGGATCGCCCAGCGGATCAGATACTGGATCAGCGTCTTCGGCACGCCGGCATTGACGCCATAATGGCTCATCTGGTCGCCGACGCCATAGGTGCACCAGCCCAAAGCGATCTCCGACAGGTCGCCGGTTCCGACGACGAGTCCCTCGCGCTGGTTGGCGAGGCGGAAGAGATAATCGGTCCTGAGCCCCGCCTGCACGTTCTCGAAGGTGATGTCGTAGACCGGCTCGCCCGCTGCGAACGGATGGCCCATGTCGCCGAGCATCTGGCGCGCGGCGGGCTTGATGTCGATCTCTTCGCCGGTGACGCCGAGCGCGTTCATCAGCAGCCAGGCATTGCCCTTCGTCTCCTCGCCGGTCGCGAAGCCCGGCATGGTGAAGCCGAGGATCGTCGAGCGCGGCAGGCCCAGGCTGTCGCAGGCCTTGGCGGCGACGATCAACGCATGGGTGGAATCGAGCCCGCCCGACACGCCGATGACGAGATGCTTGCCTTTGGTCGCCTGGAAGCGGCGGACCAGCCCCTGCACCTGGATGTTGAACGCCTCGTAGCAATCCTGGTCCAGCTGCTCGGGCCGGTTCGGCACATAGGGAAAGCGCCGGAGCTTCCGCTCGAAGCCGATGTCGTCCTGGCTCGGCTGGTGCGCGAACCAGATGGTCCTGAATTTCGTTTCCGGATGACCGGCCAACCGGGCATTGTCGTTGAACGTGCCGAAGCGCAGCCGCTCGAGCCGGAGCTTCTGGACGTCGATATCGGCGACCGCCAGCTCCGACGTCCGGTCGAACCGGCCAGTCTCCGCCAGCAATTCGCCAAGCTCGTAGATCGAGCCCTGCCCGTCCCAGGCGAGGTCGGTGGTGCTCTCTCCCGGCCCCGAGGCGGAGAAGACATAAGCGGCGCAGCAGCGGCTGGCCTGGGCGGCGCAGAGCAGCTTCCGCTCGTCCGCCTTGCCGATCGTGATATTGGAGGCGGAGAGATTGGTGAGGATCAGCGCCCCGGCCAGGGCGCCGAGCGTCGAGGGCGGTTGCGGCGCCCAGAAATCCTCGCACACTTCGATATGGAAGATGAAGTCCGCAAGATCCTCCGCGGCGAACAATAGGTCCGTCCCGAACGGAACCTGCTGTCCCGCGATCTGCGCCTTCAGGCCGCTCAACTCCGCGCCGGGGGCGAACCAGCGTTTCTCATAATATTCGCGGTAATTGGGCAGGAAGCTCTTCGGCACCGCGCCGAGGATCACCCCCCGCGCGATCGCCAGCGCGCAATTGTAGAGCCGCCCGTTGCGGCGGATCGGCGCGCCGACCAGCAGGACGGTGCCAAGCTCCGCCGTCTCCGCCGCCAGCCGGACGATCCCGGCCTCGACCGCGTCGAGAAAGGCATCCTGCAGGAAGAGATCGTCCACCGCATAGGAGGAGAGGTTGAGCTCCGGAAACACCGCAAGGTCGACGCCCCGCCCCGCCGCCTCGCGCGCCAGCTTCACGGTCTCGTCCACGTTGAGCGCGACGTCGCCGGCCGAGGCGAGCGGGCTTGCTGCCGCGACGCGCACGAAGCCATGGCGGTGGATCGCCGCGAATGCCAGCTTCGTCTCGGGTTCGGCCTTGGCCATGCAGCGCGTCTCCGTCTTTGGCGGTCCTATAGTCGCAAACCCCGCTTTGGCGAAATGCTGTGCGCGCAGGCGGGAACCGCGCCCCGGTTCCGGTTGTTCCACAGGCGCAATCAGGAGTTCAGGTCATGTCTGCCAAGACCATCGCGCGGCGCGCTCCCAAGGCGCGCCAGACTGCAACACGAGACGAAAGCGAGCCTCTTATGAAGTGGAACCGAAAGACCGGGTTGATCGCTGTCGGGGCCGCCGCTCTGGCCGGAATCGGTGCCGCTCTCTTCATCCGCCGCCGCCGCGGCGACAACGAAGAGCGCCCGGCTCCCGCCCATGCCCGCAACCGGACCGAGCCCGGTCCCGCGGGTCAATCCGGCGCCGGGCGCTCAGCCGGCCCGGAGGCGATGCGCGACCCGCCCAGGGAGTGGGAGAAGGTCGATCAGGCGGCGGACGAGAGCTTCCCGGCGAGCGATCCGCCCGCCATCAGCCCGCACGTCGATTGAGCGCGTAGCGGACGCAGGTCATCGCAAAGCATTCGGTAAGGTTTCGGGCGCATTCTCCCTGTCCCACGGGGAGGATGCGTCATGGCTTCAGCCGCCCGGAGCCCAAGGCCGGAGGAGCGCCGCACGGAGCCGCGCGAGCCCTGGACGGGCGCGCGCTCGATCCTCATCTTCCGCGGCAATTCCTATCCGGCGCCGGTGCTCAACATCTCCTCGCGCGGGACGATGATCGAATGCGGGGTCAATCCGCGGCTCGGCGAGAGCGTGATGATTCATTTCGACGGTTGCAGCCCGATCTACGCCTTTGTCCGCTGGGCGAGGGACGGCCGGCTCGGCCTCAATTTCGGCTGCGAGCTGATCGTCGGCTGATTTCGGCAGGCAGCGCTTCAGCTCCCCGAAAGGCTTGTTTGCCCAGACTTGATCCCGGCCCCGCGCAGGTCCACACCGCCGCGCTGATCACCGAGGATCCTGAGTAATGCGTCTCGCCCCCTTCCTGTCGTTCACTGCAATTGCGCTCGTCGCCGTCGCTGCTACCGCCCAGACCCGCGCCCCAGCGCAGGGCAACCGCCTGTCCGGTCTTTCCGACACCCTGAACGGGCTCAGCGACGACACCAACGCGATGGCCGCCGAAGCGAACACAGCCGCGCCCCAGCCCGAGGCGAGGCAGCCGGGTGTCGCCGTTTGCGGGGTGGACGTTCTTTGCACGCCCGTTCCCGCCGCCCCAGTCCCTGCAGTAGCCCAGCTCCCGGCACCCGCCCCCGCAGAACCTCAGCCCGCTCCACCATCGCCACCGCCACCGCCCGCCGGCCGCGCGCCGTTGGTCATGCCGCCCGAGCCGCTCACCCGCGCCCAGCTCGCCACCCTGCAGGCCGCCGCCACGCGCGGGCGGCTGCTCGGGATGATCGAGCGGGCCGGCCGCGCCGCCACCCAGGACATGCTCTCCCGCGTCGCCAATCCGGACGGCGTCGGGATCAGCGGCTGGCTGGCCGAGGCGGAGGGCAATGGCGTCTCCGTGACCTTCTACGCCGATACCGACAGCGGCCCGGTCAGCGTCTACCGGGTCACCTTCAACCAGGGCCGCATCGTCGACCGCGATGTCCACCTCGCGGGGACCAGGCCGCCGCTCAATCCGCTGCAGGCGCGGATGGCGGCCGCCCGCGCTGCCGCGAGCCATCAGGATCACCATCCCTGCGGCACCGACGAGTTCAACTATTTCGTCGTTCCGCCGCTGACCCCGGACGGCAATATCGACGTCTATCAGATCAGCCCGCAGACCGCGCGCGGCGTCTATCCGCTTGGCGGCCATTTCCGCACCTCGGTCGCGCCCGACGGCAGGATCGCCGACACCCGCGGCTATACCAATGCCTGCCTGAACGCGACCGTGACCCCGCCCGCCGCCGGCGCCCCGCCGGCGCCGATCACCGTCACCCATTTGCTGGACGATCTGCCGCAGGACATCCACGCCTTCATCTCGGCCTGGACCGGCCATCCGGTAATCGTCGTCGCCGGCGAGCCGCAGCGGCTGTTCGCGGTCACGCCTGAGGGCATTGCCGAAATCCCGCGGGAAACGCCGGCGCGGCGGCCGAGCGGCCGCTAGGTCCCGTCGAGAATCGCAAGATCGATCAAGCGCTTCGTCGAAAAAGGGCTTGCGAATCCGCACGCACGCGCCAACGGGTGCGCGCGGGGACATCGCTACATTGGGAGCGGCGGCGCTGACTGCGCGCGCCGTCGGAGGGACTTTCATGAAAAGCAGGCGTTTCGCGCTGGTTACGGCGCTCATGTTCACGGCTGCCGCGCCGTTGCTCGCACAGAGCAGCGCTCACCGGGCCGCGCCCGCGCGCGCCGCGACTTCGCCGGCGTCCGCCGGCTCGCGCTTCCTGCCCTGGGGCGTCGACCTCAGCGCGCGCGACATGGCGGTGAAGCCGGGTGACGACTTCTTCCACTTTGCCAATGGCGCCTGGTTCCGCGCCAATCCGATTCCCGCCGACCGCACGGGTTGGGGCGTCGGCGCCCAGCTCTCCGAGGATGTCGAGGGGCAGCTGCGCGAAATCGTCCAGTCCGCGAACCGGGGCACCGACCCGGTCAGCCGCCAGGTCGCCGCCATGTATGCGAGCTGGATGGACGTGGACGGGATCGAGGCGCGCGGCGCCGCCGTGCTCCGCCCCTACCTCGACCGGATCAACGCCGCGCAGAATCGCGACGACCTGATCCGCCTGTTCGCCGAGCCGGGCTATCCCTCGCCCGTCGGCGTCGGCATCACCCCGAACCCGGCCGACCCGACCCACTATGTCGCCGGCGCCGGCCAGGGCGGCCTCGGCATGCCGAACCGCACTTATTATCTGAACGAGGGCGCGCAGTTCGACACCTATCGCGCCGCCTATCGCACCTATGTGGTGACGATGCTGCGGCTCGCCGGCATCGACAATCCCGAGACCAAGGCCGATGCGATCATCGCCCTGGAGCGCCGCATCGCCGAGGCGCACTGGACGCCGGAGCGCAGCCGCGACGTCAGCCAGTCGATCAACCCGATGACGCCCGCCCAGCTCCAGGAGCTGGCGCCGCAGTTCAACTGGCCGCTCATGCTGTCCAGCCAGGGCCTCGGCAGCGTGCCGACGATCATCGTGCGCCAGACCACCGCCATCCAGGCCGAGGGCCGTCTCTTCGCCGAGACCGACCTGCAGACCTGGAAGGACTGGCTCACCTTCCACTTCATCCGTTCCAATGCGCAATTCCTGCCGCGCGCGTTCGACGAGGCGAACTTCGCCTTCTACTCCCGCACCCTTGGCGGCGTGCAGCAGCAGCGCGAGCGCTGGAAGCGCGGTCTCGGCGTGCTCAACGGCGCGCTCGGCGAGGCGGTTGGCCAGATCTATGTTCAGCGCCATTTCCCGGAGAGCAGCCGCCGTCAGATGACCGAACTGGTCGGCGATCTGCGCGCCGCGCTGGGTGAGCGGCTGCGCGCCAATGCCTGGATGGACCAGGAGACCCGGACCGCCGCTCTCGCCAAGCTCGACGCCTTCGATCCGCGCATCGGCAATCCGGTCCGGTTCATCGACTACAGCTCGATGCGGGTCGATCCGGCCGACCTGTTGGGCAACATGCAGCGTGCGGCGGAATTCCAGCGGAATCTCGCGCTTTCGCGCCTCCCCAATCCGGTCGACCGCTCGCTCTGGGCGATGACGCCGCAGACGATCAACGCTTATTACTCGCCGCTGACCAACCAGATCACCTTCCCGGCCGCGATCCTGCAGCCGCCTTATTTCAACCCGCAGGCGGATCCGGCGGTCAATTACGGCGCGATCGGCGCGGTGATCGGCCACGAAATCGGCCACGGCTTCGACGATCAGGGCAGCCGCTTCGATCCGCAGGGGCGCCTGCGCAACTGGTGGTCGCCGGCCTCGAACGAACGCTTCCGTGCACTCACCACGCGGCTCGGCGCGCAATATAATAGCTACGTGTCGGCCGGCCAGCATGTGAACGGCCAGCTCACCATGGGCGAGAATATCGGCGATCTCGGCGGCATCGAAATGGCTTATGCCGCCTATCAGCGCTACCAGGCCCGTCATGGCCGCGCCCGGGTGATCGGCGGCCTGACCGGCGATCAGCGCTTCTTCCTCGCCTACGCCCAGGCCTGGCGGCGGAACGACCGTGACGATGCGCTGCGCCAGCAGGTGCTGACCGATCCGCACAGCCCGGCCGAATGGCGGGTCAACGGCGTCGTTCGCAATGTCGACGCCTGGTACCGCGCCTTCAACGTGCGGCCCGGCGACCGGCTCTATCTGGCGCCCGCCGACCGCGTGCACATCTGGTGATCGAATGAAGGGGCCGGGCGCAAGTCCGGCCCCTTTTTCATGTCCGCTTGTCCAAGGAAGCTTCCCCCATGCGTAACCGCAAACTCCTCCTCGCCGCCGCCTTTCTGCTCGCCGGCACCGCCCCCATGCTCGCCGGCGCCGCGCAGAGCGGCCACGCCCCCGCGGGCAAGGCCCAATATGGCGCCTGGGGCGTCGACCTCGCCGGCCGCGATCTCTCCGTGAAGCCGGGCGACGATTTCTGGGCCTATGCCAACCAGACCTTCATGCGCACCCATCCCATTCCGGCCGACAAGACCAGCTACGGTCTGGGCGACGTGCTCGACGACCAGATTCAGACGCAGCTGCGCGACATCGTCGAGCATGCCCCGAACGATGCCGCCGGCCGCCAGGTCTCCACCCTCTACGCGAGCTGGATGGACGAGCGCGGGATCGAGGCGCGCGGCACTGCGCCGCTGCAGCCCTGGCTCGCCCGGATCAATGCGGTGACCGACAAGGCCGGCCTGATCCGCCTGTTCGCGGCGCCCGGCTATGCCTCGCCGCTCGGCCTGCAGATCCTGCCCGATCCGGCCAACACCACGCGCTATATCGCCGCGGTCGGCCAAGGCGGGCTCGGCCTGCCGGGCAGGGATTATTACCTCCGCGAGGGTGCGGATTTCGACCGGATCCGCACCGCCTACCGCGACTATCTGGTCACCCTCCAGCGCCTCGCCGGCCTCGCCGATCCGGAGGCGCGCGCCGACCGGGTGATCGCGCTCGAGCGCAGCATTGCGCAGGTGCATTGGGCGCCGGAGCGCAGCCGCGACATCCAGCAGGTCTACAACCCGATGAACCGCGCCCAGCTCGCGACCCTCGCGCCGCAGGTCGACTGGCAACTCTTCCTCGGCGAATCCGGCCTTGGCTCGGTGCCGACCATCATCGCCGGCGAGACGACGGCGATCACCGCCGAAGCGGCGATGCTGGACACCGTGCCGCTCGGCACCTGGAAGGACTGGCTGACGCTGCATTTCCTCGACAGCGCGGCGCCTTTCCTGCCGCGCGCCTTCGACGAGGCGAACTTCAACTTCCGGAGCCGCACGCTGAGCGGCGCGCAGCAGCAGAAGCCCCGCTGGAAGCGCGGGCTCGATCTGGTCAATGGCTCGCTCGGCGAGTCGGTCGGCCGCATCTATGTCGAGCGGCACTTCCCGGCCGAGAGCCGCCGCCAGATCACCGAGCTGGTTGCGAACCTGCGCGCCGCCCTCGGCGAGCGCCTCCGCGCCAACACCTGGATGGACGAGGCCACGCGCACCCAGGCGATCGCCAAGCTCGACGCCTTCGATCCGCGGCTCGGCAGCCCGACGCATTATATCGACTATGCGCCGGTGCGGATCGACCGCAACGACCTGCTCGGCAATGTGATGCGCGCCAATGATTTCGCCTGGCAGATCCAGGTGCGGCGCCTGCCCAATCCGGTGGACCGGTCGCTCTGGGACATGACCCCGCAGACGATCAACGCCTATTACAACCCGCTGATGAACCAGATCACCTTCCCGGCGGCGATCCTGCAGCCGCCTTATTTCGATCCCAATGCGGATCCGGCGGTGAATTACGGGGCGATCGGGGCGATCATCGGCCATGAGATCGGGCACGGCTTCGACGATCAGGGCCGGCGTTTCGACGCGCAGGGCCGCATCCGCGACTGGTGGACGCCGGAAACCAACCGCCTGTTCACCGAGCGGACCCGCGCGCTCGGCGCCCAGTATAGCGCGTTCGAGCCGCTGCCCGGCCTGCACGTCAATGGCGAGCTCACCATGGGCGAGAATATCGGCGATCTCGGCGGCATCGAAATGGCCTATTCCGCCTATCGCCGCTACGTCGCGGCGCATGGCGAGCCGGCGGTGCGCGACGGCCTGACCGGCGACCAGCGCTTCTTCCTCGCTTATGCCCAGGCGTGGCGCGATTATTGGCGCGAGGGCCTGCTCCGCCGGGTCGTGCTGACCAACCCGCACAGCCCCAGCATGTACCGCGTGAATGGCGTCGTCCGAAACGTCGACGCCTGGTATCGCGCCTTCAACATCCAGCCCGGCGACCGGCTCTATCTGCCGCCGGAGCAGAGGGTGCATATCTGGTAGAATGAACGAGGGGCCGGGCGGACATCCGGCCCCCTTTCATTTTGTCAAATGCTCACCTCTGCCCGCGATGAGTTGTCTCAGGTGATCACGATCTCGCTGCCGGCGGGGACGAATGTGCAGCGGTTGCGATAGTCGGCGACCATCGCTTCCAGTTCGGCCCGCCGCGCCGTCACCGCCTCGGCCGGGCCGTCGAGTACCGCCGACGGAAGGCGATGCGACAGGCGTATCCGCCCGCGCCGGTCGGTCACGCGAACGAGCAGTTCTGGCGCGCCGGCGAGCGCAGTGCGCACCGCGTTGCGGCGCCAATTGGTGAAAATGTTGGGTTCGGCGCGCGCCCGGGGAACCGACAAGACGGGAACGTCCGTGCCATTCACCCCGCCGCGCAACAGCTCAACCCGGACAGTGCGGCTGCCGGGCGCGAAGCCGCTCAGGTCCAGCATCAGGCTCCAGTCGTCGTCCGGCGCCGGCAACCGAGGCCCTTCGAAATCGAACTGCGTCACCCAGCCGGCGAACCCGTAATCCGTGCTGTGGCGAAGCCAGATGAGATGCCAAGCCTTGAAGCGGCCGTCCTCGGCCAAGGTCGCCTCCACGACGAAACGGCTGTCCGGCGTCTGCCAGTCGCTCTTGCACTGATATTCGGCAGGATGCTCTGGCAGCGCTGTCGGTGTCGGAAGGGTCACGCAGCCGGCGAGTAACGCCAGCAGGCCAGGCGCGACCGCCTTCATCCCGCCGGATTCTGCAGCAGCGCCGAGAGCGTCCAGCCATTGTCGCCGCTGCCCATCCCCTGCATCGCATCGTCCAGGAACCAGCGCCCCTCGAGGCGGACGAAGCGGAAGCGGACCTCGTCGTGGCGGTCGTAATTGTCGAAGCGCGCGATAATCCAGCGCTGGCTTGGCCCCTCGTTGATCACCCGGGTGGTGAGGTTGCGGATCCGGTAATCCTGCGCGTTGGTCCACCAGTCGAAGTCGATCGACCCGACCTCGCCGTCATGGGCCCGCTGCCAGGCCCAGTAGGTGTCGAACAGGCCCCTGAGCCGCGGGCTGTAGGCGTAGCTCTGCTCCTCCGGCGGCTGGTCGGGATGCGCCTGATAGCGCGCATAGGTCTGCGCGACGAAGGTCTGCGGATCGGCGACGCCGGCGATCCGCATGTCCGCGATCACCACCTCCTGCTGCGCCGCAGGCGGGGAGGCGGCCTGCGCGCCTCCGGAAAGCAAAACAGACGCGAGCAGCAATCCGATCATGGCAAAAACCTCCGCGGGCGATCATCACCCGCGGAGGCCGGATTGCAAGCCGAAACCCCTCCCCGCGGGAGTGCGGCTACTCCTTCTCTTCCTCGAAGGTCACCGCGACATCGGCGTTGGCGGAGAGGCGCACCTTGTCGCCCTCGACCTCGGCGACCAGGCCCTTGGAGAGGAAATGGTGATGGCCCTCATGCCGGCCCTCGCCGCTGTCCTTCTTCATGAGCTTGATCCTGTCGCCCTCGATGCGGTCGACCGTGCCGACATGCACGCCGTCCGCGCCGATCACTTCCATGCCTTCCTTGACGTCGTCGAAACCGGCCATGTCACTCGCTCCTTCTTGGGGTCTGAAATTCGTTACGCTGTCTGAACCGCCTTCGCACGCGCCTGTTCCGCCGGATGATCGGCAAGCCAGGCGTGGAGCAGGGCAACCACCTGCGCCCCGTCGCCGACCGAGGCCGCGACCCGCTTCACCGAGGAGGCGCGCACGTCGCCGACCGCAAACACGCCGCGCCGACTTGTCTCCAGCGCCAGTCGGCCCTCGCCGGCGTCGGCTCCTGTCAGCAGGAAGCCACGCGGGTCGCGGGCGATGCCGGCCGAGGCCAGCCATTCCGTATTCGGATCGGCGCCGATGAAGGAGAAGAGATGGCTGACATCGCTGCACCCTTCCTCGCCGGAATCGAGCCGCCGCCAGCAGGCCCGCGACAGCCGCCCATTCTCGCCCTCCAGCCGCGAGAGCTCGACCCCGGTCACCACGTCGACATTGGGTTGCTCGCGGATCCGCTCGATCAGATAATGCGACATGGTCGCCTCGAGCGGCTTGCGGACCAGCAGCCATACCTTCTTCGCCTGGCCGGCGAGGAACACCACCGCCTGGCCCGCGCTGTTGCCGCCGCCGACCAGAGCCACCTCCTCGTTCGCGCAGAGATTGCCCTCCATCGGCGAGGCCCAATAATGGACGCTGGCCGCCTCGAAGCGGTCCAGTCCCTCGACATCGAGCCGCCTGTAGGTGGCGCCAGTCGCGATCACCACCGACCGCGTCTTCACCCGCTCGCCCGACCCGAGCTTGAGGTGCAACGGGTCCAGCCCGCACTCCAGGCCGACCGCCTCATCCGGGATCGCCATCTCGACGCCGAATTTCTGCGCCTGGTTATAGGCCCGGCCCATCAAGGCCATGCCGGAGATGCCGGTCGGGAAACCCAGATAATTCTCGATCCGGCTGGACGCGCCCGCCTGGCCGCCGAAGGAGCGGCAATCGAGGGTCAGCACCTTAAGCCCCTCCGAGCCCGCATAGACCGAGGTCGCCAGCCCCGCCGGCCCGGCGCCGACCACGACCACGTCGTACAGCGTCTCGGGGTCGAGCGGCCCGACCAGGCCGATGCAGCGGGCCAGCGCGCCCTCGTCCGGATTGCGCAGCAGCTGCCCGCCCGGGCAGAGCACGATCGGCAATTCCTCGGGCTCGACCTCGAACCGTTCGACTAACGTCGCTGCGCAACCGTCCGCCTCGGGATCGAGCTGGACGTAGGGATGGCCGTTGCGCCGCAGGAAATTGACCAGCCTGAGCACATTGCCGTCTCCCGCCTCGCCGATGATCACCGGCCCGCCACCGCCACTCTCGATCAGCCCGACGCGCCTCAGGATCAGGGCCCGCATGATCCGCTCGCCAAGCACCGCCTCGGCGATGATCAGCGCGCGCAGCCGCTCCGGCGCGATCGCCACGGCCTCGACCTCTGTCAGCGCCACCGCATCGACCAGCACCGGCCGCCCGGACAATTGCGCCAGTTCGCCCATGAAGGAGCCGGCCTCGTGCGTGGTGATATGCGAGGGCGTGTGGCCCGGCAGGTGCTGGGTGATCTCGACCTCGCCGGCGAGGATCAGCATCAGCCCGTGCCCGATCTCCCCGGCGCGCTGCAGCGCCTCGCCCGCGGCGAAATGCATGGGGACGCCGAACCGTTTCAGCCGCTCCAGCTCGGCGGGGGCCAGCGTCGGAAACATCTGAGCGCCCCGCTCGGCAATGATAGTCTGCTGCGGCTCCGCCATGGCGACTCGTCCCTTCACCGCGATGCTAGCATGCGCGTCAACCGCCAGCCATTTCATGCCACTTGAAGCCGTCCCGAATCCCGCGCACCCTCCCGGCAAACAGGGAGACCCGCATGCGCCGCTTTGCCCTCACCGCTCTCGCCTTGCTCGCCACCACCGCCGCCTCCGCACAACAGCAGGCAGGTCGCTGGACGCCGCGCCCGATCCCCAACGCGACCGAGCCTTCGGAGGTGATCGCCCACGCTCCCGCCGACGCCTGGCGTCCGATCGACCCGGAGAATCTTCTGGTCATGGACTTGGCTGAGGGCGGCCGCATCGTCATCGAGCTGGCCCCGGCCTTCGCCCCGGTCCATGTCGCCAACATGCGCCGCTATGCCCGCGCAGGCTGGTGGAACAACGCCACCATTTACCGGGTCCAGGACAACTATGTGGCCCAATGGGGGAACGGCGACGCGGAGGTGCCACTCCCGGACGGCGTCGTCCGCCGCCCGCCCGCCGAATATGAGCGGCCCGCCGCCGGCCTGACGCCGCGCGCGCTCGGTTTCCCGGACAGCTATGCGCCGATGGTCGGCTTCGTCGATGGTTGGCCGATGGCCTGGGATCCGGTCCGGCGCAGCGCCTGGCTCACCCATTGCTATGCCAGCGTCGGCGTCGGCCGCGATCTCGCGCCGGACACCGGCACGGGTGGCGAGCTGTACGCGGTGATCGGCCACAGCCCCCGCCCGCTCGACCGCAACATCGCCAATGTCGGCCGGGTCGTCGAGGGCATCGCCTTGCTCTCTGCCCGCCAGCGCGGCACCGGCAATCTCGGCTTCTACCAGGCCGATCATGGTGAAACCCCGATCCGCATCCGCGCCATGCGCATCGCCGCCGACATGCCGGAGGCCGAGCGCCCCCGCTTCGAGGTGATGCGCACCGACACGCCCACCTTCACCGCCTATCTGCGGGGCCGCGCCAATCGCGGCGGCAGCTTCTTCCGCGTGCCGGCGGGCGGGGTGGACGTGTGCAACGTCAATGTGCCGGTGCGGCGGCGGCCGGGCTAATCCGGCTGGTGCACCACGATCTCCAGGCCTTCCTCGGCTGAGGGCGGCACGAAATAGCTGGTGATCAGGTCGAAATGCGCGTCGGTCGGCGCGAACTCATGTTCGCCGGCCGCGTTGCGCGCCCGCATCCGCGCCTTGCAGATTTCGTCCGGCACATCGAGCCAGTGCAGCCGGTGCGCCACCCCCGCCTCGTCCGCGATCCCCTTCATCCAGGCCCGATTGGCGAGCGTGTTCGCCGGATAATCCAGCACCACCGACATGCCGGCCCTCAGCAGGTCCACGACGTGCGGCCCCATCGCGGCGCGCAGGCGCGGGGCGAGGCGGCCATAATCCGCGACCTCCTTGAGCTCGTCGCCGAACAGGGGCGCCATCCACTTGTCCTCGCTGATGATCACCGTCAGTGGCGCGGCGCCCAGCTGCGCGGCCAGTGAGGATTTGCCGGCGGCGATCTTGCCGCAGAGCATGTGGAGCGTGGCGGTCATGACTCAGCCTAACCGAGCCTGATCTCCCGCTCCACCCCGATCGCCGCCAGGAACGCCGCGTCGTGGCTGACCACCAAGAGCGCGCCATCGTAGTCGCGGAGTGCCGCCTCCAGCGTCTCGATCGCGTCGAGGTCGAGATGGTTGGTGGGCTCGTCGAGGATCAGCAATTGCGGCGGTTGCGGCCCTGAGAAAGCGATGGCGAGACCGGCGCGGAGACGCTCGCCGCCGCTATAGCTGCCGGCCGGGCGCAGCGCGTCGCGGTTGCGGAAGCCGAAGCGGGCGAGCGCGGCGTGGGCCTCGTTCGCATTCAGTGCCGGATGGCGGCGGCTCAGATTGCCGACCAGGTCGAGCGCCGGATCAAGCCCGGCGACATGCTGGTCCAGCATTGCGGTCGCCTCCTCCGCCCGACGCACCCGCCCAGACGTCGGCGCAAGCTCCCCGGTGACCACCTTCAGCAGGCTCGTCTTGCCGGCGCCGTTCGGCCCAGCCAGCTTTACCCGCTCCGGGCCGCGAACGGTGAAGTCGAGCGGCCCGAACAGCCGCCGCCCGCCAACCTCCAGCACGACCTCGTCGAAGGCGAGCAAGGTGCGGTTCGCAGGCAGGCCCGATGCGGGCAATTCGATCCTGAGCGGGTTCAGCACCTCCAGCTGCCCACGCGCCTCCGCCAACGCGGTCTCCGCCTCGCCGACCTGCTGCTGCCCGAGCGTCCGCCCGCGCCCCGCGCTTTCCTCGGCCCTTCGCTTCTGTGCGCCGAGCAGGATCTTCGGCGCTCCGCCTCGCGCCGCCGTCGCGCGCCCTGCCTTGTCGCGCCGGGCCTGCTTCTCGGTCCGCGCCTGTGCCGCGCGCTCTTCCTGTTTCAGTGCCCGCCCGGCCTTGTCGAGCGCGCCCTCCGCCCGGGCCAGCGCCGCATCGCGCGCCTCGGCGAAGGCGGTCCAGCCGCCGCCGAACAGGGTGATGCCGACCGGTGTAAGCTGGACGATCCGGTCCATGGGCTCGAGCAGTACCCGGTCATGGCTCGCGACCAGCGCCCCGCCCCGCCAGCCGGCGAGCAGGGCCGCGATCGCGTCCCGTCCCTCGGCGTCGAGATTGTTGGTCGGCTCATCGAGCAGCAGCAGGTCGGGCGCCTCCAGCAGCATCCGGGCGATGCCGAGCCGGGTGCGCTCGCCGCCGCTCAGGCTGGCCGCGTCCCGCGCGAGATCGAGCCCCGGCAGGCCTACCGCACCCAGCGCCTCGTCCAGCCGCTCCGGCAGGGCCCAGTCCGCTTCCGCGAGGTCCTCGGCATCGCCCTCGCCGCGCCCGAGCCGGTCGAGCCGCGCCAGCGAATCCGCCACGCCAAGTGCTCCGGCGAGCGCGCCTTCCGAAGGCTGGATCTGCCGCAGAACACCGATCTTCCCGTTGCGGCTGACACTTCCCGACGCCGGCGCGAGCTTCCCTTCGGCGATGGCAAGCAAGGTCGACTTGCCCGAGCCATTGCGCCCGACCAACCCGATCCGTTCGCCGCCGATGGCAAGGCTCAGGTCCGCAAAGAGGATGCGCCCGTCGGGCGCCGCAGCGGCGACGGCGTCGAAGGTCAGCAGAGACATGTCAGATCGGCCGCAGAGTGACTCGCCGAAAGCGCACAATTCCCGCGCCATATTGCAGTGCGACCGGCCCCTCGGCATGGCGCCCGTCCCGCGCCTCGCGCACCGTCGTCCGCCCGTTCAGGACCACGCTGAACCGGTCGCCAAGCATCCGGATCACCATCACGTTCCAGCGCCCGCCGGCATGCGGCAGGGGCAGCGCGACTGGCGCGACGTTGACGATCGCGCCGGTTCCGTAGGTCGGATCGGGCCGCCGGTCGAAGATGTTGACCTCATAGGCATTGTCGGCGGTGATCGCGGCACGGTCCTGGCAGCGCAGGAAAATGCCGCTATTGGCGTTTTCGCTGACCCAGAATTCGGCGCGCAGGTCGAAATCCCGGTAGCGCTCCCGCGACACGAGAAAGCTGATCCCGCCACGGTCGGCGGTGATCAGGCCATGTTCCACGCGCCAATTGGCGTCGCCAAGTGGTGTCCAGCCGGCCAGGGTCCGGCCGTCGAACAGCCGCCTTATGGCGGCGCGGGCGAAGGCTGGCGCGGGCAGCAAGGCTGCCGCAGTCGCGCCAAGCAGGAAGGTGCGGCGGTCGCTCATCCGGCCGAGCTTAAAGGACCGGCGGCGCGCCGCAATGGGCTCAACGCCAGCGTTCGGATGGCGCCTTTACATAGTGGCGCCAGATATAGCCCCAGGGCAGGACCAAGGGCACCAGGACCACGCCGAAGGCGATGCTGAAGAAGTCGTCGCTGAAGGTGGGCGGGTGCTGGCCCGCCGCCCATTGCGGCAGGCCGTAAGCGATCATCCAGAGCACCTTCCAGCCGAACTCGAACAGCAGCAGAGGCAGCATCCGCAGCGGATAGCGCAGGCCGAGAAAGGCCAGCAGCCAGATTGCGCCAAGCAGGCTGGCGATCACCCCCCGGTCCGCCAGTCCGTGACTGACGAGATCCGGCACGATCGTCGCGCCGAGCCCGACCACCAGCACCAGATACATGGCGCGCAGCGCGTGCAGGCGCCAAAGCGGCAGGTCGCTCATGCGGCTTCCGCCTCCTCGGCACGATCGGGCAGATATTCGAGGATGTCACCCGGCTGACAGGCCAGCGCCTGGCAGATCGCGTCCAGCGTCGAGAAGCGGATCGCGCGGGCCTTGCCGGTTTTCAGGATCGAGAGATTGACGATGGTGATGCCGACCCGCTCGGCGAGCTCGGTCAGCGTCATCCGCCGCGCGTGCAACAGATCGTCCAGCTTGACGGCGATCGCCATATCACACCGTCCCTGCCAGCTCTTCGCGCATCAAAGTCCCTTCGGCGAACACCCGGGCAAGCACGAAAGTGAGCAGCACAGCGAGCCAGCCCGTGGTCGAGAAGCCGGCGTCGAGATGCACCGGATGCGCCGGCGTCGAGACCGCCTTGCCGATCGCGCCGATGGCGATGCCAAGTATCTGCAAGGCGAGCAGCACCCAGGCGATGGTCTGCAGCCTTTGCGCGTTCGCGGCGACGAACGGATCGCCCACCCGCACCGTCTCGATCATCGCGAGCAGCCGTTTGAGAATCATGTGGTTGAGTGGAACGATCACGATCCCGAGCGCGGCGACTCCGCGCAGGCCCCAGATCAGCCGCTCGGTGTCCGGTGACGGCGACAGCTGGAAGGCGCTCATGATCCAGCGTTCGTTGGGCGTTGCCAGCAGCAGGATGAGGATAATGAGGCCCATCACCCAGTTCAGCACCACGAGGATTCGCAGCAGCACGAACGCGAATGGCAAGGCGGCGGAATAGGGACGCGACATTGACAGGCCTCCAACGAATCAATATCGAAAAACGATATTGATGTTATCGAAAGTCGTCAAATCATTTATTGATATTCGTTGATGCCGGCTTGTCGTGGCGGCTAGCGCAGCACCATCGTGTCGCCACGTATCTCCACGCTGCCGACGCGCTGCAAATAGCTCTGGCCGAGGAGGGATACGGGCGTTTCGTCCGCGATCGCAGCCTCGACGCCCCGCGCCTCGATGCCGCCGACCGCGACCCGGTCCAGGGTCACCGGAATGACCTCGATCGGGCCCCCGACGCCCATCGCCATCGCCCGCGCCGACGGTGTCTGGATGCCGGCGCGTTGCGCATCCTGGCGGGTCAGCACGACCATCGAGGCGCCGGTATCGACGAGGAAGCGGATCGTGGTGCCGTTGACCTGCGCGTCAGCGTAGAAATGGCCGTCCGGACCCCGAACCAGCTCGCGCGGCGATGCGCCGGACACCGGGTCGGTGGCCTGCACAGCTTTCCGCCCGTCGACCGCCCCCGCTATTGAGGCTTCGTTGGTCACGGGCGCGCCGCCGCCCCCGCTCTTCAGCGACGGCGAGACCATGGCGACGCCGATCAAGGCGACGCCGGCGCAGACGAGGACATTCCCCGCGGACATGCGGGCAAGTCTATGCCGCGACAGGCAAAGGCCGCGTTAACGCCCGCGCGCCTGGATTCCTCAGGCCGCGTGCTGGTGCTGCGGATCGGGGATGAGCCGGCGGCGGACGGTCCGGACGATCTGGCTGCCGCCGACCCCGCCCGAGCCTTCCAGCGGCAAGGCGGTCCCGCAGAAGGCGCATTCCGCCATGATCCGGCCGATATGCCAGTGCGAGCGCCCGCAGCCGGGGCAATGGTTGGTCTGCTCGGCGCGATAGACGATATAATAGCCGCGCTGATCCGCCGGGGGGACGAGGCTGCCGCCGCGGGCCTCGAGCACATTGGTGATATTGGCCATGACCTTGGCCTCCTTGTGTCTGGTTTTCGTGCCCCTCAACGCCGTGCCGGGCGAAGCGGTTGCATAACGGCTCCGGCACGAAGGGAACTTCGCTGCCTCAAGTGCTTTCTTGGACACATGGCCTTCATGCCCACCCAGATTCGCAATGACCGCAGCGACCTGATCCTTGCGCGCGCCGAGGCGAGCCGCCTCCGCCGTCTTGAGGATGCCCGCATCCGTGAGGCGCAGGCGATGGTCGCGCGTTTCTTCGGCCTCGATCACAAAGCGCCGGCGCCATGAGGCGCCGAAAGCGATTCGGCAAGGGAGCCTTGGTCGGCTTGGTGATCGTCGCCGCGCTCGTGGTGACGGGGGCATCCTTGCTGATCCCCGATTATGGCGACAACCGCGCTGAAGCGGGGAGTGTCCCGCCCCAGGCGATGAACCGGATCGCGCAGAAGAACGACAACGCCTCGATCGCGGTGGCCGCCGCCTTGCGCGCCCGCTCGGCCCGGGAGGCCCGCATCGCTGACCAGCTGCAGGACCGGCAGGACCGCATCAACGAAGCACAGGCGGCGCATTGACCGGATAGCACCGATCCGGCGCTAAGCTTCAGCAAAAGATGGACATTCCCCGCGCCCTTCGCTTCATTGTGCGCAAGGGGACTGCGCATGCCCGCATTCGTTATCGTCATGCTTTTGACAGCCACCGGCTGGGTTGGGGAGGCGCAGGACAGCGCAAAGCCGCCGCCGTCCCCATCGGAAACGCAGTGGATCGTGCCTCATCGCGGCGGCCACCGGCCAATCTCAATTCCTATTTCAGCCTCGACGACTATCCGATCGCTGCAATCCGCGCGCGCCACATGGGGACGACCGGCTTCCGGCTCACCATCGATACGACCGGCCGGGTCTCCAATTGCGAGATCACCGCCTCGAGTGGCTCACAGCCGCTCGACGAGACGACCTGCTGGGCCTTGCGCACGCGGGCCCGCTATACACCGGCGCGCGACGCCGACGGTGCGCCAGCAACTGGCCATGACAGCGGTCGCGTCACCTGGCGGCTGCCCGATGATCCGGCCGATCGGGCAGGGCTCGAGATGAGCTACATTCCCGCTCGCGCGCTGAATCCAGACGTATTTCTCTTGACTGCCGCCGACATTCCAGCCGGCGTCCGCCTGCAGGCGCCAGTGACGCCAAGCAGTCTGCGCCTGGCTGTCGGCCGCGAAGGCCGGGTGATCGGCTGCGACATTGATGAGGGCAGCGGCACCATTGCGCTGGATGCCGCCGCTTGCCGTCTCGTGGCCGCTCGTGCGCGGTTTGAGCCCGGACGGAATGCCGCGGGGGCCACGATCTGCGATGTCACCTGGGCCCAGGTCGCGTGGACGACTGCCGGCGTCCGGTCGTCGGCGCCAGAGGCGCGGCAGGAGCCGGCGCATCGACCGCCGCCGCTGCGCGACCAGCTCAATGCCGACCATTGCCCCGGCTGGATCCGCCCGCCCAGATAAGACTTTGGCCGTGTCGCCTGGCTGTTGCGCTGACTGGAAGGCCCAAGCCTTCAGGCGTCGTGATCCGGCGCGCTGCCGGCGCCTTTGCCCTGGGCGGGATGGGCGGCGTCATGATCGTTTTCATATTCTTCGCGGCTGGGCCCGGCGAGCTTGGTGAGCGCGCCGCCGCGCAGGCCACCGGCGACCTGGCTGACGAAGGATTGCGAACGGAATTTACGGGTCGGCTTCATGCCGCGTTGATGGCATGGCGATGCGCGCCGCACCAGCCCCTGAACAGGGTTGCGCCTATCTAGCCTGTGCTACGCCGCAGGTCGGGCACGAAGCGCCTGCAAGCAAATGCAATTCCGGTACTTTCCCCCATTTACCGCCACGCCAAGGCCGGGTTATCGCTCCGGGCGATGAACGCGGTCACCGCCACGCAATGGATCCGAACCAGAACCTGGCTGACCTACCCGCTCGCCGTCCTGCTTTCCCTGCTCGCGCTTTGGATGAAGTTACGGCTCGGCGGGCTGTTCGATCATTCGCCCTTTCTATTGTCGCTGATCGCGGTCTCGGTCAGCGCCTTTCTCGGCGGGCTGGGGCCGGGCCTCCTCGCGGCGCTGACCTCCGGGCTGCTCGCCGATTATTATCTGATCCAGCCGACCCAGAGTTTTGCGATCAACTGGCCGCAGGGCTGGATTTCGATGGGCGCGTTCAGCCTGGTCTCGGTTACCGTGATCCTGCTGATCAACGGCGTCCTGCACGCCCATGAGATTAGGCGGCAGGGCGAGGAAAGGCTGCTCGGCCTCAATGCCGAGCTGGAGGCGCGGGTCGCCGAGCGCACCCGCCAGCTCGAGGTGGAGGCGACCGAGCGGCAGGAGGCCGAGGCGGTGATTCGCCAGATGCAGAAGATGGAATCGATCGGCCAGCTGACCGGCGGCATCGCCCATGACTTCAACAATATGCTGGCGATCGTCACCGGCTCGCTCGACATGGCGCGGCGCCGGCTGACCGGCGGCGAAGATCCGAAGATCCGCCAGTCGATCGACCATGCCGCCGAGGGGGCGCGCCGCGCCGCGATCCTCACCCAGCGCCTGCTCGCTTTCTCACGCCAGCAGCCGCTGGAACCGAAGGCGCTTGACGCCAACCGGCTCGTCCAGGGCATGTCGGAGCTGATCCGGCGCACGATCGGCGAAACCATCGCCGTCGAAACCGTGCTCGGCGGCGGCCTCTGGGCCTGCTTCGCTGACACCGCCCAGCTCGAAAACGCCCTGCTCAATCTCGCGGTCAATGCGCGCGATGCCATGCCGGATGGCGGGCGGCTCACGATCGAGACCGCCAATTCCCATCTCGACGAGCTTTACGCCGCCGCCAATGCCGAGGTGACGCCCGGCCAATATGTGATGCTCGCCATCACCGACACCGGCATCGGCATGAGTCCGGAGGTGATCGAGCGCGCCTTCGATCCCTTCTACACCACCAAGGGTCCCGGCCATGGCACCGGCCTCGGGCTCAGCCAGGTGTTCGGCTTCGCCAAGCAGTCGGGCGGCCATGTGAAAATTTATTCGGAGCCGGAGCGCGGGACCACGATCCGGCTCTATTTCCCGCGCCATCACGGCCCCGCCCCCAGTGTCGCGGACGAACGGCCCGCCACCGGCGAACTCCCGCAGGGTCGGCCGGGCCAGATCGTCCTGGTCGTCGAGGATGAGGAACAGGTCCGGGCGATGACCGTCGCGGCCCTGCTGGAGCTTGGCTATCAGGTGGTGGACGCCGCGCATGGCGACGATGCGCTGGCGCGGCTCGGGGAGATGGCGCGGCTGGACCTGCTGCTGACCGACGTCGTCATGCCCGGGATGAACGGCCGCGAGCTTGCCGACCGGGTGCTGGCCCTTCGACCCGGCACGCGCGTACTGTTCACCACCGGCTACACGCGCAACGCCGTCGTCCATAACGGCATGCTCGACGCCGGCACCGCGTTCCTCGCCAAGCCCTTCACCGTCGAGCAACTGGCGCGCAAGGTCGCGGAGACGATCGCAGGCGGGGAGGCCGCCTAGCCCCGCACCCAGCGCACCGCCGGCGTGTTGAAATCGACCACGTCGTTCAGCTCGCGCACGTTGCGATAGCCATAGCCGACCAGGTTGATGAAGGTCTGGATATTGAGCGCGAGCTGGACCGATTTCAGCATCACCGGCTGGCGGTTGTTGCTGAAATTGTTGTTGCAATAGATCAGGATAG
Organism: Allosphingosinicella sp.; assembly: GCA_044225925.1. GTDB lineage: Bacteria > Pseudomonadota > Alphaproteobacteria > Sphingomonadales > Sphingomonadaceae > Allosphingosinicella. The sequence continues at coordinate 48,367 of JBGAHY010000009.1, forward strand.
ACCGATCCCGGTCGGGACCGATGACGCGGGCGAGGCTCTGGGCGGTGAAGTCCGTGAAGGGCAGGTTGACGGCGCCCCTGATATGACCGCGCCGGAAGGCGCTTTCGGAGCGGGCGTCGAGGATCAGCACGTCCCGCTGGCCCCGCAGCCGGTCGAACTCAGCCCAATCTATCAGGCGGGTCTGACGGTAGGGCTCTACCTCCGTCGCGAGACGGCGAAAGCCTGCAAAGTCGATCTGCGGATTGTCGCGGAGCAGCGGCTGATTGGGCTGTGCAGCGAGCGGCGCAGCGGCGGCGATGGCAAGCAAAGGCACGGCAAGGACTCGAAGCATGGCAACCTCCCTTGGGCAGCGGCTCATGCTTACGGCGGCGAAACTGTCCCGCCTGTGAATGGGCTACAGGGCGGCGAAGGCCCGCACCGGGAAGGTGCCCATGCCGGCGATCTTCGGCGGCACCGCGGTGAAGCGGAAGCCCTCGGCCGGAAGCGCGGCAAGGTTGGTCATATGCTCGCAGATCGGCACGCCGGCGCCGAGCAGGATGGTGTGCACCGGCCGCATGCGGGTGGACGTGTCGTCGATATTGTAGCTGTCGATCCCGACCAGTTTCGCGCCCCGCGCCACCAGCAGCCGCGCCGCCGCCTCGGTCAGGAAGGGATGGCCGGTGAAGTAAGCGTCGGTCCGCCAGTGCCGGTCCCAGCCAGTCTCGACCAGCACCGCTTTGCCGGCGACATCGAGACCTTCGAAAGCGTCCGCATCGACTGCCTGCCCCGCTGCGGTCACCTTGAGCCCTGGCAAGGTAGCGAGCTGGGCGAGGTCCAGCCCCGCCAGATCGGCGCCGTCCGCATAGCGATGGAAGGGCGCGTCGAGATAGGTGCCGGTGTTCGCCACCATGTCGATCCGCCCGATCTGGAAGCTCGAGCCATCGTCATAATGTTCGGCCGAGCCCTCGCGGCTCCAGAAATCGCAAATGTGCGGGCCCGGCAGGCCCTGATAGGTGACCATGCCATGCTCGATCACATGGCTGAGGTCGATGAGCCTCTGTGTTTCCATATCGTCCAAAGCGCGACTCCTGCGATGACCGCCCAGATCAGGTTCAGCGCGACCGAGGCGACCGCGTCCTTCTGCCAGCCGTAGAAGACGAAGCCCGCCGCCCCGGCCAGGTTCATCCACTGGAAGAGCGGCGAGCGGCCCGTAAGCCGTCCCGTCGTCACCAGGAGATAAGCGCCGAGAATGACGACGGCCGAGGCCCAGCCGACAATCTCGACGCCGATCGCGGCGATGCTCAGGCCGCCGCTCCCCGCGCCAGGTTGCGCAGCACATACTGGAGGATGCCGCCGTTGCGGAAATATTCCAGCTCGTTGGCGGTATCGATCCGCACCCGCGCGGCGAAGCTGTAGCTCATGCCGTCGGCCTTGGTGACCTTGACCGCGATCTCCTTGCGCGGGGTCAGGTCCTCGACGCCGAGAATGGTGAATTGCTCGGTGCCGTCGAAGGCGGGGACTTCGTCGACGAATTGCAGCGGGATCACGCCCATGCCGACCAGGTTGGAGCGGTGGATGCGCTCGTAGCTTTCGGCGATCACGGCGCGGACGCCGAGCAGGTTCGTGCCCTTCGCCGCCCAGTCGCGCGAGGAGCCGGTGCCATATTCCTTGCCGGCGATGATCACGAGCGGGGTGCCTTCCGCCTTGTAGAGCATGGCGGCGTCGTAGATCGGCATTTGGGCGCCGGTCGGGATGTGCTTCGTGATGCCGCCCTCGACGCCGGGGACCATCTTGTTCTTGATGCGGATGTTGGCGAAGGTGCCGCGCATCATCACTTCGTGATTGCCGCGGCGGGCCCCGTAGCTGTTGAAGTCGGCACGGCTAACCTGATGTTCCGAAAGGTATTTTCCGGCCGGACTGTCAAGCTTGATGGCGCCGGCGGGGGAAATGTGGTCGGTGGTGATGCTGTCGCCGAGAATGGCCAGCGGCCGCGCGTCGACAATGTCGCCCGGCGCCACCGGGGTCATCGTCATCCCCTCGAAATAAGGCGGGTTGGCGATGTAGGTGGAGCCGGCCGGCCAGGCGTAGGTGGAGCCGCCGGTCACCTCGATCGCCTGCCAGCGCACGTCGCCCTTGTAGACGTCGGCATAGCGGCTGCGGAACATGTCGCCGTTCACGAACTGGTCGATCAGCGAGCGGATCTCGTCATTCGAGGGCCAGATGTCCTTGAGGTAGACGTCGTTGCCGGCCTGATCCTTGCCGATCGGGCTCGCGACCATGTCCTCCACGACCGTGCCCTTGATCGCATAGGCGACGACCAGCGGCGGCGAGGCGAGATAATTGGCGCGCACGTCGGGCGACACCCGCCCCTCGAAATTGCGGTTGCCGGAGAGGACCGAGGCGGCGACCAGATCGTTCTTGTTGATCGCCGCGCTGATCGCCTCGGGCAAGGGCCCCGAATTGCCGATGCAGGTCGTGCAGCCATAGCCGACCAGATCGAAGCCGATCGCGTTCAGATCCTCGGAGAGGCCGGCGCGGTCGAGATAGTCGGTCACCACCTGCGAGCCGGGCGCGAGGCTGGTCTTCACCCAGGGTTTTGAATCGAGCCCGAGCGCGCGCGCCTTGCGCGCCACCAGACCCGCGGCCACCAGCACCGAAGGGTTGGAGGTGTTGGTGCAGGAAGTGATCGCCGCGATCACCACGTCGCCATGGCCGAGATCGTGCTTGGTGCCGTCCGCATTGGGCGCCTCGACGTCGAAGCGCGACGGCAGCTCGTTCTCGGGATGGCCATATTCCTTGGTGAAATTGACCCGGAACTCGTCGTCCACCTGGCTGAGCAGCACCTTGTCCTGCGGCCGCTTCGGGCCGGCGAGGCTCGGCTCCACCGTCGACATGTCGAGGCGGAGCGTCTCGGTGAAGACCGGATCGTCCGCGCCTTCCTCCAGCCACAGGCCCTGCGCCTTGCAATAGGCCTCGGTGAGCGCGATGTCCGCCTCCGGACGCCCGGTCAGCCGCATATATTCGAGCGTCTTGTGATCGACCGGGAAGAAGCCGCAGGTCGCGCCATATTCGGGCGCCATATTGGCGATCGTCGCCCGGTCCGCGACCGAGAGCGCGGAGACGCCGGGGCCGAAAAACTCGACGAAGCGGCCGACAACCCCTTTTGCACGAAGCATCTGGGTGACGGTCAGCACCAGATCGGTGGCGGTGATCCCCTCCTTGAGCGCGCCGGTCAGGTGGAAGCCGACCACCTCCGGGATGATCATCGAGACCGGCTGGCCGAGCATGGCGGCTTCCGCCTCGATGCCGCCCACGCCCCAGCCGAGCACGCCGAGGCCGTTGACCATGGTCGTGTGGCTGTCCGTGCCGACGAGCGTGTCCGGATAGGCGATCTCCGCCTCGCCCTTCACGCCGACGCCGATCACCTCCTGCGTGCTCCAGACGCCGCGGCAGATATATTCGAGATTGACCTGGTGGCAGATGCCGGTGCCCGGCGGCACGACCTTGAAATTGTCGAAGCTGGACGAGCCCCATTTCAGGAACTGGTAGCGCTCGATGTTGCGCTGATATTCCAGCGCCACATTCTCCTCGAAGGCGAGCGGCGTGCCGAAGGCGTCGACCATCACCGAGTGATCGATGACGAGGTGGACGGGGACGAGCGGGTTGATCTTGGTCGGATCGCCGCCGAGCTTGGTCATCGCATCGCGCATCGCGGCAAGATCGACGACGGCGGGCACGCCGGTGAAATCCTGCATGAGGACGCGGGCCGGGCGATACTGGATCTCGCGGGTGGAGGCGCGGTCGACCTGCCAGTCAACCAGGGCCTGCACGTCCTCCACGGTGACGGTGACGCCGTCCTCGAAGCGGAGCAGATTTTCGAGCAGCACCTTCATCGAGAAAGGCAGCTTGTCGACATTGCCGAGCTTGGCCGCGGCCTTGGCCAGCGAATAATAAACGTAGCTCTTGCCACCGACGTCGAACGTGCTGCGCGTGCCGAGCGTATCGTGCCCCGTGGAGGTCATAGGTTCGTGCCCCTTCCCAAGGATCGTCCGGGGCGTGGGCGCCCCTCCCCGGGCGCCGCGCCCGGCTCTCGCGGGAGCGACTAGCAGAGAGCGGCGGGAGGGGGAAGCGGGCTACGTCGGCAAGGGGTACTTGCCGCGAGGTTCGCGAAGCTATGTCGTGAAGAAGGTGGATGCCGGATCAAGTCGGGGGCGGGCTAGGCGAGACCGCTCTCGCCCCAAAGCGGAGATCGGGCGCACGCCACAGCTCCGCTGCAACGCAAGAGTCGTGACCGGCGCTTGACGCGGAGTAACCGACAGGTTACATGTAACCTTCGCGTTACAGGAGGCGGTGATGAGCGACGTTGACGAGGCGGAACGGCTGAGCAGCCGCAGGCCCGGCATGTTGATGGTGATGACGTACTTTTTCCTGTTCCAGCAATTTGCCTATTTCACCCAGCCGCCCGTCACCGGACGCGCGGTGGATTATGTGCGCATCGGCGCCTGGTTGCTGCTGGCGCTGGTCGTTCTCGCCGCGCTGCTGACGGGAGGCTTCTGGCAAAAATCGAAGGCCGTCCGCGCGCTCCTGGAAGACGAGGTCACCCGCGCCAACCGGGCCGACGCGCTCCGCCTTGGCTTCGGCCTTGCCATGATCGCGGCCATCGGCCTCTATGCGGTCTCGGGCCCCGCGGGCCTGACGGCGCGCGAAGTGATCCACATCATCGTCAGTGCCGGGCTCGGCGCCAGTTTGCTGCGTTTCGCCTTCCTCGAGCGCCGCGCGCACCGCCTTGGCTGAGCTCGGCAACCGGCTGCGCGAGGCGCGGGAGGCCAAAGGCTGGACGCAAGCCCAGCTCGCGGAGCGCATCGGGGTGAGCCGGAAGACAATCAACACCGTCGAAAACCGGGTCTTCGTGCCTTCGACAGTCGTTGCCCTGAAACTCGCATTGGCGCTTGGGGCCAGGGTCGAGACCTTGTTCTTCCTGGATGAATAGACGCGCAATCCACCTCCCGCGCAGCCGTCGCCATTGCGGATAATTTCGGCGCGGATATCGTGGCGCGATGTCGATCCGCCGCCAGAGCGGCGGGTGCCGGAGTCCGGAGGTCCGGGCGCCTAGTGCGCTGCCGGCGCCGCGGCGTTGGCGGCCGGGGCGGCGGCGTTGGCGGCGGGGGCCGCGGCGTTCGCCGCATTGCCGGCCGGGGCCGCTTCGTTGCCGGCCGAGGCATTGCCGCCGGCTGGGGCCGCCGCGGGCGGCGGCGGGACGGTGAGATGGCCGCCCTGCGCGTTCAGGTAGAGCAGCAGGTCGGCGCGCTCCTGCGGGTTGGCGAGGCCGCCGAAGGTCATCCGTGTGCCGGGCGCGAAGGCGCGGGGCGAGGTGAGCCAGGCGTTCATCGTGTCCCAGTCCCAGGTGCCGCCCTTGCCGCGCAGCGCGTCGGAGAAGGCATAGCCGCCGCGGCCGGTGGCGACGCTTTCGCCAAGCACGCCGTAGAGATTCGGGCCGGTGCCGTTGGCGCCGCCCTGGTTGATCGTGTGGCAACCGGCGCACTTGGAGAATTGGCGCTCGCCGCGGCCCGCATCGGCGGTCTGCAGATAGAAGGCGATCGGCTGCTCGGCCGGGCCGGCGCTCGCGGTCGCGTCGGCGCCGTTGACCGGATAGCCGAACTCATTGCCATGCTCGGCCTTGAAGACCTCGTGAACGACGAGATTGGCGCCGAGGAGCACGATGCCCGCGCCCAGCACCCATCCGGCAATCGTATTGAAGCGACCGTCCATTGCAGCCCTGACCCTCTGTTTCTGAACCGGGCGACCCGCCCCGTTTGGCGCCTCCTTTATGCGGGCAGCGCGCGCGGGGCAAGCGGCGCGTGCGCCCCCCGGAGGCTTTCACTTATGCACGTAATCCTCGTTATCCACAGGCGGAAAGCCCTTGGCCGACTCGATCAGGCGTGACAGCTTCCGGATGTGGCCGAGACGATCCTCCGGCAACGGAGGTGAGCCTTCCCAGCCACGGCCCAGGCTGATGCCTGGCCCCGTCTTCGGACGTGCGGCCGGCAGCAGCGGACGGCAGGGCGGCTGACGAAGCCGTCGCATAGCGGACGAGGACGGGCTTGCCCTTCAGCGAATGCGAGAGCGGCAGGTTTCGGACAGCGCCCACCCGGTCCCCGGAAGGCCTTCGGGCAGGATGGGGACCGGCCAGGCGGGACACCGGATCTTCGGATCCAGGACCAGCCCGGCAGGAAGCGGGGCCTTCGGGCGAGCGCACTGCCACCGGCTCAGAAGGAGCTTCGGCTTCGGAGGGGTCGGGCAGGACCGGGTTTCGGCCCGGGAGCTGCGAATGAGGCGGAACCGAGGCTTCGGCCGAGGGCCCTGCCGGCCGCGGGATCGGGAGTTTCGGCTTTCGCGATCGCCAAGGCAGGGAGCGGGACTCGCGTTCCACATCCGCCGAGCGGCGAACTGGCAGGGCCTCGGCCCTGTCGGGGAGCCACCGGGGACACCATCAGGGCTTCGGCCCGGACGGACTCCGGAGGATGCGGGGCCAGGGTTCGCCCTGGTTACCGCGCCTCGAAACCGCCCATCGCGAAGGCTTCGTTTCGGCGGAACCGGATGCGGAGGGACAGTGGGGGCCGGCAGCGATGCCGGCCCCCATTACTGTTTGGAGTGAGGCTGAACCCTTCTCCCTTGAGGGGAGAAGGATACGTAGCCTTGGCGACGAAGGAGCCTAGGCGGAGTTGGATGAGGGTGGCAGCGTCAGCGGAAAGCCGCCGACTTCATTCCCTCACCCTCCCACCGCTTCGCGGCGGGCCCCTCCCTCTCCCCAGATGGGAGAGGGGTATCAGCGTCTTAACCCATTTTATCCGTTCCCCTCGCCGCACCTCGCTTGACTCTCATTACGCCCCCGCCATGCTCGTCTCCGCACAGGGGAGGCGACACATGTTCTCGCGTGACAAGGGCAGCGGCGGCCGGGGGGCTGGGGCGCAGGGGCTGAGCTTCATCGGCGCGGAGGTCGTGGTCAGCGGCGATCTCGCCACGGACTCGCAGCTTCATCTCGACGGCCGGATCGACGGCAATGTCCGCTGCCAGCAGCTCATCCAGGGCGCGGCCGGCACCATCTCGGGCAATATCCAGGCCGAGGAGGCGCGGATCGCCGGCACGGTGGAGGGCCAGGTCAATGTCCGCACCCTGTTCATCGAGGCGACGGCGAAGATCATGGGCGACATCGCCTATGAGACGATCAGCATCGAGGCGGGGGCCCAGCTCGAGGGCCGGCTCGCCCGCCGCGCCGCGCTCGGCGATGACCATGCACCCCTGATCGCCACCCCGGTCAGCTTCTCGCCGGCCAAGGGGAAGGCCGCCAAGTCCACCGATGCCGGCGACCAGCCCGACATTTTCGTGAAGTCGCGATGAGCACGCATCGCGCCTGGCTCTCCTGGCGCGCCGACGGTGGCTTCGCCGACAATGCCTACAGCCGCCGCCATCTCTGGCGGTTCGACGGCGGCGCGGAGGTGGTCGGCTCCTCCTCGCCCGATGTCGTGCCGGTGCCGCGCTCCGATCCGGCCGGGGTGGACCCGGAGGAGGCTCTGGTCGCGTCGGCGGCGTCCTGCCATATGCTCTGGTTCCTCGATCTCGCGCGGCAGGCGGGGTTCGTCGTCGAGAGCTATGAGGATGAGGCGGTGGCCGAAATGGGCCGCGTCGGCCCCGGCAAGGTCGCAATCACAAAGATCACGCTCCACCCGCGCATCGCCTTTGCCGGCGCCGCGCCGGACGCCGGGCAGCTCGACCGCCTGCACCATGAGGCGCACGCGCGCTGCTTCATCGCCAACACTTTGAACTGCCCGATCGTCGTCGAACCCTGACTTGCCGAATCCGCCGCGCCCGATAGTCTGGCGGGAGGGGGCGATATTCATGGCGGCAGACAAGACCGATCATTCGCTGGAGCGGCTGGTCTTCTTCTCGGATGCAGTGTTCGCGATCGCGATCACCTTGCTGGTGATCGAAATCCACCCGCCGCATCTGGAGCAGGACGGCGTCCAGCCGACGCTGGAAGCATTGGCCCGTCTCACCCCCAATTTCATCGGCTTCGTGATCAGCTTCGCGGTGATCGGCGCCTTCTGGTCCGGCCATCACCGGGCGTTCGGCATGGCCGGCCGGGTCGCCCCCGGCATCCTGTTCTGGAACCTGATGCTGCTCGGGACGATCGCCTTCATGCCGTTCGTCACCGGCTTCATGAGCAGCAATTACGGCAAGGTCGGCCCGGCCGTATGCTATTGGGGCTGGATGCTGCTGACCGCGATCCTCAACCTCAGGGTCAACCGCCTGGCGACCGGCCCGGCGATGCGCGCCGCGGGCGTGAGCGACGCCGACGCGGCCCAGGTCCCGCGCCGCAGTATTGCCGTGCTCCTGGCCGCGGTCAGCGCGCTTGGCATCAGCTTTGTCGCCCCGATATTCGCCCCGTTCGGGATGGCGACCATTCCGCTCTGGATCCGGATATTCAGGACGTGGGCGAAGGCGGCCTGACCGTCGGCATTTTCGCGAACACCGCCGCCCGCCGCTCCAGGCTCGCCGCCGGCCAGAGCTTGCTGCTGTCATAATAGACGTCGAAGGCCGCCGCGCCCTCGGGGAGCCGCACCCAGGGCAGTTTTGAGCGGGTGAAGATGTGGACGTCAGGCGGCAGCGCCGCCGGCGTGTCGAGCGTGCCGATGCGCACGAAGCGCAGCGCGTCGACCGCTCCGCCATAATTGCTCCAGAGCGCCACTTTGCAGTCCGGGCAGCGCCAGACTTGCTGGCCCTTGCCGCTCTCCGTCGGGGTCAGCACCGGCGCCGGCGCGCCTTTCACCAGGTCGACCCGGTCGCTTTCGATCAGGGCGTTGAGCACGAAGGCCGAGCCGGCCTCGGTCTGGCAACAGCTGCAATGGCAGCAATGGACGAACATCGGCGCGTCCGTCAGCCGGTAGCGGATCGCGCCGCAGGCGCAGCCGCCCTCCAGATCGCTCATGCTCAGCCTCCCGTCCGCTGCTGCTGGATCGGCTGGAACGGCGCCGAAATGTCGCGCAGCTGGCCGCGGATCGCGCCACCGGGGAGCGCCTCGTTGTGGACGTTCACATAGAATTCCTGCGGCATCATCCCGATCTCGCGGGCGAGGTTCGGATCGACCGTGGCGCAGCCCTGGCTGCGGCCGTTCGCGTCGGGCGTGGTCAGGGCCAGGACCGGCGGCCCGTTCGCCCCCGCGCCGCCACGATGGATATGGGCCGCGGTCGCGGTGCCGATCGCCCGCGCATAGAGGTTCCAGCAGATCGAGCCCTGGCGCGGCACGACGCGAAGCTCGACCGTGCCGTTGCCGTCAGGGTCGCCCGGGCCGGGCACTTCCTGCAGGCCGGTCATCGAGACGTAGAGCGTCGCGCGCCGGTTGGGGTTGCGCTGCTGCCCATCGGCGGCGGTGGCGAGCAGGGCCGTTGCCGCGATCATCGTCAGGATGCGCATCCTCATCACCTCTCTCCCCTTCATGCGCCGTCCAGCCAGCGGGTCAGCAAGGTATTGGCGATCGCATAAGGCGGCGGCGCCTGGAACGGCGCCTGCGGGTCGCCGGCCAAAGCCGCCTCGACGCCGGCGCGGTCGCACCAGAAGGCGTCGTCCAGCTCGGCGTCGAGGGTGAGCGCGTCGCTGTCCGCCCGGCCGATACAGGCCATCATCAGCTGGCCGGGGAAAGGCCAGGGCTGGCTGGTCAAATAGCGCACGTCGCGGACGACCACGCCGGCTTCCTCGAACAATTCGCGCGCCACCGCTTCCTCGATCGATTCGCCCGGCTCGACGAAGCCGGCCAGAGCCGAATAGCGGCCCGGCGGATAATGGGGCGAGCGGCCGAGCAGGACGCGGCCCTCATGCTCGGCGAGCATGATCACAACCGGATCGACGCGCGGGAAATGCTCCGCCTCGCAATTCGGGCATTTGCGGCCCCAGCCGGCGCGGAAGGGCGCGGTGGCATGGCCGCAGACGGAGCAGAAGCCATGGCGATTGTGCCATTCGTTGAGGCTGCGCGCCGCGCCCCAGATGGCGGCGTCGCGCGGCCGCATCAGCGAGAGGATGCGGAAGACCGACCATGCGCGCTGCCCGAACTCCTCCATCTGCACGAGGGGCGCGAACAACGGACGGCCGTCCTCCAGCCCGAGGAAGAGCGTCTCGGTCGCTTCGTTCAGCGGCCCCCAGCTCAGCGCATTGTCCTGGTCCAGCACCGGATCGACCACGTCCAGCTCCAGCAGCAGCGCGTCACCACGGGCCAGCAAAGCCGCCAGCCGCTCAGGATCGAGGCGAAGATGATCGGCCCGGTCGAGACCGGCGCCGGTGAAACCGGGTGGAGTCATGCCCTCACCCTCCCATCGCTGACGCGATGGGTCCCTCCCTCCCCCCAAATGGGAGAGGGGTTTCGGAGCGCGCCCATCAGGCCCCTCTCCCGTTTCGGGGAGAGGGAGGGGCCCGCCGGCCATCAGGCCGGTGGGAGGGTGAGGGAAGTGCCGCCTGGATCGTCATCAACACGCCTTCGATATTCTCAAGCACCTCATTGTTCCAGAAACGCAGCGTGCGATAGCCCACGCGAGCCATGGCGGCGGCACGGGCTTCGTCCTCGTCGCGCTGGAGGTCGTGCTGCCCACCGTCGACCTCCACGACCAATTTCGCCTCGATCGACACGAAGTCGGCGACGAAACCGGCGAGCCAGATCTGCTTGCGGAATTTGACGCCGAGTTGGTTGGCGCGGATGCGTGACCAGAGTTTGATCTCGGCGTCGGTCATGTCTCGGCGGAGACGGCGGACGCGTTGGAGCTTATCCTTTCCCGGTGGCCTCTTCATTCCCTCACCCTCCCATTGCTGACGCAATGGGTCCCTCCCTCTCCCCAAGTGGGAGAGGGGATTTGGCGCGCCGACCCTATCACCCCTCTCCCGTCTCGGGGAGAGGGAGGGGCCCGCGCCGAAGGCGAGGGAGGGTGAGGGGCTAAATCAGCGCCGCCCGAACACCTCTCGCGCAAAGGCGTCCGTGCGGGCGGTGGCGACGTGGCCGGGCTGGCCGAAGCCGCGGAAGATCTCCGCATGCGTGTTGTCCACGGCGATCACCTCCGCTGGCGTGCCGGCGCGGCGGAGGGCGGCGGCGAGGGCTTGCGACTGGGCGCCGCTGTCGTCGGGGCGGCTGGTGATGTGGAAGATGAGGAAGCGGCCGGCATTGGGCGCGGCGGCCTGCAGGGTGGGGGAGACGCTGGCCTGGAAGGCGGCGTCCTCGCCGAAAGCGCGGCTGTACATGCGGCGGAGGAACGGGCCGGCGCGCTGCATCTGCGTCGGCACGTCATAGCCGGCGCCATCGAGCAGGACGATGCCCTTCAGGATCGAGATCGGCAGCCGATGCGCGGCGAGATAGCGGGGGTCGGTACCGACCAGAGCGGCGAGATGGGCCCCGGCGCTGTGGCCGCCGAGAATGATCCTGCCGGGGTCGATGCCCAGCCTTTCGGCATTGCGGACCAGTTCGGCGATCGCGGCGGCGACGTCCTCGGCCTGCTGCTGCGGATTGGCGTTTGGCACCAGCCGGTAATCGAGCGAAGCGAAGGCATAGCCGAGACCGTGGAAATGCGCGGCCATGTGGCCCGCCATCCTTTTGTCTCCGAAAGACCAGCCGCCGCCATGGATGAAGATGAAGAGCGGTGCGCGGCGGACGGCGGCGGGGGTGAAGTCAAGGCGCTGGAGTGGGTCGGTGCCGAAGGCGATCTCGGTCGTGCCTTCCGGATAAGGCGCGCGCTGTGCGGCGAGCGGGGCGACCAGCAAGCAGGCGGCGAACAGGGCAAGCAACAGACGCATGGGCTTACTCTCAAATCAGCAGGGCGTTCTCCCTAACGCTGCCACCCGCCTCTCCCTTCTCCCGCCAGGCCAGGCCGCGCGCCGCCAGCTTGGCGAAGAGGGTGGGGAGGCCGGCCTCCAGGATCGTCGCGGCGGGATGCCAGATGCCCTCGGGGCGCTGGGCGGTGCGGGCGCATTTCAGGGTCATGGTCAGGCTGAAATGGGTGAAGACATGCTCGACCGCGCCGGCCTCTTCCCAGGCGGCGTCGAGGGGCGGGTCTTCGGGCAGAGCGAGCATGCCGCCGAGCAGGCCCTTGGCCGGGCGGCGGACGAGCAGGATCTCGCCCTCATGTTCGAGCCAGTAAGCGGTGGCGGTGCGGTGGGGACGGGCGGCCTTGGGCGCTTTCACGGGGTATCGCTCCGGCGCGCCTTCCGCTTCTGCCTTGCACCAGCTGCGCACCGGGCAGAGCCCGCAGCTCGGATTGCGCGGCGTGCAGAGGGTGGCGCCGAGGTCCATCATCGCCTGGGCGAAATCGCCGGCGCCTGTCGCCGGGGTCATCGCGTCGGCCAGCGCGCGGATCCGGGGCCGGGATTTGGGCAAAGGTTCCTTGAGGGCGTGGAGGCGGGAGATCACCCGCTCGACATTGCCGTCCACGACCACCGCGCGCTTCCCGAAGGCGATCGCGGCGATGGCGGCGGCGGTATAGGCGCCAATGCCGGGGAGCTTGCGCAAGGCCTCCTCGGTGTCGGGGAACGTGCCGCCATATTCCGATGCCACCATGCGGGCGCAGGCGAGCAGATTGCGGGCCCGGGCATAGTAACCAAGCCCCGCCCAGGCCGACATCAGCTCGCCATCCCCGGCCGCGGCCAATGCCTCAACCGTCGGCCAGCGCCGGGTGAAGGCCTCGAAATAGGGCTTCACCGCCGCGACCGTGGTCTGCTGCAGCATGATCTCGCTCAGCCAGACCCGGTAAGGGTCGGGCGATTCACCGGATTCGGCCCGCCACGGGAGGCGGCGCTTATCCACAACATACCAACACAAAAGCGCTTCGGCGGCATCGACGGGCATGGGCCGCCTATGCCATGCTCCCCGGCAGAGTGGAAAACAAAGTGACCAGGACCGGCGTGAAGGGACGCAAGGCCGTGGCGGACGCGCCGCGGGCGCGGCGCATGCGCGCGGTTTCCGACCTTTTGCCTGCGGCCGGCGGTGCCGCCTTCCGCCGCTTCGGCTTCGTCCAGTCCTCGATCGTCAGCCGCTGGAAGGAGATTGTCGGCGCCCGCTACGCCGCGGTCTCCGCCCCCGAATCGATCCGCTTCCCGCACGGCAAGAAGAGCAACGGCACGCTCACCCTGGTCGTCGAGGGCGCGCACGCGCCGATGCTGCAGCACGTGGCGCCAACCATCCAGGAGCGGGTCAACCAGTTCTTCGGCTATGAGGCGGTGGCCAGGATCGCGATCCGGCAAGGCCTGGTTCAGGTCGAGAAACGAAAATCACGGCTCGCGCCGCCTTCGCTGCGCCCGGTCACGCTCCCGGTGGACATGAAGGACAGTCTGCGCGACATCGCCGATCCCGAATTGCGCTTATGTCTGGAATCGCTTGCGCGCGGCCTCGCGGCTGGCGATGGAACGCCGGCAGTGGCGATCCCGGTGGTCGGCAAGATTGGAGAGAGAAAGAAATGAAGAGCTTTTCCATGGCCGGCGCGACCGCGCTCGCTTTCACCCTCGCCGCCTGTAGCGGCGGCGGCGGCAACAATGCCAGCGGCGTCACCCCGCCGAGCGCGCCCATCGCCAACGTCGCCGCGCCCGCCGGGCAGGATTGGACGCAGACCGTCAGCGAGACCGAGCGTGGCTTCCTGATGGGCAATCCCAACGCGCCGGTGAAACTGGTCGAATATGCCTCGATCACCTGCCCGCACTGCGCGGAGTTCACCACCGACGGCGGCGCCGAGGGCATCCAGTCCTATGTCCGCTCGGGCCGGGTGAGCTGGGAATATCGGCCTTACATGATCTTCCCGACCGATCCGGGCCTCTTCTCGCTGCTCCGCTGCCAGGGCGCCGGCTCCTTCTTCCCGCTGACCGAGCAGCTTTACGCCGACCAGCGCAACTGGGCGGTGCGCGGCCAGACCTATCTCGAGGCCAATCGCGCTGCGGTCGAGGGGATGAACGACCAGACCCGCGCCGCGACCCTGGTCCGCGAAACCGGCGTCGACGCCTTCTTCCGCCAGCGCGGCATGACCCAGGCGCAGATCGACCAGTGCCTCGGCAATGCCGCCAATCTGCAGCGCATTTCGGTGGACACGCAGCACGCGATCCAGACCGACAACCCGCCGGGCACGCCGACCTTCTACATCAACGGCGCGATCCAGGAGGGCGTCGGCCTCTGGTCGGCGCTCGAGCCGCGGCTCCGCCAGGCGGTGGGGGGCTGATCATGCAGGGGGGGCGTCTTTTCCTCGCCGCATTGGCCGCCGTGTCGATGCTCAGCCTGCCCGTCACAGAGGCCGCCGCGCAGCGCCGTCCCGCCGCCCGGCCCGCCGTCGCGCGGGACTGGACCCGGGTTGCGGTGCGCACGCCCGATGGCGTCCGCATCGGCAATCCCGCCGCGCCGGTGAAACTGGTCGAATATGGCTCGATCACCTGCCCGCATTGCGCCGCCTTCGCCAATGAAGGCGGGACGGCCGGCCTGTACCGTTACATCCGCACCGGCCGGGTGAGCTGGGAATATCGGCCCTATGTGATTTTTCCCACCGATCCCGGCATGTTCGCAGGGCTCAATTGCCTGGCGCCCGGCGCGTTCTTCCCGACCCTCGAGCGGCTCTATGCGACGCAGCGGAGCTGGGTCTCGCTGGTCCAGACCTGGCTGGAGGCGAACCAGTCCCAGGTCCAGGCGATGAGCGGGCCGCAGCGCTCGCTCGCCATGTTCCGCGCCGGCCGCGTGGAAGGCGTGTATCGCGCCGGCGGTCTGACCCCGGCGCAGATCAATGCGTGCGTCGGCAATCCGGCCAATCTGCAGCGCGTCGTCGGTGGCAATCGCCGGGCGGAAGCGCAGGCCAATTTCGCCGGCACGCCGGGCTTCTACATCAACGGCACCAACGCGCCGGTCGTGACGTGGGACCAGCTTGAACCGATTCTGATCCAGGCGGGGGCGCGGCGATGACCAAGGCAAGGATTCTTCTCGCAGCGCTGGCGGCCGCCACGGCCTTCGCCGCCGCCCCGCCGGCCGCCTCCGCCCAGACGCGCGCGGACGACCGGGTCGGGGCCGGCTTCACCAACAATCGTTCCGACGGGCCGAACCGCCGCGACTGGCTGCGCACCACGCGGCACACGCGCGAGGGCGGCTTCCTGATCGGCGATCCCGAGGCGGCGACCAAGATCATCGAATATATCTCGCCGAGCTGCCCGGAATGCGCCGAGTTCACCCATCAGGCGGGCGAGCGGCTGTTCCAGCAATATGTCCGCACCGGCCATGTCAGCGTCGAATATCGGCTCTATTACCGCAACGGCGTCGACATCGCCGCCGGCATGCTGCTGAACTGCCTGGAGCCGGACAAATATTTCGACATGATGCACAATCTGCTCGGCTCGCAGCCGCAATGGCTGGGCCGGATCCGCAACGTGACCCCGGAGCAGCGCGCGTCGCTGTCCGGCCTGGCCCCGCTGGAGGTGGCGCGGCGGATGATCCCGATGCTCGGGCTCGACGCAATCGCCCGCCGCAACGGCCTCAGCGACACCCAGCAGCAGGCCTGCCTCACGCAGGAGCGGATGGACGGGATCGAGCGCGTGCATCAGGCGGCGGTGCAGGCCGGCGTCCAGGGCACACCAAGCTTCGCGGTCAACGGCACGCTCTCCCAGGCCCACAACTGGGCCGGGCTCGAGCCCCTGATCCGCGGGCATTAAGGGGCGCGTGAGGGGGACGGACGCAGCAAGGTGAAGGTCAAAAGGCTCAAACTTTCCGGCTTCAAGAGCTTCGTCGAGCCAGCCGAACTGCGCGTCGAGGACGGCCTGACCGGCATTGTCGGCCCGAATGGCTGCGGCAAATCCAACGTGCTGGAGGCGATCCGCTGGGTGATGGGCGAAAGCTCGCCCAAGTCGATGCGCGGCGCGGGCATGGACGATGTGATCTTCGCCGGCACGGCGCTTCGCCCGGCCCGCGACTTCGCCGAAGTGACGATGCTGGTCGAGCGCGAGGAGGGCGACCAGGAAGGCGCCGGCGAGTTCGCGCAGGCGCCGGTCGGCGAAGCGGAGATCACCCGCCGGATCGAGCGCGGCGCCGGCTCGGCCTATCGGGTCAACGGCCGCGACGTTCGCCAGAAGGATGTGGCCCTGCTCTTCGCCGATGCGGCGACCGGCGCCCATTCGCCGGCTTTGGTCAGCCAGGGCAAGATCAGCGCGGTGATCGCCGCCAAGCCGACCGAGCGGCGGCTGATGCTGGAGGAGGCGGCCGGAATTTCCGGCCTGCACGTCCGCCGCAAGGATGCCGAACAGAAATTGCGGGCGACCGAGGCCAATCTGATCCGCCTCGACGAGATCCTCGCCGACATGGAGTTGCGCGGCGCGGCGCTGAAGCGGCAGGCGCGGGCGGCGGAACGCTATCGCAAGCTCAGCGAGCAGATCCGGGTCGCCGAGGCGCGGCTGATCTTCGCGCGCTGGCGGGAAGCGGCGGCGGCGGCCGAAGCGGCCAAGGCGGAATCCGACGCGGCCGATGGCGCAGTGGCGCAGGCGGCCGAGGCGCGGCTGGCGGCGGCCGCCTGGCAGAATGATGCGGTCGGGCGGCTGGCGGATTTGCGGAAGGCGTCCGAGGCCGCGCGCGAGAAGGCGTCGGAGCTCGGCCACAAGCTTGCGGCTTTGCGGGCGGAGCGGGACAGCGTGACCCGGCGGATCGCGGAGCTGGAGGGGCGGCAACGCACGTTGGCGGCTGACCGGCAGCGTGAGGCGGCGCTGAAGGACGATGCGGCGGCGGCGATCGCGCGGCTCGACGAAGAGCTGGCGGCGATCGCGGCCCGGCTGGCGGACGCCGAGAGCCGGCGCGGCACGATCGACGTGCGCACCGTCGAGCATGAGGACGCGGCCCGCGCTGCGGATACGGCGCTCGGCCAGGCCCGCGCGGTACAGGCGGCGGAGAAAGCCGAGGCGCGCGTCGCCACCGCCGCCTTGGATGCGGCGCGGACCAAGCTCGCCCGCGCCGAGGCGGAAGCGGCGCGCATCGCCGAGCAGATGCGCGAGCTTGGCGGAGACGCCGATCTGGTTCAGTTGCTGTCGCAAGCGCGAACCGATAAGGAACAGGCGGAGCGGGCGCTTGCCGCGGCCGGGGCGGCGGTTGCCGCTGCCGAATCACGCCGCGCCGAAGCCGCCGCCGCCCGCGACGAGGCCGAGAGCGAGGCTGCGTCTGCCCGCGCCGCTCTTGCTGCCCTGCAGTCTGAAGCGAAGGCCCTGATCAAGGCCACCGAGGGATCGAGCGGCGACCGGGCGATCAATCATGTGCGCGCCGCCTCCGGCTACGAGCGAGCCCTGGCCGCGGCGCTTGGCGAAGATCTGGAGGCGGGGCTCGGCGCGGAAGGCACGCGCCGCTGGGCCGGCGCTTCGCCGCTTCCGGGCGACCCCGCGCTTCCCGCCGGAACGCAGGCGCTGGCCGGCCATGTCGAGGCGCCGCCCGCCTTGCTCCGCCGCCTGCAGCAGATCGCGGTCGCGGAGAGCGATACCGGCAAGCCGCTCGCCGTCGGGCAGCGCCTCGTCACGCTGGACGGGCGTCTGCGCCGCTGGGACGGCTATGTCGCGACCGGCATGGGCGCCGCGGCGGCCGAGCGACTGATCCGCGTCAACCGGCTCGCCGAGATTGAGACCGTCATGCCCGCCGCCAGCAAGGCGGTCGAGGCGGCTGAAGATCGTACCGCAGAGGCCATGAGGGGCATGCAAGCCGCGCGCGACGCCGCCGATGCGGGCCGCCGCGCCGAGGCGGAGGCGGCCGCGAAGCTCCGCGAGGCGGGCCGCGCCGAGGATCAGGCCAAGGTCGAGATGGAACGGCTGGAGCTGCGCCGCACCGGCCTGGCGGAACGCGCCGCGCTGGCCGAGGCGGATCTTGCCGAGGCACGCAAGGCGCAGGCCGAGGCCGAAGGCGTCGCCAGCGGGCTTGCCGACGCCGCCGCCACCGAGGCGAAGGTCGCGATGTTGCGCGAGGAGGCGGAGTTGCGCCAGGCGGCGCTCGCCGAGGTCCGCGCCGAGGCCGCCACCTATGCCCGTGCCGTGAGCGCCGACAGGCAGCGCGCCGAGGCCGCACGCAAGGAGCAGGCGGATTGGCGCACGCGCGCCGCCTCCGCCGAGGCGCATGAAGGCGAGTTCGCGACCCGTATCGCCGAGGCCGAGGCCGAAGCCGCGCGGCTGGCGGAAGCGCCTGAGACTTTGGCCGAGCAGATCGACGCCCTCACCACCGAGTCCGCCGCCGCCGCCGAGGCCGCCACCGCTGCCGCCGCGCACGAGCGCGCCGGCGAGGAAACCTTGCGCTCCACCGAGGCGAAGCTCGCCGAGGCGGGCGAGGCGCAGGCCGCCGCCCGCGAGGCCCGCGCCGGCGCCGCCGCCCGGGCCGAAGCGCAGGATGCCCGCCGCATCGAGATGGCCCGCATTTCCGGCGAGAAGTTCGAATGCCCGCCGCCCTTGCTGCCGGAGCGGATCGGCTTCGACGAAACCAAGATCGCCGACGTTGCGGTCGAATCCGCCCAGCTCGAGCGGCAGATGCAGGAGCGCGAGCGGATCGGTCCGGTCAATCTGGTCGCCGAGAGCGAGCTGAACGAGCTGGAGGAAAGCCGCCTGACCAGCCAGGCCGAGCGCGAGGAACTGGGGCTCGCGATCAACCGCCTGCGCGGCTCGATCGGCAGCCTGAACCGCGAGGGCCGCGCGCGGCTCCTGGCCGCCTTCCAGGACGTGGACCGCCATTTCCGCAGCCTCTTCACCACCCTGTTCGAGGGCGGGCAGGCGCATCTGGAGCTGGTCGAATCCGACGATCCGCTGGAGGCGGGCCTCGAGATCCTGGCGCAGCCGCCGGGCAAGCGCCTCGCCACGCTCACTTTGCTCTCGGGCGGCGAACAGGCGCTGACCGCTGTCGCTCTCATTTTCGCGTTGTTCCTCACCAACCCGGCGCCGATCTGCGTGCTGGACGAGGTCGATGCGCCCCTGGACGACGCCAATATCGAGCGCTTCTGCGACCTGCTCGACCGGATGACCGCCGAGACCGACACCCGCTATCTGATCGTCACCCACAATGCGGTGACCATGGCCCGCATGCACCGCCTGTTCGGGGTGACGATGATCGAGAAAGGTGTGAGCCGGCTGGTCAGCGTGGATCTGGGCGGGGCGGAGCGGTTGCTGGCAGCGGAATAGGCCTCATGTCGCAGCTTCCGGCTCGGGCTCCCGCAGCAACCAGCGGCCGAACAGCAATTTGATGACGAGAAACACCGCCGCCGCGCCAAGGATCGCGGCCACGTGGATGCCCCAGAATTGCCCGGCCGGCATGATGTCGAGCCAGCCGCCGACGATGCCGACCATGATGTTGGCGAGGAACAGGAACAGATAATAGATGCCGATCACCGTCCCCGCGATCGCCTGCGGCGCGGCCCGCGAATAAAGGGCGAGGCTGACCGGGAAGACGTTGGCGAAGCCGATATTGTTGAGCGTGTTGATCACCAAAGCGATCCAGAGCGCCGGCTTCACGCCGGTCGCCGCGTGCTGGCTGGCGACGAAGGCGACGAGGATGAAGCCGGAGGAAGAGATCACGCAGCCGATGATCAGCTTGCTGAACTCGTCCGGCTCGCGCCAGCGCCTGCCATACCAGCGCCAGAAGGCCACGGTTCCGGCCAAAGTGAGCACGCCGGTGATCGCGTCGAACGAGACCAGGAAGCTCGTCGGCATGCGGTGGCCGAACAGCATGAATTCGTAGGAGCGGTCGGCCCAGACGAGATAGGCGTTGAACATCTGCTGGTTGCCGAGTGCGCTCGCCGCCAGCACCGGGATCATCAGGACGAGCAGGACCACCACCGCCCAGTCGCGCCGCGTCATGGCGGGCGGCTTCGGGCCCGCCGCTTTGGCGGCGCGCAAGGCGCGCGGCTCCGGCGGCAAATGGCGGCGCCCCGCGAGGTAGATGCCGAGGCCGATCACCATGCCGACGCCTGCGGCGCCGAACCCCCAATGCCAGCCCACCTCCTCGCCAAGCGCCCCGCAGACCAAGGGCGCGAAGAAGGCGCCGCTGCTGATCCCGATATAATAAAGCTGATAGGCGTCGGTCGCGCGCGGATCGCCGGGCCTGTAGAGTGCGCCGACCTGGCTGGCGAGATTGCCCTTGAGGCAGCCGACGCCGAGCACGAGCAGCAGCAAGGCGAACAGGAAGCTCTGGTCGAACGCCATCAGGAAATGGCCGGCGGCCATCAGCAAAGCGCCGAGCGTCACCGTCCTGGTCTTGCCCAGCCAGAAATCGGCCACCAGCCCGCCGAGGATCGGCGTGAAATAGACCAGGGCGGTGTAGGTGCCGAAAATGTGCGAGGCCAGGGCCTGGGTGGTCGGCGGCGCGCCGTAGATCCAGGTCATCAGCTGGCTGAACCAGCCGAAGCCAAGGATCTGCTCGACATGCGGCGAAAGCAGCAGCGCCTTCACCATGTACAGCACGAGCAGGGTCTGCATGCCGTAATAAGAGAAGCGCTCGAACGCCTCGGTGAAGGCGATCACCGGCAGGCCGATGGGATGACCGAGGAATTCGCGCCTGCGCGGCACGTCCAGCGGCACTGGGCCGGCGTCCGGTTCCTCGATCGTCACGGCCATCTCCCCCCGGCGCGATGGGCCATGCCTAGGCCGTTGCTCGTCCTGCGGCAAACGCCGTATCAGGCTGGCACCAGCCACCGGGGGAGCGGGCAATGGCCGAGGACAATGCAGCCGCAGGGACCGCGCGTGGCCGGACCCATCCGCCCGGCCTCTATTATCTCGCCTTCACCGAGGTCTGGGAGCGTTTTTCCTATTACGGAATGACGGCGTTGCTCTCGCTCTACATGGTCGGGCAATTGCTGACGCCCGGCCATGCCGAGCATGTGCTGGGGCTCGCGGGCCTGCGCCATCTGCTCGAGGGCAATGGGCCCATGTCGGACCAGGCCTTCGCCTCGCTCATCTATGGCTGGTATGGCGGCCTCGTCTATTTCACGCCTCTGCTCGGCGGCATCGTCGCCGATCGGCTGCTGGGCACGAAGGCGACGGTGGTGCTCGGGGCCTTGCTGATGAGCGCCGGCCATATCGCGATGGCGTTCGACGCCAGCTTCCTGATCGCCCTGCTGCTGCTGATTCTCGGCTCGGGCTGCCTGAAGGGCAATATCTCGGCCCAGGTCGGCCAGCTCTATCCGGTCGCGGCGGAGAGCCTGCGGACGCAGGCCTATACGATTTATTCGGCAGGGATCAATATCGGCGCGGTCGCGGGACCGCTCGTCTGCGGCGGGCTGGCGGCGGCCTATGGCTGGCATGTCGGCTTCGGTTGCGCGGGCGTGCTGATGATCGTGGCCCTCGTCACCTATCTGGCGGGCCAGCGCCATCTGCCCGGCGCGCGAAAGCAGAAGGAAAAGGTCGACTTTCCGCCCCTGACCCCGGCCGAGCGGCGTCGGACGCTGCTGTTGATCCTTGTCATCGCGCTCACCATCGTCCCCAACATCGCCTATCCGATGATCTGGAATATCGGTCTGCTCTGGGTCGACCAGCATGCGAGCCTGGCGACGCCTCTCGGCGCGGTGCCGGCCTCCTGGTTCAACTCGGTGGATGCCTTCGCCTCGATCATCGCGGTGCCACCGCTCGTCGCTCTGTGGCGCTGGCAGCAGCGACGGGAGCGGGAGCCCGGCGATATCGCCAAGATCGGCATCGGCTCCGCGCTGACCGGGGCGAGCGCCCTGTTCATGGTTGCCGGATCGCTGCTGCTGGGGCCGGACGGCCGGACCGCAGTCTGGTGGCCGCTCGCCTGCTTCATCGGCATGGGCGTCGGCTTCCTCTGGTACTGGCCGGTGCTGCTCGCCCTGATCTCGCGGGCGGCGCCGGCGAAAGTGAACGCGACGATGATGGGCGCCGCCTTCCTCTCGCTGTTCGCGGGCAGCGTGATCATGGGCTGGATCGGCAGTTATTATGGCGAGATGCACCCCGCCGCCTTCTGGGCGATCGACGCCGCGATCGGGCTGGTGGGAGGCCTGATCATCCTCGTCATCGGCAAGCCGCTGTCGCGCGGGCTGGCGGTGGATGACTCCGCGGAGTCCAGGCCCTAAGCTCCTCCGATGGCCGACGCAGATCCCGCCCTTCGCCGTTTCATCCCGCCTTATCCGCCGCGCGCCGCCGGGCCGGTCTCGACCTGGCGCGGTTTCTTCGGGGAGCGGGCGCGGACGGCGGTCTATGGCTGGTCGGACATTGCGTTCGGCGCGCCCTATCTCAAACGCAAGGTGCTGGGTTACACCGTCCACATTCCGCTGCGGCCCGACCTCGTCCAGCATGTGCTGCTCGACAATGCCGCCAATTATGTGAAGCCGGACCTCGTCAAGCGCCTGCTGCACAAGACGATCGGGCGCGGGCTGCTGTCGTCGGACGGCGAGCTCTGGCGGGACCAGCGCAAGATCGTCGCCGCCAATTTCGCGCCGGTGGCGATCGACCGGTTGATCCCGACCTTCACCAACGCCGCGACCGGCATATCCGCCGGCTGGCACGAGGGGCAGGTGGATGTCTTCGCCTCGGCGACGGCGACCACGCTTCGCATCATCTCCGACAGCCTCTTCGCCGGCGATCCCCGGCTGACCACCGAGACGGCGGTCAATCATATCAAGGCGGCGCTGGACGGGGTTGGCGAGGCGCGGCTGCAGGTCTTGCTCGGGCTGCCGCTCATGCCGTGGAGCTTCAAGGGCAAGCGCGCCCATGCCGGCCAGCGCTATCTGCGCGAGACGCTCGGCCAGCTGGTGAAGGACCGCGGCCCGGACGGCGGGCCCGACGATTTCCTCGGCGGCCTGATCCGCGCGCTGAACGGCAAGTTCGCGCCGGACGACGCCTTTGCGCTGGCGGTCGACAATGCCGCGACCTTCTACCTGGCCGGGCACGAGACAACCTCCAATGCCTTGGCCTGGACGCTCTTCCTGCTCTCCGAGCAGCCGGCGCTGCAGGAACGCTGCGCGGCGGAGGCCGCGGCGGCGCTGGCGGAAGGCGAGGCGGACCCTGACCTGCCCGAGCGCCTGCCCTTGCTCCGCCGCGTGCTGGAGGAGAGCCTGCGCCTCTACCCGCCCGCGCCGCGCTTCGACCGGCAGGCGGTCGCCGCCGACCGGATCGGCGACTATGAGGTCAATCCCGGCGACATCGTCTCGATCTGGCCCTGGCTGCTGCATCGCCATCGCGACCTGTGGGACGATCCCGACGCCTTCGATCCGGATCGCTGGCTGCCCGAGGCGAAGGCGGCGCGGCATCGTTTCCAGTATCTTCCCTTTGGCGGCGGCCCCCGCCTCTGCGTCGGCATGCGCTTCGCCACGATCGAGGCGCTGGCGGTGCTCGCCCACTGGCTCCGCGCGTGGCGCTTCGCGCCGGTGCCGGGCCGCGAGGTCGAGGTCTCCGGCATGATCACCATGCGACCCAAGGGCGGCTTGCCGCTGATCCTGACGCGGCGCTGATCCGCTAGTTCCGCGAAGCGGCTCAATCTTTCTTCTCCGCGTCTCCGCGTCTCCGCGCGAACCAACCCTTCTTTTATGCGCGCGGAGACGCGGAGGCGCGGAGGAAGGGAAGAGAAAAACCTATTTCCCGCTTCGCGGGGTGACGACGGGAGACTGCCCCGCTACACCCCAGCCCATGAGCGCAGGGTCAAAGCGCCGGGTCGTCCCGGTCATCCTTTCGGGCGGGTCCGGGACGAGGCTGTGGCCGTTGTCGCGCCGGGCCCGGCCGAAGCAGATGCTGGATCTGGCGGGGCAGGGGCCGATGCTGGCCCAGACCGCCGAGCGGGTCGCCGACGAGAGCCTGTTCGCGCCGCCTCTGGTGGTCGCCGGCAAGGACCAGGCGGCCGGCATCGCCTCGGTCCTGCCGAAGGCCGAACTGATCCTCGAGCCCGCGGCCAGGAACACCGCGCCCGCCATCGCTTTGGCCGCGCTCAGCGTCGACAAGGACGATGTCATCCTCGTCCTGCCCAGCGATCATCTGGTGGCCGAGCCGGAGCGGTTCCGCGAGGCGGTGCGCCGGGCCTGGCCCTATGCGATGGACGGCTGGATCGTCACTTTCGGGATGAAACCGGAGCGGGCCGAGACCGGCTATGGCTATATCGAGCGCGGCGCGGCGCTGGACGAGGGCATCCACCATGCGGTGCGCTTCGTCGAGAAGCCGGACGCCGCCACCGCCGGCCGCTATGCCGCGAGCGGACGTTATGACTGGAATGGCGGCATCTTCCTGATGCGCGCCGGCACCTATCTGGCCGCTCTGCAGAAGCATGCACCGAAGATCGCCAGGGCCGCCAAAGCCGCCATGGCGGGCGCGCAGAAAAAGGGCCGCCGGCTCAATCCCGATGCCGCCGCCTTCGCGGAATCGCCGTCCGAATCGATCGACTATGCGGTGATGGAGAAGGCGGAGAAGATAGCGGTCGTGCCGGTTTCGATCGGGTGGTCGGACGTCGGCAGCTGGGAGGCCCTGCTCGACCGGCTGGAGCGCGACACCCAGGGCAATGCGCTGACCGGCGACGTGCTGGAATGGGATACGAAAAACTGCCTGATCAGGTCCGAAGGGCCGCTGGTCGCGGCGATCGGGGTCGAGGATCTGGTGATCATCGCGACCGGAGATGCGGTGCTGATCGTGCCCAAGGCGATGAGCCAGCGGGTCAAGGACGTGGTCGAGCTGCTGAAGGAAAAGGGACGGAGCGAATGGACGTAAGGGCGATCGGCGGCAGCGACTTGCGGACGCCGCGGCTCGTGCTCGGCGGCAATGTCTTCGACTGGACCGTGAAGGGCGAAGAGGCCTTCGCCATCCTCGACCGCTTCGCCGAGGCGGGCGGGGTGATGATCGACACGGCCGACGTCTATTCGGCCTGGGTGCCCGGCCACAAAGGCGGCGAATCCGAGAGCCTGATCGGCCAATGGCTGAAGCGGCGCGGGCGGAGGGACGACGTGCTGATCGCGACCAAGGTGGGCTACATGTCGGGGCTTGCGCCGGACACGATCGCCGCCGCCGCCGAGGCCTCATTGCAGCGCCTCGGGATCGACACCATCGATCTCTATTACGCGCACAAGGATGACGAGGCGACGCCGCTCGCCGACACGCTCGGCGCGTTCGATCGCCTCGTGAAGGCAGGCAAGGTCCGCACCATCGGCGCCTCCAATTACAGCGCCGACCGGCTGAACGAGGCGCTCGACATTTCGGAGCAGCACGGGCTGGCCCGCTACGAGGCGCTGCAAAACGAATATAATCTGGTGACCCGCGACCGGTTCGAGGGCGCAGTCCAGCAGGTCTGCATCGACCGGGATCTCGGGGGGCTCCCCTATTTCGGCCTCGCCTCGGGCTTCCTTACCGGCAAATATCGCAGCGAGGCCGACAGGGCGCAGAGCATCCGCGGCACCCGCATGGACGCCTATATGAACGCGCGCGGCTTCCGCGTGCTCGATGTGCTGGAAGAGGTGGCGGGCGAGACCGGGGGCACCAAGGCGCAGGTCGCTCTGGCCTGGATCGCCGCCCAGCCCGGCATCACCGCCCCCATCGCCAGCGCGACCAGCCGGGCGCAGCTGGACGAGCTGCTCGGCGTGCTGACGCTGGAGCTGAGCGGGGAGCAGGTGGAGCGGCTGACCGAAGCCGGGGCCTGACGCCGCGACAAAGTGCGACAGATTATATCGTTCGCGGAAATATTCCCGCCACATTTGGCGCGCCATCTCCCTGCTCCATTGCCTCCTGTCGAGGAGTAAGCGCGATGCGCCGGTCTCTTTCCCTGATCCTGATCCTTGCCAGCGCGGCCACGCTCGCCGCGTGCGCCACCGAGCCTCGCCGGCCGCAGTTCCGGCACGGCATGGGGATGCGCCCGGGCGGTCCGGGAGGGCCGGGCGGCCCGGGCGGATTCGGCATCGGGCGCGGCCTGTTCGTCAGCCCCGCCGGCGAGCCCTTCCGCCGCACCGAAGGCGGGCCGGAGCCGATGCGCGCCTGGTTCGATCAGGCCGACACCGATCATGACGGCGCGCTGAGCTGGCCGGAGTTCGAGGCCGATTTCGTCCGCTATTTCGCGGTGCTGGATGCGGATCATGACGGCGAGATCGGCCCGGTCGAGGTCGCCAATTACGAGCAGCAGATCCTGCCCGAAATGCAGAGCCGCGGCGGTGGCGGCATGGGCCGTGGCGGCGGCATGGGCCGGGGTGGCGGAATGGGTCGCGGCGGCGGCATGGGCGGTGGCCGGGGCGGAATGGGCGGCGGGAGACCGCAGGGCGGCGGCCAGATGGCGATGATGGCCGGCGCGGCCCGCTTCGGGCTGATCCCGATCTCCCACCCGATCATGGACGCCGACACCAATTTCAACCGCGGCGTCAGCCTCGAGGAATTCAGGCAGGCCGCGGCCCGCCGCTTCGCCATGCTCAACACCGCGAATACCGGCCGCCTCACCTTCGCGCAGCTGGTCCAGACGCGCATGCAGGCCATGCATTTCCGCGTCGACCGCGCCGAGCCGCAGACCGAGGAGGAAAGGCGGGCGGCGATTCCGGTGCCCGGCGAATAATTCAGCGGCGCTTCATCTTGGCCCGCGCTATGGGCGCTTCATGATCCGCAAATTGCTCCTCGCGGTCCTGTTGCTCGCCGCATGCGGCCAGAGCAGCAGCGACAGCGCCGACGCGGCCCAGCGCCGCCCCGCCCGTCCCGCCAACGCCCAGATTGCCTTGTTCGCCGGCGGCTGCTTCTGGTCGGCGGAGCGCGATGTCGAGGCGATCCCGGGCGTGGTCGACGCCATTTCCGGCTTTGCCGGCGGCACCGTCCGCAACCCGAGCTACGAGCAGGTGGTGCGCGGCGGCACCGGCCATGTCGAAGCGATCCAGGTGATCTACGATCCGGCGCGGATCAACTACGCCCAGCTCGTCCGTCGTTTCCTCCGGACCATCGATCCGACCGACGGCGGCGGCCAATATTGCGACCGGGGCGAGAATTATCATACCGCCATTTTCGCGCTGAACGCGGCCCAGCGCCGCGACGCGCTTGCCGCGGTGGCCGAGGCGAACCGGATCCTGCGCGGCCGGGTGGTGACGCCGGTGCGCGGGCCTTCCGCTTTCTATCCGGCCGAGGCCTATCACCAGGATTATGCCCGGCGGAACCCGGAGGCCTATGGCCGCTACCGCCGCGGCTGCGGCAAGGACGCGCGGCTCCGCGAAGTGTGGGGCGCCGAGGCGGCGGTTCACAGCTAAGCGTCATCCCGGCGGAGGCCGGGACCTCGTGGAGACCCGCAGAAACTTCTTGTCCTGAGGTCCCGGCCTTCGCCGGGATGACGGACTGGTTCAGTGCCGCTGCAGCACGCCCAGAGCCGCCACCGTCATCGCCTCGGTCGCGGTCGCGATCACCCGTTCCGCGTCCGGCGCCCAGAAGGGGCTGTGCAGTGACGGCAACGGCGGGCCGCCATTTTGCGCGGCGTCCCAGCGGGCCTGGGGCACGCCGCCGACCCAGAAGATCAGGCTCTCCAGCCCTGGCGAGGCGAGGCGGAAGCGGCCGAAATCCTCGCCGGCCATGACCGGGCGGGTGAGCTGGACGCGCCCCGCGCCGAAATGGCTGCGCAAGCGGGTCATGGTCTGCTCGGTGAGGTTCTGGGTGTTGACCGTGGCGGGCGTCGCCTCGGCCTCGCGGACGGTGACCTGCGGCATCCGGTCCTCGGGAACCCCCGCGGCAATTGCCTCGCCGCGCGCGATCCGGGCGATGCCGTCCAGCAATTGCCGGCGGATTTCGGGCGTGTAGCTGCGCACCGTGATCAGCAGCCGCGCCTCGGACGGGATGATGTTGTGCTTGGTCCCGGCCTGGAAGCTGCCGACCGTCACCACCGCGCTGTCCAGCGGGTCCAGCTCGCGGCTGACCAGGGTCTGCAGGCTCGTGACGATGCGCGCCGCGAGCACGATCGGGTCGCGGGTCGTGTTCGGCGCCGCGCCATGGCCGCCGACGCCGCGCACCAGCATGTCGACGCTGTCGACATTGGCGAGCGCGGGCCCTTCGGAATAGCCGATCTGGCCGGCCGGCAGGGTCGCGCTGTCGTGGAAGGCGATGGCGAAAGCAGGGCGGGGGAAGCGGGTGAACAGGCCGTCCGCGAGCATGGCGGCGGCGCCCTGGCTGGTCTCCTCACCGGGCTGGGCGACCATGACGAGCGTGCCGTGCCACTGACTGCGCATCGCCGCCATCCGCCGGGCGACGCCAACCCAGGTCGCCATATGCGTGTCATGGCCGCAGGCGTGCATGATCGCCGTCGCCAGCCCCTCGCGGGTGGTGCCGCGGGCATGGCTCGAGAAAGGCAGGCCGGTCTGCTCCTCGACCGGCAGCGCATCCATGTCGGCGCGCAGCATCAGCACGGGGCCGGGGCCATTCTCCATGACCGCGACGACGCCGGTCCCGCCGACATGCTCGGTGACGGTGAAGCCCAGCCGCCGCGCCTCGGCCGCGAGCAGCCCCGCGCTCCGCGTCTCCTGCATGCTGAGCTCGGGGTTGGTGTGCAGGTCCCGATAGAGGTTCATCAGCTCCGGCATGTCCGCCGCCACCGCCTGGCCGAGACCCGCGGGCGCATGGGCCGGCTGGGCGCCGGCGGGCTGGAGCGGGGCGGTCATTGCCGTGGCCAGGAGCAAGGCGGCGAGAAACGTCTGGCGCATGCGGACCTCATCGAAGCGGGGTGAGCTCGATCACGTCGAGCAGGGATTCGTAATGGGGCTGCGGAAAGACGAGCCGCCAGCGGCGCTCGCCGACCCGCTCGAGGATCCCGATCATGTCCCTCTCCTCGTCGCGGCCGTAGCGGAGCGCGCGCGTCTCGTCGCCGAGAACAAGGGTACCGAGGAAGACCATGCGCTGGCCATTGTCCGGGAAGATGTTGCCGGCGGGGCGCTGCGAGCCGGTCAGCTTGGTGAAGCGCAGCCGGCCGCCGTCCTGCGCGATCCGGCAGCGGAAGGTGGGATATTCGACATAGTCCAGCGTCCCGCCCCGCTCGTTGCGGCCGAGCTTGACGGTACGGCAGGCATAATCGCCGACCGGCGGCTGCGCATTGGCCAGAGCGGTGTCCGGATCGAACAGCGCACCGCCGGCGGTGATCGCGGCGGCGTTGCTGCGATTGGCCTGGGTGAGCGCCTCGGTCCAGGTGTCGCGCCAGTGGCGGATGCGGTCGCGGTCGTCCCGGGTCGCCACCGCCCGCCATTCCGTCCCGGCCCGCTCCGACACCACCTCCTCGCGGCTGAAGGCGGGTGCCGTGGCGGCGATCGCCGCAAGCGCGAAGAGATTGAGCCGAAGCGACAAAGAGGGCATCCGGACTTCTTAGAGAGCGGCTGCCGGGAAGGCGAGGCACAAAAGGTGCGTCCGCCTCGCGTCGGCGGACCTTTACATAGCCGAAACGACTGCCCTAGGTTCCGATGGTTCGCCGCTGGCGAACGGTTCGGATTCCATTGCCCGGCCAAGGGTGTTCCACAAATATAAGGAATGAATTGATGCGCAGGACTGTCTTGTTTCTCGCCGCCGCGGCGTCGCTGACGACCGCCGCCTCGGCCCAGGATTTCAGCCGGAACCCGAGCTTCGGCACGCTGAACCTCAGCGCCGGTTTCCCGAACGATCCGCGCGTGGTGAACGTCACCGCGGGTGGCCAGCGCAACGCCAACGGGCTTGGCGAAGGCTGCGTCGGCTCGATCGCCAACGCCCCGGACGTCCGGGTCAATTACCAGGCGGGCGACGCGCCGCTCATCTTCTCGGTCGCCTCGGGCCAGGACACGACCCTGGTGATCAACGGGCCGGACGGGCGCTGGACCTGCAATGACGACGCCAATGGCGGCGTGAACCCGCAGGTCGTTTATGGCAGCCCGCAATCGGGCCAGTATGACATCTATATCGGCCATTACGGCACGGGCCGGGGCATCCCGGCTCAGCTCTCCATCTCGGAAGTCGCCGACTAGGATCGGTCGCCGGCCAAAGGATGGATATAAGGGAGGTGCCGGCGACGGCGCCTCCCTTTTTCGTCAGGCCGCAGTCCAGCCGCCGTCGATCGAGTAATTGGAGCCGGTGATCGAGGACGCCTCGTCGCGGCAGAGGAAGAGCGCGAGCGCTGCCACCTGGTCGACGGTCACGAACTTCTTGGTCGGCTGGGCGGCGAGCAGGACGTCGTTCATCACCTGCTCGCGGGTCATGTTGCGCGTCGCCATCTGGTCCGGGATCTGGGCCTCGACGAGCGGCGTCCAGACATAGCCGGGGCTGATGCAGTTGGAGGTGATGCCGAAGGTCGCGACCTCGAGCGCCACCGTTTTCGAGAAGCCGGAAATGCCGTGCTTGGCCGCGACATAGGCGGACTTGTTCGGGCTCGCGACGAGACTGTGCGCCGAGGCGGTGTTGATGATCCGCCCCCAGCCCTTGCGCTTCATCGCCGGCAGCGCGAGCCGGGTCGTGTGGAAGGCCGCGGTCAGGTTCAGCGCGAGGATCAAATCCCATTTGTCGACCGGGAATTCGTCGACCGGCGCGACATGCTGCATGCCGGCATTGTTGACGAGGATGTCGATTTCGCCGGCCTCGGCCATCATCTTTTCGATCTCGTCCGGCTTGGTCAGATCATGGCCCGAATAGCCGGCGCCGAGCTCCGCCTGCAGCTTCTGGATCTCGGCCGGGTCGCCGAAGCCGTTCAGCACCACCTTCGCGCCTTCCGCAGTCAGCGCGCGGGCGATGGCGAGGCCGATGCCGGAGGTGGAGCCGGTGACCAAGGCGGTCTTGCCGTTGAGGAACATGGGTAAGCTTCCTTTCAATCAGCCCTGTTTCACGAAACCAGATCGAATGTCGCGGTCTTGCCGTCGACGATGTTGCGGGCGAGCAAGGCATCGTGGCGCATCGTCTCGGCGATCGCGGCCAGCCCTTCCGCCCAATGATGCTCCATCGTGGCGCGGGAGAATTCGAAGTCGCGCACGCCGCCTTCCCAGCCATGTTTGCGGTAGATGAGATGGACGACGTTGACCGCATGTTCGGCGGCCATTTCGGCGAGCTTCGCCACGTCCTCGTCCTGCTTGAGCTCACCCGGGAGCTTGTCGAGCACCTTGCGGATCGCCTCGCGCTCCTTGCGCAGGCGGATCAGCTGGTCGGTGACCTGCCGGGTGCGGCTGGAATAGCGGATGTCCTTCTCGCGGCTGTAGACGTCCATGATCGTCGCCGGCCGCTCGCCCCGCGCCGGAAAGAGATCGACCTGAAAGACGAGCAGGTCCGCCTTCTGGTGATCCAGCACATGCTGGAGCGGGGTGTTGGAGACGATGCCGCCGTCCCACCAATATTCGCCGTCGATCTCCACCGGCGGCAGGCCGGGCGGCAGCGCGCCCGAGGCCATGATGTGGCGCGCGTCGATCCGGTCGCGCGGGCGGCCGCGCGTGTCGAAATAGCGGAAATTGCCGGTCTCGACATTGACCGCGCCGACGCTGAGCCGGACGGGACCGCCGTTCAGCAGGTCCCAGTCCACATATTCGTTCAGCGTCGCGACCAGCGGGCTGTTGTCGTAGAAGCTGGTCGCCGCGACGCTCCTCGCGGGCGCCAGCGCCGGAGACAGCAGCCGCGGCGTGAAGAAGCCGGGCACGCCTTGCACGGCGACGAAGCCGGCGGAGAGCATGTGCATCCACTCGCGCCATTCGTCGCCGCCGCCGGCGAAGGGCAAAGCGGGGAGCGCGGCGGTCACCTTCTCCCAGAAGCCGCGCAGCTTCGCGACCCTTTGTTCGGGCGGATTGCCGCAGAAGATGGCGGCATTGACCGCGCCGATCGAGATGCCGGCGACCCAGTCGACCTCGATTCCTCTCTCCTCCAGCCCCTGGATCACGCCGGCCTGATAGGCGCCGAGCGCGCCGCCGCCCTGCAGGACCAGGGCGACCTCGTCGGGGAGGGGCAGCCGCTCCTTCGTCTTCGCGTGCCGCCTGCTGTCGGTATCAGCCATTGCAGGCTCCACTCGCGCTGTCGGACGGGATATGCAAGTGTCGGTGTTGCAACCCGCGGTGCGCGCCGTGCATTGTGGGGACCTGGGAGGAAGAGATGCGCTTCGGAGACCGCCGGACCAGCGACAATGTGGAAGAGCGCGAAGGCGGCGGTGGCGGCGGCATGTTCGGCGGTGGCGGCGGCGGTGGTGGCGGCAGCGGCCCGGGCGGCATGCTCATCGGCTTGATCATGAGCCGCTTCGGCATACTTGGCGTCGTCGTGGTGGTGGGCATCGGCCTGCTGATCGGCGGCAACCCACTCGGCATGCTCGGCGGCGGTCAGGGGTTCGCCCCGGTCCAGCAGCAGCCGGCCAACCCGACCGCCGCCCGCCAGGTGTGCGGCGCCAACTCTGTCTATCGCTATGCCTGCCAGACCCTGGCCTCGACCGAGGACCAGTGGACCGCGATGTTCCAGCAGGCGGGCCAGCGCTATGAGGCGCCGCACATGGTGCTCTACCGGGGCGGCACCCGCTCGGGCTGCGGCGCCGCGGATTCGCGCATGGGGCCATTCTATTGCCCGGAGGATCGCAGCGTCTATCTCGACACCAGCTTCTTCGACGAGCTCGCCCAGCGCTTCCAGGCGCCCGGCAATTTCGCCCAGGCCTATGTGATCGCGCATGAGGTCGGCCATCATGTCCAGACCCTGCTCGGCATTTCCGACCGGATCCGCCGCGCCCAGGACGGCGCCTCGCAGGCGCAGGGCAACGCCCTCCAGGTCCGTATGGAGCTGCAGGCCGATTGCCTGGCCGGCGTCTGGGCCTCGAAGGAGCAGGCGGCGATGGAGGCCGGCGATATCGAGGGCGGCATGACCGCCGCCGCGGCGATCGGCGACGACCGGCTGCAGGGCAATGCCGCCGCGCCGGAAAGCTTCACCCATGGCACCTCGGCCCAGCGCCAGGAAGCGCTGATGCGCGGCTATCGCGGCGGCACTCTCAACGCCTGCCAGACCTATACGCAGGGGATTTGAGCTTTCGCGGGAACGACGGGGATAGTAGCAAGCAGCTCTTTCTCGGAGATCCACATGTCCCGCCTGCTCGCCGCCCTTGCCGTTCCCGCCCTCCTGCTCGCCAGCCCGGCCTTCGCGCAGGAGCCCGCCGCCGCCCCAAGCGTCGCGCCCGATCCGGGCACGCCCGCGGCGAATTTCAGCTCCGACCGGATCGGCGTCACCGTCCAGGGCACCGGCCCCGACGTGGTCCTCATTCCCGGCCTCAACTCCACGCCGGCGGTCTGGGCGGGCACCATGGCCGCGCTGCCGGGCTATCGCTACCATCTGATCCATGTGAACGGCTTTGCGGGTCGCCCGGCCGGCGCCAACGCGCAGGGCAATTATCTCGCCCCCGTCGCCGAGGAGATCGCCCGCTACATCCGTGAAGCGCATCTCGATCATCCGGCCGTGGTCGGCCATTCGATGGGCGGCAGCTGGACGATCATGCTCGCCGGCCGCCATCCCGAGCTGGTCGGCAAAGTGATGGTCGTCGACATGCTGCCTTATCTTGGCGCCATGATGCGCGCGCCGGGCATGAGCGATGAGCAGGTGGCCGAAGCGATCGACCGGATGCAGGCGATGATGACCAACGCGCCGGCAGAGCAACGCCGCATGATGACCTCGTCGATGGTCTCGATGATGATCAATACCGAGAGCGAGAAGCAGCCGAACATCAACGCCGCCCTCGCCAGTGACCCCGCGGTTTCGGCGCAGGGCTTCACCGATCTGATGCGCACCAATCTGATGGAGGATGTCGGCCGAATCCGCGCGCCCCTCGTCGTGCTCTACACCCAGCCGGCCAGCCCCCCGGGCACTCCGGCGCCCAGCGTGGAGCAGATCGACCGCGCCTATCAGCTCTCCTATCGCGCCGCCCCGCAGGCGGTGCTGCGGCGGGTGCCGAACAGCGCGCATTTCATCATGTTCGACAATGCGCCCTTCTTTCAGGAACAGCTCCGCGCCTTCCTGACCACGCCCGGCACGCCGCGGCCATAACAGCTGGAAAATCCTCCCCTCGATTTCGAGGGGAGGGCCTTGTCCCCAAAACGAGTGGCGCCGGCGTGACGGCTGCTGTCACGCCGGCGCCGACGGGCCCTTGGGAAGAGGTTGTGCCCGTCATTTTTGCGAACCGTTCGCAACTCTATTGACACTGTTGCGAGTGATTTGCAATAGCCTCTGTCGACCGGAAACGTCCGGCCTGTCGCAAGGGGCTTAGATGACGAATACTCCCACCCGGACGAGCCGCGCGCCGCTTTTCCTTGCGCTCGGCGCCGTCGGCTTCCTCTCCTCGCCCGCGCTCGCCGCGCCGGACGAGATCGAGGGTGCGACCGGGACCGGGACTGGCGCCACCCAGACCGATGTTGAGCAGCGCGGCAATGACGTGGTCGTCAACGGCGCCCGCCAGCAGCAACGGGTCGAATCGCCCAAGGCCACCTCGAGCCTGCTCGACACGCCGCAGACGGTCAGCGTCATCTCCGACCAGATTCTCCGCCGCCAGAATCTGCTGACCCTGCGCGACGCGCTCGCCACCATTCCCGGCATCACCTTCGGCGCGGGCGAAGGCGGCGGCGGCTATGGCGACGCGATCAACCTGCGCGGCTATTCGGCCAGCAACGACATCACCCAGGACGGCGTCCGCGATTCCGCGCAGTACAGCCGCACCGATCCGTTCAACCTGCAGCAGATCGAAATCTACAACGGCGCCAATTCCGTCTTCAACGGCTCGGGCAGCGTCGGCGGCACGATCAACCTCGCCTCCAAGGTCCCGCAGCGCGACAACCTCACCATATTGTCCATCGCGGGCGGCACCGACAATTATCTCCGCGGCACGGTCGACACCAACTGGCGGATCAGCCCGGCGGTCGCGGTGCGCCTCAATGGCATGGTTCATCGCAACGACGTGCCCGGCCGGGACGTCGAGAATTACCGCCGCTGGGGCATCGCGCCGTCGATCACCTTCGGCATGGAGGGGCCGACCAGCCTCACCGTCGCTTACGTCCACCAGCGCGACGACAATATCCCGATCTATGGCGTCCCTTATTTCCTCAACCAGCTGAATGACGGGCCGCTGCCCGGGGCGGACGACAGCGCCTATTACGGCTACCGCAATCTCGACGCGCAACGGACGACGGTCGACCGGCTGACCCTGACCTTCCGCCAGGAGATCACCGACCAGGTCTCGCTGCGCTCGCTCGGCCGCTGGCAGAAGGTGGACCAGTACAGCCAGACCAGCGCGCCGCAGGGCACCTTCTGCCTCGCCGCCACCGGCCTCCAGCCGATCACCGCCAACAACAATCCCAACGGCAATGTCGGCGCCGCCTGCACTGTCGCGGTCGCCAATGTGACCCAGGGCAACGGCCCGGCGATCGGCACGATCAACGTCAACGTGCCCGCCGGCTCCTGGCAGCCCAACGGCCCCCGCGGCCTGGTCCGCGATCAGTCCAACGAACTGCTCTACAGCCAGACCGACCTGCGCGTCGAAAGCGGCGCGGCCGGGCGCATGCACAATATCCTCGTCCTCGGCGCGTCCTTTTCCTGGGAGGATTATTCGATCGAGACCGCCTTGCTGATCCGCAACGCGGCGGGGGCGCCGCTGCTCAACCCGCTGATGAGCATCGCCAATCCGGACAGCGTCTATACCGGGCCGATCAATTACACGGTCACCGCCCGCTCGAACGGCCACTCCAGCAACACCGCCATCTATGCCTTCGACACGCTCGAGTTCGGGCCGCATTTCGAGCTGAATGCCGGGATGCGCTACGAATGGGCCAAGGGCACGTTCCAGAACGTCAACCTGCCCAGCTATCCGCCCGGGACCGCGCCGCTTACTGCGCTGCAGCTCGCGCCGCAGGTCAATGACGAGCATCTGTTCTCCTACCGGGTCGGCGCGGTCTACAAGCCGAACCGCAACACCAGCATCTATGTCGCCTACGGCAATGCCCGGACGCCGACCTCGGCGACGGTGCGGCTCGGCTGCGGCGTGGTCGCGGCGGCGGGCAGCGCCGATCCCTGCCAGGCCGCCCCGGAGACCGCGCGCAATTACGAAGTCGGCGTCAAGGCGGATCTGTTCAACCGCCGGCTGAACCTGACCGCCGCCCTGTTCCGCAACGAGCGCAGCAATTTCCGCGTGCCCTCCAACGATCCCACGCTGCCCGGCCTGCAGGTGGTCGACGGCCGCTCGCGGGTCGACGGGCTGGCGCTCGGCGCGTCCGGCAACATCACCGACCGCTGGGCGATCTTCGCCAATTACACCTACCTCGATTCAGAGGTGCTGCAGAGCGTCTCCGATTTCTGCCTCGCCCATCCGAGCGTCGCCTGCCTCAATGCCAACCCGGCCAATTTCCCGACCGGATCGGCCGCCGGCTCGATCGTCATCCCCGATCCCCAGCGCGGCGACCGGCTGATCCAGACGCCGAAACATTCGGGCAGCCTGTTCACCACCTGGCGGATCACCCCGGCGCTCCAGATCGGCTATGGCTTCACCTATCAGGGCCGCTTCGCGACGCATCAGCGCACCCTGCTGCAGCGGACCCAATATTTCAGCGACGACTACATCACCCAGCGGCTGTTCCTGTCCTACGCCTTCAGCAACGGCATGACGGTCCAGCTCAACGTCCAGAACCTGTTCAACGCGCATTATTACACCAACATCCGCAACAATGTCGGCACGGCGCTGACCGGCGCGACCGCCAATAATGGCGTGATCACCGGCGGCTGGGCGACGCCGGGCGAACGGCGCTCGGCGGTGCTGAGCCTGTTCTACTCGTTCTGATTGGTTCCCCTCCCTTTAAGGGAGGGGCCAGGGGTGGGTACGAGCGGAGCGAGCCTGTCGGCTCCGTTGTTCGAAGCGCCGATCGGCGCTACCCACCCCCGACCCCTCCCTTGCAGGGAGGGGAGTTGAGGAACCGCTCATGATGCTCGCCATCCCCGATCTGCTCGACACGGAAGGGGTGGCGCGCGTCCGTTCGATCATCGACGCCGGCGCCTGGGCGGACGGCAACGCCACGTCCGGCCATCAGTCGGCGCTGGCGAAGCGGAACGAGCAGCTGCCCGAGGACAGCGTGGCGGCGAAGGAGGCGGGGGGGCTTGTACTCGACGCGCTCGGCCGCTCAGCCCTGTTCATCGCCGCGGCGTTGCCGCTCAAGATCTTCCCGCCGCTCTTCAACCGCTACCAGGGCGGCGAGGCGTTCGGCACGCATATCGACAATGCCGTTCGCATCCACCGCGGCAGCGAGTTCCGGGTCCGCACCGATCTCTCGGCGACGCTCTTCCTCGAGGATCCGGGCGCCTATGAGGGCGGCGAGCTGGTGGTGGAGGACAATCTCGGCGCCCACGCCGTGAAGCTCCCCGCCGGCCATCTGCTCCTCTATCCGGCCTCCAGCCTGCACCGGGTCGAGCCGGTGACGCGGGGCGCGCGCGTGGCGAGCTTCTTCTGGGTCCAGTCCATGGTCCGCGACGACGGCGAGCGCACCATCCTCTTCGATCTCGACCGGAGCATCCAGGCGGTCGCTGCCGATCGCGGCCAGGACGATGCCGAGGTGATCCGCCTGACGGGGGTCTATCACAATCTGCTGAGGCGCTGGGCGGACGCCTAGGCGGCGCCTTGCGACAGGCTGACACAACCTTAGCGTTGCAATCCATTCTCAATAGCTTTTAGGCTCGATGCCGTAACGAACCGAGCAAGGGGAAATTCGTGGCCCGATCGACCGTCATGCGCCTGCGGGCCACCTGGCTGAACATCCACAAGTGGATCGGCATCTGCCTTGCGATCCTGATCATCCCGATTTCGATCACCGGCGCGGCCCTGGTCTGGGACGGCTGGCTGGACGAGCAGCTCAACCCGCAGCGTTACGACGTCTCCAGCGGCGACGCGCGGCTGACCCCCTCCCAATATGCGGATGCCGCCCGGGCCCGCGCCGGCAGTACGGACGTGCTCACCTCCCTCCGCTATGACGAGGACGGGGACGGGCCGGTCATCGCCAGCTTCACGCAGGTCCGCCAAGGCGCCAGTGAGCGTGGCGGCGAGCGTGGCGGCCCGCCGCAGCGGACCAATATCTGGCTCGATCCGGGCAGCGGCCGGGTGCTCGACGCCGCGGGCTCGAACGGCGGCCTGATCCGCATCTTCCACAATCTCCACGGCAATCTGATGGTGCCCGGCTGGGGGCGCACGATCGTCGGCTGGGTCGGCGTGTTCATGTTCATTTCCTGCCTCACCGGCATCTGGCTGTGGTGGCCGATCGGCGGCAGCTTTCGGCGCGGCTTCCGCTGGAGGAGGCAGAATTCGACCAACGCCAATATCCACCATTTGGTCGGCTTCTGGATCCTGCTGCCGCTCGCCATGCTGAGCTTCACGGGCTTGTGGATCTCCTTCCCCGGTGTGTTCGGCGGCGGGCCGCAGGGGCCCCGCCCCGCCCCGGCCACGCCGCTGGCCCAGACCCATCTCAGCCCCGACGCAGCACTCGCCGCCGCCCAGCCCATGTCCCGCAACGCCCGGCTGACCGGCATCACCTGGCCGACCGATCGCGCGCCCCAATGGAAGTTCGCTTTTGACGGCGTCGGCGAGATCGCGGTCAACGACGCGACCGCCGAGGCCATCCCGCCGCAGCGCGCGCCCGGCGGCCAGCAGCGCCCGCTGATGCGCCGCTGGCATGACGGCACCGGCATGGGCATCGTCTGGCAGGTGCTGATCTTCCTCGGCGGCATCATCCCCGCCATCCTCTCCATCACCGGCCTCGTCATGTGGTGGCGCAGCCGCGGCTGGAAGAAGGCGCTGGCGAAGCGGCGGCGGGAGAAGGCGGCGCTGCAGCCCGCGGAATGAGCGCTGCCTAGCGCGGCGTGCAGTGCCGGCCGTTGCCGACCGAATCTCCGGTTGAGGCGGGGTCATTGTCTGAGCAGCCGGAGACCTGCGGGGCATAGGGGTTCGGCTCATAGCCCCGGCAGGCCCGCCCGTGGCCGCCCGGATCGCCCTGCGGCCCATAGTCGCTGTCCGAGCAGCCGGTATTGGGCTGGGTGACCGGATTGTAGCGGGTGCCGCTATTCGCCCCGTTATTGGAGCCCCGGCCGTGGCAGCGTGGGTCCGCGCTCGGGCCCGTATCCTGGTCGGTGAACTGGTTGCGGTTGCCGGTGCCATAGCCCGGCCGGTCGGCGCCATTGCCGGTGTCGCAATCGGTGACGCCCGAATAGCGGTTGTTCTGCGCCCCCGCCTCGGAGCCGCCGACCACGGCCAGAGCGGCGCCGGCGGTGGCGGTCGCGCCGACCCGGCGCAGGAAGGAACGGCGGTTGGTCAGTCGTTGAGCTTTCATGGCGGTTCTCCGTCAGACGAACGCACACAGCCTCGTAAGCCGGAGACGGGCGCGGCATGGTCGGGGCGTCGGCATCGACGCGCCTCGCGCGAGTCTTCCGGGCGCATGATCTGCCTGTTTCACCGCTGAAACAAGCGCCGCGCCCAACCGCCCACGATCCCTTGCCCGCTGGCCCCAAGCGGCCCAGAACGGCGCCATGCTCTATCTCGTCATCAAGGCCCTGCTCTCAGGGATCATCGTCGCGGCGGTGTCGGAGATTGCGCGGCGCAATCCCGGCACCGGCGGCCTGCTCGCCTCGCTCCCGCTCGTCTCCGTGCTCGGCATGATCTGGCTCTGGCGCGACACGAGCGATCCGGTCCGGCTGGCCCATCATGCCGAGGCGACCTTCTGGTATGTGCTGCCCTCGCTGCCGATGTTCCTCCTGATCCCCTGGATGCTGCGCAGCGGCTGGAGTTTCTGGGCGGCGCTGCTGGCGGGCTGCCTGCTGACCATGGCGCTCTACGCCGCGATGATCGCGCTCGGCCCGAAATTCGGTCTCAGGCTCTAACTTCGGTTGGCCGGGCGCTTCGGCTCGTCCGAAATGGTATCCGTTCGTCGCGTCCGCGCCATTATATCGCTCCTCGCCCGGAACAGGCGCGCGCGGCCATCGGTTCTGTATCCCGAGCGGCCGGGCGCATCGTGCGGCTGGCGCTTCCCCAGGAGGATGTGATCATGGGCGACTATGACAAGAGCGGCAAACCGCAGGACGACAGCGGCAAGCAGGACATCGACAAGCAGCAGCAGCAGCAGCAGGGCGGCAAGGAAGAGCAGGGCCAGGACCTCGGCAAGGAAGGCCAGGACGGCAAGTTCGACAAGCAGCAGCAATAGCTGACCGACGGGCCGCGGCCTCGCAGGGGCCGCGGCCCGCTCAGCCTTCGGTTGCGGCGACCGGCGGGCGGATTCTATTGAGGGGCATGCTCGCCGCACTCAAGGCATGGGCCGGGCGCCTGAAGCGTGACGTGGTTGCGCTCTGGCTCGCCGCCCGGGATCCGCGCACACCTTGGCGCGCCAGGGTCCTGGCCGGCTTCATCGCGGCCTATGCGCTGAGCCCGATCGACCTCATCCCCGACTTCATCCCGATCCTCGGCTATCTCGACGACCTGCTGATCGTGCCGGCCGGACTCTGGCTGGCGCTGCGCTGGGTGCCGCCCGCCTTGCTGGCGGAATATCGGGAGCACGCCGTCTCCCGGGCCCGGCCGCGGAGCTTGGTCGCCGCGGTGCTGATCGTCGCCTTGTGGCTTGCCGCGGCCGTGGTGATGATCATGGCCCTGCGCCGCTAGCCGATAATGCGCGCCTCCCGCACATAACCAAACCCGCCTTCGCCGGACCAGGCGCGTCCGTCCGGATAGCGCAGCTCGATCCCGGCCAGGTCCTTCTCCTCCGCCAGCCGCATGTTGACGCCGGTCAGCACGTCGCCATGCTGCGCCTGCGCGGCCGGCGTCAGCCTGAAATGCGTGGTCACCCCGCAGGTCCCGCAGAAGCGCACGTCTGCCGCCGGCTCCGCCTTGTCCGGCCGGCTATAGCCCTGCGTCTCGCCCGCGATGCTCACCTCCGAAGGATGACAATAAGCCCAGCGCGCGCCGGTCTTGCCGCAGAGCGAGCAATTGCACTCGTTGATATGGTCCGGGGCCTTGGCAAGCTGGAGCCGGATCTGGCCGCAATGGCAGGAGAGGGTCAGCATCGCGCCGCCATAAGCGAAACCGCGTCCGGGACAAACTGCTGCGCCTCTGCGGCTCAACGCTCGGCGTTCACGCTCATTCCGGCACCTCCGTCGCCCAAAGCTCGATCCGGGGCGACCTTCATCAGCAGTTTGACCATGGCAGCGGTCATGATGCAGTTGCAAGATTCCGCCGTGCGCACGCTCGCCCTTGGCCTGTTATAGGTGGCATCATGCTCCGTCAGCAGACGACGCGGGTTTGCGCTCACCCGACTTATTCTCCATGCGACGATCAGAGGCGATGATAGCGAGGCGATCATGAGCAGCGATGCGATGACGGCGCCAAAGGCGCTCGCGTTCGACGTCTTCGGGACGGTGGTCGATTGGCGCAGCGGCATCATACGGGATTCGGCCGCGTTCCTCGCGAAAATCGGCCGGGCGGATGTGGACGCTGCCGGCTTCGCGGACGCCTGGCGGTTTCGCTATATCGCGACGATGCACGCCTTTCGTCAGTCGGGGCGCGCCTTCGCGACGCTCGATGTCCTGCATCGCGAAATGCTGGAGGACACGCTGCGCGCCAACGGCATGGATCCGGCGACGCTGGACGACGCGCTGCTCGCCGACTGGAACCGGGCATGGCACCGCCTGGATCCCTGGCCCGATGCGGTCGCGGGGCTGACGCGGCTGAAGGCGCGGTTTCCGATCGTCACGCTCACCAACGGCAACATCGCGCTCATGCTGGCGATGGCCCGGCACGGCGCGCTGCCCTGGGACGCCCTGCTCGGGGCCGAGGTCACCCGCGCCTACAAGCCCGATCCGCAAGCCTATCTGGGCACGGCGGAGGTGCTCGGGCTCGCGCCTGAGCAGCTCTGCCTGGTCGCCGCGCATCACAGCGACCTCGCCGCCGCACGCGCCTGCGGCCTGATGACCGCTTATGTCCACCGGCCGCAGGAATATGGCGGGGTGCAAGCGCCCGACGCCGCCGCCCGGCAGGACTGGGACTGGGCTGCGGAAAGCCTGGAGGATTTGGCAGACCTTCTCGGCTGCCGCTAACGTCGGTCCAACTCTGGTGTCGGGGTCTGCACCCTCGGTCACCCCCGTCTTTACCGAAACTTTGTCAATTTATCCGACACTGCTAGCCGTGTCGGAGATGCTTACACATCCTGAGACGGCGCCCCCCGCGCCGCCCCGCTGTTTCGCGTGCGGGATCGTGCGCGCATGATCCGGCTGTTCAAACATTATGTGCCCTATGCGGTGCTGATCCTCGGCCTCGTGGATTTCCTGCTGCTCGTTGGCGCCGCGGAGGCGGGCTGGTCGCTGCGGCTCTGGCAGCTGGGTGGCCATGTCGATCCGGACGTGAGCCGGCTGCCGAACCTGCTCGCCTTCGCCGGCACGCTGCAGGCGGCGATGGTCGCGGTCGGGGTCTATTCGGTCTCGGCGCTGCAATCGATCCGCTTCGCCACCGCCCGCCTCGTGGTCGCGGTGGCACTCGGCATCATCGCGCTGTCCCTCATCTTCTTCGTCCTGCCCCCGGTCAGCTTCTGGCGGTCCAGCCTGTTCTACGCGATGTGGATCGCGCTCCTCCTCCTGTTTCTTTCCCGGGTGGCGCTGAAGAATGTGCTGGGCGGCGAGCGGCTGAAGCGGCGCGTGCTGGTGCTCGGCGCCGGCGCGCGGGCGGCGCGGATCGAGGCGCTGGCGGCGGACCGCGGCGCCGGCTTCGCGGTGGTCGGCTTTGTCGGCATGAATGACGGCGCCTCGGCTGTGTCCGCCGCCGTCAACCGCAACGACATCAGGAGCCTGCCCGCGCATCTGCTGGCGCTGAACGCCGGCGAGGTGGTGCTGGCGCTGGAAGAACGGCGCAACGCGCTGCCGCTGAACGACCTGCTCAAGATCAAGACGACCGGCGTCGAGGTCCGCGATTTCTCCTCCTTCCTCGAGCGGGAGACGGGCCGCGTCGATCTGGACAGCCTCAATCCCTCCTGGCTGATCTTCTCGGACGGCTTCTCGTCCGGCCGCCGCCTGTCCAGCTTCGCCAAGCGGCTGTTCGATATCGTCGTGAGCACCTTGCTCCTCGTGGTATTCGCACCCGTCATCCTGATCACCGCCCTGTTGGTGAAGCTCGAAAGCAAGGGCCCGGCCTTCTACCGGCAGAAGCGGGTCGGCCTCTACGGCCAGCTGTTCGACGTCATCAAGCTTCGCTCGATGCGGCAGGATGCGGAGGTCGGCGGCAAGGCGGTCTGGGCGCAGAAGGACGATCCCCGCGTCACCCGCGTCGGCCGCTTCATCCGCAAGACAAGGCTCGACGAATTGCCCCAGGCCTGGTCGGTGCTGAAGGGCGAGATGAGCTTCGTCGGCCCCCGCCCCGAGCGGCCCCAGTTCGTCGCCGATCTGGAGGCGCGCCTGCCTTATTATGCGGAGCGCCACGTCGTGAAGCCGGGGATCACCGGCTGGGCGCAGATCAACTATCCCTATGGCGCGTCGGTCGAGGATGCCCGCGAGAAGCTGGAATTCGATCTTTATTATGCCAAGAATTACTCGCCCTTCCTTGACGTCCTGATCCTCCTCCAGACCGCGCGCGTCGTGCTCTGGCCGGAAGCGGCGGGCGTGCGATGACCGCCTTCTTCATCCTCTGGGGCCATGTCGTCGCCGCCGCGCTCTACGGGGCGCTGGCCGTGTTCCAGCTGCGCCGCTGGAATGGCGATCAGCGCAACCGGCCCCTGCTCGCGGCCTTCGCCGCCATGTCGGTCT
This sequence comes from Allosphingosinicella sp., assembly GCA_044225925.1. Classification (GTDB taxonomy): domain Bacteria; phylum Pseudomonadota; class Alphaproteobacteria; order Sphingomonadales; family Sphingomonadaceae; genus Allosphingosinicella. The sequence continues at coordinate 92,014 of JBGAHY010000009.1, forward strand.
GGACGATCTTCCTGGCCTTGGTCGGCCCCTACAATCTGATGGCGCAGCTCGCCGAGAGCGGGCGCAACCTTGCCTTCCTCGCCTTCATGTACGGGCTGATGACCAGCGCCGGGGGCGACCAGGGCAAGCGCGCGCTGAAGGGCGTGTTCGCTGCGGTCGCCGCGGTGATCGGCCTGCAGATCGTGGTCGGCGGGGTGATGCCCCAGTTCGAGCATGCCCCGCTCGTGCTGCGCGCCCTTGCCTCGACCAGCCAGATTATCGGCCTGACCATCGCCGCGGGCGCCCTGATCCTCGTCCACAACATTTACGGCCTCGCCGCCCCGGACAGCCGCTCCGCCTTGCGCTTCCCGATGCTGGCGCTGGCGGTGATGTGGGCGGTGGACCTCCACCTCTACACGGTCGACTATTTCCTGCGGACGCCCGCCCATGAGCTGTTCGCCGCGCGCGGCGTGCTGCTCGCACTGGTCGCGCCGCTCTTCGCTCTGGGCCTCCGCAACGCCACCTGGCGCATCCAGATCTCGCGGGTCGCGACCTTCCAGTCGCTCTCGGTGATCGCGATCCTCGCCTACATCATCACGATGATGCTCGCCGCGCGGGCGATGGAGATTGTCGGCGGCGACTGGGCGCGGGTCGGCCAGGTCGCGATCGTGCTCGGCATGACCCTGCTGGCCTTGATCCTGTTGCCGTCGGCCAAGCTCCGCGCCTGGCTGCGCGTCACCCTCGCCAAGCATCTGTTCGAGCATCGCTACGACTACCGCCAGGAATGGCTGCGCTTCACCGACACGGTCGGCAAGGGCGTGGCCGGCGCCCCCCTGGAGGAGCGGGTGGTGAAGGCGCTGGCGGACATTGGCGGCGCGCCGGGCGGCCTGCTCCTGCTCGTCGGCGAGGACCGGCGGCTGTCGCCCGGCGGCCAGTGGAACTGGACCGGGCCGGTGCCGGCCGGCAGCGACGGCGCGGAGGCCTTGCTCTCTTATGTCGAGCAGGGCGGCTATGTCGTCGATTTCGCCGCGATCCAGGATGGCCGCCTGGCTGCGGGCCGCGAGCGCATCCCGGTCCCGGCCTGGCTCGCCGCCATGGACCGCGCCTGGGCGGCCGTCCCGCTCAGCCATGAGGGCCGGCTCGCCGGCCTCGTCATCCTCGAACACCCGTCGATCCGCCGCCGGCTCGACTGGGAGGATTTCGACCTGTTCCGCACCGCCGGCATCCAGGCCGCCTCCTACATCGCCGAGGCGCGCGGCCAGCAGGCCCTCGCCGATGCCCGCCGCTTCGACGAGTTCAACCGGCGGTTCGCGTTCATCATGCACGACATCAAGAACCTGGTCTCCCAGCTCTCACTGGTGACCCGCAATGCGGAGCGGCATGCGGACAATCCCGAATTCCGCGCCGACATGATCGCCACGTTGCAGAGTTCGGTGCGCAAGATGAACGACCTGCTCGCCCGGCTCTCGCCCGGCGCGACGCGGGAATCCGATCCGCCGCGGGCGATGGAAGTGCAGCCCCTGCTCGAGGCGGTTGCGGCGGCGAAGG
>JBGAHY010000010.1:0-91791 GCA_044225925.1 Allosphingosinicella sp.
AATATCGCGCCTGGCCCGCAGCTGATGCTGGTCAACAGCTGGCCCGCCAACCGCACCGAGGCGGAGACCAGGGCGAATATCGAACGTGCGGCGGCGGAGCGCGCGCGCCGGGAGGCGGCGACGCAGGCTGATTTCCAGCATGCGGACAATGCCCTGAACAGTCTGGGCCTTTGACCGGGGCCTCGCCAGACGAACGCTGGATGGCAACAGCGCTCGCTCTGGCCGAGCATGGCCGCGGCCTGACCGCCCCCAACCCCAATGTCGGCTGCCTGATCGTGCAGGGCAGCGAGCTGGTCGGCCAGGGCTGGACCCAGCCCGGCGGGCGGCCGCATGCCGAGGCGGTGGCGCTCGCCCAGGCCGGCGCGGCCGCACGCGATGCGACCGTCTATGTGACGCTCGAGCCCTGCGCCCATGTCAGCGCCCGCGGCCCCGCCTGCGCGATCCTGCTCGCCGAGGCGCACCCGGCCAAAGTGGTGGTCGGCGTCGGGGATCCCGATCCGCGCACCAACGGCCACGGTATCGAGCGGCTCGACATGGCGGGGATCGAGGTGATCAGCGGCGTCCTGCGCGAGGAAGCGGAGCGCAGCATGGCAGGCTTCTTCACCCGCATCCGCCTGGGAAGGCCCTATGTGACGCTGAAGCTCGCCATGTCGATCGATGGGCGCATCGCTTTGGCTTCGGGCGAGAGCAAGTGGATTACCGGCGAGGAGGCGCGCGAGGACGTGCATCGCGAGCGGGCGCGGGCCGACATGATCCTGGTCGGGCGCGGCACCTATGAAGCGGACAAGCCGAGCCTCGACGTGCGCATAAAGGGCCTCGAACATGCCTCGCCGCGCAAGGCCCTCCTCACCACCGGCGGGCCGGTCGATGGTTTCGTCCGCCTGTCCAGCCCGCAGGCGATCCGGACGCTGACCGACGTCAACGATCTGCTGGTCGAGGGCGGGGCGGAGACCGCCGCCGCCTTCCTTGCCGCCGACCTGGTCGATCGGCTGCTGATCTACCGCGCCCCGATCCTGCTTGGCGAAGGCAAGGCCGCGGTCGCCGGGATCGGCCTCGACGCGCTGGCCGACGCGCATGGCCGCTGGGCCTTGATGGAGACGCGCCAGCTTGGCAGCGACACCTTGCAAGTTTACGAGCGTCAGCGCTGATGTTTACCGGGATAGTCACCGACAAGGGCAGGATCACTGCCGTCGAAACACGGGGCGACCTGCGGGTCACCATCGCCACAACCTATGATATGAACACCGTCGATCTCGGCGCCTCAATCGCCTGCTCGGGCGTCTGCCTGACCGTGGTGGACAAGGGCTCCAATGAGAATGGGGGCTGGTTCGCGGTCGATGTCTCCGGCGAGACGCAGAGCCGCACCGCTCCCGGCATGTGGACCGAAGGCCGGCCGCTCAATCTCGAGCGCCCGCTCCGCGTCGGCGACGAGCTTGGCGGCCATATCGTCACCGGCCATGTCGACGGGCTCGGCGAGGTCATCGCGCTTGAGCCGGTCGGCGACTCGCTGCGCATCGGCATCGCGGCCCCGGCCGCGCTCGCTTCCTATGTCGCCGCCAAGGGCTCGATTGCGCTGGACGGCGTCTCGCTGACCGTCAACGATGTCCAGCCTCTGCCGGGCGGCGGCGCCGCTTTCTCGGTCAACATCATCCCCCACACAGCGAAGGAGACCGGGCTGGGCGATGTGAAGACGGGTGACAAGCTCAACATCGAAATCGATATTTTGGCCCGCTATCTGGGCCGTATGCTCGAAGTCCGCAACGCCACAATGTGATTTCCGCAATTGTCGATCACACCGCAGTGTGATAATCGACTCGCATGAGCACCATCCTGATCGACCGCCTCTGCGACATGGTCGCCGCCGGCGAGATGAGCCGCGCCGGCCTCGCCCGCGCGTCAGGCCTCCACCCCAACAGCTTGCGCAAGCTTGGCGACGCTGACTGGAACCCCACCGCGGAGACCCTCCTCAAGCTCGAGAAGTTCCTCGCCGGCGGCGGGCGCGACGTCATGGCGTCCGCCGAGCAGATCATCGACGAGGCGCGCAACGGTCGGATGTTCATCCTGGTCGACGACGAGGACCGGGAGAATGAGGGCGACCTCGTCATCCCCGCCCAGATGGCGACGCCCGATGCGATCAACTTCATGGCCAAGCATGGCCGCGGCCTGATCTGCCTGGCCTTGTCGAAGGAACGGGTCGACCAGCTCGGCCTGCAGCCGATGAGCCGCACCAACGGCACCCGGCTGGAGACCGCCTTCACCGCCTCGATCGAGGCGAGGGATGGCGTCACCACCGGCATTTCCGCCGCGGACCGGGCGCGGACCATCTCGGTCGCGATCGACGCCGGCAAGGGGCCGGAGCATATCGTCTCCCCGGGCCACGTCTTCCCGCTCATCGCGCGCGAGGGCGGGGTGCTGGTCCGCGCCGGCCACACCGAGGCGGCGGTGGACGTCTCCCGCCTCGCCGGCCTCAATCCCGCCGGCGTGATCTGCGAGATCATGTCGGATGACGGGACGATGGCGCGGATGGACGAGCTGGTCAGCTTCGCGCGGCTCCACAACCTTCGCATCGGCACGATCCGCGACCTGATCGCCTATCGCCTGCGCAAGGACCGGATCGTCGAGCAGACCGCCGAGGCGCAGTTCGAGAGCCGCTGGGGCGGCGTCTGGACCGCGAAGACCTTCCTCAACCGCGCCTCCGGCATGGAGCAGATCGCTCTGGTGAAGGGCCGGGTCGATCCTGAGACGCCGACCTTGGTCAGGATGCATGGCCTGTCGCTCATCCCCGACGTCTTTGCCGAAGAGGGCAAGCGCGGCGGCCTGCTCGAAGGCGCGATGAAGACCATCGCCGACGAAGGCGCGGGCGTGATCGTGGTGATCAACCGCCCGGCCCCCGACGCCTTCTCGCAGGCGCTGCGCGTCCGCGCGGGCGCCGCGCCGCCCGCCGATGGCGAGCAACTGCGCGATTATGGCGTGGGCGCGCAGATCCTCGCCGAACTCGGCGTGCACGACATGATCCTGCTCACCAACAGCCATCACACGCCGGTCGCGCTTGGTGGCTACGGGCTCGCCATTGTCGGTGAGCGGCCGATCGTCTGTGGGGAGGATTGAAGATGGCGAAGCTGCTGATCGTCGAGGCGCGCTTCTACGCCCATCTGAACGATATGTTGCTGAAGGGCGCACGCAGCGTGATCGAGGCGGCGGGGCACAGTCACGAGACGATCACCGTGCCCGGCGCGCTGGAGGTGCCCGGTGCGATCGCATTGGCTTCGGAGAGCGGCGCTTATGATGCCTATGTTGCGCTTGGCGTGGTGATCCGCGGTGAGACCTACCATTTCGAGATCGTCGCCGGTGAAAGTGCCCGCGCCCTGATGGCGCTGACCCTGGACGGGCTCGCCATCGGCAATGGCATCCTCACCGTCGAGAATGAGGCGCAGGCCCTCGCCCGCGCCCGGCCCGAGGAGAAGGACAAAGGCGGCGAGGCGGCCAAGGCCGCGCTCGCCATGCTGGCGCTGAAGGAGCGCTTCGGCGGCTAGGCCGTCGCCTCTGCCAGTGCGGGATAGTCGGTATAGCCCTCGGGCCCCTGGCTGTACCAGGTCGCCATCACGTCCGGGTTGAGCGGCGCGTCCTTGCGGAGGCGCTCGACCAGGTCCGGATTGGCGAGATAGGGCCGGCCGAACGCGATCGCGTCGGCCTCGCCGGCGTCAAGCGCGGCCTGCGCCGTGACGAGTGTGTAGTCCGAGTTCAACACCAGCGGCCCGTCAAAAGCCTTGCGGATATGCGGATGCACCGGCGCGACCTCGGCCTTGCCGAAGGTGCCGTCCTGCGGCGGCTCGCGCAGCTCGAGGAAGGCGATGCCGATCTCGCCGAGCGCGGCGGCGGCGGCCGGGAACAGGCTGAAGGGATCGCTGTCATTGACGCCCTGCGACTCGCCATTGGGCGAGAGGCGGACGGCGGTGCGGTCAGCGCCGACCGTGTCGGCAACGGCTTGCGTCACCTGGCGGAGCAGGCGGATGCGGTTCTCGATCGGCCCGCCATAATCGTCGTCGCGCAAATTGGTGCCGTCGCGCAGGAACTGGTCGATCAGATAGCCATTGGCAGCGTGGATCTGGACGCCGTCAAAGCCGGCGCGGATCGCGTTGGCCGCGGCGTGCTCATAATCGCCAATCAGCGCGGGGATCTCGTCGAGCCGCAGCGCGCGCGCCTCCTCATAAGGCTGGCGGCCGTCATAGGTGTGCGCCTTGTGCGGCGCCGTCGTCGCCGAGGCGGAGACAGGCTGGCCGCCGCCGAGGCTCGAATGGACCAGCCGGCCCATATGCCAGAGCTGGGCGAAGATCCGACCCCCCGCATCGTGCACGGAGGCAGTGATCGGCTGCCACGCCTCGACCTGCTCGTCGCTCCACAGGCCCGGCACATAGGGCCAGCCGAGCCCCTGCTGGCTGATCCCGGTCGCCTCGGTCAGGATCAGGCCGGCGGCGGCGCGCTGTGTATAATAGGTCTGCATCAGAGGCGTCGGGACATGCTCCCGCGTCGCGCGGCCGCGGGTCAGCGGCGCCATCAATATGCGGTTGGGCGCCTCGATGGCGCCGAGCTTGATCGGATCGAAGAGCGAAGGCATGGCCGGATCTGTCTCCTGTGCTGCGGCTGGGCGAGGATATAAGGGTTGCAAATTGAAATGCACCAGCCTGTTCACAGATTCGCCTTCCCCGCGCTCATCTTTGCAAATCTGTTCCTCGCCGTGGGTCCCTGGCTGGTGCGTCTTGCTCAGGATGTGGGGCATATCGGGCCGGTTGCTGCCGCCTTCTGGCGCTTGTCATTGGCCGTGCCGATCCTCGCGATTCTCGCCGTGCGGCAGCAACGGGGCGAGCCCTTCCCGCGCTGGCTGCTGATCGCGACGGTCGCGGCGGGCGGGCTCTTCTTCGCCGCCGATCTCGCCGCCTGGCATGCCGGCATCCTGATCACCAAGCTCGCCAACGCCACCCTGTTCGGCAATTTCGCGAGCTTCCTCTTCACGATCTACGGCTTCATCCTGCTCCGCCGCGCGCCGAGCAAGGGACAGGGTTTCGCCTTCCTGCTGGCCGCTGTCGGCACGGCGCTCTTGCTCGGCACCAGCTACGAGCTGTCCGCCGAGCATTTTGCTGGCGACCTTCTGGCCCTGCTCGCCGGCGTCTTCTACGCTTTCTACCTCGTCGCGGTGGATCGGGCGCGGCGGGACGTGAAGCCATGGCCGGTCCTGCTCATCGCCAGCGCGGCCGGCGCCTTGCCCTTGCTGGCCACGGCGCTCGCTTTGGGCGAATCGATCCTGCCGCAAAGCTGGTGGCCGGTGATCATCCTCTCCGTCTCCAGCCAGCTCGTCGGCCAGGGGCTGCTCGTCTACGCCATGGGCCATTTGTCGCCGGTCGTGGTCGGGCTCTGCTTCCTGCTGCAGCCACTGGCCTCCGCGCTCATCGGCTGGGCGGTCTATAGCGAGGCGCTCAGCATGGCCGACGGCATTGGCGCTTTGCTGATCTGCACTGCGTTGGTCCTCATCCGCCTCCCGGACCGCAGGCTTGCCTCCGTCCCCGTCGAGGGCCAATGAGGGTGCGATGACCGAGCCCCTCGACATGACTCTCGACGAGCTGAAGGCCGCTCTGGCGCCGCGGCTCGGCAAGCATGCCGGCTTCGACGGCTGGGGCGAGGCGGCGCTGGCCATGGCGGCGGACGAGCTTAATGTCCCGGCGGACCGCGCCCGCCTGGCTTTTCCCGGCGGCGCGGCGGACATGGTCGATGCCTGGTTCGACTGGGTCGACAAGGCCATGCTCAATGCCTTCGCGCCGGATCAGGTCGCGGCGATGAAGATCCGCGACCGGATCAGGAACCTGCTGCTCTTCCGCTACGAGACTTTGGCGCCCTATCGCGAGGCGCTGCGCCGCGCGCTGGCGATCCTTGCTCTGCCGCGCAATGCGCCGGAAGGTGCGCGCCTCGCCTGGCGGAGCGCCGACCGGATCTGGCGGCTGGCGGGCGACGAGGCGGCCGATTTCAACCATTATTCAAAGCGGGCGATCCTGATCGGCGTCTATGGCTCGACGACGATGATCTTCCTCGGTGACGAGAGCGAGGATCTGGCCGAGACCAGGGCCTTTCTCGATCGGCGGATCGACGACGTGATGCGCTTCGAAAAGGCCAAGGCCCGCTGGAAGGGGTCGGCGGGCCCGCCTTTCTCGATGAGCCGCCTGCTTGGCCGCCTGCGCTATCCAGCCATCTAACTGGATAACCCGCAGTCTGTCTCGCTGGCGCTATTGATAATGACTTGCATCTAGGCCATTGAGTCGGCGATGCGTCTCAGCCTCGACCAATTGCCCTATCACCGCCCCGCGACCGTGACCGGCATCGCCTGGGAGGCGCTGACGCAGAGCGACGCCAAGAGGCTGCGCAATCTCGGCTTCGACGAGGGCGTCGCGATTGAGGCGCTGCACGGCGCCCCCTTCGGCCGCGATCCGATCGCGGTCAGGATCGGCCGCATGCAGGTCGCGATCCGCCGCGCCCAGGCCCGCACGATCATGGTCGAAGCGACGGACGGATGACGACCATCCCGCTGGTGGCGGTGGTCGGCAACCCCAATGCCGGCAAGAGCGCCCTGTTCAACATGCTGACCGGCGCGCGGCAGAAGGTCGGCAATTATCCGGGCGTGACCGTCGAGCGAAAGTCGGGGCGCATGTCGCTCGCCGACGGCCGCCCGGTCGAGCTGGTCGACCTGCCCGGCGCCTACAGCCTCGATGCGTCCAGCCCGGATGAGGAGGTGACGCGCGACGTCGTGCTCGGCAGGCAGGTGGGCGAGCGATTGCCCGATGCCTTGCTCATCGTGCTCGACGCCACCAATCTCGACAATCACCTCCGCTTCGCCCTGCAGGTGATCGCATTGGGCTTCCCCACGGTGGTCGCGCTCAACATGGTCGATCTCGCCCGCCGCGACGGCCTCGTCATCGACGCGCAGCGCCTGTCGAACGAGATCGGCGTGCCGGTGATCGAGACGGTCGCGGTCCGCAAGCGCGGGCTGGACGAGGTGAAGGCGGCGCTGGCGCTCGCGGTCGTCACTGAGCGGCATGAGGCCCTGCCGGAGGACGATTTCACCGACGTTCAGCGCCGCGCCCGCGCCATCGCCGCCGCCTCCATCGCGGGGGAGACGCTGACCCGTCGCTCAACCTTGGCGATCGACAGGATCGTGCTGCACCCGATCGCCGGCCCGCTCATCTTCGCTCTGCTGATGTTCACGATGTTCCAGGCAGTCTTTGCCTGGTCGTCCGCGCCGATGGACGCGATCGATGGCGGCGTCGGCTGGCTGCAGGGCTGGCTGACGGGTCAGATGGCGCCCGGCTTCCTGCGTTCCTTGCTCGTCGACGGCGTGATCGGCGGCGTCGGCGCGGTGATTGTCTTCCTGCCGCAGATCCTGATCCTGTTCTTCTTCATCCTCCTCCTCGAGGCGACGGGCTATATGGTCCGCGCCGCCTTCCTCATGGACAAGGTGATGGCGAAGGCGGGCCTCTCCGGCCACGCCTTCATCCCGTTGCTCTCGTCCTTCGCCTGCGCGATTCCCGGAATCATGGCGACGCGGACGATCGAGGATCCGAAGCAGCGCCTCACCACCATCCTGATCGCACCCCTGATGACCTGCTCGGCGCGCCTGCCGGTCTACACCCTGATCATTTCCGCCTTGATCCCGAACCGGAACGTGGGGCTCGGCATCGGCCTGCAGGGCCTCGTCCTGTTCGGTCTATACGTGCTCGGCATCGTCGGCGCGCTGGCTGCCGCCTTGGTCCTCCGCCGCACGGTGACCAGAGGTGAGCCGCGCGGCTTCATCATGGAGATGCCGAAATATCAGCTGCCCCAGATTCGCGCGCTCGCATTGGGCCTTTGGCAGCGGGCGATGATCTTCCTGAAGCGGGCCGGCACGATCATCCTGGTCTCGACCATCGTGCTCTGGGCTTTGCTCTCCTTCCCGCAGCCGCGCCCCGGCGAAAGCGCGCTCAACGCTTCGATCGCCGGCAAGATCGCTTCTGGCCTCGAGGTCGTCGTCCGGCCGATCGGCTTCAATCACGAAATCGCTCTGGCCCTGATCCCCGCCATGGCCGCGCGTGAGGTCTCCGTCGCCGCGCTCGGCACCGCGTATTCGATCGATGCCGGCGGCGACGAGGCGCGGGCCGAGCAGAGCCTGTCGGAGCGCCTGCAGGATCGCTGGTCGCTCCCCACCGCTTTGGCCTTCCTGATCTGGTTCGTGTTCGCGCCCCAATGCTTATCCACAGTTGCCGTCACGAGGCGAGAGACCAACGGGTGGAAGTGGCCCCTCTTCATGCTAGGGTACCTCTTTGTTCTTGCCTATGTGGCGGCAGGGGCGACCTTCTGGATCGCGACCGCCGCCGGGCTCTAGAAAAGAAGGCGACATCCCATGGCGGGCGTGAACAAGGTGATCCTGGTGGGCAATCTGGGCGACGACCCGGAGGTCCGCTCCCTCAACAATGGCGGCGAGGTCGTGAACCTGCGCGTCGCCACCTCCGAGAACTGGAAGGACCGCGACGGCAACCGCCAGGAGCGGACCGAGTGGCACCGGGTGGTGATCTTCAACGAGAATCTGGGCCGCGTCGCCAAATCCTATCTGAAGAAGGGCTCGAAGGTTTATCTGGAAGGGCAGATCCAGACCCGCAAATGGACCGACCAGTCGGGCGCCGACCGCTATTCGACCGAGATCGTGCTGCAGCGCTTCCGCGGGGAGCTCGTGCTGCTCGATTCGCGCGGGTCGGGCGGTGGCGGCGGCGGCGGCGATGATTATGGCGACAGCTATGGCGGCAACAGCGATTTCGGTTCGTCCGCGCCGCGCCAGCAGCAGCGCCCGGCCCCGGCCTCGTTCGACACGGACCTCGATGACGACGTGCCCTTCTAGGGCTTGAGCTTGCCCCTCAACCCGGCAAGGGCCGCAAAGGGGCTTTCCTTCTCCACCTCCCCCTCGCGCGCCACGCCTGCGGCGCGCAGCACCGAATCGGCGTCCGGTGCACGGGGATAGGGATCGAGGTTCAGCGACAGGGTTTCCGCCACCGCTTCCCCAAGGTCGATCTCGCGCGAATCGTAAAAGACCACATCCATCTCGCCTTCGTCCAGCTCCACCTCCTCGTCCGCGCCGCCCGGCGCGGGCTGCGGGCGGAACAGGATGTCGAAGGGGACGAACAGGGTGGCCGGCACTGGCGCGGCGCTGGCGACGCAGGCCTGGACGACTTCGGCGCGCACGGTGCCGTGCACCGCAATCTCCTCCTCCCGGCGCGTCGCCGCGACATCGGCCTCCAGCCGGTCGAGCGCGAGCAGGCCGAAGCGGCGGGCGAGCGCGGCGCGCTCTTCAGGCTCGGCGACGAGCTTCAGCTCCCGCGGCTGACCGCCGAGCGTGTCGAGCTTCACCGGCCGGCTGAATTCGGGTGCGGTCATGGCAGCCTCCCCGCCAGAACCGCCTCGGCCGGCAGAGCGTCCAGCGCCGCGGCGAAGCGCTCCAGGCCACCGGCGACGAACGTCACCGCGGCGTCGGACGGCGGCTTTTCGTGGAAGATGTTGCGGGCCACTGCCTCGTCGAACGACCCGTCGGTGCGGGCCGCCCGCAAGGCGGCCAGCCTCCCGCCAAGCGCGCCCATCATCCGCCCGACATGCTTGCCGACGACATAGTCGCCGACGCCGAGCTGGCGCAGCTCCGCGTCCATGTCCTTGATGAAGATCTCGGTCAGCAGCACCGTCTGGCCGCGCTTCGCCTCGCCTTCCCGTTCGAGCCGGAGCAGGACCAGAGAGAGGATCGCGGCGATCATGTCGAAGCGGCCGTCCAGCGTGTCCGGCACCTGGCCGTCGCGATACCAGGCCGGCTCGCGGCCCTTGGCGACGATGGCGGCATAAAGCGGCTGCAGCGGTTCGCGTTGCTTCGCTTCGCCGAAAATGCGTCGGAAGAAGGACATGGGGCCGATCCGGGAAGAGCCTGCGGCTTGCGCCCGTTAGCCGATGTTCATATTGGGGTGGCTAGTCAAGGCCGGCGCCGCCGCCGTTCAGGAGTTTCACGTACCATGATCATCCGCGGATCACGCGCCATCCTGGCGCTCAGCCTGGGCGCCGCGCTCACGTCCGGCTGCGCCTCGTTCCGCGACCATCAGGGCTATTTGGTGGACGAGCAGCTCATCTCCGCGATCCAGCCGGGAATCGACAATCGGGATTCGGTGGCCGGGACGTTGGGCCGGCCGAGCTTTACCGGCCAGTTCGATCAGGCGGAGCACGACTGGTATTATGTCTCGCGCGACACCCGCGCGGCCGCCTTCAGCAATCCGCATCCGAGCGCGCAGACCACCCTGCACATTCGCTTCGATCAGGCCGGCAATGTCCAGTCGGTGCAGCGCACGGGCATGGAGCTCGCCGTCAACGTCAATCCGGACAATCGGGTGACGCCGACTTTGGGCCGCCACAGCAACCTGCTGCAGGAGCTGTTCGGCAATATCGGCGCCACCGGCACGCGCGGCAACAGCGCGCCAACCGCCGACAATCCGGGCTAGGTCCTGGACCTCGACGCCTATTTCAAGCGCATCGGCTATGCCGGGGCGCAGGCCCCGACCCCGGAGACGCTGGCCGGGGTGATGCGCGCCCACGTCGCGGCCATCCCGTTCGAGAATCTCGACGTCCAGCTCGGCCGGCCGACCAGCCGCGCGCTACCCGACATCTTTGCCAAGCTCGTCACCCGGCGCCGGGGCGGCTGGTGCTACGAGCAGAACGCATTGCTTGGCTGGGCATTGGGGCAGATGGGCTTTGCGGTGACGCCGCTGGCGGGCGGGGTGATGCGCGTCGCCAATGGCGATGCCGCGCTCGGCAATCACCTCGCCTTGCTGGTCGAGCGGGACGGGCCCTGGCTGGTGGATGCCGGCTTTGGCGGCAGTCTCGCTTCGCCGCTCAGGCTGGCGGAGGGGACGTATCGTCACGCGCCGTACGACCTCTCGCTGGCGCAACTGGCCGATGGCTATTGGCGCTATGAAGAAAGCGTGGACGGCAAGCCGTTCAGCTTCGATTTTCGCGCGGTGGCGGCCGAGCAGGCGTTGCTCGATGCGCATCACGCCCGGCTGCAGGTCGCGCCCGATTCGCCATTCGTCCTGAATCTCGTGGTGCAGCGGCGCATGGGGGACCGGCACCTGTCGTTGCGCGGGCGGGTCCTCATCGAGACGAATCCCGAAGGCCGGATCATGGAAATCCTGCTCCCGGACGCCGATGCGCTGGTCGAGACGCTCCGCGCCCGGTTCGGCCTCGACGTGCCGGAGATCGCGGCGCATTGGCCCGCCATCTCCGCACGCCACGACGCCATCTTCGGCCCGACGCTCGCCGCCTAACGGACGATCCGCCCCGCGCCGAGCACGGCCAAAGTCACCAGGTCCGACGCGCTCGCGCTCATCGCCGCGATCTGCACCGGCTGCTTCATCCCGACCAGCATCGGCCCGATCACCGAATCGCCGCCAAGTTCGCGGAGCAGCTTCGCCGAGATGTTGGCGGTCTGCAGGCCCGGCATGACCAGCACATTGGCGGGGCCGGTGAGGCGCATGAACGGATAGAGCTTCTGCAATTCGGGATCGAGCGCCGTGTCCGGCGACATTTCGCCTTCATATTCGAAATCGACATCGTCGCGGCTGTCCATCACCCTGACGGCGTCGCGGATGCGCTCGAGGAAGCTGCCCTCCGGATTGCCGAAATTGGAGTAGGACAGGAAGGCGACGCGCGGGTCGTGGCCCATGCGCCGCGCGACATGGGCGGTCTGGATGGCGATTTCGGCGAGCTGCTCGCCGGTCGGCCGCTCGGTCACCGTCGTGTCGGCGATGAACACGGTGTGCGTCTGCCCGACCATCAGGTGGATGCCGAACGGGGTCACGCCATCCTTGGGGTCGAGCACGCGGCGGACCTGGCGGTAGCTTTGCGCGTAGGGCCGGGTGACGCCGGTGATCATTACGTCGGCCTCGCCCATGGCGAGCAACAGGGCCGCGAAGATGTTGCGGTCCTGGTTGACCATCCGCTCCAGTTCGCGGTGCATGTAGCCGCGCCGCTTCAGCCGGTCGTAGAGGAAGTCCACCATCTCGGGCACGCGACCATATTTGCGGCTGTTGATCACTTCGAAGCTTTGCGGGTCATCGACGCCGAGCGCCTTCAACTGGTCGTAGACGTCGTCGCGACCGACCAGCACCGGCGTGCCATAGCCGCCGTCCCGGAAGGCGATGGCGGCGCGCAGCACGACCTCTTCCTCGCCCTCGGCGAAGAGCACCCGCCGCGGATTGGCACGCGCTGCCTCGTAAGCGAGCGTGAGCACCGAGGTCGTCGGATTGAGCCGTGCGCGGAGCTGCTGGCGATAGACCTCCATGTCGGCGATCGGCCGGCGCGCCACGCCCGAATCCATCGCCGCCTGCGCCACCGCCGAGGGCACGATTTCCATCAGCCGGGGGTCGAAGGGGGCCGGAATGATATAGTCCGGGCCGAAGCTATGGACGGCGCCGCCATAGGCCGCCGACACTTCCTCGGGCACCTGTTGTCGTGCCAGTTCCGCCAAGGCGTTCGCTGCGGCGATCTTCATCTCGTTGTTGATCGTCGTCGCCCGCACATCCAGCGCCCCCCGGAAGATGAAGGGGAAGCCGAGCACATTGTTGACCTGGTTCGGATAATCCGAGCGGCCGGTGGCGACGATCGCGTCGGGCCGCGCCGCCTTGGCGTCGGGCGGGGTGATTTCGGGGTCGGGATTGGCCATGGCGAAGATGATCGGCTTCGGGGCCATGTCCTTCACCATTTCGGGCTTCAGGGCGCCCGCAGCGGAAAGGCCGAAAAAGGCGTCGGCGCCCTTCAGTGCTTCCTCCAGCGTGCGCGCGTCCGTCTTCGCCGCGTGCGCGGACTTCCACTGGTCCAGGCCTTCGCGGCCCTGGTAGATCACGCCCTTGCGGTCGCAGAGGATGACATTGTCGTGCGGCACACCCATCGCCTTGATCAGCTCGGTGCAGGCGATGGCGGCCGCGCCGGCGCCGTTGACGACCAGCTTGAGGTCTTTGAGCTTGCGGCCCGTCAGATAGCAGGCGTTGATCATGCCGGCGGCGCTGATGATCGCCGTACCATGCTGATCGTCGTGCATGATCGGGATGTTCATCCGCTCGCGCAGCGCCTGCTCGATGATGAAGCATTCGGGCGCGGCGATATCCTCGAGGTTGATGCCGCCGAAGCTCGGCTCCATCAAAGCCACTGCCTCGATGAACTTGTCGGGATCCTCGGTGTCGAGCTCGATATCGATCGAATCGACGTCGGCGAAGCGCTTGAACAGCACTGCCTTGCCCTCCATCACCGGCTTGGAGGCCAACGCGCCGAGATTGCCGAGGCCGAGGATCGCAGTGCCATTGGAGATGACCGCGACCAGATTGCCCTTGGCGGTATAGTCATAGGCCTTGCCGGGATCCTCGGCGATCGCGCGCACCGGCACGGCGACACCGGGCGAATAGGCCAGGCTGAGGTCGCGCTGCGTCGCCATCGGCTTCGAGGCGATGATCTCGATCTTGCCCGGCCGGCCCTTGGAATGGAATTCCAGCGCCTCGGCTTCCGAGAATTTGACGTTGCTGCCTTCGCTCACCTGACATCCCCTTTTTCGGCTCTCGCTGTAGGGCTTCACTGGTGACGAGGGCAAGTCAAAGCCCTATCCTCCCACTTATGGCCACACAGGCGAAGACAGGCGGGGAGCCGACCCCGATGATGGCGCAATATCTGGCGCTGAAGGCGGAGGCCGAAGGGTCCTTGCTCTTCTACCGGATGGGCGACTTCTTCGAATTGTTCTTCGACGATGCCAGGGTCGCCGCCGCCTGCCTCGATATCGCGCTCACCGCGCGCGGCGAGCATGACGGCGCGCCGATCCCGATGTGCGGCGTGCCCATCCATGCGGCGGAATCCTATCTCGCCCGGCTGATCAAGGCCGGTCACCGCGTCGCCATCGCCGAGCAGATCGAAAGCCCGGCGGAAGCGAAGAAGCGCGGCTCCAAATCGGTGGTGAACCGGGCGATCATCCGCGTGGTGACGGCGGGCACGCTCACCGAGGAGGCGTTGCTCGATTCGCGCGCGGCCAACTGGCTCGTCGCGGTGGCGAGGGTCGGGGAGCGCTACGGGTTGGCGGCCGCCGATGTTTCGACCGGGCGGTTCGAACTGGCCTCCATCCTGCCCGGCGCGCTGGATGCGGAGCTGGCGCGGCTGGATGCGGCGGAGCTGATTGCGAACGAGCCACTGGAGGGCGCCGGCCTCTGGAAGACGGGCTTCGATTCCGCCACGGCGGAGCGTCGGCTGAAGGAACGGTTCGAGGTCGCGACCCTGGACGGCTTCGGCCAGTTCGAGCGCGCCGCGCTTTGCGCCGCCGGGGGACTGCTCGCTTATCTGGACGAGGTGGCGCGGGAATCGCTGCCCTTCCTCAGGCCGCCGATCGCCCGCTCGGCCGGCGATCATATGATGATCGACGCGGCGACGCGGGAGAGCCTCGAGCTGACCGTCTCCCCCTCGGGCACGCGCGCCGGCAGCCTGCTTGCCGCGGTCGACCGCACCGTGACCGGCGCCGGTGCCCGCCTGCTCGCCGCCGACCTGGGCGCACCCTTGCTCGACCGGGCCAGGATCGAGGCGCGGCTCGATCTTGTCACCTTGTTCGAGGGCGATGCGGGCCTGCGCGACTGGCTGCGCCGGCAATTGCGGGCCCTGCCCGATGTCGGCCGCGCGCTTGGCCGGCTGGTGGCGGGGCGGGGCACCCCCCGCGATCTCGGCCAGCTGCGCGACGGGCTGGACGAGGCCCGGCGGCTGCACGACCGGCTTGCGCGTCTGCCGGAGCCCCCGGCCTTGCTCGCCTCCATTCTGCCGGCGCTCGTCGGCCATGGCGCTCTCGTCGATCTGCTCTCCCGTGCCCTGGTCCCCGCGCCGCCGATCGACGCCGCGCAGGGCGGCTATATCGCAGAAGGCTATGACGCCGCCCTGGACGCACTGCGCGCGACGGGCGGCGAGGGGCGGCGGGCGATCGCGGCGCTGGAGGCGCGCTACAGGAACCAGACCGGCATCGCGACACTGAAGATCAGGCATAATAATGTGCTCGGCTTCCATATCGAGGTGCCGGCGCGCAACGCCGACAAGCTCATGGTCGCGGATTCGGGCTTCACCCACCGCCAGACCTTGGCCGGCGTGGTCCGCTTCAACGCGCCGGACCTGCATGATGAGGCGCAACGGGTGAACCAGGCCGGCGCACATGCGCTTGCCGCCGAAGCCGCTCATTTCGAGATGCTGACCGGTGAGGCGCTGGCCCGGGCGGAAGCAATCGCCGCCACCGCCGATGCGCTCGCCAGGCTCGATGTCTCCGCGGCCCTCGCGGAACGGGCGGCCGAGGGCGGCTGGTGCCGGCCCGGCTTCGAGGAGCATCCCTGTTTCGAGGTGGAGGGCGGCCGCCATCCGGTCGTCGAGGACGCGCTGAAGGCAAGTGGCGCCCGCTTCGTCGCCAATGATTGCAAGCTGTCGGAAGACTCACGGCTCTGGCTCGTCACGGGTCCGAACATGGGCGGCAAGTCCACCTTCCTCCGCCAGAACGCCCTGATCATCCTGCTCGCCCAGGCTGGCTCCTGCGTGCCCGCCGCACGGGCGAGACTCGGCCTGGTCGACCGTCTGTTCAGCCGCGTCGGCGCTTCCGACAATCTGGCGCGGGGCCGCTCGACCTTCATGGTCGAGATGGTCGAGACCGCCGCGATCCTCGCCCAGGCGGGGCCGCAGAGCTTCGTGATCCTCGACGAGGTCGGCCGGGGCACCTCCACTTATGACGGGCTCGCCATTGCCTGGGCGGTGGTCGAGGCGATCCACGACCGGGCGAAGTGCCGCTGCCTGTTCGCCACCCATTATCACGAGCTGACCCGGCTCGCCGAGCGGCTGGACGCGCTCAGCCTTCATCATGTCCGCGCCCGCGAATGGAAAGGCGATCTCGTCCTGCTGCACGAGGTCGCCTCCGGCCCGGCCGACCGCTCCTACGGCATCGCCGTCGCCAAGTTGGCCGGCCTGCCGCCGCCCGTGCTGGCGCGGGCCAAAGCGGTGCTCGCCAAATTGGAGGAAGGCCGCGCCGCCACCGGCGGCATCGCCGCGGGTCTCGACGATCTCCCGCTCTTTGCCGCGGCGGTGCAGGAAGAGGCGGCACCCGATGCGGTCCACGCCGCTTTGGCCGAGATCCAGCCCGATGGTCTGAGCCCGCGCGAGGCGCTGGAACTGATCTACCGGCTGAAGGCCCTCGCCGAGGAGGAGGGCCGGTGAGTGCCGGCCTTCGCGCGGTCCCGCACCAGCGCGAGATCATTGACCGGCGCGCCATCGCCGCTGCGCTGGCCGGGGCGGACCGCGCGCAATGCGCGGCCATCCTGAAGGATGCGCTGGGCCAGGGCCGCGCCGAGATCGCCCGGCGGCTGGCGGAGAAGCCCTATGCCGGGATGGACGCGGCGGCGGCTTATGCCTTCCTGACCGATCAGCTGCTGCGCCTCGCTTATGATTATGTGACGACCAGGCTCCACCCGCTCGCCAATCCGACGACCTCGGAGCGCCTGCTGCTGATGGCCGTGGGCGGCTATGGGCGTGGCGAGATGGCGCCGCATTCGGACGTCGACATCGCCTTCGTCACCCCCTGGAAGTCGACCGGCTGGACCGAGGCGGTGGTCGAGACGATCCTCTATCTGCTCTGGGATCTGGGGCTGAAGGTTGGACAGTCCATGCGGAGCGCCGACGAGCTGATCCGCGCGGCGATTGCCGACCAGACGGTGCGCACCGCGATCCTCGAAGCGCGCTACGTCTGGGGCGATGAGGCGCTTTACGATCTGGTCGGCGCCCGCTTCTGGAAGGAGGTCGTCGCCGGCAATGCCGCCGGCTTCGTCAAGGAGAAGCTGGACGAGCGCAACGCGCGGCACGAGCGGATGGGCGACAGCCGCTATGTCGTCGAGCCCAATGTGAAGGAAGGCAAAGGCGGGCTCCGCGATCTCCACGCGCTCTTCTGGATCGGCAAATATGCCTATCGGGTGCGCAATGTCGCGGAACTGGTCGAGGTCGGCCTGCTCTCGCCGGCGGAGCTGCGCCATTTCCAGAGCGCCGAGCGCTTCCTCTGGGCGGTGCGCTGTCACCTCCACCTGATCGCCGGGCGCGCCGAGGAGCGGCTCACCTTCGATCATCAAAGCGAGATCGCGGCGCGGATGCATTATGCCGACCGGCCCGGGAAGAGCGCGGTCGAGCGGTTCATGCGCCACTATTTCCTCCACGCGAAGACGGTGGGCGACCTGACCGGTGTGTTCCTCGCCCATCTGGACGAGAAGTTCGCCGGGCGCGGGCGGCGCTTCGGCCTGCCGAGCTTCCGCCGCCGCCCCGGCCGGCTCGAAGGCTTCATGCTCGACCGCGGCCGGCTGGCCGTGCCCGACGACGCCTTTCTCGCCGCCGATCCGCTGCGGCTGATCCGGATGTTCGCTTTGGCCGACAAATATGGCCTGGAAATCCATCCGCTGGCGATGCGCGCCGCCGCCCGCCACACGAAGCTGATCGATGCGGCGGTGCGCGCCGACCCCGAGGCGAACCGGCTGTTCCTCGACGTGCTGACCTCGGAGCGCGATCCGGAGACGGTGCTGCGCTGGATGAACGAGGCCGGTGTCTTCGGCCGCTTCATTCCCGATTTCGGCCGCGTCGTCGCGCAGATGCAGTTCGACATGTACCACCATTATACCGTCGATGAGCACAGCATCCGCGCGATCGGCCTGCTCTCGCGGATCGAGCGCGGCCTGCTCAAGGACCAGCACAAACTGGCGACCGCCCTGTTCCCGAAAATCTCCTCGCGCCGCGCGCTCTATGCCGCGGTGCTGCTGCACGACATCGCCAAGGGCCGGGGCGGCGACCATAGCGAGCTTGGCGCCGAGGTCGCCAACGCGCTCTGCCCGCGGCTCGGCATGGAGCCGGCCGAGACCGAGACGGTGGCCTGGCTGGTGCGCAACCATCTGCTCATGTCGAAGAGCTCGCAGCGCCGCGATCTCTCCGATCCCAAGACGATCGATGACTTTGTCGGCGAGGTGAAGAGCCTCGAGCGGCTGCGCCTGCTCTATCTGCTGACCGTCGTGGACATCACCGCCGTCGGCCCCGGCACCTGGACGCCGTGGAAGGGCCAGCTGCTGCACACCTTGTTCACGGCGGCCGAGGAGAAGCTCCGGCTCGGCCATGTCGAAAAGGGCCGTCGCGAGCGGATCGACGCCGTCCAGCACGAACTGGCCGGGAGGCTCGGCTGGCCGGCGAACCGGTTCGCCGCTTATGCTGCCCGGCTGTCGGATGGCTATTGGCTGGCGGAGTCTCCCGAAGCGCTGGCGGACAATGCCCGCCTGGTCGCGTCGGTCGAAGCGGATCCGTCGGCGCCGCCCGTCGCCATGGTGTTGCGCGAGAATCGCGGCGCCACTTTGGTCAGCGTCTATGCCGCGGACCAGCCGGGCCTGTTCAGCCGCCTCGCCGGAGCGATCAGCCTGGCCGGCGGCAACATCATCGATGCGCGCATCCACACCACCGGCGACGACAGGGCGCTGGACAATTTCCTCGTGCAGGACAACCGCCGCGGGCCGCTCCGCGATGCGCGTCAGCTGGCGCGGCTGGAGGCTGCAATCCTGCAGGCGTTGGCGGGCCAGGAGCCTTCGGTGGACCGGCTGGCCGCCCGGGCATCGCCGCTGCCGCGGGCCGAGGCCTTCACCGTCCAGCCGGCCGTCTTCGTCAACAACCAGGCCTCGACCCGCTACACGGTGGTGGAGGTCAATGCCCGCGACCGTCCGGCCCTGCTCCATGAACTCACTCTGGCGCTGTACGGCAGCGGCGCCGTCATCCGCTCCGCCCATATCGCCACCCATGGCGAGCGCGCGGTCGACGTCTTCTACGTCACCGGCATGGATGGCGGGAAAATCGAGGCGCCGGCCCAGCTGAAACGCCTGGAGGCGGCGCTGCACAAGGCGGCCGCCGGCTCCTCGCCCGCCGGCCGCAAGGCCGCCTGACTAGCCCTCCAGCCAGAACAGCGCCTCGACCGGCGTCTCCAGCGCCCGCGCGAGCCGCAGCGCCAGGATCGTCGACGGGATGAAGACATTGTTCTCGACCGTGTTGATCGTCTTGCGGCTGACCCCGACGCGCTCGGCCAGTTCGGCCTGCGTCCAGCCTTTCTCGCTGCGCCTCGCCCTGAGGTCATTCTTCAGCATGGCGACGCGCATCACTCCGGCCTGCAAGAAACCTTGAGGTTACACATTTCGCAGGCGAAGAAAAAGGCCCCCGCCGTTTCCGGCGAGGGCCTCTTCGTCCGGTGCGTCGCCCCTAGAAGCGGAAGCGGCCGGTGATACCGTAGGTCCGCGGCTCGGCCAGGAAGGACGAGAAGATCTGCCGCCCGCCGGGGAATTGCGGATCCACGAACGGCGCTGCGGTCGTGCCCGCCTGGAAGGGCGAGTTGAACGCGACCTGCTGATAATCCTGGTTGAACAGATTCTGCGCCCAGAATTCGATCGACCAGCGCTGCTGCGGTCCACGCACGCCGAGCCGGGCATTGATCAGCGCGTAGCTGTCCTGAGCCTTCTGCGGGAACAGGTCGGAGCCGGTATTGTAACCGCTGGTGACGCGGGCATCGGCGTAGATCAGGCCGGTCAGCCCGCTATTGCCGATTTGCGGCGTCCAGCTGATCGAGCCGGTGCCCACGAGCCGCGGCGCATTGGAAAGACGCTGGCCCGGAAGCTCGCGCAGTGCCGGATCCAGCGGCGCGCCCCGGTCATTGCCGACCAGGTCGTTCCGGTATTTCGTGTCGGCCAGTGTCAGACCCATGGTGAGGGTCAGGTTACGCGTTGGCCGGACCATACCCTCGATCTCGATACCTTGCGAACGGACGCCGAAGGTGACGTCGCTGGCCGCGCAGGCCCCGGTCGTCGCCGCCGCGGCGTTGAAGTTCGAGCCGGCGGCGGAGTCCGCCTGGTCCGAGTCCGCCAGGCTGCCGCCGACGAGGTTGCTGCAGCCGTTGATGTTCTGGACCAGGAAGACCGTGCCGTTGAACGTGTTCAGCTGGAAGTTCCGGAAGTCCTGGCGGAACGCGGTGACGTTCAGCGTGATCGGCCCGTGCGAATATTTGATGCCGAATTCATAGGCGTTATTGATTTCCGGGTCGAACTGCAGGTTGCCGACCAGGGACTGGGCGCCACCCGACAAGGCGAACGGAACAATCGGCGATTTCAGCGCGGAGCGGTCGAGGTTGAAGCCGCCCGCTTTGTAGCCGCGCGAGAAGCTCGCATAGAACATCA
This sequence comes from Allosphingosinicella sp., assembly GCA_044225925.1. Classification (GTDB taxonomy): domain Bacteria; phylum Pseudomonadota; class Alphaproteobacteria; order Sphingomonadales; family Sphingomonadaceae; genus Allosphingosinicella. The sequence continues at coordinate 20,322 of JBGAHY010000010.1, forward strand.
GGTCATTGTTCGGGCGGTAGGAGAGGATTCCGGTGCCGGTCCACTCATCCTCGCTGCGCCGGCTGTTGATCGAGACGCCGTTCAGTTCCGCCGTGGAATTGCCCTGGCAGCCAAGGCCGATCAGTGCGCCGGCCAGGGCCCGGGCCGTCGCATTGCCGGCCTGGGCATCGTCGAGGACCAGACCCTGGATCTGCTGGCAGGCAACATTGTCATTGCCGAAGGTCGCGTTGAACCGCTTGCGCTCGTTCGTGTAGCGCAGGCCCATCGTGAAATCGAGCTGACTGGTGATGTGGAAAATATTGTGCGTGAAGAACGCATAGTTGCGGCTGTTCTGCGAATAGAGGTCGCGCGTCGAGCCGCGATCGTTGAGATTGTCGAGCAGGGCGAAGGCGGCGTTGATATCGGCGCCGCTGGCGCCGGAGGCGCCGGCGATCGTCGCCGGGCCCACGACGGGGACGACGCAGCCCGGGTTGGCCGGCGAATAAAGGCCGGCGAGGCCGCCGCCTGAGATGATGCGGCAGGTGGCGAAGCGGCCGTAATTCCGGCCGAAGCGCAGATTGTCCGTGAGGTCGAGATTCTCGTTCGCGTAATAGGCGCCGACCAGCCAGTCGAGATGGCCGTTAAAGGCTTCGCCCTGGAGCCTGAGCTCCTGCGTAAAGGTGCCGAACTCGCGGACCACGCCTGGATCGGGGCGATAGAGGATGTCCACCGTCCCGTAATCGACATCGCCCGGCTGGCCCGATTGGTAGCTGCGATAGGCGGTGATCGAGGTCAGCTTGGCCCCGCCAAGGTCCCAGTTGAGCTCGCCGGAAATGCCCCAGTCCTCGGTCGTGCCCTCGAAGCTGCGGCCGGAGCTGACATAGATGTTCCGGCTGAACGGGTTACTGAACCCGGCGAGCGGCTGGCCGAGATCGCGCAGCACGTTGATGATGTTGTTGCCGTTGGTGCCGTTGATCGGCGTTGCAACGTTGTTGAGGTCGCCGATCAGCGGGCTGGTCGCGCGGTCCAGATAAGCGGCGCCGCAGCAGGATTCCCTGCGGTGCGAATAATCGCCGATGATGCGGACGGAGATGGCGTCGCTGGGCTCGAACAGCAATTGGCCGCGCACGAAGAAGCGGTTGCGATTGTTGACGTCGCCTTCGGTGCCGCCGGTCGGGTTGACGACCGTGTAGAAGCCGTCGCGGCGCACATAGACGCCGTCGAGACGGAAGGCGATCTGCTCGCTGAGCGGGCCGGTGATGCCGACCTGGCCGCGAATCTGGTCGAAATTGCCATAGGACAGGTCGACATGGCCGCCGAAGTCGAATTCCGGCCGGGCGCTGATGATGTGGATGAGGCCGGCCGAGGCGTTGCGGCCGAACAGGGTGCCCTGCGGGCCGCGCAGCACCTCGACGCGCTCGATGTCGCCGAGCTCATTGAGGCCGATGCCCGAACGCGAGCGATAGACGCCGTCGACGAAGACCGCGACAGAGCTTTCCAGGCCGGGATTGTCGCCGACCGTGCCGATGCCGCGGATACGGGCGGAGCCATTCGCCTCGGTGCCGGTCGAGGAGACGAGCAGCGACGGGGCGAGCTGGTTCAGCTGCCGGATGTCGCTGGCGCCTGAATTCTGCATGGCATCGGCGTTGACCGCGGTGACGGCGAGCGGCACGTCCTGAAGCGCCTGGCGGCGGCCCTGGGCGGTGACGACGATATTATTCTCTTGATTCTCGTCGGCCGGCTGGGTCGCGGCGGCGCCGGCGGGTGGGGCCGCATTGTTCTGCGCATGAGCAAGGCCCGGCGTGACGAGAGCGGCGACGCCGGCAGACAGCAGCCAATAGTTCCTGGACATGAAAGATCCTCCCCGAAATCTCGTTGGTTTGTTTTGCGGCGAGGCTAACGTGCACGGAAACCTTACGCCAGCGGAAACACCGCAGTTTCCCGCAGGTTTGGGCGGCTTTATGGCAAATCCGCAACAGATGCGTTGCAAGGTGAAACGGGCATTTTGTCTTGCCGTTACGGAAAGGCGGGCTTTCCCTTCTCAGAGGGAAAGGCCTGCGGACAGAGTAACGGCGCCGAAGCGGGGCTCCGGCGCCGTTTGAGCGCGTGTCGAAGGGGAATCCGGCCTATTTCGGGGCCAGCACCATCAGCATCTGCCGGCCTTCCATGCGCGGGTGCTGCTCCACCTTGGCGGTTTCGGCGACATCGGCCTGGACCCGCTGCAGGAGGCGCATGCCGAGTTCGCCATGGGCGAGCTCGCGGCCGCGGAAGCGGAGCGTCAGCTTCACCTTGTCGCCTTCGCCGATGAAGGCGTTCACCTTCTTCATCTTCGTGTCATAGTCGTGATCGTCGATATTCGGACGCATTTTGATCTCCTTGATCTCCTGCGTCTTCTGCGACTTGCGGGCGAGATTGGCCTTTTTCTGGGCCTCATATTTGAATTTGCCGACGTCCAGGAACTTGCAGACCGGCGGATCGGCATTGGGCGACACCTCGACCAGGTCGAGGCCGACTTCCGCGGCCTGCTCAATCGCTTCGGCGGTCAGCAACACCCCGAGGTTTTCGCCATTCTCATCGATCACGCGCACCTTGGGCACGGAGATGAATTCGTTGAAGCGGGGGCCGTTAAGGGGTGGGGCGGTGGGGCGCCGGTTGAGTGGGGGACGTATCTTGGTTTCTCCTGAATCGTGAAGCAGCGCCTCACCTAGTCAATAAAAGGTCTGAATGAAAGATGGACGAGGCGAAGGGAGCGCATTTCGCGCTCCCGCTTTGCCTCAAGGCCGCAGATCGGGCGGCAGCGCCTCCAGCGCCAGCCGTTCCGCCACCTGATCCAGCGGCAACACCTCCTGCCGGGCGTCGGCGCCAAGCGGGCGAAGCGCCACCGTGCGCTCCTCCGCCTCGCGCTTGCCGACGACCATCAGATAGGGGGTGTGGGCCAGGCTGTGCTCGCGGACCTTGTAGTTGATCTTCTCGTTGCGCGTGTCGAGCTCGACCCTCAGGCCCCTGGCCTCCAGAACCGCCGCGACCTCCCGGGCATAATCGTCGGCGTCCGAGACGATCGTTGCCACCGCCACCTGCACCGGCGCCAGCCAGAGCGGGAAACGGCCGGCATGATGCTCGATCAATATGCCGATGAAGCGTTCGAAGCTTCCAAGGATCGCGCGATGGAGCATGACCGGCCGGTGCCGCTCGCCATCCTCGCCGACATAGGAGGCGTCGAGCCGGTCGGGCAGGACCGTGTCCGTCTGCATCGTGCCGACCTGCCAGGTGCGGCCGATCGCGTCGGTCAGATGGAATTCAAGCTTCGGCGCGTAGAAGGCGCCTTCACCCGGCAATTCCTCCCAGCCGAACTCCGCCGTGTCGCGGCCCGTCGCGGCGACCGCGTCGCGCAGCGACTGTTCGGACCAGTCCCACATCTCGTCGCTGCCGAAGCGCTTCTCGGGCCGCAGCGCCAGCTTGATCGCATAATCCGGGAAGCCGAGATCCTTGTAGACCCGGTCGAGCAGATCGCAGAACATCCGCACCTCCTCGACGATCTGGTCGGCGCGGCAGAAGATATGGGCATCGTCCTGCGTGAACTGACGCACGCGCAGGATGCCGTGCAGCGCGCCGTGCGGTTCGTTGCGGTGGCAGCAGCCGAATTCGGCGAGGCGCAAGGGGAGATCGCGGTAGGATTTGATCCCCTGCCGGAAGATCAGGACGTGCGCCGGGCAGTTCATCGGCTTCAGCGCCATCCAGTCCGCATCGTCGGAGACGATCGGCCCTTCATCCTCCGTGTTCGGCACCTCGTCGGGGATGACGAACATATTCTCGCGATATTTGCCCCAGTGGCCGGACTGCTCCCACTGGCGCGCGTCCATTACCTGGGGCGTCTTCACCTCCTGATAGGTCGCGTCCAGCCGGCGGCGCATATAGGCCTCCAGCTGGCGCCAGATCACATAGCCCTTCGGGTGCCAGAAGACCGAGCCATGCGCCTCCTGCTGGAGGTGGAACAGGTCCATCTCCTGGCCGATCTTGCGATGGTCGCGCTTCTGCGCCTCTTCGAGCCGCACGAGATAGGCGTCGAGCTGCTTCCGGTTCAGCCAGCCCGTGCCATAGATGCGCGAGAGCTGCGGATTGTTCTGGTCGCCGCGCCAATAGGCGCCGGACACGCGCGTCAGCTTGAAAGCGTCCGGATCGAGCTTGCCCGTCGAGGCGAGGTGCGGGCCGCGGCACATGTCCACCCAGTCGTCACCCGACCAGTAGACCGTCAGTTCCTCACCCTCCGGCAGTTCGGCAGCCCATTCGGCCTTGAACGTCTCGCCCTGATCCCGCCAGCGCTGGAGGAGCTGATCGCGCGTCCAGACTTCCCGCTTCAGCGCCTTGTCCGCGCGGATGATGCGCCGCATCTCCTCCTCGATCCCCGGCAGGTCCTCTTCCGTGAACGGGCCGCGCTCGGCCGTCGGGGCGAAGTCATAGTAGAAGCCGTCGTCCGTCGCCGGGCCGAAGGTGATCTGCGTGCCGGGAAAGAGGCTCTGCACCGCCTCGGCGAGGACATGGGCGAAATCGTGCCGCGCCAGCTCCAGCGCATCCGCCTCGTCGCGCGCCGTGACCAGAGCCAGTTCGCTGTCGCCCTCGAACGGCCGGCCGATATCGCGCAGCTCGCCATTCACGCGCGCCGCGATCGCCGCCTTGGCGAGGCCCGGCCCGATCGCCGCCGCGACATCCGCCGGCGTCGAGCCCGGCGCGACTTCGCGGACCGATCCGTCGGGCAGTCTGATCGAAAGCATGTTCATAACCATCACGTTCCTTCGCGCGCCTAATGCACGCCTCGGCGTCCGAGGAAAAGACAGGAACGGGAGAGAGGCGCCGGCTCACCCGTCCCCGGGCGAGCCACCGGCCGCGTCAGCTCAGGACGCGCGACCCGACGGCCCCCGGAAACCCGGGGTGGCGGTAGTGGTCTCGAAGGCGAGGCGGCGCTGCATGGGAGCGATATAGCGGCAGCGTCTCCAGGAAACCAGCCTTGTAAAGCACACTTGACATAGTCGTGAATCGCAATGTAAAGTGTCCTTGACTTAATGAGAAGGACACTTTCCATGGCATTCGATGCCGAGCCTGCAAACCCGCCCCGTACCCGCCTGATTGCCTCGATGGTCATCTTCATCCTGCTGATGGGCGCGACCCCCTGGCTTGCGGAGAAATGGGGAATCGACGGAGTCGCCCTGCTGCCCTTCTTCCTGCCCGCGCTCGCGGCGCTCGTCTGGATGGGCCTCGAGGTGAGGGCGAACGCACAGCGCCGGGGCTGCGCGACCGCGGCAGGCCTGGCCTATAACCGGCGCATGCTGCCCCTCGCAGGCGGCTATATCGTCGTGCTCCTCGGCGCGATCCTCCTGCATCGCCATTATCAGATCGCCGGGCCGGCGCTTTACGCGATTGCGGTGCTGCCGGCCCTGCCGCTGATCGGCATCGTCTGGGCGCTTGGCCGCTTCCTGGTCGAGGAGACGGACGAATATCAGCGCGCTTTGGCCGTCCGGAAAATGCTGATCGCCACCGGCTTCCTGCTGGTCGTGGCGACGGTCTGGGGCTTCCTTGAGGAATTCGGCCTTGCGCGGCACCTGCCCGCTTTCTGGTGTTTCATCGTCTGGTGCTTCGGCCTGGCGGTCGGCGCGGTCTGGACCAAGCTTCGGGCATGAAGAACCGGCTGAAAGTCCTGCGCGCCGAGCGCGACTGGAGCCAGCAGGATCTGGCCGACCGGCTCGCCGTTTCGCGGCAGAGCGTCAATGCAATCGAGACGGGCAAATATGATCCGAGCCTCCCGCTCGCCTTCCGCATCGCCGCTCTGTTCGAGCTGCCGATCGAGGCGATTTTCTCAAACGACTGACCATTGAAGGACCGACAATGACCCGCAAGCTCTTCCTCCTTGCCGCCCTGATGGCTGGCCTCGCCGCAGCGCCGGCCTCCGTACTTGCCGCCCAGACCGCCCCCGCCGCGACGTCTGCCGCAGCGCCTGCCGAGACCCGGCTGCCGCACATCTCCATCCAGTCGACCGGGCAGGGCGCGCCGGTCGTGCTCATCCCCGGTCTCGCCAGCCCGCGCGCGGTCTGGGACGGGATCGCCCCGGAGCTGGCGCGGGGTCACCGCGTCCTCCTCGTCCAGGTGAACGGCTTCGGCGGCGACGATCCCGGCGCCAATGTGCGGGACGGTCAACGGGATGCCCTGCTCGCCGGCATCGTCGATGACCTATCGACCTATCTCCGCGGCAACCGGATCGAGCGCCCCGCCGTGATCGGCCACTCCATGGGTGGGCTGATCGGCATGCTGCTGGTGAAGAGTCATCCGGACCAGGTCGGCCGGCTCATGGTCGTCGATACCCTGCCCTTTTTCGGGGTGTTGATGGGACCGAACGCGACCCTGGAGACAGTCAGGCCGATTGCCGCGCAACTGCGCACCGCGCTGCAGGCGCAATCCGGCCCGCAGCCCGTGCCGGCCAGCATGACGCTCACCGAGGCGGGCCGCGCGCGGGTCGGCGGCTGGATGAATGCGGCCAATCATCAGGTCACCGGCCAGGCTATTTACGAGGATGCGACCAGCGATCTTCGCGGCGACGTGCCGGCGATCGGCCGGGTCCCGACCACGGTGCTCTATGCGGTGTCCGATCCCGCGCGGGCAGACATGTTTCGCAGCATCTTCGCCAGCGCCTATGCCGCTGCGCCGTCGATCCACGTGATTCCGATCGAGAACAGCGCCCACTTCATCATGCTCGACCAGCCTGATCGCTTCCGCGAGGCCGTCATGGCCTTTCTGGCCGGCCGCCAGGAATGCGGGCAAACTCGAATGGACGCGCACGGAAATGTCGAACCGCGGCCCTGCTAATAGTTAAGAGTCCGAAACAGTTCGTAAGGCTAAGTGTCGCCGAAATCGGCCCGCTCTCGCCATTGGAGATCGCCGCTGCTAGGCGGCAGCGATGATTGTGACGCAATTCGTCGAGGCCCGCCCGGGGCTTCAGCTCGCCTATCGCCACCGCCCCGGCCGCGGCGCCACCATCCTGTTCCTCCCCGGCTATGCCTCCGACATGAGCGGTACCAAGGCGACCGCTCTGGCCGAGTGGGCGGCGCGGGTCGGGCGGGGCAGCCTGCTGTTCGATTATGCCGGCTGCGGCGAGAGCGGCGGCGAATTCGAGGCGCAGAGCCTCCGGGACTGGCTGGGCGATGCGCTCTACATGATCGACCATGTCGTGCCGGAAGGGCCGATCCTGCTGGTCGGTTCGTCCATGGGCGGCTGGCTGGCGCTCCATCTCGCCATCGCACGTCCCCTCCGGATCGTCGGGCTGGTGGGGGTCGCCGCCGCGCCCGATTTCACCGACTGGGGGTTCACGCCGGAGCAGAAGATGGCGATCGCTCGCGACGGCCGGCTCGAGGAACCGAATCCCTATGGCCCCGTGCCGACCGTGACCACGCGAGCCTTCTTCGAGAGCGCGGAGGCGCACCGGCTGCTCCATGTCGAGATCCCCATCGACTGCCCGGTACGGCTCGTCCACGGCATGCGCGACACCGACGTGCCGCCGCAATATGCGGCCGAGCTGATGGGGAAGCTCCGTTCAGCGGACGTGCAGACGATCCTCGTCAAGTCGGGCGACCATCGGCTCTCGCGCCACCAGGATATCGACCTCTTGCTCGAAACCGTCGCCAATCTCGTGGAGTGACATGCCTCTAACCGCCATCGCGCTCGCCGCAGCCCTGCAGGTGTCCGCGCCCGCTTCATCCGGACCCGCGCCGCAGGGCGACAATGATCGGCTCCGCGCCTGCCTCGCTTTGGCGCGCAGCAACCCGGCCCAGGCCGCGACCGAGGCGCAGGCGTGGGTGGACGAGCGCGGCCCCGGCCGGCTGTCGGCGCGGCGCTGCCTCGGCCTGGCCTTCGCGGCGCAGGAGCAATGGGCGGCCGCCGCCACCGTCTACGACCAGAGCGCCCAGGAGGCCGAGGCCGCGAATGCGCCCGGCCGCGCCGGCTTCCGCGCCCAGGCCGGCAATGCCTGGCTGGCCGCGGGCGAGCCGCTGCGCGCGCTGCAGGCGCTGGACGCGGCGCTCACCACCCCGGGCCTGGACCAGGGGCAGCGCGGCCAGGCCTTGCTTGACCGCGCCCGCGCGCAGGTCGCGCTCGGGCGTGCGGAGCAGGCGCGAAGCGATATCGACAGTGCGTTGCAGCTGGTGCCGAATGACGGCTTCGCCTGGTATCTTTCCGCCGCTCTGGCGCGCCGCTCGAACGATGCCGTGCGCGCCGCCGCCGACATCGCCCATGCCCGCCAGCTCTCGCCGGACGATCCCGATATCCTGCTCCTCGCGGGCACGATCGTCGGCCAGGCCGGCAATATGAACGAGGCTTACACGCTCTACCGCCGGGTGGTGGAGCTCGCCCCGGACAGCGACGCCGGGCGGCAGGCCGCCGCCAGCCTCGCCACCGTCCGCGAGATCGAGGAGGCGGCGCCTTCCGCCCCCCAACAGACACCGGCGCCGGCGCCCTCTCGGACCCCGACGCCGGCTCCGGCGCAGCCCCCGCGCTAAGGGCGGGTCTTTGTTGCCGCGATTTCAGAGTCGTCAGACTTTCGTCCGACTAGAAATCGCTCAGCTCAGGTAGAATTCGATCGTCGTGACGACGCGCACCTTCTGGAAGGGTGAGTCGTTGCTGCCGCTGCCGCCTTCGCCGGTCGGGTCGCCGTCGCGCGCGCCGATCGAGAAATAGCCCTGCGTCGCCGAGCGGATGCCGCCGACGCCGGTCCCTGAATCGTGCGCGAACTGTTCCGCCGCCTGCCGCGCATTCTGGGTCGCCTGCGCGATCATCGCGGGTTTGATGCTGTTCAGCTGCGTGAAGCTGTACTGCATCGACGAGCCTTCCTGGATGGCGACGCCGTTCCGGATCAGCTCGAACTGCCGGGCATAAGCGGCACGCGCCCGCATGACATCGTTGGTGCGCAGCTGGATGCGGCGCGTGACGGTGACGCTGTTGGCGTTGCGGTTGGTGTCGTAGAACTGGTTCACCGAGCCGCCCGCGTCGCTCACCGCCCCGGCCGGGAAGCCGGCGGCGCGGAAGAAGGCGATCACCGTCTGGGCGTCGCGGTCGCTTTCGGCCTGGACGGCGCCGAGCTCCTCGCCCTGCGCGGTGAAGGTGATCGTCCAGGTGGCGAGATCGGCGGTGACGTCGCGTTCGGCCAGGCCGCGCATGGTGACGGCGCGGTCGGCGAGATGGGCGCGCTTCAGCCCGTCGCCGAGCAGATAGCCGCCTGCGATCATGCCGACCGCAAGCAATGCGGCGGCAATCAGCATGATTCTCCGATTTCCCCGGACTTCCTCAGTCCCCTTGGTTTCCTCTGACATTTCATGACTCCCACGCCCGCGCGAACCGAGCCGCCGGGCAGAGACGGCTCATCGCATGGCGTCGATGAACCGTGTATTTATAGCGATGAACTGAGAATCAGATGCCGGGAATGATCTGCGAGCGGTTCTGGGTAATCCAGGCGGCGAGCCTGTCGCGCTGCACGCGTGGATATTTGACCGCGGCAAAGGCGATGAAGGCGTCGCGGTAGCGCAGCCACGCTCGCTGCGCGTTCTGGATCGATTCGGGCGAGATGCCCGGCGCGTCATATTGGCGCTCGTCGGCCAGCCTCGCCTGATAGGCCTGGTTGAGCTGCAGATCCTCGGTGCGCAGCTGGCCGCTGGTGAAGCGCGGCGCGCGGCCATGCTCCAGTTTCTGCAGCATGTCGGCGAACTGATCACGCAGGCCCTGTTCCAGCCGGTTGCGGAGCGAGGCATAGGAGGAACCCCCGCTGGACAGATCGCCGCTGGCCGAGGCCGCGACGAACTCCTCGAAGGCGCGGCGGAGCGGCTCATAGGCCTGCCGCTGCTCGGGTGTCCAAGCGGCAATGAGCGCCCGTTGCGCCGCCTCGCGCTGCGGCCGGGCAAGCGCCGCCTGATGCGCGGCGCAGAGCCCCGTGCCAAGACCGGGGTCGATATCGTCGCACCAGGAAAAGTCGCGGCCCTCCCAATGCTGGTCGCGAAGGCGGGCGAGGTGGGTGACGCGGCGGTCATATTCGCCGGGTTCCGCGCCCTGGAAGGTGCAGGCGAGATGCATGGCGACATCCAGGTTGCGCGCCGCGCCCTCGCCATTGGCATAAATGGTCGTCAGCATCGCCCGGCCGGCGAACGGCTCGAGCACCGGGTCCGTCGGCAGCTGGGTGAGCGCGCATTGCCGCGCCCGGGCAGGATCGCGCGCCGCACCGATCCCGTAATAAAGCGCTTCAGCGTCGCAGCCGAGCAGCCGGGACGCGGTGGCCGGGTCCGGTCGGTCGGCCGTGGGGACGTCGCGCCCCGCCACCGCCCGGCAGAGCGCTTGCGAGCGTGCATATTGCGGGTTGTTCGCGAGGTCACCGCCCGGATTGCCCCAGTCGAAACCGGCCACCCGGGTCGGCGTCGTCGTCGCCTGATTGGCCTGAGCCGCATTGTTCTGGTCCGCGCCGCCACCCCGGCAGGACGCCACCAAAGCCAGCCCCGCCACCATCATCATTCTGCGCATGCGCTTGCCCCTCGACGCGTCGGCCATGCTATGAACCCCCGGCCGTCCAAAGTGGCGGCGAGTCCATCAGCATGCTGCCGATGAACCGTGCATTGATATCGACGAGCTGAAAGGCCGACAATGAAGTATTTGCACACGATGATCCGCGTTTCGAACCCGGATGAGACAGTCGCCTTCTTCGAACTGCTCGGCCTGAAGGAGATCAGGCGGATGGAGAGCCAGCAGGGCCGATTCACCCTGATCTTCATGGCGGCGCCCGGCGACGAGGATGCCCAGGTGGAACTGACCTGGAACTGGCCGGCCGAGGATGGCAGCGCTGCCGAGGCCTATGGCGAGGGCCGCAATTTCGGCCACCTCGCCTATGAGGTGGACGATGTTTATGAAACTTGCCGGCGGCTGATGGATGCCGGGGTCACGATCAATCGGCCACCGCGCGAGGGCCGAATGGCCTTTGTCCGCAGCCCCGACAATATCTCCATCGAGCTCCTCCAGAAGGGCAGCAATCTCCCGGTCGCCGAGCCCTGGGCGTCGATGCCGAATACGGGCCATTGGTGAGCACCTGGCCCGACCGGAGATTCCTCGCGCTCTCCGGGGCGCGGCTGCCGATCGTGCAGGCGCCGATGGCCGGGGCCGGTGGTGTCGCGCTCGCCATCGCCGCGCTCAAGGGCGGCGCCGTCGGCTCGTTGCCCTGCGCGATGCGGACACCGGGGGAGATGATCGCGGAGGCAGCCGAAGTGCGCGCCGCGGCCGTCGGGCCACTCAATCTCAACTTCTTCTGTCACGAGCTGCCCGAGGAGGCAGACGACAGCGCCTGGCGCACCTTGCTCCGGCCCGTCTACGAAGCGGCGGGAATCCCGCTGGGCGCGGGCGGCGGCGCCGTGCGGCAACCTTTTCGCGACGAACTCTGCACGGCGGTGGAGGACATCCGACCGGACCTCGTCAGCTTCCATTTCGGCCTGCCCGGGGACGCGTTGCTCGAGCGGGTCCGGCGCACCGGCGCGAAGCTCATCGGCAATGCCACCACTGTCGCCGAGGCCCGGGCGCTGGCCGAGGTCGGGGTTGACGCAATCATCGCCCAGGGCTGGGAGGGGGGAGGCCATGCCGGGCGCTTCCTCGACGATCCGCCGGACGAGCAGATGGGGCTGATGGCGCTGCTGCCGCAGATCGTCGATGCCGTCTCCGTCCCGGTGATCGCCGCCGGCGGGATTGGCGATGCGCGCGGGATTGCCGCGGCCTTCCTGCTCGGCGCCTCTGCCGTGCAGCTGGGCACAGCCTATCTCCATTGCCCGGAAAGCCTGATCGGCAAGGAGCATCGCGCCGGCCTGACAAGCGAATTGGCGGAGCAGACGGCCTTCACCAATCTCTACAGCGGTGGCCTGGCGCGCGGCCTGCCGACCAAATTGACCGATGCGTTCGGCCCGATCCGCGAGGAGGCGCCGCCCTTCCCGCTGGCCAGCCTCGCGCTCGCGCCCCTGGGCCTCAAGCCGCATTTCGCCGGCCAGGCTGCGCGGTTGGGACGGGCAGAAGGGGCCGAACCGCTGACCGAACGGCTGGGCCGCGAGGCGCTGGCCTTGCTGGCAGGGAAGGCGTAAGCGCCCGGCATGGCTCTCGAAGTCGCCCGCATCCCGGTTCTCTCCGACAATTATGTCTGGTTGCTCCACGATCCGGGGTCCGGTGAAACGGCAGTGATCGATCCCGCCGTGGCGGAGCCGGTCCTGACCGAGGCGGCGCGGCGCCACTGGCAGATCACGCAGATCTGGAACACGCACTGGCACCCCGATCACATCGGAGGCAACGAGGCGATCAAGGCGGCGACCGGCTGCACAATCACCGCGCCGACGGCGGAGGCCGCGCGCATCCCGAATATGGACCGCGGCGTCGCCGAGGGCGATATCGCGACCCTTGGCGGCTGGCGGGCGCGGGTGCTGGAGGTGCCGGCCCACACGGCCGGACACATCGCCTATCATATTCCGGAGGCCCGTATCCTCTTCATCGGCGACACCCTGTTCGCCATGGGCTGCGGCCGGCTGTTTGAGGGGACGCCGGCGCAGATGCATAAGAACATGCAGCGCCTGGCGAAGCTGCCGCCGGACACGCTTGTTTACTGCGCGCACGAATATACGCTCTCGAATGGCCGCTTCGCGGTGACCGTCGAGCCGGACAATGCGGCGCTGGCCGAGCGAATGGCCGAGGTGGAGGCATTGCGCGAGCGCGAGCAGCCGACCGTACCGACAACGATCGCACTGGAACTGGCGACCAACCCCTTCATGCGGGCTGGCTCGGTGGAGGAGCTGGCCGCACGGCGTGCCGGCAAGGACAGTTTCCGGGGCTAGGCCTCAGCGTTTGTAGAGCGCGTCCAGCCTTTCGCCGTAAATCTCCCGGATCACATGCCGCCTGATCTTGATCGAGGGCGTCAGCTGCGCGTTCTCCACCGTGAAAGGCTCGTCGGCGATGATGAAGCGGCGAACCTTCTCGATCACGCTGAGATCTGCATTCACCCGGTCCACCGCGGCGCCGAGCGCCTTCACATAATCGGGGTCGCGGGCGAGTTCGTCGAAATCGCACTTGCGTCCGGTCTTGCCGCACCAATCGGCGGTCCATTCGGGATCGGGCACGATCAGGCCGACAATGTAGGGCCGCTTGTCGCCGGCCACCATCGCCTGGACGATCTCCGGCTGCAGGGTGAGCATGCCCTCGACCTTGGCGGGCGCGACATTGTCGCCCTTGTCATTGACGATAAGGTCCTTCTTGCGATCGGTAATGACGATCCGGCCCTTCTCGTCGATATGGCCGACGTCGCCGGTGTGCAGCCAGCCGTCAATGACCGTCCGCTCGGTCATCGGCTCGTTGCGCCAATAGCCCATCATCACGAGCTCGCCCTTTACCAATATCTCGCCATCTTCGGCGATCTTCACCTCGGTGTTCAGCAAGGGCGGCCCGACCGTGTCCATCTTGAGGCCCACGCTCGGCCGGTTGCAGGAGAGGACCGGGCCGGATTCGGTCTGGCCATAGCCCTGCAGCAGGGTGAGCCCGAGCGACCCGAAGAAGATACCGACGTCGGGATTGAGCGGCGCCCCGCCGGAGACGAGCGCCTTGATCCGCCCGCCGAACTTGGCGGCGACTTTGGGCCGCAGCGTCCGGTTCAGCAGGAAGTTCATCGGCTTGTCCCAGAGCGGAACCCGGCCGGTATAGGCCTTGAAGCCAATCGTCTGGTTGCGGCGCATCAGATAATTGGCGAAGGCGCCCTGCTTCTCGATCTGCTTCAGGATGCGCTGTCGGAGCACCTCGAAGAGGCGCGGCACCACGACCATGATCGTGGGGCGAACCTCCTCGATATTGGAGGCGAGCTTCTCCAGCCCTTCCGAATAATAGATCTGCGCGCCAAGCCCGATCGGGAACATCTGCCCGCCGCTATGCTCGTAGGCGTGGCTGGCGGGGAGGAAGGACAGGAAGACCTCGTCGTCCCAGCCGAAGTCCTCCGAGATGAGCGCCGTGCAGCCTTCGATATTGTGGAGGATCGAGCCGTGCGACTGCATCACGCCGCGCGGGGCCCCGCCGGTGCCCGACGTGTAGATGATGCAGGCGAGGTCGGTGCGGGCGAAGGTCGCTTGCGCCGCGCAGGCCTCGGCGTCGCCAGTCTCCGCGGCAATCAGGGCGTGCCAGTCGTGGAAGGCGACAGTACCGGCCTGGCCGCCTGGCAAGGGTTCCATGCCGATCACGGTCTCGCAATAATTGGAGCGCACGGCGGCGGGGAGCAGAGTCTTGGCCAGCTTCTGGGTGGCGACGATCACCGCGCGGGCACCGCTATCGTCCAGGATGTGCTGATGATCGCGCTCGGTATTGGTCGTGTAGGTCGGCACCGTGACGCAGCCGGCGGCCATGATCGCGAGGTCGGAGATCAGCCATTCCGGCCTGTTCTCGCCGACCAGCATCACCCTGTCGCCCCGCTCCAGCCCGAATTTCTTGAGCGCTGCGGCGAGCCGGGCGACCTTCGCCGCGGCCTCGCTCCAGGACATGCTCTGCCATTCGCCCTCTTTCTTGGCCCAGAGGAAAGGGGCGTCGCCTTGCTGCTTCGCCCGCGCGAAGAACATGGCGACGAGATTCTCGAAATGCTCCAGGTAGCGCATGCTCTCCCCCGCACGGATTGCCCGTGTCGCGGCCCTGCATGAAACATTGTGCGCCGTAAGGGAAGGCGCTGCTACGTCGGGGAACGGTCGGCTATTGGGCGAGCCAGGTGCCTTCGCTGCGCGGATCGGCGGCGCCAACCCAGCGGCCGCGCACACGCTCGATCGCATTGGCCTTGTAGCCGGGGTCGATCGGAACGACCGTCTGGCCCAGCGCCTGCAGCCGTGGGGTCATCGCCTCCAGCGCGGTGCCGCGCTCGACGGTGACGCGGTCGCCCATCCCGATCAGCTGAGGCAGAGCGATCGCGTCCTGCGCGCTGAGATCCCAGTCGAGCACGCCGATCAGCGCCTTGGCGACCTGGGCAATGATCGTCGAGCCGCCGGCGGCGCCGAGCGCGATCCTGACCCGTCCGTCCGGCCCGTAGACGATGGTCGGCGACATGGAGCTGCGCGGGCGCTTGCCGCCCTCGACTCGGTTCGCGGCGGGCTGGCCGTCGGTCATGGGATTGAAGTTGAAGTCGGTCAGCTCGTTGTTGAGGAAGAAGCCGTTGACGGTGAGACCCGAGCCGAAGGCGCTCTCGATCGTCGAGGTGTAAGTGGCGACATTGCCCCAGCGGTCGACGGCGACGAAATGCGAAGTGCCGGCCTCCTGCGTCTCCACGCCGGCAACCTGGCGCGTGGTGCCGGGCGGCATGCCGGCGGTGACGTGCGGGATGGAGCGGTCGGGCGAGATCTGGAGGGAGCGCGCCGCGAGATAGGCGGGGTTGACCAGACCGGCGACGGGGACGGACACGAAGTCGGTGTCGCCCTGCCAGGCGTCGCGGTCGGCATAAGCGAGCCGCATCGATTCGCCGATCAAATGCCAGGCGTCCGGATTGTCGTGGCCGAGCGCGCGGAGATTGAAGCGCTCCAGTTGCTTGAGGATCGCGAGCACGGTCGTCCCGCCCGAGGAGGCCGGCGCCATGCCGCAGACCCGATAGACGCGATAGCGGCCGCAGACCGGCTCGCGCACCCGCGCCTGATAAGCGGTGAGATCCGCTGCGGTCATTGTCGAAGGATTGCGGGAGGCATTGCGGACGGTGCGGAGCAGCGCCTCGCCATCCGGACCGGAATAGAAGGCCTGTGGCCCGCGCCGGGCGATCCGGGTGAGGAGGGCGGCCAGTTCGGGATTGCGGAGGATCGTGCCCACGGGCTTGGGCGTCCCGTCCGGCAGATAGAATTGCTGGCGGCCCCATTCCGAGAAGCCGCCCAGGCTGCCCTGAGCCGCCAGCGCATTGAAGAGGCGCGGGGTGATCGCGAAGCCGTTGCGGGCGAGGCGGATGGCGGGCTGGAAGAGCCGCGCCCAGGCGAGGCGGCCGTGGCGGCGATGGGCCAGCTCGATCAGCCTGATATTGCCGGGCACGCCGACGCTCATTCCCCCCGCCACCGCGTCGCGGAAGGTGCGGGGCTGGCCGTTGGCGTCGAGGAAATAGGCCGGGGTCGCGGCGCGCGGCGCGGTCTCGCGGCCGTCATAAGCGGAGAGATGGGCGCGGCTTTGGTCATGATAGATGAGGAAGCCGCCGCCGCCGATGCCCGAGCTTTGCGGCTCGACCACGGTCAAAGCCAGCATGGTGGCGAAAGCGGCGTCGGCCGCGCTGCCACCTGCCCGGAGCATCTCGATCCCGGCCGCGGCGGCGCGCGGATCGGCGGCGGAGACCGCGCCGCGCTGGGTTTGCGGAGCCTGGCGGGCCTGGGTTGGGACAGAGGCCGTGCCGATGGTCAGCAGGGCCGCGAAGGCGAGGATGAGGCGCTTCAACATGTCTAGGGCTTTTCAGTCCCGATGGCGTCCGTCAAGCGCGCGAAGCCCTCGCGGGCGAGCAGGTGCTTGAGGTCGCGGTTGATCTCATTGGCCAGGCCGGGGCCGCGATAGACGAGGGCGCTGTAGAGCTGGACGAGGCTCGCGCCTGCCTTGATCCGGGCGAAGGCGTCCGCACCGCTGCCGATCCCGCCGGCGGCGATCAGGGGCAGGCCGCCGCCCGTGGCGCTGCGGAAGTCACGCAGCCGCTGCAGCGCCAGCGGCTTGAGCGGCGCGCCGGACAGGCCGCCGGCCTCGTCCCGGTGCGCGGAATCGAGCATCGGGCGGGAGAGCGTGGTGTTGGCGACGATCAGCGCGTCGAGGCGGTGGTCTAGAACGGCGCGGGCGATGTCGTCGATATCGGCGGGCTCGAGGTCCGGCGCGACCTTCAGGAAGACGGGCGGGCCGGCGCCGCGCGCATCCATGACCGCCTCAAGCAAGGCGGCGAGCGCGCCTTTGTCCTGAAGGGCGCGCAGGCCGGGCGTGTTGGGCGAGGAGATGTTGATCGTGAGATAATCGGCGAGGCCGAGCATGGCGCGGACGCCGGCGGCATAATCGGCGATCCGGTCGGCGCTGTCCTTGTTCGCGCCGATATTGATGCCGAGGATCCCCGCGCCCCGGTCGCGCTTTTCGAGGCGGGCGGCGGCGGCGGCCTGGCCCTGATTGTTGAACCCCATGCGGTTGATCACCGCTTCGTCTTCGGCGAGGCGGAACAGGCGGGGCTTCGGATTGCCCTGCTGCGGCAAGGGGGTGAGCGTGCCGACCTCGACGAAGCCGAAGCCTAGCCCGAGCATCTGCCGCCAGACCTCGGCATCCTTGTCGAAGCCGGCGGCGAGGCCGACGGGGTTGGGGAAGGCGAGGCCGGCGACGGTGACGGCCAGCATCGGGTCGGGCTCGGCGGGCCGGGCAGCGGGCAGGGCCTTCAGCACGCGGACCGTCAGCCGGTGCGCCCGCTCCGCGTCGAGCGCGAAGGCGAGGGGCCGGAAGAGGGGGTAGAGCGCCACGGCGCGGCTATGGCAGGCGGCCCCTTTGTCGTCAAAAGACATGCAAAGGTGAGGCAAAAGCGAGGCTCAGATACACTTGCCATGTTGGCCTGGAAGGCCCACACGGCCAATCGGAACGAATCAGTCCGATTTGAGAATGATTCGCAACAAGCATCGGATATTATGCGACTTTCGAGCCTTGCCGATTATGCCGTCGTGATGATGTCGGCCGCCGCGCGCCATTGCGGGCGCGCGAAGGTCAATGCGACGACGCTTTCGGCCGAGACCGGCATTCCGCTCCCCACCGCGCAGAAACTGGTCAGCCGGCTGTCGCTCGCCGGCCTGCTCGAATCCTCTCGCGGCACCGGCGGCGGCGTCCGGCTCGCCCGGCCCCCGGCGGCGATCAGCCTCGCCGACATTATCGAGGCGGTCGAAGGGCCGATCGCGATGACCTCCTGCGTCGACACCGGAAAGCACGATTGTGCACTGGAAGGCGGTTGCCAGGTCCGCCCGCATATGGGCGTCGTGAACGGCGCGGTGCGCGGCGCGCTGGCGTCTGTGTCCCTCGCCTCGCTCTCCCGTGCTCCGGCGGAGGCCGGAGCGGTGGCCACTCGCAACGCTCCTGCCTTCGCAGGAGCACAGCTGTGAGCGAGGTCCGCAACCAGGAGGCGCAGGATGCGGTCGACCGCAATGCGACCTACGAATGGGGCTTCAGCTCCGACATCGCCCAGGAGTTCGCGCCCAAGGGGCTGAGCGAGGATACGGTCCGCTTCATCTCGGCCAAGAAGAACGAGCCGGCATGGATGCTGGAATGGCGGCTCAAGGCCTATCGCGCCTGGCTGACCATGGAAGAAGTGACCTGGGCCAAGCTCGACATCCCACCGATCGATTTCCAGGACGCTTATTATTATGCCGAGCCGAAGGCGAAGCCGAAGCTCGGCTCGCTCGACGAGGTCGATCCGGAAATCCTGCGCGTCTACGAGAAGCTCGGCATCCCGATCGAGGAGCAGAAAGTGCTCGCCGGCGTCGAGGGCGCGCGCAAGGTCGCGGTCGACGCGGTGTTCGACAGTGTCTCGGTGGCCACCACCTTCCGCGCGGAGCTGCTGCGCGCCGGGGTGATCTTCCTCTCCATCTCCGAGGCGATCCGCGAATATCCGGAGCTGGTGCAGAAATATCTGGGCAGCGTGGTGCCGCAGCGCGACAATTATTTCGCCTGTTTGAACAGCGCCGTCTTCTCCGACGGCACCTTCGTCTACGTCCCCGAGGGCGTGCGCTGCCCGATGGAGCTCAGCACCTATTTCCGGATCAATGCTGAAAATACCGGCCAGTTCGAGCGCACCCTGATCGTCGCCGACAAGGGCAGCTACGTCTCCTATCTGGAGGGCTGCACCGCGCCGATGCGCGACGAGAACCAGCTCCACGCCGCCGTGGTCGAGCTGGTCGCGCTGGACGATGCCGAGATCAAATATTCGACCGTGCAGAACTGGTATCCGGGCGATGCCGAGGGCAAGGGCGGCATCTACAATTTCGTGACCAAGCGCGCGATCTGCGCCGGGGACCGCTCGAAGGTGAGCTGGACGCAGGTCGAGACCGGCAGCGCGATCACCTGGAAATATCCGTCCTGCATCCTGAAGGGCGCGGACAGCGTCGGCGAATTCTATTCGGTCGCGGTCACCAACAACCGCCAGCAGGCCGATACCGGCACCAAGATGATCCATATCGGCGCCGGCAGCCGCTCGACGATCGTGTCGAAGGGGATCAGCGCGGGCCGCTCGAACAACACCTATCGCGGGCTGGTGCGGGTCAATGGCGGCGCGGAGAATGTCCGCAACTTCACCCAGTGCGACAGCCTGCTGCTCGGCGACAAATGCGGCGCCCACACCGTGCCCTATATCGAGGTCCGCAACCCGACCGCCCAGATCGAGCATGAAGCCACGACGTCGAAGATTTCGGACGACCAGCTCTTTTACGCCATGTCGCGCGGCCTGTCCCAGGAGGATGCCGTCGCCCTGATCGTCAACGGTTTCGCCCGCGAGGTGCTGCAGCAGCTGCCGATGGAGTTCGCGGTCGAGGCGCAGAAATTGCTGGGGATTTCTCTGGAAGGATCGGTGGGATGACCAGAACAAGCCCCACCCCAACCCAGCGCGGCCGCAGGTCCGTCCCCCGGACGGACCAAGACGCGGCCGTGCTCCTGAAGGGTGGGGGCTATGACAAGGGACAGCGTCCTTCAGCCCCTCCCCTTCAGGGGAGGGGTAAGGGGTGGGGCCTGTCGGTCGAGCAACTGCGCCTCCTCCATCAGCGCGCCGCCGAAATGCGCCGCAACCCTACGGAGCCGGAGAAGCGCCTGTGGAGGCACCTCTCGAACGGCCAGCTCGAAGGCGCGAAGTTCCGTCGCCAGTCCGTGATCGGGCGCTTCATCGCCGACTTCCTCTGTCCGCAGAAGGCGCTGATCGTCGAAGTCGATGGCGATACGCATGATGAAGCGAAGGATAGGCTGCGGGATGATGTGCTGACCCGTTATGGCTTTCGGGTGGTGCGCGTCAGGAATGATGACGTGATGAGGAATATGGACGGGGTTCTCCAGCACATCCTGCTGGTTCTGAACGACACGCCTGGCCGCTGGCACAGGCCCCACCCCAACCCCTCCCCTGAAGGGGAGGGGCTTGAAGCGGTCGAGGCGCAGAAATTGCTGGGGATCAGTCTGGAGGGGAGCGTGGGATGACCGGCGCTGTCCTCAAACTGGTCCACATGGCGCGAGAGTCTGGCCTCAGCTCCGAGGATGGCGAGTGGAGCGAGGCCTTCGTCTATTGGTTCGACGCCCTGATGCCCGAAAATGTTCGCGCCGCCGGGAACGCAGACCCTTCGGTCGATTATTTCGATTCGGAGGGGACGCCCCACAATCCTGCTGGTGAGGGTTTTATTGATCGCGGAGCAAAGACCGCGATTTCGTTCCTGCTTGAAGTGAAAGAACGATGCTGAAGATCACCAACCTCCACGCCACCGTCGACGGCAATCCGATCCTGAAGGGGATCAGCCTCATCCTGAACCCGGGCGAAATCCATGCGATCATGGGGCCGAACGGGTCGGGCAAGTCGACCCTGTCCTATGTGCTCGCCGGGCGGCCCGGTTACGAGGTGACCGAAGGCTCGGTCACGCTCGACGGCGAGGATCTGCTCGCGCTCGAGCCGCACGAGCGGGCCGCGAAGGGCATGTTCCTGGGGTTCCAATATCCGGTCGAAATTCCCGGCGTCTCCAACGTCCAGTTCCTGCGCACCGCGCTCAACGCCCAGCGACGGGCGCGGGGCGAGGCGGAGCTTTCGGCGGGCGATTTCCTGCGGCTGGCGCGGGCGCAGGCGGATGCGCTCGGGCTCGATTTCGAGATGATGAAGCGGGCGGTGAATGTCGGCTTCTCCGGCGGCGAGAAGAAGCGCAACGAGATGGTGCAGATGGGGATCATCGATCCGAAGCTCGCCATTCTCGACGAGACGGACAGCGGCCTCGACATCGATGCGCTGCGCGTGGTCGGCGAGGGGATCAACCGGATCATGCGCAAGCCCGACAAGGCGGTGCTGCTGATCACCCATTATCAGCGCCTGCTCGACATTGTGCGGCCGGACTTCGTCCATGTGCTGGCGGGCGGGCGGATCGTCCGCTCGGGCGGCGCGGAGCTGGCGCACGAGCTCGAGCGCGAAGGTTATGGAGAGATGGCGGCATGAGGATCTTTGCCCGCCTCTCAAACCGTCACCCTGAACTTGTTTCAGGGTCCATCTGGTCGCGCACCCTGCTGGTGGGAGCATGGATGCTGAAACAAGTTCAGCATGACGAGGAAGGAAGGGTGGCGTGAGCACGCTCGCGCTTCCCTCCCGCCGCGAAGAGGCCTGGCGCTGGAGCGATCCGGGCGAGATCGAGGCGGCGCGGGCTTTGGTGCGTCCGCAGGTGCCGATCGACATGGCGGCCTTGTGGCTACCGGTGGCGGGGCCGCGGCTGGTTTTCGTGGACGGGCGATACGATCCGGCGACGAGCGCCGCGGACGGTTTCGCGCTGGGGACAGCGACGCTCACCACGGCGCATCCTTTGGGCATGCTCGCGAATGGTATTGGCAGCGAATTGCGGTTGGGCGCGGACAGTGCGCTGCACGTCCAGATCGTGCATGTGACGACTGGCGGCGAGGATCAGCTGCCGCTGAGTATCGTCCTTGAGGCCGGCGCGGCGGTCGGGATCACCGAGACGTTCGTGGGTACGGGCTGGGCGAACCGGCTGACCCGGATCACCCTAGATCACTCGGCGCGGCTGATGCGGGCGGTGCGGCTCAGCCAGGAGGCGGGGTTCGTCTCGCTGCGCGACGAGGCCGAGGTGGGCACCGGGGCGAGCTATGTCTCCAATGTGCTGGCGGTCGGCCCGATGAGCAGCCGCATCGACGGTGAGATCGTCCTTGCCGGGGAAGAGGCCTTTGCCGAGGTTTCCGGCGCCTTGCTGGCGCGGGGCCGGCAGCGGCATGACGTCAATCTCGTGCTGCGCCATGCGGTGCCGAACGGGACCAGCCGGCAGGTCTGGCGCTCGGTCGCGGACGATCAGGCGACCTGTTCGGTCGCCGCCCGGGTCGAGGTCGCGCGCGATGCGCAGAAGACGGATGGCGAGCAGAGCCTGAAGGGCCTGCTGCTGGCGCGCTCGGCGGTGATCAACGCCAAGCCGGAGCTGGAGATTTTCGCCGACGACGTGAAGTGCGCGCATGGGGCGACGGTCGGGGAGCTGGACCGCAATGCGCTTTTCTATCTGGAGAGCCGCGGCATCGGCCCGGATGAGGCGAAGGGCCTGCTGACCCGAGCCTTTGTCGCCGATGCGCTGGACCGGATCGGCGAGGAAGAGGTGAAGAAGGCTTTCTACGCGGACGCGGAGCGCTGGTTTTCCCCTCTCCCACTTGGGGATTGCGGCGGCTCTTTGGCTCGTCCGGGGGACGAACCTGCTGCCGCAATGGAGGGGCCCGCCCGCGAAGCGGGTGGGAGGGTGAGGGCATGACCGCCAATATGCCCTTCCCTCACCCTCCCATTGCTGACGCAATGGGCCCCTCCCTCTCCCCAAATGGGAGAGGGACCGCTCCCCTCGACTGGCGCGCTGATTTCCCGGCGATCCCGGCGGGCTGGGCCTATCTGGACAGCGCCGCCACCGCGCAGAAGCCCAAGGCCGTGATCGACGCGATCGCGCGGGCCTATGGCGAGACCTATGCGACCGTGCATCGCGGCGTCTATCAGCGCTCGGCGGACATGACTTTGGCCTTCGAGGCGTCGCGGCGGCGGGTGGCGGCGTTCATCAGCGCGCCCTCGTCCGACGAGATCGTGTTCGTGCGCGGGGCGACCGAGGGGATCAACCTCGTCGCGCAAAGCTGGGGGCGGGACAATCTGAAGCCAGGCGACCGCGTGCTGGTCTCCGCGTTGGAGCACCATTCGAACATCGTGCCCTGGCAGCTGGCCGGGGCGCAGCTGGATGTGGTGCCGCTGACGGACGATCACCGGATCGATCTTGACGCCATGGCCGCGATGATCCGGCCGGAGCATAAACTGGTCGCTCTGGGCCATGTCTCCAACGTGCTCGGCTCAAAGCTGGATGCAAAAAGGGCGGCGGAAATCGCGCACTCGGTGGGTGCCAAGCTGCTATTGGACGGCTGCCAGGCGGTGCCGCGAATGCCGGTCGACGTGCAGGACCTGGATTGCGATTTCTACGTCTTCTCCGGCCACAAATTATACGGCCCGACCGGGATCGGCGTGCTCTGGGCGCGCTACGACATTCTCGACGCGATGCCGCCATGGCAGGGCGGCGGCGCGATGATCGACCGGGTGACGTTCGAGAAGACGACCTTCGCGCCGCCGCCGGCGCGGTTCGAGGCGGGGACGCCGCACGTGGTGGGCGTCATCGGGCTGCATGCCGCGATCGATTATGTGACGGGGATCGGGCTCGACGCCATCGCGGCGCATGAGGCGGCGCTGGTGAAGGCGGCGCGGGACGCCCTGCGCGGGCTCAATTCGGTGCGGCTGTTCGGGCCGGAGGACAGCGCCGGCATCGTCAGCTTCGCGGTCGAGGGCGTGCATCCGCACGATGTCGGCACGATCCTGGACGAGGCGCAGGTCGCGATCAGGGCCGGCCATCATTGCGCCCAGCCCCTGATGGACTATCTCGGCGTCGACGCGACCGCGCGGGCAAGCTTCGGCGTCTATAATGGCGCCGCGGACATCGAGGCGCTGGCGCGGGGGATCGAGCGGGTGACGAGGATATTCGGGTGAGCTTTGTTTGATGGATAGGGAGCGCAGGATCGAGACCGAGGAAGTGGAGGGCGTCGCCCCGCCGCCCAAGGCGCGCGTCTCCGACGCGGCCGAGACCCCGAGCGTCGCAGACACATTCGCGCGGAAGAAGGATTATCTCGAAGGCTTCCTCGCGCAGCAGCCTGCGGCGCTGACGGGGATCGAGCCGGGGGGCGATCTTTACGAAAGCGTGATCGACGCGCTGAAGGATATCTACGACCCCGAAATCCCGGTGAACATCTACGATCTCGGCCTGATCTACGACGTCGAGATCACGCCGGAGCATCATGCGAAGGTGAAGATGACCCTGACCACGCCGCACTGCCCGGTCGCCGAGTCCATGCCGGGCGAGGTGGAGCTGCGGGTCGGCGCGGTGCCGGGGATCGGCGATGCCGAGGTGGAGCTGGTCTGGGATCCGCCCTGGGACCCGCAGAAGATGTCCGACGAGGCGCGGCTGGAGCTTGGAATGCTATGAGTGCGGAAACGAAGATCCGGGCGCGGCCCGCCGCCGTGACGCTCACTCCCGCCGCCGAGGCGCGGGTCGCGGAGTTGATGGCGAAGGCGCCGGAGGGCGCGATCGGCGTCAAGCTGTCGACGCCGCGGCGCGGCTGCTCGGGCCTCGCTTATTCGGTCGACTATGTGACCGAGGAGGCGAGGTTCGACGAGAAGATCGTGACGCCGGGCGGCGCCTTCTACATCGACGGCGCGTCGGTCCTCTATCTGGTCGGCTCGACCATGGACTGGGTCGAGGACGATTTCGCGGCGGGCTTCGTGTTCGAGAATCCCAACGCCAAGGGCGCTTGCGGCTGCGGCGAGAGCTTCACCGTCTGACCCTCCACCTCAGCGCTATTCCAGGATACGATTCCGCATGACCGATACGCATATCCAGCTTCGCGACCAGAGCTTTACCGGCGACATCGACGTCGACGGCAAGCAATTCATCAGCTGCAAGCTCAAGGACGTCCGGCTGCATTATGCCGGCGGCATCCTGCCCACGTTCGAGAATTGCGAGGTGGAGGGGCTGGTCTGGGTTTTTCGGGACGCGGCCCTGCGCACGATCCAGCTCCTGCAAGCGCAGAATTATGAGGGCGCCGCGCAGGAGATGATCGACGCGATGTTCAAGCCGGGCACGATCTACGTCGAATAGCGGCCTTTCCATTCCGCCCCCGATCCGTCACGCTTCCCGAAAAGGGGGACATGCGGATGAGTCGTCTTTTTCTCGGGAGCC
Source organism: Allosphingosinicella sp. (assembly GCA_044225925.1). Classification (GTDB taxonomy): domain Bacteria; phylum Pseudomonadota; class Alphaproteobacteria; order Sphingomonadales; family Sphingomonadaceae; genus Allosphingosinicella. The sequence goes on from JBGAHY010000010.1 coordinate 45,305, forward strand.
TCGGCGCGCTGGCCGCCATCGCCGTCGCCCATGCGGCCTTCGCCAATGACAGCAGCGCGGAGAAAGCGGCGGGCGGGCTGGTCCTCAGGCAAAATCGAGACATCGACATGGTGTCGGAGGATCTGTTCATCTCGTCGGCGCAGGTCCGGGTGCGCTACGTCTTCCGCAACCGCGCCGCGCAGGCGCGTCGGATCACCGTCGCCTTCCCGATGCCCGACCGCGACCTCAGCTACGAGATGGAGAGCGAGGTCGCCTATCCGGACGGCTTTCAAACCATGGTGGAAGGGCGGCCGGTCCGGATGAATGTCGAGCGGCGCGCGGTGCTGAACGGGGTGGACCGGACGGCCGAACTGGTGCGCCTGCGCGTGCCGGTCGCGCCGGCGGGGGGGCAGCGGGCCTATCAACTGGCCGAGCAGATCGGGCGGATGCCGCGCGCGACCCAGCAGAGGCTGGCCAGTCTTGGCCTGATAGACGCCGCCAGCCTTGCCGATAGTTCCCACCAGATCCTCCCGCAATGGACGGTCAAGGAGACCTGGCATTGGGATCAGGTGTTTCCGGCCGGGCGCGACCTCAGGGTCGAGCATCGCTATGCGCCGGGCGTCGGCGGCACCGCGGGCGTCCCGCTCGCCAATCGCGAGTTCCGGGCCGGGGAGAATGGCCGCGACTATCAGCGCACCTATTGCACCGACGCCGCCTTCCTCGCCGGGATCGACCGGATGCAGGCGCGCGCCGAGCGCGAGCAGGATCATTATCCGATGGAGCGGCGGCTGGGCTATATCCTCAGGACCGGCGGCAACTGGCGCTCGCCGATCGGCGACTTCCGGATGGTGATCGACAAGGGCAGCCCCAATGCGATCGTCAGCTTCTGCGCCGACGGCGTGCGGCGGATCAGCCCGACCCAGTTCGAGGTCCGCCACCGCAACTGGCGGCCGGATCGCGATCTCGCCGTGCTGATCGTCACCGCGGAACCGATGCGGGAGTAGCAGCATGGCCTTTGCGAAGGGCGCTTGCCTTCGCTAGGGCGTCCCCATGCACCCCGGCCTTGCCCATATCGACGCCTGGATCTTCGATCTCGACAACAGCCTCTATCCACACAGCTGCAATCTGTTCGAACTGGTGGACCAACGGATCGGCCTCTACGTCCAGCAATTGACCGGGCTCGACCCGGTGGCGGCGCGCAAGGTGCAGAAGGACTATTTCCACGCCCACGGGACCACGCTTGCCGGGCTGATGGCGGATCACGGGATCGAGCCGGGCCATTTCCTCGATTTCGTCCATGACATCGATCTCGCCCGCGTCACCGCCGACCCGCAGCTGGTCGCGGCGATGGACGCGCTGCCGGGGCGCAAGTTCATCTTCACCAATGCCGGCGAGGATTATGCCCGCCGCGTGCTCGACCGGCTCGGCCTCGCCAATGCCTTTGACGGCATGCACGACATCCATGCGATGGCCTATGTGCCGAAGCCCGATCCGGGCGCCTATGACGCGATCTGCAAGACGCACGAGATCGACCCGCACCGCGCCTTCTTCGCCGACGACATGGTCCGCAATCTGAAGCCGGCCAAGGAGATTGGCATGGCCACCTTGTGGATCGACAATGGCTCGGAACAGGTGCCGGGCGACGAGACGGACGCGCCCGAGTGGGTGGATTATCGCACGGCCTCAATCAGTGGCTGGCTGCATGAAATGCTGGGGGAGAGAGTGGCATGAGGGCGGATCTGCAGCGCGTGATCGAGGCCGCCTGGGAGGCGCGCGACACGCTCCCCAAGGAGCGGAGCGAGGTCCATGTCGCGGTGGAGGAGGCGCTGCGGCTGCTCGACACCGGCGCGGCCCGCGTGGCGGAGAAGGGCGCTGACGGCTGGACCGTCAACCAGTGGCTGAAGAAGGCGGTGCTGCTGTCATTCCGGCTCAACCCGATGGCCGCGATTTCGGGCGGGCCGGGCGGCGCGGCCTGGTGGGACAAGGTGCCGTCCAAATTCCAGGATTGGGGCGACGACGAGTTCGAGCGGGCAGGCTTCCGCGCCGTGCCCGGCGCGATCGTCAGGCGTGGCGCCTATGTCGCGCCCGGCGCCGTGCTGATGCCGAGCTTCGTCAATATCGGCGCCTATGTGGGCGAAGGCACGATGATCGACACCTGGGCGACGGTCGGCAGCTGCGCGCAGATCGGCAAGAACGTCCACATTTCCGGCGGCACCGGCATTGGCGGGGTGCTGGAGCCGCTGCAGGCCGGGCCGGTGATCATCGAGGACAATTGCTTCATCGGCGCCCGCTCCGAGGTGGCAGAGGGCGTGGTGGTGGAGGAAGGCGCGGTCATCTCCATGGGCGTCTTCCTCGGCGCCTCGACCAAGATCGTCGACCGGGCGACCGGCGAGGTGAATTACGGGCGCGTACCGGCTTATTCGGTGGTCGTTCCGGGGACGCTGCCGGGCAAGGATGGCGGGCCCAGCCTCGCCTGCGCCGTGATCGTGAAGCGGGTGGATGCGCAGACGCGATCGAAGACCGGGATCAATGAGTTGCTTCGGGACTAGATCAGGCAGGCGGCTTGAGCACAAGCAATGGGATGGCCGTCAAGGCTCCGTAAACGGCACCAACAACATAGCCAGTGTAATCAGGACCCTCCACCGAATAGATTCCGATGCCGATCAGGCCCAGAACGAGCCCGCCCACGACAGCGCCGGTAGCCAGCAGGGCGCCGCTAACCGCAACCCTTGGTCGGGCGCGCTTGAGCAAAATGTGCTCAAGAGCGAACAGCATGAGCGAACCTGGTAGTGTGAAGAGGATCGAGCCAGCGGCTAGTGGCTCAAATAGCCGCGCGTCCGAGGGGGAGCCGGCGATGAGATACCAAGTCAGACCTCCCGAAGCGCTGCCGAAGAATGCCGCGAGCAGGATCCGAAGAGGCGGTATCATGTCGTTTCCTTGAGCCTCAAGGCGTGCCGGTTCAATGAAAACATGTCGCAATGCACTTCGCCAAGTCTCGGGTGAAAGCGTCGTTCGACTGGAGGGGGATGCCCACAAGCCCTCCTTATTTCTTTGGCCGCAGCTTTTGTGACGCGCCCACGCGAAATCCCGCTAGGGCGGTCGCATGAGCAGTCATGGTGCAGGGCAGGCGATGAGCCGCGAGGATTGGGCGATCCTGCTCCTCCTTTCCGTGATCTGGGGCGGCTCGTTCTTCTTCATCGAGCTGGCGCTGGAGAGCGTCCAGCCGCTCACCGTCGTGCTGCTCCGCGTCTCGCTCGCCGCGGCGATGCTCTGGGCCTTTCGCTGGTGGCGCGGGCAGAGGCTGCCGCTGCCGCCGGGCGCGGCCTTCGCTTATCTGGTGCTGGCTTTGCTCAACAATGTCGTGCCCTTCATCCTGTTCGTCTGGGCGCAGGAGCAGATCACCAGCGGGCTGGCCTCGATCCTGAACGCGACGACGCCGATCTGGGGCGTGCTCGTCGCTCACTTTCTAACCGCCGACGAGAAGGCGACGCCGAACCGGGTGCTCGGCGTACTGCTCGGCTTTGCCGGCGTCGCGGTGCTGATCGGGCCGGATCTATTGGGTCAGCTGGGCACGGGGCTGTGGGCCCAGCTCGCCTGTCTCGGCGCGACGCTCTGTTACGCCTTGGCCGGCGTCTGGGCGCGGCGGTTCCGGCCGATGGGGATCGAGCCGGCCGCAGTCGCGACCGGGCAGTTGACCGCCGCCGCCCTGGTGATGCTGCCACTCGTTTTGCTGTTTGAGCCGCCCTGGCACGCCGCAGCGCCGTCTGCGCATGCCTGGCTCGCGCTCGCCGGGCTGGCCTTCTTCTGCACCAGCCTCGCCTACATCCTCTATTTCCGCCTGCTCGCCTCGGCGGGGGCGACGAACAGCCTGCTCGTCACCTTCCTGATCCCGGTGACCGCGATCCTGCTCGGCGCGCTCTTCCTCGGGGAGCGGCTGGAATGGCGCAGCTTCGCCGGCATGGCGCTGATTGGGGCCGGGCTCGCGGCAATCGACGGGCGGCTGTTCCGGCGAAAGCCGATCCCCGCATAGTCGCGACATGCGGTGACGAGAGGCCGTGCAGGGCGGCTAAGTGAACATCCGGATATGCGCCCGTGGAGCGCAGAGGCATGCGTCAGCAAAGACCGGTGAAGATCGGCCTCCCTGGAGGATCATGTCGATGGCGAACGAGGTGGGGATTGGCGAGAGGCTCGAGGCCACGAAGATCGCGGCGGGCGCCCTGCTCCTGGCCGGGTCTGCGCTCCTTGCTGCCGGGGTCGGCGGCCTCCGCGCAGGTCTCGCGCGGGTCGGCGCGGCTGGACCTCAGCGCGCCATTGTCCTTTGCGGACGGCATATGCCACTTCTCGCCTTCGCTCGACCGGGCCCTGTCGGGGATGCTTTCCTGGGACGAGAGCCGCCAGAGATTCATCGCCCGCACGGTCCGGATCGGACCCATGTCGCTGCATCCGGCGCTGACCGTCGGCCCGCCCGAGGGCGGCGGCCGCCTCTATCGTTCCTCGGTCCAGCTGCCGGCGCCGGCGCGGTGGAACGGCCTCACGCTTATCGGGCTCGGGGCGGCCGCCGGTTACGAATACCGGCAGCGGGAGCTCCGCTTTGCCAATTCCCCCGCGGCAACCCGCGCGCAGTTGCGGCGCCTGGGAACCGAGCTCCCCGCGCCGCCGGCCTCTCGCAGCATTCCGACCGACGGCTGCGCCGCGTCGATCGGCATCGAAAGCCGGGGCAGCGGCTCGGCGCTGGTCTGCACGGGGTGGTGCTAGGCCGCCGCCGTATCGGCAGGGCGCGCGCGCTCAGCTTGCGGCCGGCGGCAGATATTCGAACTCGACCAGATAGACCTTCTCGCCGCTGCCATGTTTCGCGGTCTTGAGCAGATCGATGACGCCAAGGAAGCCGGAGTGGCGGGCCCGGTCGCCGGTCACGTCCGCGAGCGCGATCTCGCGGATCGATTCGATCAGGATATGGCCCTCCTCCATCGCGTAAATGCCGCCGACCTTGACCTGCGGGCGCTGCCAGATGCGGACGGAGCAGGTGATCGCCCCCTCGCGGATCCCCTGGCGCAAGCGCTTGGTGAAATGCATTCGCGCCGAACCTCGCATCTTATCTCAGCCCCTCCCCTTCAGGGGAGGGGTCGGGGGTGGGGCAGGTGATTATACCGGCGTCGGGGTCGTTCCGGACAACCCCCACCCCAACCCCTCCCCTGAAGGGGAGGGGCTTGCATTCCCTAGCCCGCGTCCGCCTCCAGCAGCAGCCGGGCCACCCGGTCCCCCTGCCAGTCGGCCATGCCGACCATGCGCCAGACCTCGCGGCCCTGGCTGTCGTAGAGGATCGTGGTCGGCAGCGTGTCGAGGCCGAGGCCGAACATCAGGCCCATCTCGCTGTCCAGATAGGGCTGGAGATGCTGGAAGCGGTGGGCGGCGAAGAAGTCGGTGACCTTGCGGCGGCCGTCCGCACTGTCCTGGCTGATCGCCAGGACCCGCGGCGCGTCGGGGGCGGTCAGGCGGCCGGCGAGGGCGTCGAGCGAGGGCATTTCGACGACGCAGGGGCCGCACCAGGTCGCCCAGAGATTGACCAGAAGCGGCCGGCCCCGGAAGGCGGCGAGACGCGTCTGCTGGCCGTCCGGGCCCTGGAAAGCGAGATTGGGCGCGGCGGTGCCGGCATGGCTGCGGTCGAGGCGGCCCGTCGGATATTCGGCATGGGTGGTGCCGTTGGCCGTGGCGGCTCCATTGGCCGGCGCGGCGGAGGCGGGCGCGGTCGCGGCGGCATTGGCGCCATTGCCTTGCGGCGCCGGGGGGTTTTGCCTATCGCATCCGGCCAAAGCTGTGGCCAATATGAGGCCCGGGAGAAGAGAGATCACCAGCCGCAAGGATCAGGACTCCAATGCCATGTGGGGCGGTCGGTTCGCCGAAGGCCCCGCCGCGGTGATGCGCGAGATAAATGCCTCCATCTCTTTCGACAAGCGGCTCTGGCGGCAGGACATCGCCGCGAGCCGGGTCCATGTCGCGATGCTGGCGGCGAACGGGATCGTCAGCCAGGCCGATGCCGACGCGATCGAGGAGGGCCTCGACCGGATCGAGGACGAATATGAGACGGACGGCGTGCCGGAAGATGCCGCGCTGGAAGACATCCACATGCATGTCGAGCACCGGCTGGCGGAGCTGATCGGCCCGGCGGCGGGGCGGCTGCACACGGCGCGCTCGCGCAACGATCAGGTGGCGACCGACTTCCGGCTCTGGGTGCGCGACGCGACGGACGCGGCGGACGAGGGGCTGGCGGCGCTGCAGCGGGCGCTGGTGACGCGCGCCGGGGAGCATGCCGAGACGGTGATGCCGGGCTTCACGCATTTGCAGTCCGCACAGCCGGTGACCTTGGGCCATCATCTCATGGCCTATTATGAGATGCTGCGGCGGGACCGGTCGCGCTTCGCCGATGCGCGGGCGCGGATGAACGAATGCCCGCTCGGTTCGGCGGCCCTGGCCGGGACCGGGTTTCCGATCGACCGCGAGGCGACCGCGCTCGCGCTGGACTTCGACCGGCCGACCGCCAATTCGCTGGACGCGGTGTCGGACCGGGATTTCGCGCTGGATTATCTGCAGGCCGCCACGCAGGCCTCTTTGCACCTGTCGCGGCTGGCCGAGGAGTTCGTGCTCTGGGCGAGCCAGATGTTCGGCTTCGTGAGCCTGTCGGACAGTTTCTCCACCGGTTCCTCGATCATGCCCCAGAAGCGCAATCCCGACGCCGCCGAGCTGGTGCGCGGGCATGCGGGGCGCATCCTGGGAGCGCTGACCTCCCTGTCGGTGACGATGAAGGGCCTGCCGCTCGCTTATTCGAAGGACATGCAGGACGACAAGCAGCCGGTCTTCGAGGCGCATGACCTGCTGACGCTCAGCCTCGCGGCGATGACCGGGATGGTGGAGACGGTGACCTTCAACGCCGCGCGGATGCGGGCCGCGGCGGAGGCGGGGCACACGACCGCCACCGACCTCGCCGACTGGCTGGTGCGGGAGGCGAACGTGCCGTTCCGCGAGGCGCATCATATCACCGGCCGGGCGGTGCGGCTGGCGGACGAGCAGGGCAGGAAGCTATGGGAGCTGACGCTGGACGACCTGCGAGTCATTGACGGGCGGATCGAAGCCGATGTTTTCAATGTGCTTTCGCTCGACGCATCGGTTAAGAGCCGGACGAGCCATGGCGGCACCGCGCCGGCTTTGGTGAAGAAGAGGATCGAGGCGGCCAAGAAGCTGCTCGGAATGATCTGATGAAGCGCTTTGTGTTGCTCCTCGCCTTGACCCTGACCGCCTGCGGCCTGCGCGAGCCGCTCAGGCCCGCGGCCGGGCAGCAGATGCCGCCGGCCCCCGCCATGGCGGCGCGGCCGATGACCACCGACGAATTGCTGGCGCCGCCGCCGGTTGGCCGGCCGGGCCGCGTCGACGAACTGCTCCGCCGCTCCGAGGAGCGCGAGGACGACCGCTTCGACCTGCCGCCGGGCGACATCCCGGTCGACGGCAATGGCGCGAATACGAGCCAGGACGCGCCCGACCAATGAGGCCCGTCCGCAAGGCGGTCTTCCCCGTCGCCGGGCTTGGCACGCGCATCCTGCCCGCGACCAAGGCGATCCCGAAGGAAATGCTGACGATCGTCGACAAGCCGCTCATCCAATATGCGGTGGAGGAAGCGCGCGAGGCCGGGATCGAGCAGATGATCTTCGTCACCGGCCGCGGCAAAGGCGCGCTCGAGGACCATTTCGACATCGCCTACGAGCTCGAGGCGACCATGACCGCGCGCGGCAAGTCGCTGGCCCCGCTCGACGGCACGCGCTTTCCGCCGGGGGCGGTGGTCTCGGTGCGGCAGCAGTCGCCGCTCGGCCTCGGCCATGCCGTCTGGTGCGCGCGGGAGATTGTCGGCGACGAGCCCTTCGCGGTGCTGCTGCCGGACGATCTGATGGTGGGGCGTCCGGGCTGCCTCGCGCAGATGGTCGCGGCGTACAACAAGGTGGGCGGCAATATTGTCTGCGCGCAGGAGGTGCCGGAGGCGCGCACCGCGAGCTACGGCATCATCACCCCGGGCGCACGGGACGGGCGACTGACCGAGGTGAAGGGCCTGGTCGAGAAGCCGGCTCCCTCGGAGGCGCCGTCCAATCTGGGCGTGGTCGGGCGCTACATATTGCAGCCGGAGATCATGCCGATCCTCGCCAATATCGGCAAAGGCGCGGGCGGAGAGATCCAGCTGACCGACGGCATGGCCGCCTTGATCGGCAGGCAGCCCTTCCACGGCGTCACCTTCGAGGGGGATCGCCATGATTGTGGCGACGCCAAAGGCTTCGTCCTCGCCAATCTCGCGCTCGGGCTGGCCCGCGACGATATCGGCCCCGCGCTCCGCGCCTTCCTCGATGGACCGGGCTCCGTCTGATGGAAGGCGGGCTGGTCGCCGGCGACGGACCGGTTCGCCGGCTGAGCGTCGAGGAGGCGGCGGCCTATGACGGGCCGGGCTTTCTGTGGATCCATCTCGAGGGGCGGGACGACAGGGACCTTGCGTTCATCAAGGCGCAGCCGGACATTCCCGATGTCGCCGCTGGCGCGCTTGCCGCGACCGAGACCAGGCCGCGCTGCGACAGGATCGACGAAGGGGCGATCGTCAATCTGCGCGGTCCGGGCGACCTCGACCCGCATGATTCCGACCGGCTGGTCTCGATCCGCCTCTGGGTGACGCAGAAGAAAGTGACGTCGCTCAGCCGCCGGCGCCTCACCGCCACGGCCGACGTCGAACGCAAGATGGAGGCGGGGAAGATCCTCGACAGCGGCGATCTGGTCGCCGCCTTCGCCTGGGCGATCTCGACCCAGCTCGATCCGGAAGTGTCGGATCTCGGCGACACGCTCGACGATGTCGAAAGCGACCTCGAGCCCAATCTGTTGTTCCGCCTGCGCCGGGAGATCACCAAGGTGCGATCGCAGGCGATCAGCTATCGCCGCTTCGTCGCCCCTGACCGCGACGCGCTGCGCACCCTCGCCGGACTGGAGTTCGACTGGCTGGCGGAGGACGACAAATTACACATCGTCGAGGCGGCGGACCGCTTCGCGCGCATGGCCGAGGAGCTGGAGGCGGTGCGCGAGCGCGCCGCCTTGCTGCATGAGCAGATCACCGACCTGCGCGCCGAGCAGACCGACCAGCGTGCCCTCTACATCTCGGTCGTCGCCTTCATCTTCCTGCCGTTGACCTTCGTCACCGGCCTGCTCGGCATGAATGTCGAGGGCATTCCCTACGCCCACACCCACTGGGCCTTCTGGGGCGTGGTGCTCTTCTGCGTGGCCGTGGGCGTGGCGGTGCTCGGCTGGTTCCGCTGGAGGAACTGGCTGCGGCGGTGAATGGGGCGGTCAGGCCTCCAGCTCGATGTCCCAGTAGAGATAGTCGCGCCAGCTCGCGTGCAGGTAATTGGGCGGGAAGCTGCGGCCATGCTCCTGCAGCTGCCAGCTGGTCGGCCGATAGGGATGGTGGCGGATCCGCATATGCGCTTGCAGCGGGGTGCGGCCGCCCTTCCTGAGATTGCATGGCGCGCAGGCGGTGGCGACATTCTCCCAGGTCGTGCGCCCGCCCTGGGCCCTCGGCACGACATGGTCGAAGGTCAGCTCGTCGAGCTCCCCGCAATATTGGCACTGGAAGCGGTCGCGCAGGAACAGGTTGAACCGCGTGAAGGCCGGATATTCGGATGGCCGGACATATTGGCGCAAAGCGATCACGCTCGGCAGCTTCATCGCGCGGGTCGGGCTGTGCACCTCGCGCTCATAGGTGGCGACGATGTCCACGCGCTCGAGGAACAGCGCCTTGACCGCGGTCTGCCATGGCCAGAGGCTCAAGGGATAATAAGAGAGCGGCGTATAATCGGCGTTGAGCACGAGGGCGGGGCAGCCTTCGGGGTGCCGGAGAAGATCGGGATGGTACAAGGCAGAAAAGCTCCCGTTTCACGGAGACTCCCCCCGAGAAACGCCGCCCCCGACACCTGTCGCACTCAGAACGCGGGAGATCGGGCCCTCGGCCGTCCTCTCCTGGTCCGCCACGCAATCGCCACTTTGCGTGACGCGGTCATGACACCATAACCGTCGAGTCACCGTCAAGAGTCCCTATGCAGCCAGTCACTCGATTTGCTCCTTCTCCCACCGGACGGTTGCATCCGGGCCACGCTTATTCGGCATTGTTGGCCCATGATTATGCGCGGGAGCGGGAGGGAAGCTTCCTGTTGAGGATCGAGGATATCGATCCCGGTCGGGTGCGGGCGGAGTTCGTCGACGGCATCCTGGAGGATCTGCTCTGGCTCGGCCTCGAATGGGATGACGAGATCGTCTACCAGTCCGAGCGGCTCGATCTCTATTCGGCGGCGCTGGCGCGGCTGCGGGAGATGGGCCTGCTTTATCCCTGCTTCTGCACGCGCGCCGACATCGCCGCCTCGGTGACGGCGCCGCATGGGCCGGAGGGCGCACTCTATCCGGGGACGTGCCGGGGGCTGACAGCGCCGGACCTCTCCCGGCCCCATGCCTGGCGGCTCGACGTCGCGAAGGCGATGGCGTCGACCGGGCCGCTGGTCTGGACCAATGACGGCGACGAAGTCGCGGCGCGGCCTGACTTGCTTGGTGACGTCGTCCTCGCCCGCAAGGATGCGCCCGCCTCCTACCATCTCGCGGTCACGGTCGACGATGCGGCGCAGGGGGTGAGCGACGTGGTGCGCGGGCGCGACCTGTTCGCCGCCACCCATGTCCACCGTCTGCTCCAGGCTTTGCTCGAGCTGCCGGCGCCGCATTATCATCATCATGGCTTGCTGGCCGACGCGGCGGGGGAGCGGCTCGCCAAGCGCCACGGCGCCGCCACGCTGGCCGACCTGCGCGCGGCGGGCGCCGATCCGGCCGCCCTTGTGGCGGCGCTTCGCAGAGGCGAAATGCCCGCTGGCTATTCGCTGGCGCAGGCGTAAAGGGTCCGGCCATGAAAATTGTTCTGATCATCCTGATTGTGATCGGCGCGCTCGCCACCTTGTTCGTCCTGATCAAAGGCGTGGTCGGCATGGCGCAGGGCAAGGACATTACCGGGCAGCGCTCGCAGCAATTGATGCAGAAGCGCGTGATGTTCCAGGCGATCACCATATTGCTTGCCGTCGCGCTGCTCGCCGTCATGAGCAACGGCGGCTGAGGGCCAAGCTTTGGTCCGGCTGAACAAGATCTACACGCGCACCGGCGATGCCGGCGAGACCGGGCTGGTCGATGGCTCGCGCGCGTCCAAGGCCGATCCGCGCTTCGCCGCGATCGGCGATGTCGACGAGGCCAATTGCGCCGTCGGCGTCGCGTTGCTGGCGGTCGTGAGCGAAGAGGCGCAAGCGATGCTCGGCCGCATCCAGAATGAATTGTTCGACCTCGGCGCCGATCTCGCGACGCCGGCGGACATCGAGGGCGCGCTGCGCATCCAGCCGGGCCAGATCGACCGGCTGGAGCGCGAGATCGACGCGATGAACGAGGACCTGGAGCCGCTCAGGAGCTTCATCCTGCCGGGCGGCGCTGGCGGCAGCGCGGAGCTGCATTTCGCCCGGGCGGTCGTGCGGCGCGCGGAGCGGGCGGCGGTGGCCTCGGCCGCTTCGTTCAGCCCGGACGCGCTCAAATATCTCAACCGTCTCTCGGACCATTTGTTCGTGCTGGCGCGTTGGGTGGCGCGCGAGCAGGGCGGGGACATTCTCTGGCAGCCGGGCGCGACGCGCGGAGGGTGAATCGTTCACCTTTTGTACTGGCTTCCGGCGAGACTTCGCGCTAACGACCCGGCATCGGGAGAAGGCAATGGCGACACAGGCCCGGACGGAAGCCAGCGACGATCTGGCAGTGCGCTACGCGGCGGTGCGCGCGCTGAGTCTGGCCATCGCCGCGCCGCTCTCCGACGCCGACGCGACGCTCCAGCCAATGCCCGACGCCTCGCCGGCGAAATGGCATCTGGCCCACACCACCTGGTTCTTCGAGACCTTCGTGCTGCGCGATCATCTGGCTGGGCACCAGGCCTATGACGAGCGCTACGCCTACCTCTTCAACTCTTATTATGAGGGCGAAGGCGAGCGGCACCCGCGCGCGCAGCGAGGGATGATCACCCGGCCTTCGCTCGACGAGGTGCGGGACTGGCGGGCGGCGGTGGATGCGGCTTTGCTTGGCGCGATCGGCGATCTGCCGGCGGACCTGATCACGCTCGGCCTCAATCACGAGCAGCAGCATCAGGAATTGATGCTGATGGACCTGACGGCGACCTTTTTCCAAAATCCGCTGCGCCCCGCGGTCTGGGGGCCCGAGGCTGTGACTCCGGCGGCCATGCCGTCGCCGATGCAGTGGCTCGAGGGGCGCGAGGGGATCGTGGAGATCGGCCATGACGGCGCCGGTTTCGCCTTCGACAATGAGGGGCCGCGCCACAAGGTGTGGCTCGGACCGCACCAGCTTGCCGACCGGCCGGTGACCAATGCCGAATGGCAGGCCTTCATGGCGGATGGCGGCTATGCGAATGCCTTGCTCTGGCTGGCGGATGGCTGGACCTGGGTGAAGGAAAACGGGATCGAGGCGCCGCTTTATTGGGTAAAGGATGGCGGCGGCTGGCAGCGTTTCGCCCTGGATGGCCTCACCCCCGTCAATCCGGCCGAGCCGGTGTGCCATATCTCCTATTACGAGGCGGACGCCTTTGCCCGCTGGGCCGGCGCCCGGCTGCCGACCGAGGCGGAATGGGAGGCGGTGGCCGAGGGCTACGATCCGGAAGCGGGCAACAAGCTGGACGAGGCCGGGCCGGTCAGGCCGCTGCCCTCCGAAGCCAGCGCGCAGATGTTCGGCGACGTCTGGGAATGGACCGGCAGCGCTTATCTTCCCTATCCGGGCTTCAAGCCCGCGGCGGGCGCTGTCGGCGAATATAATGGCAAGTTCATGGTCTCGCAGATGGTGCTGCGGGGCGGCTGCTGCGCGACGCCGCGCGGCCATGTCCGGGCCAGCTACCGCAACTTCTTCTACCCGCATCAGCGCTGGATGTACTCCGGGCTGCGGCTCGCACGGGACGTCTGATGGCCGACGTCGATACCCTCGTCCGCGTTGTGGACCCCGCGTTTCGCGCCGACGTGCTCGCAGGCCTCGCCGCGCCGATCCCGGCCATTCCCGCGCGCTGGTTCTACGATCATCGCGGGTCGCAGCTGTTCGAGGAGATCACCCGGCTCCCCGAATATTATCCGACCCGGACCGAGACCGCCTTGCTGGAGCACAAGAGCGGCGAGATCGCGGCCATGGTCGGCGGCGGCGAGGCGGTGATCGAGTTCGGCTCGGGCTCCTCGGCGAAGACCCCGATCCTGCTGCGGGCGATGCGGCCGGGCGCTTATGTGCCGGTCGATATCAGCGGGGACTTCCTCAGGGAAAGCGCGGCCGGGTTGCAGCGCGAATTTCCGGATCTGCCCATCTATCCAGTCGAGGCCGATTTCACCCGGTCCTTCGCGCTGCCGCCGGAAGTGCAGGGCGCGGCCAAGCTCGGCTTCTTCCCCGGCTCGACGATCGGCAATTTCGTCGCCCGCAGCGCCGTCGATCTGCTGCGCGCGATGAAGGAGACGTTGGGCGAGGGCGCGAAGCTGGTCATCGGCATGGACCGGATCAAGGATGTCGATGTCCTGATCCGCGCCTATGACGATCCGGCGGGCGTCACCGCGGCCTTCAACCTGAACCTGCTGCACCGGATCAATGCCGAGCTAGACGCGGATATTCCGGTGGAGGCCTTCCGCCACAAGGCGATCTGGAACGATGCGCTGAGCCGGATCGAGATGCACCTGGCGGCGGTGCGCGACGTCGCCTTCGCCGTCTGCGGGCGGCGCTTCGCCTTCAAGGCGGGCGAGACCATCCACACCGAGAACAGCCACAAATATGGCCATCGCGACAGCCGCATCCTGCTCCGCGCGGCAGGCTGGGGCGTGGCCGCGGAATGGACCGATGAGCAGGAATGGTTCTCGATCCTGCTCGCCGAGGCGGAGCCGGCCCGCTTCGCGCCCTGAGCGGTGCCGAGGGCGATTGCCCACCCTGATTCGCGCGGCTACAGCGGGGCGCGCGCCGGCGCCGGAGGGATCATGATCATTGCCTTGTTCGACATCGCTCACATCCTGCTGCAGGTGGTGATCTGGATCATCGTCATCCAGGCGATCCTGTCCTGGCTGGTGGTGTTCAACGTGGTCAATACGAGCAACGACTTCGTCCGCTCCTTCTACAATGCGCTCGATCGGATGACAGCGCCCATGTACCGGCCGATCCGCCGCATCCTGCCCGATTTCGGCGGGCTCGATTTCTCGCCGATCGTCGTCGTCCTGATTGTGATCGTGCTGGACCGGCTGCTGCTCGGCGCCAAGATCGACTTGATGCTCTCGGGGTCGATTTGACCGCGGCGCTGATCGACGGAAAAGCCTTCGCCCAGGGTCTGCGCGACCGGGTCGCCGATGCCGTTCCTGGCTTCGTCGCGGCGACGGGCCGCGCGCCGGGGCTTGCGGTCGTGCTGGTCGGCGAGGACCCGGCCAGCGCGGTCTATGTCCGCTCCAAGGGCAAGGCGACCTTGGCGGCGGGGATGGCGAGCTTCGAGCATCGACTGGACGCGTCGACCGGGCAGGAGGAACTGCTGGCCCTGGTCCGGCGGCTCAATGCCGACGAAATTGTGGACGGCATCCTCGTCCAGCTGCCGCTGCCCCCGCAAATCGACGAGCAGGCGGTGATCGCCGCGATCGATCCGGACAAGGATGTGGACGGCTTCCACGTCGTCAATGCGGGCCGGCTGGCGGTGGGCGAGGACGGGATGGTGCCGTGCACGCCTTTGGGTTGCCTGATGCTCCTGAAGGACCGGCTCGGCGATCTTTCCGGGCTGGACGCGGTGGTGATCGGCCGCTCCAACATCGTCGGCAAGCCGATGGCGCAATTGCTGCTCCGGGAAAACTGTACGGTGACGATCGCCCACAGCCGCACGAAGGACCTGCCCGATGTCGTGCGCCGCGCCGATGTGGTGGTGGCCGCGGTCGGGCGGCCGGAAATGGTGACGGGCGACTGGCTGAAGCCCGGCGCGACGGTGATCGACGTGGGCATCAACCGGATCGACGCCGGTGAGGGCAAGACGAAGCTGGTCGGCGACGTCGATTTCAGCAGCGCCAGCCCGGTCGCCGGGGCGATCACGCCCGTGCCCGGCGGAGTCGGGCCGATGACCATCGCGGTGCTGCTGCGCAACTGCCTGGTCGCGGCCCACGCCCGCGCCGGTCTGACGGCGCCGGTGGGCCTATGATGGAATTGTTCGTCTCGGCCTTCGTCACCTTCCTGGTGGTGATCGACCCGCCGGGCTGCGCGCCGATCTTCGCCAGCATCACCTCGGGCACGACCGCGCAGCATCGCCGGGCGATGGCCTTCCGCTCGGTCGCGATCGCGGCTGGCATCCTGATGTTCTTCGGCCTGCTCGGGCGAGACCTGCTGCATGCGCTCGGCATCAGCCTCAACAGCTTCCGGATCGCCGGCGGGCTTTTGCTCTTCCTGATCGCGATCGACATGGTGTTCGAGCGGCGGACCGAGCGGCGCGAGGACCGGGCCGAGGAGGTGGCGAAGGAGAAGCCGGAGGACATTTCCGTCTTCCCGATGGCGATCCCGATGATCGCGGGGCCGGGCTCGATCGCGTCCATCATGCTGCAAATGTCGCGGAGCGAGGGCTGGACCGAATATCTGATGGTCTGGGCCGCGCTCGGCGCGACCCTGGTCCTGACCCTGCTCTGCCTGCTGCTGGCCGGGCCGCTGATGAAGCTGCTCGGTCACAAGATGGAGGCGATGATCACCCGCCTGCTCGGCGTGATCCTCGCCGCGCTCGCCGTCCAGTTCGTGATCGACGGGATCAGGCGGAGCTTCTTCTAGGTCACTTTGCCTGAGCGGTAGCGGGCTCGGATGCGGGCAGGCCGGGCGGCGTCCGGACGATGCGCCACATTTTGAACGGCGAGTTGGACGGCAGCTGTACCGGGCTCAGCCAGGCCGGCACGTGGCCGCTCACCAGCAAATCGTAGAACCCACCCGGCGCCTCCGCCCGGTAGATGGTCGATTCCGACATCATCGGGCAGATCAGCAGATAATCCGCATGATATTTGTCGGCGATGGAGCGGGCGTGGTCGGGCGTGCCGCGAAAGGCCTGCATGACGTCGATGATCTGCTCGGCGTTGCGGTGATAGGGGCCGGTAATGGCGTCATGATGGGTGACCGTGATCAGCCGCGGGCCGAGATCGACGAAGGTCATGACCATGCCGCGCGGCTGCGCCTGGATCGGCCCCATCGCCCAGAGCGTGGGGCAGAGGCTGTTGGCGGTGTTCACCTGCTGGCGGTAGGAGTTGAGCGGCGCCGGGGGACCGTTCAGCCAGTTGGTCGCCCAGCCCTGAGCGAGGCCGATTACTGCCAAAGCGATCACCGCGAGCGAGCCGATCCGGGCGAGGAAGGTCCGGAAGCCCATGATCCAGGAGAGGATGATCCAGGCGAAGGCGGCGGCGCCGACCGCAGCGAGCAATTGCGACGCCGGCCCCGCCCGGGTCTGCCAGGCGAGCAGGCCGGTGCCCATCAGGCAGAGCAGGGTGATCGCGGCCCAGCGGATGAACTGCTCGCGGGCGGGCGAGGGCGCGGCCGGGCCCTCATAGCCTTCCTCCCGGCCCTCCTCTTGCCGCGCCTCGCGATTGGTGACGTGCAGCATGGCGATGCCGCCGATGATCCCGGCGAAGGGCAAAGTGACGGTCTGGATCGCCACGTCCCAGCCATGCCGCCAGATCGGCATCGCCTCGCGCACCTTGGAGAGCCAGAGGCGGTCGAGCTCCGGCGGGGCCTGTTCGAGCCGGCCGAGACAATGCGGCCAGGTGAGCGCGAAGGCGCCGGCAATGGCGACGCCCCCGGCCGCCGCGGCGCCGAGGCGCAGCTGCCAGGTGCGGGGCGACGCCCAGGCCAGCAGCATGGCGATGGCGCCGGCCACGACCATGGCGGAGAGCCAGACCGGCGACAGCGCGTCGCACATGGCCAGCCGGTTCGCTTCCGAGGCGAAGACGAGATAGCCGAAGGCGCAGCCGCCCGCGAGGGTGACGCCATAAGCGAAGAGCCGCCGGGGATCGCCGTCGCGGACCCACATCAGCACCACGATCGCCCCGGCCGCGGCGAGGTAAAGGAGCATTTCGAGGCCGATGATCAGCGACAAAGCGGTTGCCGCACCGAGCAGGATGCCGGCGCGCAGCGGCTTTGGATCGGTCAGAGCCGCGACGTTCCAGGCGAGGAAGGCGAGCTGCCAGCCGTGATGATCGATGCGCAAGGGCTGCCACATGCCGACCACCGAGCCCGAGCAGGCCAGGAAGGTGATGGCGAGCAGATAGGCATAAGGCGAGACCAGTCGCCGGGTGGTGAGCGCGATGGCCTGCATCGCCACCAGCATCGGCAGCAAAGGCGCCACGGTGACCGCGATCGTTTCCGCGGTCTTGCCGCCGAACAAGGGCGTGAAGACGAGCTTCAGCCCGGCGATCGGCAGGTCGACGAGGCGCGACCAGTGGATGTTCGAGCCGGCCATGCGGTGCTGGGAGAGATCGTACCAGCCCTGCCCGTCGAGCAGGGCGCGGACCTGCATCATCCGCATATTGTCGTCGGTGTCGCCGAGCCCGAAGCCGCGGATGCGGGCCCAGCTCTGGAAGACGAAGATCGCGGAGGCGGCGAGCCAGAAAAAGGCGGTCCACCAGCGCCATTGCCGGTCGACAAACTTGAACGGCGCGGCCGCGTCATCCGGCATAAGCGTTTCTTTTCTTTTCAAGACCCATGGGGGGCATTAGTCGCTCCGCTTCAAAGGGCAAGCGGGGCAATCGTCGTCGGGAAATGAAGCAACTGGTTGAACAGCATAAGACCATCCTGGGCCAACTGATCCGCTTCGGGCTGGTCGGCGGCTTCGTGACCGGGCTCTATGCGATTGTCTATTCGCCGCTGGCCAAGTTCCAGGTCGTGACCCCGCAGATCGCCAATCTCGCGGGCTATTTCGTCGCGATGGTGACCGGCTATGTCCTGCACAGCCGCTGGAGCTTCAAGGACCATGGCACGCGCGACAACACCGCGCGGACCACCTCGCGCTTCTTCGCGGTCAGCCTGGTGAGCCTCGCGCTCAACGCTTTGTTCGTCTTCATCCTGACCGACCCGCACATGCTGGCCGGACCATGGTGGTGGCCGCTCATCCCGATCCTGTTCGTGACCCCGCTGGTCACCTTCTCGCTCAACCGGTTCTGGGTGTTCGCCTGATGGACCGCAGCGTCTATGACAATATGGCGAAGCTGGACGAGCAGCATTGGTGGTATGTCGCCCGGCGCGACATTCTCGACCGGCTGATCCGGCGGCGCCTCAAGCTGCCGGAGGGCGCGCGCATCCTGGAGATCGGCTGCGGCACCGGGCACAATCTCCCCATGCTTCGGCAGTTCGGCGAAGTGGATGCGATCGAGATCGACGCGGCGGCGCGGGCGATGGCGAGCCAGCGGCTCGGCAAGCCGGTCATGGCCTATCCGTTGCCGTCGCTCGAGGGCGTGGAGAATCACGCCTATGACATGGTCGCGATCCTCGACGTGCTCGAGCATGTCGCGGAGGACAAGGCCGCGCTCCTCGGTATCGCCAGCAAGCTGAAGCCCGGCGGGCGGATATTGATCACCGTGCCCGCCCATCCCTGGATGTGGAGCGCGCACGACGTCGTGAACCATCATCAGCGGCGTTACACCCGCCGGACGCTGAAGAAGGTCATCGCCGATGCGGGCCTGAGGCTCGACATGCTGCGCTGGTTCAACAGCCTGCTCTTCCCAGCCGCGGCCGGGTCGCGGCTCGTCGGGCGGCTGCTCGGCAAGGAAGGCGGCGACGACACGTTGCCGCCAAGGCCGGTCAACTTTTTGTTCGGGAAGATTTTCGGGCTGGAGCGGCACGCGATCGGCCGGCTGCCGATGACGCCCGGCGTTTCGCTGGCGGCGATCGTTTCGGTTCCGGAGCCGCCAGCGAGCTGATCGGCGTCTGCCGGGCGACATGGCCGAGCTGCGGCTTGCCCCCGCCATGGCCGGCAATCTCCGCGACGATGTAGAGCGGGCGGCGTTTCGCCTCGACATAGACCCGGCCCAGATATTCGCCGATCATGCCGAGCACGAACATCTGCACGGCGCCGAGCACCACGACGACCAGCATCAGTGACGTCCAGCCGGGAATCGCGCTGCCCGTAAAAAAGCCGACCCCGATATAGCCGATCAGCAGCACCGAGGCGGCGACCAGCCAGAGCCCGACATGGCTGGCGAAGCGCAAAGGCGCGGTGGAGAAGCCGGTGATCGCGTCCACGGCGAGGCGGAGCATCTTGCGCAGCGGATAATTGGTCTCGCCGGCATGGCGCTCGGCGCGATCGTAGAGGATCGGCACCTGCCTGAAGCCGACCCAGGCGACCATGCCGCGGATGAAGCGTGCCTGCTCCGGCAACGCCAGCAGCGCATCGAGCGCGCGCCGGCTCATCAGGCGGAAGTCGCCCGTGTCGAGCGGGATCTCGATCTCGGAGAGCTTGAAGAGGATTCGGTAGAAGGCCTTGGCGGTGCCGCGCTTGAAGGCGGTCTCGCCGGCCCGGGCGCGGCGCACGGCATAGACGACGTCCGCATTTTGCTCGTCCATGGCCTTCAGCATGTCGCCGAGCAGTTCCGGCGGGTCCTGCAGATCGGCGTCGATGATCAGGATGCGCTCGCCCGCGCAGAGATCGAGGCCGGCGGTCAGCGCCAGCTGGTGGCCGTGGTTCCGCGAGAGATTGATCGCAACCAGATGAGGGTCGCTGGCCGCCAGCTCCTGCATGATCGGCCAGGTGCGGTCCTTCGACCCATCATTGATCAGCACGATCTCGTAGGCGTCGCCCGCCACGCCTTGCGCCGCCGCGCTGAGGCGGCGGTGCAGTTCGGCAAGGCACCCCTCCTCATTGTAGCAGGGGACCACGATGGACAGCGGCACCGAAGGCATGAACGATCCTTATTGGGCGGACTGGATTTCCGCTGGTTGCTCCGTCGCCGCGGGCTGCGGCCGGTCGACCCTATAGAGGACGCTGCGCCCGTCGCGCCAGACCTCGCTAAGGCCAAGCGTCAGGCTCTGATCATAGTCCGGCGGGTCCATGATCCAGACATAGTCGAAACCGTCGCGCGGGAAGGTGGCGAGCGAGGTGTCGAGCGTGCGCCAGACCTCGCGCGGGCAGCGGCGCGAGGTCACCACCTCGGTCGGGTCGCGGATATAGGGCCAGCCCGCCCGGTAGCGGACCTGGAGCAATTGCGCGCCGGCCATGGTCCATTGGTCGTTCGAGAAAGCATGGCGCCTGACGATCGCCATGGCGGGCAGATGCAGCCGGCGGGACATCGCCCATTCCTCGATGCAGGGCCGGCCGACGAAGGTGACCAGCCGCGCGCCCCAGGGGACATGATCGAGCGCGGCGAGCTCGCGGTCGTAGGAGCGGTCGTAGAGGAAGGTGCTGGCGGTCGAGCCGGCGGTGCGGACGAGCACGAAGGCGAGCCCGGCCATGGCCAGCGCCTGGGAGAAACGCTGGCCCGCGGATTCGGGGATGCGGATCGCGATCAGGGCGATCATGAAGATGTAAGGCGCGAGCCGCATGTCGGCGTAGGCCGAGCCGAAGACGATCCTCGGCAGCAGCACGAAGACGGCGACCAGGAAGAGCGCCGAGGCAGCAAGGTTGCGCGAATAAGTAAGACGCCTGGCAACGCAGGCCCAGCCGAGCAGGCCGAAGGCGATGGCGAGGGCGCCGATGTCGAACAGCCGCCAGCGGTCGCGCAGCACCATGGTGATCCAGTCGAGCTTGGTCTGCCAGTTGAACCAGTCGCCGGTCGTCCCCTGCGAGCCGGAGCGCCAGAGCAGCATCAGCCCGACCGGCGGGACCAGGGGCAGGCAGTGCAAGGCCGCATAAGGCGCCGACAGGAGACCGCGGCCCTTGTCATATTGCCGGACCAGTTCGGCCGAGAAAGCGAGCACGCCGAGCGCGCCCCAGCCGAAGGCGTGGCAGACCCAGAGCACCAGCGAGATGGGCACGAAGATGACGGCGCGGAGCACCACGCGCTCCTGCCGGCCGAGCCGCAGCCACAAGGCGAAAGCCAGCATGGCCAGCCCCATCGCCAGCGCGAAGTTCACGAAGCCGAAGAGGAAGGGATAATTATAGGCGAAGGGCACCGCGAACAGAGCGGTGGGCGGGATGCGGCCGTGCACTTCATGCGCGATCCAGAGCAGGCCGCCGACGGTCAGCACCGGGATCAGCAGCACGATGACCTTCACCGTCGGCTCGAGCCCGAAGATCGGTGCGAAGAGCTGGACGAGCAGGTCGACGCCGAGATTGCCGATCAGCTGCCAGTGGAAGGTGTAATATTGCTGGAGCTCGGGCGAGTTCGCCAGGTCCAGCTGCACCCGGTAGCGGCCGATATGGCCCGGCAGATCGACCAGCGGCGCGACGTTCGGCCAGATCAGGGGCACCGCCGTCAGCAGCATGATGAGCAGCACGAACCAGCGTGTTTCCCACCAGCGCAAAGGATGTTGTGGCGGCCCTGCCGGTCCGGTGGCGATACTCATGCCGGCCCCCTATCGCGGGAAAAGGCCGGCGTCATCGTCTTTGCCTACTCCGCCGCCTTGAGATGCCATTCGGGGGCTTCATCCAGCGTGTGCAGCCGGCGCTCTTCCTCGAACATATAGTCCCAGGTCATCGGGATGGCGTCGCGCCGCTTCACATATTGGAGCTGCCAGTTGACCAGCCCGCCATAACGGAAGGCGGCCTCGGCGCCGACAAGGTAGAATTGCCACATGCGGAAGAAGCGCTCGTCATAGAGCTCGGTGATCTCCGCCTCCGCGGCGTTGGTCCGGAAATACCATTCCTCCAGCGTGTGCGCATAATGATAGCGGACCGCCTCGACGTCGGAGACGATGAAGCGGTGCTTCTCCGCCTGCTTCACCAGCTCGGACAGAGCCGGGATGTAGCCGCCGGGGAAGATGTATTTCCGCGTCCATTTGTCGGTGAGGCCGGGGCCCCCCATGCGGCCGCAGCAATGCGAGAACATGACGCCGTCGGGCTTCAGCAGCTCGAAGGTCTTGGCGAAGAAGCCCGCGTGGTGCGGCGTGCCGAGATGCTCGATCAGGCCGACGCTGGTGATCCGGTCGAACTGGCCTTCCACGTCGCGATAGTCGAGCAGCTGGAACTTCACCTTGTCGTCGACGCCAAGCTCTTTCGCGCGCTCGTTGCAGAATTCGATCTGGTCCGGCGCCAGCGCGATGCCGAGCACCTCGCAATCATAATGGCGGTGGAGATAGAGGGCGAGACCGCCCCAGCCGCAGCCGATGTCGAGCACTTTCATGCCCGGCTTGATGTTCAGCTTTGCGGCGATGTGCGCCTTCTTGTCGAGCTGCGCCTGTTCGAGGCTGTCGCCGGTGTCGCGATAATAAGCGCAGGTATATTGGCGGTCGGCGTCGAGGAAGAGCTCGTAGAGCCGGCGGGTGAGGTTGTAGGTATGCTCGGCGTTGCGGCGCGAGCGGCTCTTCCAGTTGATCTGGTCCAGCTTGCCGGTGATGTAATTGAGGCTGCGCGTGATCGGCCCCTTGGCTTTCAGCGCGCCGGGCTTTTCGAACGGCGCATTGTAGCGGATCAGGAGGACGAGATCGCGGATGTCGCTGGGCGGCTCGATGACCAGGCGCTTGTCCATATAGGCCTCGCCGGCGCCGACGCGCGGATCCTTGGCGATGTGCCAGGCGGCGCCCTTGTCGGTCAGCCGGGCATGGACCGGGCCGTGATTGGGATCGGGCGCCCCGTAGCGATACTCCTTTCCGTCATGGTCGGTGACGATCAGCTCACCCTTTTTGATGAGCTTCCTGAGCATCTTGTCGAGCAGCCACATTTGTCCACAATCCCCTGTTTCAGGAAGCAGTCAGCGCATAAGCGGGGCGCAGGTCAAGGAGAAAGCCAATGATGACGGTGTCGGAAGCGGTCATGACCCGCTACTCTGCCCGTTCCTTTCTCGACCGCCCGGTTCTGCGGGAGACCGTCGAGGAGATCCTCACGCTGGCGGCGCGGGCGCCGTCGGGCGGCAATCTCCAGCCCTGGCTGGTCGATGTGCTGGCCGGGGAGGCATTGGCCGGCCTTAAGGTCCGCGCCGCCGCCAGCCTCGTCGCCAATCCGGCGGGCGAGGGCACCGAGTTCGCGGTCTATCCGTCGGCGCTGGGCGAGCCCTGGCGGGGCCGGCGCTTCGCCTGCGGCGAGCAGCTCTATGCGGCGCTGGGGATCGTGCGGGAGGACCGGCCGGCCCGGCTCGGCCAGTTCGCCAAGAACTTCGAGGCGTTCGGCGCGCCCGTGCTGCTGCTCTTTTCGCTGCCGCGCTCGTTCGGGCCGCCGCAATGGGCGCATCTCGGTATGTTCATGCAGAACGTGATGTTGCTCGCCGTGGAGCGCGGGCTCGCCACCTGCCCGCAGGAGGCCTGGGCCGCGGTCCACAAGACGGTCGGCGAGGTGCTCGGTCTCAGCGAGGACCGGCTCTTCTATTGCGGGATGGCGCTTGGATTCGCGGACGAGGCCCATGCGATCAATGGCTGGCGAACCGAGCGCGTGCCGATCGAGGAATTCGCCAGTTTCAGGGGCTTCTAGGCGAGCGCCGCCTGCTTCTCTTCCGCGATCCGGTCCAGCTCCGCCCGGCTCTTCTTCTCGGCCGCCGACTTGAGCTGGCCGCAGGCGGCCATGATGTCGCGGCCGCGGGGGCGGCGGATCGGGGCGGAGATGCCGGCCTCGAAGATGATGTCAGAGAAGCGGCGGATCCGGTCCTCCTCCGAGCACTCATAAGCCGAGCCGGGCCAGGGGTTGAACGGGATCAGGTTCACCTTGGCGGGCAGTTTGTACTTCTTGATCAGCCGGACCAGCTCGCGCGCATCCTCGTCGCTGTCATTCTTGTCCTTCAGCATCACATATTCGAAGGTGATGCGGCGGGCATTGTTGGCGCCGGGATAATCGGCGCAGGCCTGCAGCAATTCCTCGATGCCATATTTGCGGTTGATCGGGACGATCTCGTCACGGACCTCCTTGGTTACCGCGTGCAGCGAGACGGCGAGGTTGACCCCGATCTCCTCGCCGGCCCGGGCCATGACCGGGACCACCCCCGAGGTGGAGAGGGTGATCCGGCGGCGCGAGAGGCCGAGGCCGTCGCCATCCATCACGATCTTCAGGGCGTCGCGGACATTCTCGAAATTGTAGAGCGGCTCGCCCATGCCCATCATCACGATGTTGGAGAGCATCCGGCCTTCGGGCTGGCTCGGCCATTCCTCCAGCGCGTCGCGCGCGAGCATGACCTGGCCGACAATCTCGCCCGGCTCCAGGTTGCGGACGAGGCGCATCGTGCCGGTATGGCAGAAGCGGCAGTTGAGCGTGCAGCCGACCTGGCTGGAGACGCAGAGCGTGCCCCGGTCCGCATCGGGAATGAAGACCATCTCGAAATCGTGGCCGTCATGCGTCTTCAGCAGCCATTTGCGGGTGCCGTCGGTCGAGACCTGCTCGACGACCACTTCCGGCCGGGCGATCACGAAGCGCTCGGCGAACCAGGCGCGCTGCGGCTTGGCGATGTCGCTCATCGTCTCGAACGAAGTGGCGCCGCGATTGTAGATCTGGTGCCAGAGCTGCTTGGCGCGCAGCTTGGCCTGGCGCTCGTCGAGGCCGGCCTCGGCCAGCTTCTCGCGGATTTCCGTCTTGGAGAGGCCGATCAGATTGACGCGCGCGCCCGCTTCCGCGGCCTCAGGGCGCGGAACGGGCACCGGATCGATCAGTCCGGGAATGGGCATGGCGGCGGTCATGGCCGCGCCATGTAGTGGCTTCGCCTCGATTTTTCTACCGCCGCGGTGCGCAGGCGATGGCGGCGGCGTCCATGGCGGTGGCGGCGCCACGCAGCGCATATTGATTGCGGACCAGGGCGCCCCCCGCGCCGCGGGTCTCGACAATCATGTCGACGCCGGTGCGCATCGCCCCCTGCACGTCCGCATCGGCGCGGGGATCGGGGGCCCAGGCGTCGCGACCGCTGCCAAGCAGCTGGAAGGTCCGCCCGTCGATCCGAAGCAGGACCGCCGAGCCCTCCCGCTTGTCGCGGCTGAAGCGGATGTTGAGCTGGCTGCCCCGGCCCGGCCAGACGCCGACCGAGGCGAAGGCCTGGGCGTCGCGGGACGATTGCACGGGTTGGGCGATCGCATAGCAGCGGCCGCCGTCGCGGAACGCGGCCCAGCTGCCGAACGCGCCCAGACTCTGCGGCTCCGCCATGGCCGGCGCGGCGGCGCAAAGCAGCAAAAGGGGGAGGGTCAGACGGCGCGTCACCCGGCCATCAAAGACCGGCCTGTGGCGCTCTGGCAACAGGAAATCCCGTTTAGCTCCGGTTCATGCAACCTCGGCCACCGCTCTTCGCTGTCCCGCCAGTTCCCTTTTTGCGGGACGTGTAAAATGGAGTTGAGTTATGCGTAAGTTTGCGTTTGCCGCCGCGTTGCTGGCGGGTACCATTGCCACCCCCGCTCTGGCGCAGGACAACAATCCCAATCTCGGCGGTTTCCATGTCGACGGCATTGTCGGTTACGATCGCTCCAATATCGACAACGAGCATGCCAGCGGCGTCACTTATGGCGTCGGCGCCGGCTACGATTTCCGTTCCGGCAACGCCATTTTCGGCGTCGAGGCCGAGGCGAGCGACAGCACCGCTGACCGGAGCGTGACCGGTGCCGTGATTGCGGGCGACAGCCTGCGCGTGCGTGCGGGCCGCGATCTCTATGTCGGCGGGCGGGTCGGCGTCGGCGTTGGCGGCAACAGCCTGATCTATGCCAAGGCCGGCTACACCAACGCCCGCTTCCGCGCCGATTATGACGACGGCACCGTCGCCACCGTCAATGACTTCGCCCAGCGCACCAATCTCGACGGCATCCGCGCCGGCGTCGGCGCGCAAATCGGGGTGGGCAGTCGCGCCTATCTTCGCACGGAATATCGTTATTCCAATTATCAGGACGGCGTTGACCGGCATCAGGTGGTGGGCGGCTTCGGCGTCCGCTTCTGAGCCCGAACAGGCTCCAAAGGAAGGGCCGGGTGGCGACACCCGGCCCTTTTCTTATGCGCGCACATGGCTGCTTCGTCGTGCGATCCGGCTTGTTCGTCGTTTCGGTCGCGTGCTTTCGCGCCTTCGTCTCAGCCGCATGGCGGCAAACGGCCGTCTGGTGTCTTGGGCGGCCAACACGGATCGGCACTCCCCCCCGCCGGTCCGTGCCTTTTTTGAGAAAACCAATCGTCCCGCCCCCCGGGACGCGTTTCAGGGAGACTATGTAATGCGTAAGATCATCCTTTCCGCCCTCGTGGGCACCGCCGCCCTCGCCGCCAGCCCCGCCTTCGCGCAGGAGCAGAGCAGTGCGCAGGGCTTCAGC
The DNA here is from genome assembly GCA_044225925.1 of Allosphingosinicella sp. Lineage (GTDB taxonomy): Bacteria > Pseudomonadota > Alphaproteobacteria > Sphingomonadales > Sphingomonadaceae > Allosphingosinicella. The sequence continues at coordinate 71,729 of JBGAHY010000010.1, forward strand.
GGCGGCCATATCGAGGCGATCACTGGCTACGACCATATTTCGGACGGCGCCGGCGGCGGCATCCTGTACGGCATCGGCGCGGGCTATGATTACCGCACCCGCAATGCCGTCGTCGGCATCGAGGGCGAGGTTCTCGAATCCACCACCGGCGATTGCCAGGGCAACATCTGCGCTGACGCCAGCCGCGACTTCTACATTGGCGGTCGTGTCGGCGCCGTGGTCGCGCCGAACGTCCTGCTCTACGGCAAGATCGGCTATACGAACGCCCGCGTCCAGGCGTCGGTCGGCAACGTGACGACCAGCACGAATCTCGACGGCGTTCGCGCCGGCGCCGGCATGGAGTGGCTTATCCCCAACTCGCCGCTGAGCATTCGGGCCGAATATCGCTACTCGAACTACGAACAGGGCGTGGAGCGTCATCAGGGCACGCTGGGTCTGGCCTTCCGCTTCTGAGCCTGGTCGTTTGAGGTGGAAGCGCGCCGCGTTTCCACCGAAAGCGTGAATCAGGCTCACTTCTTGGTGAGACCTCGATTCACGCCTCAGGCTGTTCAGCCTGAGACGATCGAGGTCTGGCGGTAAGCGACAAACCACCCAGACGAAGGGGCCGGGGCAGCAATGCTCCGGCCCTTTTTCCTGCTGGCGGCCCCAAGCAACCCTCGCTATCGTCTTTCGTCCACATCATTTCAGAAATGCGCGCGAGCAGGGGTAATCGATGAAGGCGACGATCGAGCGGGCTACGCTTCTCAAGGGCCTGGGCCATGTCCACTCGGTAGTGGAGCGGCGGAACACCATTCCGATCCTCTCGAACGTCCTGCTCGAAGCGGAAGAGGATGGCGGCCTCAGGCTGATGGCCACCGACCTCGATCTGCAGATCAACGAGCGGGTCGAGGCCAATGTCGCCGATCCGGGCTCGACCACCGTGCCGGCGCACACCTTGTTCGACATCGTCCGCAAGCTGCCCGAGGGCAGTCAGGTCGAGCTGATCGCCGCCGAGGGGCGGATGCAGGTCAATGCCGGGCGGGCCAAATTCACCCTCTCCACCCTGCCGCGCGACGATTTCCCGGTGATCGCCGAGGGCGACCTGCCCACCGCGTTCGAACTGCCGGCGGCGACGCTCCGTCAGATCATCGACAAGACCCGCTTCGCGATCTCCACCGAAGAGACGCGTTATTATCTGAACGGCATCTACCTGCACGTCTCGGACGAGGCGCAGCCGGTGCTGAAAGCGGCCGCGACCGATGGCCACCGCCTGGCCCGGGTCACCGTGCCGCGCCCGGACGGCGCCCAGGGCATGCCGGGCGTGATTATCCCGCGCAAATGCGTGGCCGAGCTTCGCAAGCTGCTCGACGAGGTGGATGGCACCGTCCAGGTCTCGCTGTCCGAATCCAAGATCCGCTTCGGGCTTGGTACTGCCGTGCTCACCTCCAAGCTGATCGACGGCACCTTCCCGGATTACAGCCGCGTCATCCCGACCGCGAACGACAAGCTGCTGAAGCTCGATCCGGAGAGCCTGAAGGAGGCGGTGGACCGCGTCTCGACGATCGCCAGCGAGCGCACAAGGGCGGTGAAGGTCTCGCTCGACCGCGACCGGGTGACCCTCTCCGTCACCTCGCCCGAGAACGGCACCGCATCGGAGGAAATCCCGGCGGATTATGGCGCCGACGGCATCGAGATCGGCTTCAACGCCCGCTACCTGCTCGACATTCTCGGCCAGATCGAAGGCGACACGATGGAGGTCCATCTCGCCGACGCCGCGGCGCCGACCCTGCTCAGGGAGAATGACAAGGCGGCGGCGCTCTATGTGCTGATGCCGATGCGCGTGTAACTATCTAATTGACTATCTAACTAACCATCCGTAGTTACCCTCCCGTGATGCCGATTCGCGGCGCGAGGAGAGTGTTGTGATGGAAGACGAGAAAATGGCCGTGCTGACCGACGAGTTTTCGGTCAAGGCCGACAAGATGCGCGTGCTGGCCAAGGCCGGGGTGAGCCGCGGCGACATCGCCCGCTTCCTTGGCGTCCGCTACCAGCAGGTCCGCAACACGCTCGAGGGCGATAAGCGCACCGGCTATGCGCCGGAGCTCGAGGTGAAGATCCGCAAGGAGAAAGTGGCGAAGGCGCAAGTGCAGGACGACGCGCCTTTCCGGCTGCTCGGCGTCGCCGGCGAACCTTTGGAGCTGCCGGCCGACCTGGTCGCGACGGTCGCCCCCGATGGCGAGCCGCTTTACGCTGTCGTTACCAGCCAAGGCCTGTTCATCGGCTCGGCCAAGAGCATGCAGGCGCGCGTGCAGGCTTCGTTCCAGTAAGCGGGGGGCGAGGGTAAGGCGGCCGGCTCATTGACTTTTCGGGGCTGCCGCCCTACCTCGCGCCCCTTCCGGAATTTCCGAATCTCAAGTGGAGCAGCCGCATGGCGCGCGTAACCGTCGAAGATTGCGTCGACAAAGTCCCGAACCGTTTCGATCTCGTCCTCCTGTCGGCGCAGCGCGCGCGGCAGATTTCGGGCGGCGCCGAGCTCACCATCGACCGCGACCGCGACAAGAATCCGGTCGTCGCCCTGCGCGAAGTCGCCGAGGAGACGGTGAAGCCGCGCGATCTCGAGGAGTCGCTGGTCTCCAGCCTGCAGCGCGTTCAGGTCGACGAGGACGATGTCGCCGATGAGGTCGGCTCGCTCAGCCAGTCGGCGGAGGCTTTGCGCCTCACCGCGGCGGCCCCGCAGCGCAACAACAATGCGGGCGCCGATTACGACGGCTGATCTTTTCGCATCCGTTTCAAATATTTAACTCTCTTCGCGCCGGAACCTGATTTCAGGTTCCGGCGTTTTTCCTGTCTTGGCGGGCCGGCGCGCATTGCCGGCTCCTGTCCAGTGCAGGGAGATCGGCTATGCGAAGGATATTGGCGCTTCTGGCCGCCGCGGGAATGGCGGCCACGCCCATTGTGGCAAATGCGCGGGATGCGAGCGCGCTGTCGCTTGCGGGGGTCTCGGGATCGATATCGCCGGGCGCCAGTTCCTTTGATGAGGAAGGCGGCGGCGGGAGTACGGCGGTTGCGATCGGCGTCCTGCTCGTCATCCTGATCGCCGCGGCCGCGATTTCCGGCAATGGCAGCGGACCCAACAATACGCCCGCCAGTCCCTAAGGAGTCGATCTCCTGGCGCCGATCGGCGCCATGGCAATGGCGGGCAATTCGCCGCGATCGAGCCATTCCAGCTCGTTGAGGTCGAGCACGCGGCCGTCCGCCGCCTGTACAGCCATTTGCGCCACCGGGTGCCGGCTGATCCGGTCGACCAGGACCGGGTTGCTGGGCATGCCGGAAATCCATTTGTCGCCCCATTGGCGAAGCGCGATCAAAGCTGGCAGCAGGTCGCGCCCCTTCTCGGTCAATCTATAGGCGACCTTGCGCCGGTCCGCCGGATCGGGCTCGCGCGCCAATATGCCATTCTGCACCAGCCGGCCGAGCCGGTTGGAGAGGATGTTGCGGGCGATGCCGAGCGTCCCCTGGAATTCCTCGAAATGGGCGAGGCCGTTGAACGCGGCGCGCAGGATCAGGAAGGACCAGCGCTCGCCGACCGCCTCGAGCGCAGCGGGCAATGCGCACGTGCCAAGGATCGCCTTGCGATGATCGGGCCGGATCATGCCGTTCAGCTAACCCTGTTTTGCGACATTGTCATCCTCGATGGCCGCCGCGCGGGGACAGCCTAGATTTGAGTTGCGAATCAATACTCACATTTATATAGATTGCATATCGAAACCAAATCCAGGGGCAAACCCATGCTGCGCACCTTCGTCCTTTCGCTCGCTCTCGTCTCTTCGCCCGCTTTCGCGGCCGGCTTCCAGGCCGAGACGGGCACGCAGCCGCCCCAGACCCGCTTCGTCGCGCGCGACTCGATCTGGCGCTGCACCGGCACCGCCTGCGTCTCCACCAACGAGACCTCGACCCGCCCCGCCATCGTCTGCATGGCGCTCGCCCGCCAGGTCGGCGCGCTGCGCAGCTTCAGCGCCAATGGCCGCGCCTTCGGCGCCGAGGAATTGCAGGCCTGCAACGCCCGCGCGCGCAGCTAAGCAATACGTCACTAAGGGCTCCCCGCCTGCCGTCATTCCGGGCCAGTCCCGGGGTGGTGGCAGTTCCCCTCCAGCCTGAATTGGCGCTTTCCGCCCTTTTTGGTTGCCCCCGAGAGCGCGCCGCACCATTTTAGCCCCGTGCTCAGGCAATATGAACTCGTCGAAAAGGTAAGGGGATACGATCCCGACGCCGACGAGGCGATGCTCAACCGCGCCTATGTCTTCTCGATGAAGGCGCATGGCTCGCAGACCCGGGCCTCGGGCGACCCCTATTACAGCCACCCGATCGAGGTGGCCGGCATCCTCACCGACCTCCATCTGGACGATGAGACGATCGTCACCGCGATCCTGCACGACACGATCGAGGACACGCTGGCGACGCCCGCCGAGATCAAGAAATTGTTCGGCAAGAATGTCGCGCGCCTGGTCGACGGCGTCACCAAGCTCTCCAAGATCGAGGCGCAAAGCGAGAGCCAGCGCGCCGCCGAGAATCTGCGCAAATTCCTGCTCGCCATGTCGGACGACATCCGCGTCCTTTTGGTGAAGCTGGCCGACCGGCTGCACAATATGCGCACCCTTCATCACATCAAGAATGAGGAGAAGCGCCGCCGCATCGCCAAGGAGACGATGGACATCTACGCCCCGCTCGCGGAGCGGATCGGCATGTACGAGTTCATGATCGAGATGCAGACGCTCGCCTTCAGGGAGTTGGAGCCGGATGCCTATGCCTCGATCACCAAGAGGCTGGAACGACTGAACGAGGGCGGCGGCGGCGACCTCATCCAGCGGATCGGTCGGGGCATCAAGGCGCATCTGGAGGTGAACGGGGTCGAGGCCGAGGTGACCGGTCGGGAGAAGCATCCCTATTCGATCTGGCGCAAGATGGAGGAGCGCCATGTCAGCTTCGAGCAGCTCTCCGACGTCATGGCCTTCCGCTGCATCGTCGGCTCGGTCGAGGAATGCTACCGGACTTTGGGGCTGATCCACCAGCGCTGGCATGTGGTGCCCGGGCGCTTCAAGGATTTCATCTCGACGCCGAAACGCAACGGCTACCGCTCGATCCACACAACGATCATCCATGACGAGCAGATGCGGATCGAAATCCAGATCCGCACGCGCGAGATGCACGCCCAGGCCGAGCACGGCCTCGCCGCCCATTGGGCCTATAAGGAAGGCGAGGTCGAGGCGACGGCGGACCATCCCTGGATCAACGATCTGGTCGAGATCCTCGACCATGCGGCGACCGCGGAGGAGCTGCTCGAGCATACCCGCATGGCGATGTACCAGGATCGGATCTTCGCCTTCACGCCCAAGGGAGAGCTGATCCAGCTGCCCAAGGGCGCTACGCCGGTCGATTTCGCCTATGCGGTGCACACCGATCTTGGCGACCAGACCGTCGGCGCGAAGATCAACGGCCGGGTGATGCCGCTCCGGACCCCGCTCGACAATGGCGACCAGGTGGAGATCCTCACCTCCAAGGCCCAGCATCCGCAGCCCGGCTGGCTTGCTTATGTCGTCACCGGCAAGGCGCGGGCGAAGGTCCGCCGCTGGGTGAAGTCCAAGCAGCGCGAGGAGACGGTCGCGCTCGGCCGCAAGATCCTGGACGAAATCATCCAGCGCATGCCGGCCGAAGTGGGTTGGGAATCGATCACCGAGGCGTTGAAGCGGCTGCATTTGCCCGACGACGAAGCCTTGATGGAGGCGATTGCGCTGAAGCGCGTCGACGATTCGCAGGTGATGGAAGCGCTGATGCCCGGCTCCGTCCTGCGCGAGGGGGTCAAGCCGCCGCCGCAGCGCACCGCCATCTCGATCAAGGGCCTGACCCCCGGCGTGGCGTTCCAGCTGGCCGAATGCTGCCACCCAATCCCGGGCGACCGCATCGTCGGCCTGCGCCGCGAGGGCGAGGGGATCGAGGTGCATACGATCGGCTGCGACAGCCTGGCCGACGGCGTCGATGCCGACTGGGTCGATCTTGCCTGGGGCGACAAATCGGACGGCGGCGCGGCGAAGCTGCAGGTGGTGATCAAGAACCAGCCCGGCTCGCTGGCGGTGATCGCCGGCGTGCTCGGCAGCCATGGCGCCAACATCGTCGCGATGGACCAGACCGCGCGCGATCCGAGCTTCCACACCTTCCAGTTCGACGTCGAGGTGCACGACGTCCAGCATCTGATGCGGATCATCGCCGCCCTGCGCGCGACCGACGTGGTCTCGACGGCGGAGCGGCTTTGAAGCGCTCCCGGCGCATGATAACGCCATCGCCATGACCGACGCACGCGACATGACCTATGGCGACTATCTGGCGCTGGAGCCCCTGCTCTCCGCCCAGCATCCCATTTCCGACCATCATGACGAATTGCTGTTCATCATCATCCATCAGACCAAGGAGCTCTGGCTCAAGCAGATCGTCCATGAGCTGCGCCTGGCCCTGGAGCTGGTCCGCGACGACAAGTTGATCGAGGTCCACAAGAACCTCTCCCGCGTTTCGCGCATCCAGGCGGTGATGACCCTCTCCTGGGACGTGCTCGCGACGCTCACTCCAACCGATTACATGACCTTCCGCCACGTGCTCGGCACGTCGAGCGGCTTCCAGTCCGCCCAGTTCCGCGAGGTCGAATATCTGCTCGGCCTGAAGGATGGCGGGCATCTCAAATTCCAGGCGGAGGGTACGCCGCCGCATAGCGCGCTGGCCGGGGCGCTTGCCATGCCGAGCCTTTGGGATGAGGCGAACAAGGCGCTGGCCCGTGGCGGCCTGGCGCTGCCGGCCCATGTGCTCGAGCGGGACTGGACGCAGAAATATGAGCCCGATCCGGCCGTCGAGGCGGCATGGGCCGAGGTTTATCGCAACGCCGAGCGCCATTGGGAATTTTACCAGTTCGCCGAAAAATTGATGGATATCGACGACAGCATGGCGATCTGGCGTCACAAGCATGCCGTCACCGTTGAGCGGGTGATCGGCTTCAAGACCGGCACTGGCGGCACGGCCGGCGTGACCTATCTCCAGAAGACGATCACCAAGCGCGCTTTTCCGGAGCTCTGGTCGTTGAGGACGAAACTCTAGGCCGGGAATGCGGCGAGCAGGTCGATCCCGCCGCCGGCAATCTCCGCCACGCCATCGACCGCCCAGCAGGTTCCGTTCGTCAACGCCTGCCCATCGATCGTGCCGCCGGCCGCGAGCGGGACGACCACCGCGGGGCCGGCCAGCGGGCCGCCTTCAGACCAGCGCTCGACCCGGAAGGCCTTGCCGCGCGCCAGCACAGGGCCGTCCGCCGGCGCTGGCGACCAGGGGGCGGGCGACGCCACGGCGACCCCGTCTTCCAGGTGCAGCTCGCGCGGGCGGCCATAATCGTAGAGCCGGTAGGTAAGATCGAGATTCTGCTGGATCTCGATCAGGGAGATGCCACCGCCGATCGCGTGGATCGTGCCGGCCGGCGCATAGAGCAGCTCGTCCGGCGTCACCGGCCGCCAGTCGAGCAAGGTCTCGATGCTGCCATCCAGCGCGGCGGCACGCAGCGCCTCGCGTGAGACCCGATGCGTCAGCCCGAGCCCGATCCTGGCGTCGGGCTCCGCGTCCAATATGTACCAGGCCTCGTCCTTGCCGCGCGGAAAGCCTCGCGCCCGCGCCGCTGCGTCGTCAGGGTGCACCTGGATGGAAAGCCGCTCGGCGGTGAACAGATATTTGACCAGCAAGGGCGCGTCGGGCGCGGTCTCGAACCATATCTCGCCGACCGGCACGCCGTCGCCGAGACGGGGGAAGCCAGCGGGAAGGTCGCGCCGGCCCCAGACCCGCTCCACCGGCACTGCGCGCAGACTGGTCGCCGTCACCTTAACCTTCCTTCCATCGCCTTGGTCTAGTAACCGGCCCGGGTTGCCACAAGGTTGACCACGTCCGGCGCGGGCCGGGCGCGAAGCAAAAGGGGCAGACGTGGCCGCACGCAAGGTTCATCTGATCGCCGCGGCGCGACCCAATTTCATGAAGGTTGCGCCCCTCTGGCACGCGCTTCATGCGAGCAACGATTATGCGCCGGTGCTGATCCATACCGGCCAGCATTATGATCCGAACATGTCGGCCGCGGTCTTCGCGGACTTGAAGCTGCCGGACCCCGACTTCCATCTTGGCGTCGGCTCCGGGAGCCATGCCGAGCAGACCGGCAAGGTGCTGGTTGCTTATGGCGAGGTCGCCGCGGCGCACCGGCCGGACTGGCTGGTCGTCGTGGGCGACGTCAATTCCACTATCGCCTGCGCGCTTGCCGGGACCAAGCTCGGCATTCCGACCGTTCACCTGGAGGCGGGGCTGCGCTCCCGCGACCGGCGCATGCCGGAGGAATTGAACCGGCTGGCGACGGATGTGCTCTGCGACGTGCTCTGGACGCCCTCGCCGGACGCCGACGCCAATCTCGCCGCCGAGGGCATTCCCGCCGAGCGGATCACCCGCGTCGGCAACATCATGCTCGACAGTTTCGAGATGAGCCGGCCGGAGATCGAGGCGGCGGCGACGCCCGCCGGCTTCGGCCTGAGACGCGGCGACTATGCGGTCGTGACCCTGCACCGCCCGTCCAACGTGGACGAGCCGGCCCAGCTCCAACGCCTCGCCGACGCGCTCGCCGAAGTGCAGAAGCGGCTGCAGGTGGTGTTCCCGGTGCATCCGCGCACCGCGCAACGGCTCGCCGCGGCCAGCCTCGACGCGAAGCTCGCGGCGCTCGGCGTGAAGCTGATCGAGCCGTTGCCCTATATCGCCTTCATGAGCCTCGTGCTGGAGGCGGGGGCGGTGATCACCGACAGCGGTGGGCTGCAGGAAGAGACGACCTATCTCGGCATTCCGTGTTTTACCCTGCGGGAGAATACGGAGCGGCCGATCACCGTGGAGCAGGGGACCAACCGGCTCAGCACGCCGGCCAACCTCCCCGGCCTCCTCGACGCGGCTTTGGCCGCGGGTGCGCCGGCGCCGGTGCGGCCCGAATATTGGGACGGGCGGACGGCAGGCCGCTGCCTCGCCGACCTCCGGCGCCGCGACAGCCGTGGCGGCTGAGCGCCCGCGCCTGCTTTTGCTCCTGCCCGCGCGGCGGCGCCGGCCGTGGCACGACCGGCTCGCGGCGGCGCTGGCGGGGCGGCATGACGTCACTATCGCCAGCCTCGCCCCGCCAGTTCCGCAGGACGGGTTCGAGATCGTGCTTGACCTGTCGGAGCAAACCGAGGGGCCGATGGGGCGCATGCTGCGCCCGCTTTATGACGGGTCGCCGGACACGCGCGTATTGCTGGGGCGGCTGCAGCGCGGCGAATGCCCCTTGCTCGATATCGTCGACGGCGACGGCGCGGTGGTCGCGTCCTCCTACGCCTCGATCGGCGACAGCGGCACGCTGGAAGGGCGACTGGCGCTGATCTTCGCGCGGGTCGAGGCGTTGCTGCTGCGTGCGCTTGAGGGCGGCGGGGTGCCCGTTGCCGACCGGCCGGTGCGGCCGCCCGCGGCGTTCAGCGGGATGCGGCTGCTCAAGGCCAAGGCGCGGCGGCTGGCTTCGCGGCTGCTGGCGCCGGTGCGGCGGGGCGGCGCGATCCGGCATTGGAACATCGCCTTGCGCCGGAGCGATTTGCCGGCGGACGTGCGGCATTTCGACCTCGCGGCCTATCAGCCGCTGCCGGTGGACCCGGCGATCTTCTATGCGGATCCGTTCGTGTTCGCGCGGGAAGGGCGGACTTTTCTGTTCGCGGAGGCCTATCCCTATGCGGCGGGGAAGGGGCATCTCGTGTGCGCGGATGTTGGCGAAAGTGCTGCGGAGCTTCACTTCCGCACGATCCTCGAAAAGCCCTGGCATCTTTCCTATCCATTTGTTTTTGAATGGGAAAACCAGATCTATCTTGCCCCGGAAGGGAGCACGCATGGCGGCGTCGAGATTTACCGTGCTGCGGCCTTCCCGTGGGAGTGGGAGCTGGCCCATCATCTGCTCCCCGAATGGCCCTTGGTGGATGCCACTTTCTTCGAGCATGAGGGCCGGCTGTGGCTCTTCGCCGGCGCGGCGACGCCGGGCGCATCGGACTGGGACGAGCTCTACGCCTGGCACGCACCGGCGCTGGACGGGCCCTGGACCCCGCACACATTGAACCCGATCAAGTCCGACTGCCGCAGCGCCCGCCCCGGCGGCCGGCCCCTGAGGCTCGGCGGCCGGCTGCTCCGCCCCGCGCAGCGCTGCGAGCGCCATTATGGCGAGGCGCTGGCCTGGCTGGAGATCAGGACGCTGACGCCCGACGCCTTCGAGGAGGTGGAGATCGCCGTATGGCGCGCCGAGGGCGAGGGCGTCTCCGGCCCGCACGGCGCCGATCTCGGCACGCAGCTGCGCGCCGTCGACTATCGGGAAGCGCTTAACGGCTGAGCTAGTTCTGCGAGGGGAAGATGCCCTGTAGCGCGATGCAGAAGTTGATCACCCCGTAAGGCTGCCGGTTCTCGTGCGGCTGGCTGCCGCCGTAATTGGCAAGCGCTACCGGCATGGACATGCTCGGCGTTCCCGTCCCGTAAAGCTGGGCTGGCGGCGTGCCGCCGCCCTGCGCAGCGGCCACCGCCTGCGCGACCGATTTGGCATTGGTCGGCGTCGCACCCGCATTGGTCGCCGGAGCATTGGAATTGTTGGCCAGGATGAAGTGATTGTGGGCGGGCATTTCCTGGATGGTGACGGTATGCGCTTCCTGGCCGCCAGCTTCGCCAAGATTGTGGCCCTGACCCCAGCACATCGCGACGCGACTGCGCAGATCGGGGAGCGCAAAATTGGTCTGGCCGTTGCCGCCATAGGTCGTCCCGAGCAAGGAGAAGAGCGCCTGGTTCTGGTTGATCGGCAGCAATTGCCCGTTGCACTGCGCCCAGCCCTTCGGCGCGAACTGGAACGAGAACATGTCGATCTCGCACAGGAAAGGATCAATGCTCATCTCTGTCGCCCTTCGCTTTCCGTGAGCCTATGGCCGGGCCGGGAACACGCCCTGCAGCGCGATGACATAGGTCAGCGCGAGATAGGGCATGAGATTGTTGTGCGGCAGGCTGCCGCCAGCGATGGAAGCCGACTGAACGTTCATCTGCACGTTCGGCGCGGCCGTCTGGTAGAGGCCGATCGCGCCGGCATTGGAGCCGTCGTCATACAGGCCCTTGGCTAGGACCGCCCCGTTCGGGCTGGCGGTCAGCGGATCGTCATTCCGCGCCTGGAGACTGTGATTGTGGGCTGGGATTTCAGACTGGATTAGGGTGACGAAATCGGAACCCTGCTGCTCGCCAAGATCCCAGAGCTGGAGGCCTGGCCCCTGGCCCTGCTGGATGGGCACCGCCCCTTGCAGGTTGGGCAAGGCGAAGGTGGATTTGCCGTCGCCGCCATAAGTGGTGCCGAGCAGGGAGAAGAGCGCGGTGTTCTGGGAGATGGGCAGGAGCTGGCCGAAGCAAAAAGCGTGGCCGGTCGGCGCGAAATTGCAGCCCAATATCTTGATCTCTGCGACGAACGGACTGGACATGGGATGGCTCCGAGAGAGGGCGGCCTAATTTTGGGACGGAAAGACCCCGAACAGGGAAATGATGAAATTCAGCGCCAGCGAGGGCTGGATATTGTCGTGCGGCTGGCTGCCGCCGGCGACCGACACGCTGGTTGCGACGAGCGTGACGTTCGGCGGGTCGGTCGTATAGGCTGCGGCCCCCGCCTGATTGCTGGTCAGGTTGGCGAAATAGGCGCCCTGCGGCGAATTGGCCGCGCCACTGGCGGTGGCCAGCAGCGGATGGGTGTGGCTCGGGGTCTGCTGCTGGGTCAGCGTCACCTGATCGACGCCGCCAGACTGGCCGATAACATAAGTGGACAGGCCGGGCCCCGTGCCCTGATGGACCGGCACCCGGCTGGCCAGGTTCGGCAAAGCGAAGGTGCTCTGGCCGTCGCCGCCATAGGTGGTCCCGATCAGCTGGAAGAGCACCTCATTTTCCGAGATCGGAAGGAGCTGGCCCTGGCAGAGCATCCAGCCGGCGGGCGCGAAATTCCCGCCGAAGATCCTGATCTCGCCGACATAGGGTTGGCTCATCGCTTATTCCCTCCCGAACGGCTTCATGCCGGCCCGCACGACCGGCCCCGACGCAAGGCAGCCGGCAACCACGCAGGGCGCACATTGTGCCCGTTCCGGGCCGCTGTCAAATCGCGAAGGCGGCGCCCCGCTCGGGTAATAAAGCCGTAGCTAGAGGGCCAATAATGGCCGCGTTTTCTGTCACGGAAACAGTAAAGGACAACCTATGTTCGCGGTCATGCCGACCCGGTGAGGCCCGCCGCCGTAAAGCGCCTTGAACCCCCCTTCCAAGGGCCTGTTTTGTGTGCAAGACAAGCCGGACACGGTATTAACCACGGGATGGCTCCGCGCGCCGCCGCTGGGGCTCTGTCTCCATAGGTGGGAGATCATAATGGCCTCGACTCGCAACGTCCGTCAGCCTGGCAGCATCTTCCAGAACCGGCTCGAAAATCTCGGCTCAGACCAGGGCGACGGCATGGCCGCGACGCGCGCCAACCTCCAGGCCCAGGCCGCCAAGGGGCCAACCGCGACCGGCGGGGAACTGGCGCACGAACAGCCGAACAATGCCGCGGCCGTCAACACCGGCCCCGTCAATGCCGGCGCCGCCGGGTTGCTGCCCGGCGAGCTGGCGATCATCGCCTACAATACCGGCCAGACCGACGGCAACGGCTCGACCGTGGACGAGCTGCGCTTCGTCGCGCTCAGCGACATCGCGGCGGGCACAATCATCTATTTCACCGACCGCAGCTGGAACGGCAGCGCCTTCACCGCCGGCGGCAGCGATGGCGTCGCCACCTATACGGTCGGCGGCGGCGGCCTTGCCGCGGGCACGACCGTGAACCTGTCCGGCGCGGCGCTCGGCACGCTCAACCCCGAAGAGGCCGGCGACGCCATCTACGCCTATACCGGCAGCACGGCCGACGCGCCGACGCGCTTCCTGTTCGCGATCGAGATCGGCGACGGCAACACCACCTTCAACGGCAGCCTCGCCAATACCGGCCTCACCGTCGGCACCACGGCGGTCGCGATCGGCCTCGACAGCGCCTCCTATCAGGGCCCGACGACCGAGGCCGGCGCCTACCGCTTCAACGGCATGTCGCTGTCGCGAAACATCGCCGACAATGGCAACTGGATCGGCGACGACGCGGACGGCCAGAAAGCGCTCGACCAGCCGGATCATACCGGCCCCTATGGCACCGCGCCGGACCTCGCCATCTGGACCAACGGCGCCGGCGGCGGCGGCGGCATCTTCAACCTCAGCGTCGATGCGACGGTGGCCAGCGGCAATACAGGCTACAATCTCAACCAGCTCTACACCAACCTGCAAAATGCCGGCGTCAACGTCTTCTGGGCGATCCAGGACGTCGTCTTCGATACCGTCCACGGCAAGTTCTTCGTCGCGGACAGCGACATCAATGGCGGCCACAACCGCGTCCTGCAGGGCAATATTTCCGACCTGATGGGCAATTCCGGATCGCTGCCGTCGCTGACCACGCTCTACACGGACACCGGCACGACGACCGCGTCGCGCATCTTCAACCTCGAGCTCGATGAAGCCAACGGGATCGTCTATTTCGATCACGGCCAGACGCTGATGAAGGTGAATTACGACACCGCCAGCCAGGCCGGCACCGTCCTCGCCACGATCGGTGGCACGGGCAGCAACAACCCCTATGGCACCAGCAACAGCGGCTTCGTCGACGACCTGATCCTCAGCCCGGACGGCACCACCATCTATTTCACCGTGCACCGCGTGACGATCGCGGCGGACGGCGACGCTATCTCCCGCAACTATATCGGCAAGATCAGCGGCATCACCCCGGGTGCCGGCGCCGGCGCCTTCTCCTGGACCGGCGGGCAGATCACCTATCTGAACTTCAGCCCGGACGACGACGATGCCGGCCCCCTCGGAAACCCCAACCCGCTCGAATCCTTCCCGAAGGAGATCGGCACGGTGGAGGGCATCGCGCTCAGCCCCGACGGCCTCACGCTCTATATCCTTGCCGCCAGGACGCTCTACGACGACGATGGCGACGGCGGCGTCGCCGGCGGTCCTGGTACCCCGCCGATTCTCACCCTCGGCGGCATCTATTCCTACGCGCTGACCGGCAATCCGACCGGCGTCTACAATGCCGTCTACGTCCCAACCGACGACGGCAATGACGGCTCGCAGGCGATCAATCTCGCCAATGGCCCGCAGGGCATTCTCGACGATATCGAGGTCGATTCCGCCACCGGCCGGATCTATTTCATCGACACGAGCGGCGACCAGATCAGCCCGAGCAGCAACCCGCCGGGCGACGAAGGCGTCTGGGCGGTCAATCCGAACGGCACCGGGCTCGCCTTCATCGGCGCCCTGTCCAACATCAACGGGCTCGCGCCGGGCAGCCTGTTCCTGAACCGCGCGCCGACGCTTGCCGCCAGCGACGTCGGCGGGACGGTCACGGAGCCGGGCGGGACGAATAGCGGCGCGACCAACGCCGTCGCCCTGCTCAGCGGGATCACCTTGTCCGACACCGACACGGTGGACGGCAGCGACGAGCTGGCCGGCGCGACCGTGCGCATCTCGCAGAACTTCCAGGCGGGCGTGACCCATCAGGATTTGCTGACGATCAACGGCACCGCCAGCGGCACCATCGCCGGCTCCGGCATCACCTACACCTATAACAGCGCGACCGGCGTGATGCTGCTCAGCGGCGCCGCGACCACGGCCGAATATCAGGCGGCGCTCGCCCTCGTCCGCTTCGCGACCAGCGGCGACGACGTCACCGCTTATGGCGCGGCGACGAGCCGGACGATCGCCGTCTCCGTGTTCGACGGCATGCTCGATTCCGACGAGAAGCTGGCGACTGTCACCGTCGTCGGCGTCAATGACGCGCCGCTGAACACCGTCCCCGGCGCGCAGGCCGCCACCGAGGACACGGCGAAGATCATCACCGGCTTCTCGATCTCCGACGTCGACGCCGATCCGGCGAACCAGGTCTTGACCGTGACGCTCAGCGTCACGCACGGCACGCTGACCCTGCTGACCAATGTCAGCGGCGGCATCACCGCCGGCCAGGTGACCAATAACGGCACCGGCACGGTCACGATCAGCGCCACCCAGAACCAGATCAACGCGACCGTTGCCGGCAACGGCCTCTCCTATCTGGGCAATCTCGATTTCAACGGCAGCGACACGCTGCACATCGTCACCAGCGACAATGGCAATAGCGGCACCGGCGGCACGCTGACCGACACGGACGACGTCACGATAAACATCGCCGCGGTGAACGACGCGCCCGTGGTCAGCGGCGACGGCACCGAGGATTCGCTGACCATCCTGGAGGACACGCCCAGCGCCGTCGGCCAGACCGTCAACGCCCTGTTCGCGGGGCAATATTCCGACGCGCGGGACAATCAGATCCCGAATGGCGGCGCCTCCTCGCCCGGCGCGTTCAGCGGCATCGCGGTGGTGGACAACGCCAGCTCCGCCGGCACCGGCAACTGGCAATATTTCGACACCGGCAGCTCGACCTGGGTGAATATCGGCGCCCGCACGACGGCGACCGCCCTGCTTATCTCGAACACGACCGCTTTGCGCTTCAACCCGGCGGCCGACTATAATGGCGCCGAGCCCGCGCTGACCGTGCGGCTGATCGACAACAGCCTCGGCTTCGGCATCAACTTCCAGCAGGTCGACATTTCCGGCGGCGGCGCCACCGGCGGCACGACGGCCTACTCGGCGGGCACGGTGACGCTGGGCGGCACGATCACCCCGGTCAACGACGCCCCGGTCAACGCGCCGGGCGGCGCGATCGTCACCAACGAGGACAGCAGCAACGTCCCGATCACCGGCATCTCGGTCAGCGACGTCGACGACACGACGCTCACCGTCACGCTCTACGTCGCGCACGGCTCGCTCACCATCTCGACCGCGGTCGGCGGCGGCATCACCGCCGGCCAGATCACCGGCGGCGCCAATGGCAGCAACGGCATCACCATCACCGCCACCGCCGCCGCGATCAACGCCACGCTCGCCGCCGTGAACGGCCTGCTCTACACCCCGGACCCGAATTTCAACGGCAGCGATCCGCTGACCATCTCGACCTATGACGGGGTGAACACCAGCCCGACCAGCTTTGCCACCCCGCTCAACTCGGGGGCGCTGACCAACGCGACCAGCCTGGTCACCGGCGATCTGAACGGCGACGGCAAGCTCGACCTCGTTTATATCGGTGACCTTTCCCACCAGCTCGGCGTCCGCCTCGGCAATGGCGACGGCACGTTCGCGGCCACGACGACATTGGCCGCCGGCGCCAATCCGACCGAAGTCATCCTCGCCGACGTGGACGGCGACGGCGACCGCGACATCGTCTCGACCAATTATGCGAGCGGCGGTTCGAGCTTCGGCTCGGTCGGCGTCAATCTCAACAATGGCAGCGGCGTGTTCGGCGCCTATCAGTCGCTCGCCTCCCTCCAGTCACCCTATGACGTGGTGGCCGCGGACGTGAACGGCGACGGCCGGCTCGATATCATTGTCGACCGGCGCGATTACGGGCTGGTCTCGGTCCTGCTCGCGACCGGGGCGCCGGGCAATTTCGCGGCGCCGGTGACCTACAATGCCACGACGCCCAATTATACGACCGGCATCACCGTCGGCGACTTCAACAATGACGGCCTCGTCGACATCGTCGCCTTCAACCAGGGCCTCAAGGCCGGGGGCGGAAACGGCACCGTCACATTGCTCCTCAACACCGGCAACGGCACGTTCGGCGCGCCGACCGACATTTTCACGTCGGGCACGGTGCAGCCCTATGAGGGCGTCGCCTACGATCTCAACGGCGACGGCAACATGGATCTCGTCTTCGCCAATTACACCGTTTCGGACGGCCTCACCGTCATGCTCGGCAACGGCAACGGCACCTTCGCTGCGCCGACCTCCTACGCGACCGGCGGCGACGCCGACTCGGTGTCGGTGGGCGACGTCAACGGCGACGGCCGTCCCGATCTGATCGCCAGCAACGGCGCGGGCAGCAGCGTCGCGGTCTTCGTCGGCAACGGCGACGGCACCTTCCAGTCGCGCGTCGACTATCCGATCGCCTCGACCTATGCGGAAACCCCGGTGGTCGGCGACTTCAACGGGGACGGCCGGCTCGACATCGCCGTCAACGGCGGCACCTCCTCGGGCCAGTTCGTGCTGCTCAGCACCAGCGACCGGCTCGGCGACGTGGACGTCAAGTCGATCACCGTCAATTCCGTCAACGACGCGCCGTCGGGCACCGACAAGACCGTCGGCATGAACGAGGACGGGACCTATATTTTCGCGACGAGCGATTTCGGCTTCAGCGACGTCATCGACGGCAACAGCCTGCTTGCGGTCAAGGTCACGACGCTCGCCACCGCCGGCACGCTCTATTACGACGCCGACGGGGCCGGCGCCGGGCTGCCGGTCGCGGTCACGCTCGGCCAGTTCATCAGCGCCGCCGACATCGCGGCGGGCAAGCTGAGCTTCGTCCCGGCCGCGGACGGCAATGGCGCGCCTTATGGCAGCTTCACCTTCCAGGTGCAGGACAATGGCGGCACGGCCAATAGCGGTGTCGATCTCGACCAGTCGGCCAACACCTTCACCTTCAACGTCGCCGCGGTGAACGACGCACCGACCTCGACCAATCTCAACGGCGACGCGGCGACCTGGATCGAGGGCGGCGGCGCGATCACGCTCGACGTGGGCGGCAACGCCACGATCGCCGATGTCGACACCAATGATTTCAGCGGCGGCACACTCACCGTGCATATCGGCACCGGTCTCGTCGCGGGGCAGGACCGGCTCGGCATCCAGTCCTCCGGCGCGGTCACCGTGAACGGGGCGAATCTGGAGTCCGGCGGCCTGGTGTTCGCCACCTTCAGCGGCGGCGGCGCCGGCGGCGGGGACCTTGTCATCACCTTCACCTCATCGGGGACGCCGGCGACGGCCGCGCTGGTGCAGGACCTGGTGCGGGGCATAACCTTCACGAACAGCGGCGGCATCAGCCCGACTGCGGGCCTGCGCACGATCAGCTGGACCCTGGTGGATGGCGACGGTGGCGCCGACACGCTGAGCCTGACCTCGACGGTCGACGTCCAGGCGATCAACGACGCGCCGACCGGCCAGGACGCGACCTATGTGATCAACGAGGACGCGACCTACAGCTTCACCGCCGGCAGCTTCGGCTTCAACGATGTGAACAACGACGCCTTCGCCGGCGTGGTGATCACCACCATTCCGGTCCCCGGCACCCTGTTCTACGACGCCGACGGCCCGGGCGGCGCCGCCGCGGTGGCGGTGACCGCCGGCCAGTTCATCAGCGCCTCCGAGATCGCGCTGGGGCATCTCTATTACACGCCGCTCGCGAACGGCAATGGCGTGCCTTTCTCCAGCTTCACCTTCCAGGTGCGGGACAATGGCGGCACCGGCAATGGCGGGCAGGACACCGACCAGAGCGCCAACACGATCACCTTCGACGTCACGGCGGTGAACGACGCGCCGGTGATCACGACGCCGATCGTTTCCACCATCACCAACGAGGATAGCGGCGGCTTCACTTTGTCCGGCGGCTCCGCGATCACGGTTGCGGACCCGGATGCTTCCACGCTGGAAGTGACCCTCAGCGTCAGCCACGGCACGTTGACGGTGGGCGGCACTGCCGGTCTGTCCTTCACGATCGGCGACGGCACGGACGATGTGACGATGACCTTCTCCGGCAGCGCCGCGGCGGTCAACAATGCGCTGAACGGCCTGCATTACGATCCGACGGCCAATTATAACGGGCCGGACGCGATCTCGATCACCGTCACTGACAACGGGGAGACCGGCACCGGCGGCGTGGGCACGGACAGTGATTCGATCGCGATCACGGTCACCAGCATCAACGACGCGCCGTCGGGAGCGGACAACACGGTCAGCGACAGCCAGGACGATCCCTATGTCTTCACGCTGGCGGATTTCGGGTTCAGCGATCCGAACGACAGCCCGGCCAATGCGTTCAACGCGATCAGCGTGATCACCTTCCCGGCGCAGGGCACCCTGTTCCTCGACGTGGACGGTCCGGGCGGCGCGGCGCCGATCGATCTTGCGACGGTCGGCTCGGGCGTGTTCGTCTCGGCGGCCGATATTGCGGCCGGGCATCTCTACTTCCAGCCGGTCGCCGGTGCCTATGGCGCCAATTATGCCAGCTTCACCTTCAAGGTGCAGGACGATGGCGGCACCACCAATGGCGGGGTCAATCTCGATCCGACCGCGAACACGCTGACGATCGACGTGACGCCTGACAATCTGGCGCCGGTGGTCGATCTGAACGGGGCTGGCGCCGGGGTGAACAACACCGTGAGCTTCACCGAGGATGGCGCGGCGATTGCGGTCGGCACGGGGGCGACGGTGGCGGATCAGGATCTGATCCCCAATGGCGGCTCGCTGGTGAGCATGACGGTGACGCTGACCGACAAGGTGGCTGGCGACAGCCTGACCTTCTCCTCGCCTTTGCCGGGCGGGTTCAGCGCCACGACCACGATGAATGCGGGCTCGATCCAGATCGTGATCACGGGGACGGGGACGGGGGCGCAATATACCTCGATCCTGAACTCGATCGTCTATGCGACGACCAGCCAGGACCCGGATGTCGGTGGCACGGACCTGCAGCGGACGGTGACGGTGGTGGTCAATGACGGCGTGGTGGACAGCGCCGTGGCGACGACGACGGTGAACGTGATTGCGGTTGACGATTTGCCGGTGGCGCAGCCGGACGCGTTCACGATCACGGAATCGGGGACGATCGTGGGTGCGAGCCTGTTCGCCAATAACGGCGCGGGGGCGGACAGTGATCCGGACGGCCCGCCCTTGAGCATTTCGGCGGTGAACGGGTCGGCCGGCAATGTCGGCAACCAGATCGTGCTTGGGTCCGGGGCGCTCTTGACGGTCAATGCGAACGGGACGTTCAGCTACGAT
Organism: Allosphingosinicella sp.; assembly: GCA_044225925.1. Taxonomy (GTDB): domain Bacteria; phylum Pseudomonadota; class Alphaproteobacteria; order Sphingomonadales; family Sphingomonadaceae; genus Allosphingosinicella. The sequence continues at coordinate 91,760 of JBGAHY010000010.1, forward strand.
CCGAACGGGGCCTTCCTGCCGACGCCGACGCC
>JBGAHY010000011.1:0-91647 GCA_044225925.1 Allosphingosinicella sp.
TGCATTCCGCCCAGCATCGGGGCTCCTCTCTCCGCCTCTATTTATTGGGGAGATGATATCCGGTCAGGAAACCAGCGCAAGGCGGGGCGCTTCGGCCACGGCCAGGCGGACGGCGGTAACGCCGGGGATGCGCTCGAGGCGGGCGGCGAGCTCGGCATCGACGACGAAATCGCGGCCGAGAACGAGATGGGCCTCGCCGATGGCAAGCCGGGTCGTCAGGAGCAGCTGACCGGTGCCGCCATGGGCCTCGGCGGTCTCGGCGGCGAGCAGGCCGAGGGCGGCTTCGTCGTCCACCTCGACCTCGATCTGCAGGCGGGTGCGCTTTGCCAGCCCCTCGAAGCTCGAGATCGACTTGATGGTGACGCGGGGCGTCTCCTCGCCCGGGCGGCGGTCCAGCTCGACACCGAGCAGAGCACATTGGCCGGCCTTTGCGGCGTTGGCGACCTGCTCCGCGACCTGATCGTCGAACACCGTCGCCTCGAACTGGCCGGAAGAATCGGAAAGCGTCGCCATCATGTAGCGGCGGCCCTTGGCGGAGGTGCGGAAGCGCGTGTCCTCGACCAACCCGGCCATGGTGCCCGGATAGCGACCGCCCTCGGCCGGGCCGGGTGTGGCCGCGAGCTCGGCGAAGGTACGGGCGCCATTCGCCTGGACGAGATGCCGGTAATTATCGACCGGATGGGCGGAGAAATAGAAGCCGAAGCTTTCCTTTTCGGCGGCCATGCGCTGGGCGAGCGTCCAATCCTCGCCGGTCGGCATGCGGATCGGCACGACATTGGCCGGCCCCTCGCCGAACAGGCCGCCCTGCCCCGAGGTGCGGGCGTCGGCGGCGCTCGCGGCCGCGGAGAGAATGGTCTCGGCCGCGGCGAAGGCCTGCCAACGCTCGGCGATCTCATCGAAGGCGCCGCCGCCGGCGAGGCTTTCCAGCTGGCGGCGGTTCAGCAGGCGCGGGTCGATACGGGCGGCGAAATCGTCGAGGCTTGCGAAGCGGCCGTTGAGCTGCCGCTCCTCGACCAATTGCTCCATCGCCTTCTCGCCGACGCCTTTCAGCGCGCCGAGCGCGTAGCGGACGGCGTGGCCATCCTCGTGCGGCTCGACGTCGAACTCCGCCTCGCTGTGATTGATCGCGGGCGGCAGGCAGGGAATGCCGAGCCGGCGCATGTCGTCGGTGAAAATGGCGAGCTTGTCCGTCTGGTGCATGTCGAAGCACATCGAGGCGGCGTAGAATTCGACCGGGTGATGCGCCTTCAGCCAGGCGGTCTGATAGGCGACGAGCGCGTAAGCGGCGGCGTGGCTCTTGTTGAAGCCATAGCCGGCGAACTTGTCGATCAAGTCGAACAGCTCGTTGGCCTTGGCTGGCAGGATGTCGTTCACCCGCCCGCAGCCCTCGACGAAGCCGGCGCGCTGGGCGTCCATCTCCGCCTGGATCTTCTTGCCCATCGCGCGGCGGAGCAAATCGGCCTCGCCGAGGCTGTAGCCGGCGAGGATCTTCGCCGCCTCCATCACCTGCTCCTGATAGACGAAGATGCCGTAGGTTTCTTCCAGCAGGCCCTGAAGCAGAGGGTGCGGATACTCGATCCGGCTGCGGCCGTTCTTGCGGTCGCCGAACAGGGGAATGTTGTCCATCGGGCCGGGCCGGTAGAGCGCCACGAGCGCGATGATGTCGCCGAAATTGGACGGGCGGACCGCGGCCAGGGTGCGGCGCATGCCTTCGGATTCCAGCTGGAACACGCCGACCGTGTCCGCCTTCTGGAGCAGGGCGTAGACCGCCGGATCGTCCCAGGGCATCAGCCGGTCGAGATCGACCTCGATGCCGCGCTTGGCGAGCAGCTCGACAGCCTTGTGGAGCACGGAGAGCGTCTTCAGGCCGAGAAAGTCGAACTTCACCAGCCCCGCCGCCTCGACATATTTCATGTCGAACTGGGTGACCGGCATGTCCGAACGCGGATCGCGGTAGAGCGGGACGAGCTGGTCGAGCGGCCGGTCGCCGATCACCACGCCGGCGGCGTGGGTGGAGGAGTGGCGCGGGAAGCCCTCCAGCTTCATCGCCAGATCGAACAGGCGGCGGACCTCGCGGTCGTCCTTATATTCGGCCGCCAGCTCGGAGACGCCGTTCAGGGCGCGCTCCAGCGTCCAGGGATCGGTCGGGTGGTTGGGGATCAATTTGGCGAGGCGGTCGACCTGGCCATAAGGCATTTGCAGGACGCGGCCAGTGTCCTTGAGCACGGCGCGGGCCTTGAGCTTTCCGAAGGTGATGATCTGCGCGACCCTGTCGGCGCCCCAGCGCTGCTGGACGTAGCGGATCACTTCGCCACGCCGGGTTTCGCAGAAATCGATGTCGAAATCCGGCATCGACACGCGCTCCGGATTGAGGAAGCGCTCGAAGAGCAGGCCGAGCCGGATCGGATCGAGATCGGTGATGGTCAGCGACCAGGCGACCACCGAGCCGGCGCCGGAGCCGCGGCCCGGGCCGACCGGGATGCCCTGCTCCTTCGCCCATTTGATGAAGTCGGCGACGATCAGGAAGTAGCCAGGGAAGCCCATGCCGGTGATGACGTCGATCTCGAATTCGAGCCGGTCGGCATAGACCTGGCGGTCGGTCTCGGTCAGGTCTTCATAGAGCGCGAGGCGCTCGGCGAGGCCGATGCGGGCGTCGCGGCGAAGCTGCTCGGCCTCGGCCCCGACATCGCCGGCGGTGCGCGGCAGGATCGGCTTGCGCTTCGGCGCGGCGAAGGCGCAGCGGCGCGCGATCACGGAGGTATTGGCGATCGCCTCCGGGAGATCAGCGAACAGGTCGCGCATGTCCTGCGCCGGCTTCATCCAGAGTTCCGGGGAGGAACGCTGGCGATCGTCGCGGGCGATCTGGCTGGACTGGGCGATGCAGAGCATCGCGTCATGCGCGGCGTGGAAATGCGCCTCGGCATAGGCCGCCGGGTTGGTCGCGACGAGCGGGAGATCGTGGGCGTATGCGAGGTCGATCAACTCGGCCTCGGCAGCCTGCTCGACCGGATCGCCGCGCCGGCTGAGCTCGATATAGAGGCGGCCGGGGAAGAGCCGGATGAGGCTTTCCAGCATCGGCGCGGCGGGCTGGCCCTCGGCGATGAGCCGGGCGAGCGCGCCCTCCCCGCCCCCGGTCAGCGCGATCAGCCCGTCCGTGCGGCCTTCGAGGGCGGCGAGCGGGACATGCGCGTCCAGCTCGACCGGCCGGCCAAGATGGGCCTCCGAGACCAACGCGCACAGATTCTGATAGCCCTGCTCATCCTGCGCGAAGAGCGGCAGCCAGTCGATCAGCGGCGGTTTTGCGTCCTTGTCCCCAAGCCCACCCTGCGTCCCGGGCCGGGCGACGCCGAGCAAGGCGCCGACGACGGGTTGCACGCCCTCGTCGAGGCAGGCGTCGCTGAACGGCATGACGCCATAGAGGCCGTTGCGGTCGGTGACGGCGGCAGCGGGAAAATCGAGCCGCTTCGCCTGCTTCGCGATCGCCTTCGGCTCCATCGCCCCTTCGAGCATGGTGAAGCAGGAGAAGAGGCGCAGGGGAACGTAGGGCGCGGTGGCGGACATCGATTGTTTATGGGAGCGGGCAACGATTCGCGCAAAGGGCTCGCCTTACTTACCCCCAGAAATCAGGCGCCGGGATCAACCTGGCGTCAGCGCCGCCGCGGCGGGGCGGTAGGTCAGGTCGAAGCTGTCCGTCCAGGTCGCGCCATTGTCGGTGGAGACCTGGCCGTGCTGGCGGACGGCGCCGCCGGCCTCGGGCGAGTAACGCATGCGGACGATCCCGTCGCGGCCATTGGCGGCGGAGCCGGCCCAGGGACCGGTCAGCACCATCGCATTGCCGTCCACGCCGCCGGTGAACTCCACCCAGGCGCCGGAGCTGTCGACCCAGGTCTGCCGCCAGTTGTTCGCGCCGGGCCGCCAGGCGCTGAAGCTGCCGCCGCCCTGCCCCCGCAAGGGCATCCAGTTCTCGCGGATCGCACAGCCATTGTAGCGGCGCTCGATCAGGCTGTGGGCGACGAGGGTGTCGGTGCCGGTCCGGTAGACGTCCCAGGAGCCAACCCAGAAATCGAACTGGCGATGCTGCGGCGTCGCGCAGGCGGGCGGCGGTGGCGCGGGCGGACTCGCCGGCGGCGCGGGCGTTTGAGCGGCAAGTAGGAAAGCGGCGATCAGCATGGATCTTCTCCCGATCCGCGAGCCACCGCCGCCGAGTGTCTAGCCGATCACGCCGTCATGCAAGCGCAAAATGCGGTCCATCTTGGCGGCGATCCGCTCATTGTGCGTGGCGACCAGCGCCGCGCTGCCCTCTTCGCGGACGAGGCGGACAAATTCGGCGAAGACGATGTCGGCGGTGCCTTCGTCGAGATTGCCGGTGGGCTCGTCGGCGAGGACCAGAGCGGGCTTGTTGGCGAGGGCGCGGGCGACGGCCACGCGCTGCTGCTCGCCGCCGGAGAGTTTGGACGGGCGGTGGGTGAGCCGCTCGGCGAGACCGAGAGCGCCGAGCAGGGTTTCGGCGCGGGCCTGTGCGTCCGCCCGCTTCGCGCCGTGCACGAGCTGGGCGAGGATCACATTTTCCAGGGCGCTGAAATCCGGCAGCAGATGGTGGAACTGATAGACGAAGCCCAGCTGGTCGCGGCGGGCGGCGGTGCGCTCCGCCTCCTTCAGCGTCGCGACCTCGACGCCGTTCAGGCGAAGCGAGCCTTCGAAGCCGCCTTCAAGCAGGCCAACCGCCTGGAGGAGGGTCGACTTGCCCGAGCCCGAGGGGCCGAGCAGGGCGACGATCTCACCGGGCTGGACGGCGAGGTTCACGCCGCGCAGGACCTGGATCTCGACATCGCCCTGGACGAAGCTGCGCCTGAGATCGGAAACGCCGAGCACCTCACTCATAGCGCAGCACCTGCACCGGATCGGTCTTCGACGCGCGCCAGGCGGGAATCAAGGTGGCGATGAAGCTCATCACCAGCGCCATCGCCACGATCGCGGTCACCTCGAATGGGTCGACGCGCGACGGCAGCTCGGTGAGGAAGCGCACAGTCGGATCCCAGAGATTCTGGCCAGTCAGCCGCTGGAAGAAATCGACGACAGGCTGGCGGAAATAGAGGCCGAGGAAGCCGAGCGCCATGCCGGCGAGGATACCCAGGATGCCGATGCTGAGGCCGACAGTCATGAAGATCTTCATGACCCCGCGGCGGGAGGCGCCCATGGTCCGGAGGATCGCGATGTCGCGATTCTTGGCGCGGACCAGCATGATCAAAGAGGAGAGGATGTTGAAGGCGGCGACGAGGATGATGATCGAGAGGACGACGAACATTACCACCCGCTCGACCTGAATGGCCTCGAACAGAGCCGAGTTCATCTGCCGCCAGTCGGTGATCATGACGTTCGGCGGTAGCCGGCTGCGCAGCGGGTCGAGAATGGTGTCGACGCGGTCGGGATCGGTGGTGGTGACCTCGATCATCTGCACCGCGTCGCCCATCATCAGGAAGTCCTGCGCGTCCTGCATCGGCATGACGACGAAGGCCTTGTCATAATCATAGACGCCGATCTCGAAGATCGCGGCGACCTCATAATCGACGATCCGGGGCACCGTGCCGAACGGGGTGGTCCGGCCCTCCGGCGAGAGAATGGTGATCGAATTGCCAACCGACAGGCCGAGCTGGCGGGCAAGCTCCGAGCCGATCGCGACCTTGTTGCTGCCGGGCTGGAGGTCGCGGAGCGAGCCCGCGACGGTGTGCAGGGAGCGGCTGCCGGTGATCTGATCGGTGGCCATGCCGCGCAGGATCACCGCCTGCACCCTGCCCTCGCGGGTCGCCATCAAGGGCTGCTCGATCAGGGGCTGCGCGTCGGTCACGCCGGGCGTCTGCCGCGCCAGGGTCAGAGCGGGCCGCCAATCCTCCAGCCGCCCGCCATAGCTTTGCAGCACGGCGTGGCCGTTGAGGCCGGTCACCTTGTCGAACAGCTCCGCGCGGAAGCCGTTCATCACGCTCATCACGATGATCAGGGCGGCGACGCCGAGCATGACCGCGGCGAGGCTGATCCCCGCGACCACGAAGATGAAGCCTTCGCCCTTGTGCGGCAGGAGGTACCGCCGCGCCACCATCCGCTCGTAGCGGTTGAGGATCACGCGGTGAGCCTCGCCAGCGCGCTTTCGATGCTGAGCTCCTCGCGCTCGCCACCGGTGCGGCGCTTCAGCTCGACGACGCCTTTCTCCAGCCCCTTCGGGCCGACGACCAGCTGCCAGGGCAGACCGATCAGGTCCATGGTCGCGAACTTGGCGCCACCGCGTTCGTCGCGGTCGTCGTAAAGGACCTCGACGCCGGCCTGCTGGAGCTTGCCGTAGATCTCGTCCGCCGCGCTGGCGCAATTGCCGTCGTCGGCGCGCATGTTGATCAGGCCGACCTTGAACGGAGCGACGCTCTCCGGCCAGACGATGCCGGCGTCGTCATGGCTCGCCTCGATGATCGCGCCCATCAGGCGCGAGACGCCGATGCCGTAGCTGCCCATTTCGGGGTGGACCGAGCCGCCGTCGGCGGTCTGGACGCTGAAGCCCATCGACTTGCTGTATTTGGTGCCGAAAGCGAAGATATGGCCGACCTCGATGCCGCGACGCTGGCGGAGACGCTCTGCGGGCACAGGGCAATTCTCGACCTTGGCATGCTCCTCTTCCTCCATCGCATAGAGGGAGGTGAGCTTGGCGATCGTGGCAGCATCGGCCGCGAGCAATTCCTCGCGCGACACGTCCTCCAGCGCGGCATCGTAGAAGACCGCGCTCTCGCCGGTGTCGGCGAGGATGTGGAATTCGTGGCTGAGGTCGCCGCCGATCGGGCCGGTCGGCGCCTTCACCGGCACCGCCTGCAGGCCGAGGCGCGCGAAGGTGCGGAGGTAAGCGACGAACATCGCCTCGTAGCTGGCCTTCAGCCCGGCCTCATCCAGGTCGAAGCTGTAGGCGTCCTTCATCAGGAACTCGCGGCCGCGCATGATCCCGAAGCGCGGGCGGACTTCGTCGCGGAACTTCCACTGGATATGGTAGAGGCTGCGCGGCAGATCGCGGTACGACTTCACCGAGCCGAGGAAGATCTGGGTGATCATCTCCTCATTGGTCGGGCCGTAGAGCATCTCGCTGCCCTTGCGGTCGAGGAAGCGCAGCATCTCGGGGCCATAGGCGTCGTAGCGGCCGGATTCGCGCCAGAGCTCCGCCGACTGGATGGTCGGCATCAGCAATTCCACGGCGCCGGCCCGGTCCTGTTCTTCCCGGACGATCTGCTCGATCTTCTTGAGCACGCGATGACCGAGCGGCAGCCAGGCATAGATGCCGGCGGCGGTCTGGCGGATGAGGCCGGCGCGCAGCATCAGCTTGTGGCTGACGATCTGGGCGTCGGCGGGCGTCTCCTTGGCGACGGGCAGGAAGTAATGGGTCAGGCGCATGGCAGCGCTCTAGGCAGGTGCTTGCCGCAACGCAACAAATGGCAGGCGGCCGATCGACCCTGTTGCCGACCGGCCACACAACCGGCGCAAACTGGCCACGTCGTGCAATCGAATCATGACAAGGCCGCTTCCGGCTCATAGCAGATGCAAACGCAACCAAGGACTTAAAGGCCTGGTTCGGGGAGGCTTCGGCCCCGCTTTCCTCTGCGAGGTGAGGAAAGCGCGCGGGCTGAAGCATCACAAGGGGGTAGACGGCGTCAAACCCGTCTCACGGGTGCCCGGGCGGAAACGTCCGGGCACTTGCTTTTTGGGTCTCCGCACTCGGGCGGGGCAGTCCCCAATCCGGCCTGCATTGTAATCGGCGCTGCTTTCGCCTATATCCGTGGCTGCTGACGTCGCCTGCGAGCGAATTCGACGCCTTCGGGCCTCTTATCTTCCCTTTCGAGCTTCACCGGCCCCGCCGCGCCTTTTGCGCGCGGGCATTTTTGCATTGAAAGGACCCGATCATGGCTATCGGCACCGTTAAATTCTTCAACAACGACCGCGGCTACGGCTTCATCACCAACGAGGAAGGCGGCAAGGACGCCTTCGTCCACATCAGCGCCGTCGAGCGTTCGGGCATGACCTCGCTCCGCGAAGGCCAGAAGCTCAGCTATGAGCTCGAGACCGGCCGCGACGGCAAGGCCTCCGCGGTTAATCTCGCCGACGCCTCCTAGGAGTGGCCAAAGAGGAACTGATGGTCATGGAGGGGTTGATCGACGAGATCTACCCCGACGGCCGCTTCGGCGTGATGCTCGACAACGAGCACCGGATCATCGCCTACACCGCCGGCAAGATGCGGCGCTTCCGCATCAAGTCGGTGGTCGGCGACCGCGTGCATGTCGAGATGACCCCCTACGACCTCTCCAAAGGCCGCATCATCTTCCGCGAGCGCACGCCGAGCCAAGGGCCCGGCGGTGGCGGCCCGCGGCGGCGGCCCTTCCACCGATGACGCAAATTCCATTTGTTACCAGAATGCGGCGGCCACGGCCGCCCGGAATAGAAATGAATATCCAAACACGACCTAAATTATACCTGCCGCTGGCTCTGCTGGCACCGACCAGCTCCGCCGTCTCGTGGCGGCGATGATGGACTAGATCTTCAATGGCGCCCCTTCCCCACCGGGAGGGGCGTTTTCACGAACGGAGCCACACGATGTCGAGAGAAATCCCCAAGCCCTATCTGATCGCCAAGGAGGATGACGGCGCGTTCCGGCTCACCGTGCGCGAGGTCCGCTATAACAGCCAGGGCTATCCGCTGGTGACCACCCACGGGGTGGATGAGCGCTTTAAGAGCGCCACCGCCGCCCGCGCCCATGCCCGCGAGCATTTCGGCGCAGAGGCCGGCCAGTTCGCGACCAAATAAGCCTGGGCAGAGTCTAGAATTCGACGCCCGCAGTGGCGACGATGCCTGCGCGGATGTCGCGGCCCAAAACGTTGGTGGCGCTGTTCAAATTGGTGTCGACATAAGCGAGGCTCGCCCTGAACGGCCCGCGGCTGAATTCAACGCCCAGCGTCCAATCCCATTTGCGGCCGTAGAAGGAGCCGCGCTCGCGGCCGAGGCTGGCGAAGGCGGTGAAGGGCGTGGTCGGGATGCCGACGCGAAGCTCGCCATTGATATAGAGATTGTCGCCGTCCAGATTCTCCTGGTCGGGTGCGTAGTTGACCGTCAGCTTACCGGTCGCCGGGCCGACGCTGTATGAGACCGAGCCTCTGCCCTCATAAACGTTCCCGGTGCCGTCGCCGCCCGGATAGAGATAGGCGATCACGCCAAAATCATATTCGAGCGGGCCGGCATTGCCGGTGTAGCCGGCATAGAGATCCAGTTCGGCATGGGTATCGGCGAAACGCGAGATCGAGCTCGCCCAGGCGCCGACATAGAAGCCGTGATAGGAGACATCGACCGAGCCCTGCAGCGCGGGATCGCGGCCGGATTCCGAGACGCCGCGGAAGCGATAGTCGGAGACGCCGGTGACGGTCGCGCTGATGTCGAGCCCGCCGGTGCCGCCGGCTGGCTCCTGCGCGGGCTGCGTGTCCTGCGCATAGGCAGGCGCTGCGAAACAGGCGGCGGCGACGGCGGCGAGCGCCAGGCGGCGGAAGGAATATTGGGTCATGGCACCGCCCGTAGCCGAAACTGGGTTAGCGTCGAGTAAACCAGAGGATCGACGCATCAAAATTTAGCGGGAACCTGCGAGCGACCCTCAGGCGGAGCCGGTGGCGCGGAAGGCCAGGCGCGAGGCGGCAACCCTGCGGGTCCGCAGCAGCCGCCGGCGGGCCGTGGTGGCGGGGCTCGGCGAATGGCTGCGCGCATAGACATGGACGGCCTCGTAGCGCTGGCGCGAGACCGTGATCGGCGCGGGCGCCTCGGCCGGCAGCGGCAGCTGCGGGAAGGCGCTGGCCGCGGCGGCGGCATGGCGGCGGCGCCAGACCAATTGCATCAGCGGGCTCGCGGCGGGCGCCTCGTCCTGCTGCGCGAAGCTGTACTGGATCGAATAGAGCATGCCGCGGCAAGCCTCGGCGCCGCAGCCGCATCTCATCGCCCAGGCGGCATCGCACTCGGTCGTCGAATAATCGATCGTCACTTCCTCATGCGCCTCGATCGGGCGCAGCGCCAGCAGCTGGCGGCGCGGGCCGAAGGCGGCATTGGGTGTACAATGATGGTTGATATGGTCGAGCGGCAGATCCGGATCGATCCAGACGTCCGGCCCGAGGCCGATATAGTTCGGCCCGCTCTCGGTGACCGCGCCGAAGATCGGCTTGCCGGTCAAAGTCCAGACCGGCTCGCCTGGCTCGAACCGGCGGCCCGCGATCATGCCGCGGCCATGGATCGGGCTCTCGCCGATATAGATGGAGCGGGCGGCATCGACCCAGCGCAGGACCCGGGCGGAGCCGCGCAGCGACATCAGGGCGACGGAGCCGTGGAGCATGGCGCTCAGCACGGGATAGACCATGAGGGCAGGATGCTGCCCCCGGTCGGCAAGAAATGTCACCACGGCGAGGACGCTATAGGCCGACGTCCATACCAGCCACGGCAGTGGCTGCTCACGTTCGGGGGTTTTCCAGGTCGATCGGAGGACCGGGAAGAAAGCCGTGAGCGTGGTGACATTGCCGGCCAAAAGAAAGCCGGCGGAATAAGGAGAGATATCGCCATAGCCGAAAGCGATCGCGGCCCAGAGCGCGGTCAGCCAGACATCGGCGGAAAAAGCGGTGGCCTCGACGCGGTCGACCTTCTCGGTCGCGCCCTTGCGGAGGCACAGCATGGCGATGAAGATGCTCATGAACGCGCAGGTCGCGGGCAGCGCCAGCACCGGCCAGGACGCGCCGTCGCTGGCTTCGAGCAGGACGAGCAACGCCGTCCCGTAGGCAAACATGAAGGAACTCGCGGCGTTGGGGCGGATCTGCTTCTTGAGGAACAAACGGGCGTACAAAATATAGCCCAGGGCCTGGAGCGCTGCCGCGATTATGGCGAGGATGACGATCACGAAATTACCCTTTTGCTTTCCCCGAAGGCGCGCTCCGCAGCCTTGCCTTCCACCTCCTAGTCTCAGGAGTTGGCCGCAAATGTCGCATGGTTAACAAAAAATTTACCGTAATCGCCGCAGCCGCGCCGGCTGGGGACCGACTTACCGTGCAATCCGCAAGGCCCGCGCACAGCAGTTCGTTAACCTCAATCCCCTAGAAAATAAGGGCAATGGCGAGGGCTGGGACCAGCGTCCGGGAAGAAAATGGCGTGTCTGCGACGCGCCGTTTTGTCGTGCCCATTGCCATCGTCATGCTGCTGGTCGGCGCGGCGATGGTCGCCATCATCCTCTATTCCGCGCGCAAGATGGACGAGAATATCGTCAGCGCGCAGACCGAGCTGATCGACAACAGCCTGAACGGCCGCCTCACCCGGTCGCTCTCCGAAGTGCGCTCCGTCGCCTGGTGGGACGAAGCGGTGACCAAGAGCCGCGGCACGGTCGATTTCGGCTGGCTCGACCTCGAGGTCGGCGCCTTCATGACCGAGAGCTTCCACCACGACCGGATCATGATCCTCGATGAGCAGAACCGGCCGATCTACGCCTATAATAGCGAGGGCCGCATCCCGCTGGACCGCCTCGCCCCCGACCTCGCCGCGGCGATGCCGCTGGTCCAGCAGATCCGCGGCGGCCGCAACGTCTCGCCCCGCATCACCGACGCCAATTACCTGAATGGCGCGACCGAGGGGAACACCGCCCGCCGCTACGGCCGCAGCGCCGCCGCGGTCGTGCAGATCGGCGGCCATGGCGAGCTCGCCTCCGCCATGGCGATCACGCCGTCGGTGGATATGAGCCTGCAGAGCCCGACGCCGCGCGTCCTGATCTCGTTCATCAAGCTCGACCCGGCCTATTGGCAGGCGGCGGGGCGCGACATGCTGCTGCCCGATCTCGGCTTCGGCCAGCCGCAGGGCGAGCGGCGCGGCGCCTATCAGCTGCACACCGACACTGGCCAGCCGCTCGGCACCCTGGCCTGGACGCCGCGGCGCCCGGGCCTGCTGCTGATGAAGAACGTGCTGCCGCTCGTCCTGGTCGGCCTCGCCATCTCGCTGCTGGTGATCGGCGCCTTCGCCCGGCGGCTCTTCTCCGCCTCCCGCGCGATCGAGGCCAGGGAAGCCAAGGCGCAGCATCTCGCCAATCATGACAGCCTCACCGGCCTGCCCAACCGGCGCAAGCTGGAGGCGGAGTTCGCCAAATTCACCGAAGCGGCGGCACGCGAAGGCCACAGGCTCGCCATCGCCTGCGTCGACGTCGACCGCTTCAAGGACATCAACGACACGCTCGGCCATCATGCCGGCGACCAGCTGATCCGTCACCTCGCCGACCGGCTGCGCGGCGCGGTGCGCGAGGGCGACTTCATCGCCCGCCTGGGCGGCGACGAGTTCGCAGTGATGCGCCTTTGCCGCGACACCGGGGACGACGAGAACCTCCTCGCCAATGTCCGCGACTGCTTCCGCAGCCCATTCCGCGTGGTCGGCCACCTGGTCGAGGCCAATGCCTCGGTCGGCGTCGCCTTCGCCGAGCCGGGCCGCTCGTTCGACGATCTGATGCGCGAGGCGGATATCGCCCTCTACGAGGCGAAGGCCGCGGGCCGCGGCTGCGACGTGCGCTACGAGAACGAGATGGGCGCGAAGATCGAGAAGCGCCGCATGCTTGAGGTCGATCTCAAGACCGCGATTTCGGCCGGCGAGCTCAGCGTCCTCTACCAGCCGATCGTCGAGGCCTCGACCGGCCAGATCGCTTCGGTCGAGGCGCTCTGCCGCTGGAACAGCCCGCGCCACGGCTTCGTGCCGCCGGACGTGTTCATTCCGATCGCCGAGGAAGCCGGCCTGATGGCCGATCTCGGCCGCTTCGTCATCGACCGGGCGGTGCAGGACAGCCTGCGCTGGCCGCAGCTCCACACCGCGATCAACGTCTCCGCCGCGCAGCTCCGCGCCGTCTCCGTGCTCGAGGACCTGATCGCGCCGACCGAAAAATACGGTGTGCGCCCCGAGCAGATCACGATCGAGATTACCGAATCCGTCCTGCTTACCAATGACGGCCATACCAGCCGGATGCTGCAGACGCTGAAGGATTGCGGCTTCGCGCTGGCGCTCGACGATTTCGGGACCGGCTATTCCAGCCTCGCTTACATTCGCGACTTCCCGTTTGACCGGCTGAAGATCGACCGCAGCTTCGTGCACGGCCTGAAGAACAGCGACCGGGCGCTGGCGATCATCGAGGCGGTGGCGAATTTCGGCCGCATCCTCGGCAAGGACGTGGTCGCCGAGGGCATCGAGACCGAACAGGAAATGCAGGCGATGCAGAAGGTCGGCTGCACGCATTTGCAGGGCTATCTCTTCGCCAAGGCGCTGCCCGCCGAGAAGATCGAGGCGATGGTCGCGCTCGGCCGCCTGGCCGCGATCCGGAACAACGAGCCGGTGGTCGGCGAGGACTCCAAGCTCGCCAAGCGCGTGATCACCGGCCGCCGCGGCGCCGGCGGCGGCAAGGCGGCCTGACCCCAAGGCGCGCGCCACTGGAAGAAGCCGGTCGGCACCCTAGATAGCGGGCGACGCCCTCGATCTACGGAGAACCCGACATGGCCGACGCCCCCGATCCCGCCGACAACCAGCCCCCGGGCTATGTGCCGCCCAAGGTCTGGACCTGGGACAAGGCCAGCGGCGGCCAGTTCGCCAAGATCAACCGGCCCATTTCCGGCGCGACCCATGAGCAGGAATTGCCGGTCGGCCGACACCCGCTGCAGCTTTACTCGCTCGGCACGCCCAATGGCGTGAAGGTCACGATCATGCTCGAGGAGTTGCTTGCGGCGGGCCATGCGGGCGCCGAATATGATGCCTGGCTGATCCGGATCGGCGAAGGCGACCAGTTCGGCTCGGGCTTCGTCGCGGCCAATCCGAACAGCAAGATCCCGGCGATGCTGGACCATAGCCAGGACCCGCCCATCCGCCTGTTCGAGAGCGGCTCGATCCTCGTCTATCTGGCCGAGAAGTTCGGGGCGTTCCTGCCGGCCGAGGCGCGGGCGCGGGCCGAGACCTTCAACTGGCTGATGTGGCAGATGGGGTCGGCCCCCTTCCTCGGCGGCGGCTTCGGCCATTTCTATGCCTACGCGCCGTTCAAGATGGAATATCCGATCGACCGCTATGCGATGGAAACGAAGCGGCTTTTCCACGTCCTCGACAGCCATCTGGCGAGCCATGAATATCTGGCCGGCGGCGACTATACGATCGCCGACATGGCCGCCTTCCCTTGGTTCGGCGCGCTCCTGCGCAACGGCTATGGAGCCGCCGAATTCCTGTCGGTGCAGGAGTACACCCACGTCGCGCGCTGGGCGGCGGCGATCGGCGCGCGCGAGGCGGTGCGGCGCGGACGGCTGGTCAACGCCATGTCGTTGCCGGAGGAGCAGCGCGTGCCCGAGCGGCACGAGGCGGCGGATATCGACAAGGTGCTGGCGGCGATGGCCACAGCGAACGCCTAGAGGCTGGGATTCGCCATGGCGAGGGTCAGCGCCTCTTCGGGGGTGTTGGGCGTCTCGTCGGTGACGATCACGACGGTGCCGATCGCGGTCATGCCGTAGAGCCGCTGGGCGAAGGCGGGCGGCAGGCGGATGCAGCCGTGCGAGACCGGATTGCCGGAGCGGGCGATCACGCCGGCATGAAGCGCGATCCCGTCCCCCGTGAGCCTCTGCATGAACGGCATCGGCGCATTCTCGTACAGGCTGCTATGGTGAGTGACCTGCTTTTCGAGAATGCGGTAGCGGCCCGTGGGCGTGTCGTAGCCGGGCTGCCCGGTGGACACGGTGGTGACGCCGATCAGGGTGGTGCCGCGGAACACATAAGCGCGCTGCAGGGAGACGCTGACGACGATGCTGATCGCGCCGGTCGCGGTCGCGGCTTCGGGTTGCCAGCGCGACTGGCCGGGGCGGAGGCCGTCATTGGCGAGAAGCTGGCCGGTCTCCATGGAGACGGTGACCTGGGCGCCGGCGGCGAGCGGGGCCGCCATGGCGAGGAGGCCGAGCGCAAGCGCGCGCCGCAGCAATGACGCTACACGAAGCATGGGGACTCCCTGTCATCTGCGGCGCCGGCGGGAGAAAGCATGCCGGCACGCTAGACTGAGTCGCTGAACGCGGACAGACTCTTTTGGTGCCGCCCCCGGAGCCCGTTGATTTGCTTGCAGGATGTGGCGGTCCCGCCCGGGCGGTGTCGTCATTTGTCATGCAAAGGTGAGGCAAAAGCGAGGCCCAGGCACGGGTGACGGGACCCGACCCTGGCGATGATTCCGCCGATATGGAGGAATCTGTGCGGATGCAGACGCTGCGAAAGAGCCGCCCGGCGCGGGACGCCGAGTCGCGCGAGTCTGACAGATGAAATCCTATTTGTATCCAACAGGCCGGCGACTGGATGAAATGTCCACTATGGGTGGAAATTGGACGTTGCCGCACGCTAAATCTTTGGCAATTATATCGATTGCGAACCCACCCTCCCGGTCAGTTGGCCGGGCTGCACCGGAAGTCTCGTTCCGGGTTTCCAGCCTTTAGGCCAGCAATTGCTTTGGTGCATTGAGTGTGGTCGCCGTCTTCGGCGGCGTAGCCGAATATCAAGCCAACTCTCTCCCACTGGCCCATGACGTTGCGCATCTCGATCCACTGGTCGGGCTGGTCTCCGATCCGCGTCCGCCCAACTTGGGTCTCAAGGGCATTGTGCGGGTCATCGCCACAGGCGGTCAGCGCTAGCAATGTTAGCCACCCTAGCTTCACTCCGGCTTCTCCACCGGCTTGTGGCGTCGCCGCTGAACGATGAGGGCCACCAGTATCACCACCTGGAGGCCAAAGCCGACCGGTTGCACCCATTTCGGAATCTCAACGCCGTCAAGCGCCAGCGGGATCAGCCACATTGCCGCAAACAGGAACAGGACGGCGATGAGCGCAGTCAGCGATTCCCTCACGTCTCTGGTCACTCCGGCTCCTCCGGCACTATCTGGGCTTCCCGATAGCGTGACGATACGCCCTCAATTCAAACGACCGCAATGGGTCGATAACAGCCGATCAGTTTCCCAACGAACTCGCCTTCGCGGCTCCCCCCGCCGTCTCCGCAAAGCTCCTCGAAAACGCTACCGTGCAAGGCGCATGACCGCAGGCCCGAACGGCCCATCGATCAGCGCCGCCGCCGCGTCCTGCCGTCAGCAGGGAGGGAGAGGCGGCGGCGGGGGTACGTCGCCAAAGGCCCCGGTGTCGGGCGACCCGGCAGGGGCATTCGTAACCACTGAGGTCAAGGGGACCGGTGCATATTTGCGGCCGCTCGTCCCCTTGGGACGGCAGTTAAAACCCGCTTCCGATGTGCGGATGGTGTCAGTGTAGTCTGTGTCCGGATCCGAAGCGGCCGGCGCCGCTTCGGCAGCGCTCCCTTCGCTTGCCGGGTCCGCCGCCTGCTCCGCCTCGTTGCTGTCCTCCGCGCCCGGAGCGGGAGGCTGTAGCGCCAAGCCTGCGGCGGGAGCCGCCATCGCAAGGAGGCAAATGCCCACAATTCCGACGTGCTTCATGTTACACCTCCGTACCGACCCTGAGCCTAATCCACACGATTGGCAACGGCATTGCGCTCGCCACAAAAGCGTCGAACCGAACAGCCGGCAACAGGATGACCCCGTCAAAGACGTATCGAAACGGGGTCGAGATCCATCCCGAATGCCAGCCGCGCCGAACGCGCCGTCGCCGCGACGTCTCCCGTCGTGAGCACGCGATCTCGCTCCCCGCCGGCCCGGGCCGCGTCCAGCCGCCATGTGTCCATCGCCCATGCCAGGAGCTCCGCCGCCGGATCGACGATATCGGCTTCCGGCGCCCGCGCCGTGAATTCCCCCAGCAGCGCCGGATAATGGGTGCAAGCCAGGACGAGCAGATCGACCGCGCGCAAGGGCGCCATGATCGCGTCAAGCTCGCGGCGCAGGTCCTCCGAGCCCAGATCGCCCGCCTCGACACGGGCGGAGATGGGCTGCGCGATCCGTTGCCGGACCGCGCGGCCGGGCAGCGCGCGCCGATAGGCACCGGAGAGGATCGTCCGCCGCCCGCCGACGACGCCGATCGTCTGGCCAGGCGCGGTGCGCTGCAGCGCGGCGCGCGCGCCATGTTCGATGACGCCGGTGATGTCCGGCAGCGTCCCGTCCGCAAGGTCGATCCTCGGCAGGACCGAGCTGGCGGCGTTGCACGCGATCGCGAGATGCGTGACCCCCGCCTCGCCTTTCAACCAGCGGGCGATCGTCACGAGGCGCCGCGCCAGATCGGCCGGCGCCTGCTTGCCATAGGGCATTGCGCCGGCATCGGACCAATAGACGATTGGCAAGTCAGGCAGACGGGCCCGGGCCAAAGCGTAGAAGCCGACGCCGCCAATGCCCCAGTCCAGGATGCCGAGCCTCACGGATAGCTTTGGGGCGGCACCGTCCCCGGCTGCAGCGGCCCGGAATCGAAGGCGAGAACCCGCGCGTGCATGGCGACGTCAAGCCGCTCGACCTTTCGGCCCGGAAAGCGGCTTTCCAGATACCATTTCATCTCATGTTCGGAGCGGATCGGATTGTAGGCCAGCATCTTGTGCCAGCGGGGGTCGGACACGAGCCTCCCCAGCGCGCCGTGAAAGGCGCGGTGCTTCCTGGTGCCGAGCATCGTGCGCGCCTTCGAGAAGAAGAGCTGCGGGACTTCCTTCATCCGCACCGGCGCGGTCACCATGTCGACGATCATGATCCGGCCGCCGGGGGCGAGGACGCGCCTTATCTCGTTCATGATCGGATCCCAATCGAGGTAGCGGAACGACAGCAGGGACGTGACGACGTCGAAGCTCGCATCCGGAAAGGGCAGCTTCGGCTCGCGCACCGTCTGGAATTGCAAATTGGAATGCTCCGTCCGCGCGCGCTGTGCGGCCAGCTCGATCATCACCGGCGACGCGTCGGTGCCGACCCCGGACGCGATGCGGCCCGACAGCTTGCGCAGGAGCGCGCCATTGCCGCAGCCGATATCCAGGACCCGCGGCTTGCCGGGCACCGCGTCGAAATGCCGGGTGAGCCAGTTCCACTCGACCTCGCGCACGCCGATATCCTCGAACACCTCGGCATAAAGCGGGGCGACCGAGTCGTAGCTCGGATCGTTGCCCGGATCCTCCGGCTCGAAACGCTGCATCGCCTCGGCCGGCGCCCTGCCGGTATATTTCCGCAGCGAGCCGGCGACGCCGTGCGACTTCCGGCCCTTGCAGCCGATGACGTAGAGCGGCGCGTCCGGCGGGGTGCCCGGCCGCTCCCATTTGAAATGCGCCGGATCGAGCGAGACCGTCGTGTACCAGTGATAGCCGCTCGCCGGCACGTTGAAGGTGCGCGCGAAGAAGGGGGCGAACCAGCGCGCCGAGCGGCAGGCGTGGAAGAACGCCTCGCCGTCCGCCGCGAAGGGCAGCTCCAGGGTCCGCCACTCATAGGGGCTGAATTGCTCGGGCATCGCGGTGGTGCGGAACATCGGCCCGTACATGCCGCTATGGCCGATGAAGTGCAGCTCGGCGAGCTCCTCGCCGGCGTCCTTGATCCGCTGCATCGCCTGAACGAAGTCGAGTTTCGAGTCGACCACCTCGCAACGTATTTCGGGCTTCGGGTTCCGCGTGGCGACCTCCACCTCCTTCGCGCGGCGCATCGTCTCCGCGGCGCGCGCGAATTTCGGGCCGCCCTCCCGGTACAAAGTCGTGTAGCCGATCCAGATCACGCTCATCCGTCGATCATCCCCCGAGTCCAGCGGACGTGGCTAGCACGCGCCCGGGATCGACCGCCAGTCAGGCGAACAAAGCGAGGAGGGGTGGTGACGTTTTCCGGCGGCTAACCTTTAGACCTGGCTCTACGACCTGGTTCGCAGCCCGGTCAGCACAGCCCTGCGGCACTCGCCCGGAAGGTGCAGGTCACCCGGGCCGGCTGGCGGCCGGGGATGCGGCGGCCGGCGGCCGGCGGGGGCGCGGCCTGCGGAAGGGCGGCGGGCTTGGCGTCTTCGCTATTGGCGTCTTCGTCGATGGCAGCGTCGTCGTCCGCGTCGTCGTTCTCGACTGCGCGCTCGACCTGCCGCCAGGTCGAGGCCTGGGTGACGCGGCCCGTCAGCGTGCCGGCAAGCCCCTGCCCTTCACCGCCGAAGCCGTCATAAATGGCGCGCGCGGCGGTGGAGATGACGGCGGGGCGGTTGTCGCCGCCACGGGCGAAGAAGACGACCGCGATGCGGCGCCCGTCGGGATAAGTGACGAAGCCGACGTCGCCGGTATAGCCGGTCAGCGTGCCGGTCTTGTGCTCGACCGTGGCTTCGGGCGGCATCATCCCGCGGATGCGGTTCCGGCCGGTGGCGCAGCGGCGCATGATGTCCAGCAGCAGGGTGCGGCTCCGCGGGCTCAGCGCCCCGCCGCTGTCGATCAGGCGGAGCAGCTGGAGCATCGCGACCGGCGTGCTGCTATCGCGGATGTCGTGCAGGTCGCGCGTGGCCGCCAGCAATTGCGCGATGTTGCGGTCGACCCGCATGCCGCTGAGCCGATGAGCGCGCAGCCAGCCATTCACCGCCGCGGGACCGCCGAGCGTGGCGATCAGCCGGTCGGTGGACTGGTTGTTGCTGTGGATCAGCATCTGCTCCATCAGCGTCAGCGCCGACGTCGTCCCGATCATCTCGTCGAGCGAGCGGCGGCCGGCATCGACTTCGGTCAGATAGGCAGCGGCGACCGCGATCTTCATCGTGCTCGCCATCGGGAAGGGCCGGTTGCCATTATAGCTGACCATCTCGCCCGTCTGCAGATCGAGCGCGGCCATGCCATATTCGCCGGCATTCTCGGTCGCGAGCGCGGCGAGCCGCTGCTCGAGCGGGCGAAGTTCGGGAGAGACCTGCGCGACGGCCGGCTGCGCGACGGCCGGCTGCGCGACCAGGGCAAGCAGGAAAGCGAGACAGGACAGGAACCTCATGCGGAGGTTGTAAACTGAAAAGTTTGGAGATTGTTACCGTGGCGGTCCGGTGCGGCGGGCATCTGTCCCGGTTATGAATCGGCTCGCCGCAAAGCCGGGAACCTTTGGGCGCAAGCGGGGCGGATCAGTCCACGCGCTGGATGTAGCCCTGCAACTCCGCGACCTGCATGCCGAAGCGGCGGAAGATCATCCGGTTGGCGGCGGTGCGGCCGTTCGGATGAAAGGCAATCCACTGTTCGACCGAGGGCCCGTCGGTGCTGGTGTAGCGCAGATGGACGATGTTGCCTTCGATCTCGCCGGTCACCGGGCCGCGCGCATCGGTGATCGTGCCGCTGATGGCGTTGCCAGAGCGGGTCAGCCGCCAGTTCCGGGTACGGACCGGCTTGCCCTCTTCGCGCACGACCTGCTCGAGCACCAGGGTCCGCCCCTCCATCCAGCCGCGCCCCTGATCGCGCACGGCATGGCGGCCCGACAGGACAATGCGCACGGTCGACGACCCCTCGGTGCGGCCGACGAAGAATTGCTCCATGCCGGCGGCGGGCGCCTGGACGAGGAGCAGGAAGGTGAGAAGGGCTGAGGCTGGCATGGGCCGAGCGTAGACGGGAAGATGCCGTGAGGCCAGTCGCCTAGCGGGCGGTTATCCTGATCTGGACCGCGACCCGGTCGCCGAGACCCAGCTTTTCGGCTCGCTGCACGGCGACCTTGACCGGGAGCATGTAGGTGTCGGCGCGCGGGAAGAGCGAGGAGGTGAAGTCCGTGCCGCCGATCTGCGCCTGGACGGGCACGCAGCCCCAACCATAGCTCGCGAGCTTCGCGGCGTAGCGGATCTCGGCGACATGCTCGCTCGGGACGGGGACGAAGAGGAAAGGTGCCGGGCCGCGCCAGTGGATGATTTCGCCGGTGAAGGCGATTTCGGCCAATGGTTCGTGGTCCCCGGTCATGCGCAGGGCGGTCCTCTATCTCGCTCAGTCCAGCCTGCGGATCACCGTGTCCACCGTCGCCACCGCCACGCCCATCCGGCTGAACACCATGTGGTTGCGCGCCACCCGGCGGCTCGGATCGATGGCGATCCATTGCTCGACGGCGGGCCCGTCCTCGCTCTGGTAGCTGAGGTGGATCATATTGCCGCTCACCGTGCCGGAGACCGGGCCGCGCGCGCCGGTGATCGTGCCGGTGATGCGGTTGTCCCGAGTGCGGAGCAGGCGCCAGGTCCGGGCGCGCGGAGGTTTGCCTTCTTCCTCGACGGTCTGCTCAAGGACGAGGATATTGCCGCGCTCGATCCTGCCACGGCCCTGATCGCGGACGGCCCGGGTGCCTTGCATGAGGATGTTGGCGCTGCCGGTGCTGACGGTGCGGCCGACGAAGAACTGCTCGATGCCCTGCCCGGCTGCAGCCTGGAGGAGCAGGAAAGAGAGAAACGCGGAGGCTGGCATGGACGTCCTTTGCGCGGCGTGCCCGGCCGCCGCTTTGCGACAAATCGGGTGGGCGCCTAGACGAGTCGGCTTTGCTTGACGGCAGCCTCGATGAAGCTCGCGAAGAGCGGGTGCGGATCGAAGGGCTTGGACTTCAGCTCCGGATGGAACTGGACGCCGATGAACCAGGGGTGGTCGGGGCGCTCGACGATCTCGGGAAGCTCGCCGTCCGGGCTCATGCCGGAGAAGACCAGGCCGCCCGCCTCCAGCGCGTCCTTGTAGTGGACGTTGACCTCGTAGCGGTGGCGGTGGCGCTCGCTGATCGTGTCGCTGCCGTAGATCGAACGGACGACGCTGTTGCCGGCGAGCGCCGCTTCATAGGCGCCGAGGCGCATGGTGCCGCCGAGATCGGTGTCGGCGCCGCGTTTCTGCAGGCCTTCCGGGCTCATCCATTCGGTGATCAGGCCGACGACCGGCTCGCTGACGTCGCCGAACTCGCTTGAGCCGGCGCCGGCCAGGCCAGACATGTTCCGGGCGCCCTCGATACAGGCCATCTGCATGCCGAGGCAGATGCCGAAAAAGGGCACCTTGCGCTCGCGGGCGAAGTGGACGGAGGCGATCTTGCCCTCGGTGCCGCGCTCGCCGAAGCCGCCGGGGACGAGGATGGCGTGCATCGGCTCCAGCGTGGAGGCGATCTCCGCCTCCGGATGCTCGAACAATTCCGCGTCGAGCCATTTGATGTTGACCTTCACCCGGTTGGCGAGGCCGCCATGGACGAGCGCCTCGGTGAGCGACTTGTAGGCGTCCTGCAGGCCGACATATTTGCCGACCACACCGATCGTGACCTCGCCCTCGGGGTTGAACAGGCGGTCGGTGACGTCGGTCCAGCGGGCCATGTTCGGCTCCGGCGCACCCTCCAGGCCGAAGGCGAGCAGCACTTCGGCATCGAGGCCGGCGGCGTGATATTGGGCGGGGACTTCGTAAATGGAGCGCGCATCGAGCGCGGGGACGACGGCTTCCTTGCGGACATTGCAGAAGAGCGCGATCTTCGCCCGCTCGCTGTCGGGCAGCTCGCGGTCGCAGCGGCAGACGATGATCTCGGGCTGGATGCCGAGGCTGGTCAGCTCGCGGACGCTGTGCTGGGTCGGCTTGGTCTTCAGCTCACCGGCGGCGGCGATGTAGGGGACCAGGGTGGTGTGGATCGAGAGGCAGGACCCGCGCGGGCTTTCGTTGCGGAACTGGCGGATCGCCTCGATGAACGGCAGGCTTTCGATGTCGCCGACCGTGCCGCCGACCTCGCACAGCATGAAATCGAGATCCTCGTCGATGTCGCCGCCGATGAACTCCTTGATCGCGTTGGTGACGTGGGGAATCACCTGGACGGTGGCGCCGAGATAGTCGCCGCGCCGCTCGCGCTGGATGATGCCCTGGTAGATGCGGCCCGAGGTGACGTTGTCGCTCTGCCGGGCGGAGACGCCGGTGAAGCGCTCATAATGGCCGAGATCGAGATCGGTCTCCGCGCCGTCGTCGGTGACGTAAACCTCGCCATGCTGGTAGGGCGACATCGTCCCCGGATCGACGTTCAGATAGGGATCGAGCTTGCGAATGCGGACCTTGTAGCCGCGCGCCTGGAGGAGGGCCGCCAGAGAGGCGGCCATGAGCCCTTTGCCAAGCGAGGAGACCACGCCGCCGGTGATGAAAATGAACCGCGCCATGGGAATCACCGGTTAGACGGCGGGTGCCGGGTCCGGCAAGCCGTCGAATCAGGTTTATTTTGCGCGCGGCCCCGGCCGGCGCGTCTTACTGGCCGGGAATGCCGGTGCGGTTGCCTGTCGCCGGTGCAGGTGCGGCCGGAGCGGGCGCGGCGGGCGCCGGGGTCGCGGCCTTGGGGGCCGGGGCCGGGGCGTTGGCCGGCTGCGGCGCGGGCGCGGTGGTGTTGGTGGTCGTGGTCGCCTGGATGCCGCTGCGGGTGCGCTGCCCAGCGGCGAGGCCGGCGAGCAGGATCGACAGGCAGATGAATGCGGTCGCCAGGATCGAGGTGCCCCGGGTCAGGAAGTCCGAGGCGCCGCGCGCGCTCATCATGCCGGCCGGGCTGCCGCCCCCGGCAAGCCCGCCGCCTTCGGAGCGCTGCATCAGAATGAGCGTGACGAGCGAGGCCGCGATGAGCGTCTGCACGATGAGCACGAAGGTGAAGAAACCGGACATTCAGAAACTTTCGATGAGATCCGGGCCTGCGCCGGGATGAATATGTGGGCGCGATCTAGTCGATCAGGCTCCCAGGTTCAACCGGAGGCGCCGATCAGCTGGCGGAGGCGGCCTCGATAATGGGGACGAAGGCCGCGGCGGTCAGGCTGGCGCCGCCGACCAGAGCGCCGTCCACGTCGGCGACCGCGAAGAGCTCGGCGGCATTGTCCGCCTTGACCGAGCCGCCATAAAGGATCCGCAGGCGCAGACCTCGATCGCCATAACGCTGGACAAGCGCCACGCGGATCGCGGCGTGCATTTCGGCGACGTCGTCGGGAGTCGCGACATTGCCGGTGCCGATCGCCCAGACGGGCTCATAGGCGATCACCAGTTCTCCCTCCTCCCAATCGTCGGGCAGCGAGCCGGCGAGCATCGCGGTCACGACCTCGATATGGGAGCCCGCCTGGCGCTGGGCGTCGGTCTCGCCGACGCAGACGATGGCCGTGAGGCCGCCCTTGAGCGCCGCCTCCGCCTTGGCACGAACCTCGGCGTCGGTTTCGTGCTGGTCGGCGCGGCGCTCCGAATGGCCGACGATCGCAAGCTTCGCGCCCGCTTCCCTGAGCATCCCGACCGACACGCAGCCGGTATGGGCGCCGCTGTCATGGGCATGGCAATCCTGCGCGCCGATCGTCACCGCCCCGCCAGCGCGAGTCAGAGCCGGGGCGATCAGGGTGAAAGGCGGGCAGATGGCGACGTCGACCCCGCCGGCGGCGCGCGCGGCATCGGCGATGGGCGCCAGTTCGGCCAGAGCGGCGAGGCTGCCGTTCATCTTCCAATTGCCGGCGACGAGCTTGCGGCGGAGGTGCATCGGATCGGGCTTTCAGGCTTGGGAGGTTGCGGGCCGCCTAGCGCGCTTCTATGACCCGCGCAAATCACCTTCGTCAGGATCTCCATGGCCCGCAAGAAAATTCAAAACTGGGTTGCAGTCGGCATTCTCTTCTTCGTGCTGGTTGCAATGGTCATCACCGGTTTCGGCACCGGCGGCTCCGGCGGGCTGGGCAGCCTGAGCGGCGGCGGCGCGCCGACGGCCAACGAGATCGCCAAGGTCGGCCGGGTCGCAATCACGGCGGATCAGGTGAACAACCAGTTCAACCAAGACTTCCAGCAGCTGCGGCAGAATCTGCCGAATGCGACGATCGTCGAATTCCTGAGCCAGGGCGGCTTTGAAGGCTCGGTCGAGCGGCTGATCGCGCTGGAGGCGCTGCGCCAATATGCGCAGACCCGCGGCATCGTCGCGACGCGCCGGATGATCGACAACGCCATCGCCACCGCGGACGAGTTCAGTTTCGCCCGGGTCGGCGGCACCTTCAACAACGACCTCTTCCTGCGCGCGCTGCAGCAAGCCAGCGTGTCGGAGCAGCAGGTCCGCGATGAATATGGCCGGCGCCTGCTGCAGCAGCAATTGCTGCTGCCGATGATCTCGGGCGCCACCATGCCGCAGACCATGGCCCAGGCTTATGCGACGGTGCCGATGGAGCAGCGCAGCGGCGTCATCGGCGCGGTGCCGGCGGGCGCGATCGAGCGGACGCTCAATCCAAGCGAGGCCGAGATCACGGCTTACTACCAGCGTTACCGCGACTATTTCACGATCCCCGAGCGCCGGGCGATCAAATATGCGATGATCGGCGCGGATCAGATCACGATCACGCCGCCGACCGACGCGGAGATCCAGACGGTCTACAACAACACACCGCGTTACCAGGCGGGTCAGATCCGGACGCTGGAATCGGTCAATTTCGGCATGGCCGGCAGCGCTCAGGCCGACGCCACCGCCTTCGCGGCGCGGGTCCGCGGCGGCACGTCGTTCCAGCAGGCCGCGCAGGCCGCGGGCCGGGGCGAGGCCTATGTCCGCCGCGCCAATCAGAGCCAGCGCGACTTCGCCAATCTGGTGACCCCGGAGGTCTCCGCGCAGGCCTTCACCGCTCAGCAGGGCGCGATCATCGGCCCGGTCCGCTCGCAGCTCGGCTGGCTCGTTGTCCGTGTCGAGACCGCCGCCGCCGGGCAGCCGCTCGCCAGCGTGCGCGCCGACATCGTCCGCGAGCTGGAGCGCCGCAAGCGCAGCGCCGCGATCAACGCGCTGGCCACCCAGCTCGAGCAGCAGATCGAGGAGGGCAAGAGCTTCGAGGACGTGGCGACCGGCGCGCACCTGACCGTCGTCACCTCCCAGCCGCTTACCGCGCAGGGCCGGCTCTCCAACGGCCAGGCGGCGACGATCGCGCCGGAGCTTCGCACCCTGCTGCCCGCCGCCTTCGAGATGGACGCGGACGATTCGACGCCGCAGATCGCCTCGATCGAGGAGAATAGCCGCTATGCCCTGATCGGCATCGAGCGGAGCGAAGCCGCGGCGCCGCCGCCGCTGGCCGAGATTCACGATCTGGTGCGGGCCCAGCTGATCCGGCGGACCGCGATCCGCAACGCCCGGCAGATCGCCGATGCGATCGCGGCCCGGATCAACGGCGGCATGGCCCCGGCCGCCGCCTTCGCCCAGGCCGGCCTGCCGCTGCCGCCGCCGCAACCGATCAACACGACCCGTTCGAACATCATGACCCAGCAGGTGCCGGAGTCGCTCCGTATCTTCTTCCGCCTCAGGCCCGGGACCGCTGCCGTGGTCGCGGCGCCGAACAATGCCGGCTGGATGATCGCCGTCCCGCTGCAAAGCACGCGGGCGACCGCCGCTTCGCCGGCAGCCGCCGCGTCCGCCCGCGCGCAGCTCAACCAGGTCACCCAGGAAGAGGCGCAGTGGCAGATCCTGAAGGCGATGGAGGCCAGCGTCGGCGTGCAGCGCAATGTCAGCGCGATCCAGGCCGAACGGCGGCGGATCCAGGCGACGATGACCATCGGGCCGCAGCAGCAATAATCGTCGGGACGGGATAAGCGCGGCTTGCTCCTGGTCATCGACAATTATGACAGCTTCACCTGGAATCTGGTCCAGTATCTGCGTGAACTTGCCTGCGAGGTCCGGGTCGCGCGCAACGACGCGCTGACGGCGGCAGAGGCGCTGGCGTCGGGCGCGGGGGCTATCCTGCTCTCGCCCGGGCCGGGGACGCCGGACGAGGCGAGCATTTCGCTCGCTCTGGTCGCGGCCTGCGCGGAGGCGCGCCTGCCGCTGCTCGGCGTCTGCCTGGGCCATCAGGCAATCGGCCAGCATTATGGCGGGCGGATCGTGCGCGCGCCGGCACCGGTGCACGGCAAGGTCTCGGAGATCGCGCATGACGGCAGCGGGGTCTTCGCCGGCCTGCCCTCCCCCTTCGGCGCGACCCGCTATCACAGCCTGACTTTGGCGCCGGAGCGCGTGCCGGACGGGCTGGTGGTGAACGCGCGCGCGCCGGACGGGACGATCCAGGGGCTGCGGCACGAGACGCTGCCGATCCATGGCGTGCAATTCCATCCGGAGAGCATCGCCAGCGAGCATGGCCATGCCTTGCTCGGCAATTTCCTGGCGCTGGCGGGCCTCCGGGAGAGCGCCGCGACCCCCGCTTGACTCCCTGCGAAACGTTCCTTACACGTTCCTCAAACGTTCCACGGGAGGGACATTTAGATGCTCACGCGCAAGCAACATGAGCTGCTTCTCTATATCGACCGCCAACTCAACGAGAACGGCATCTCGCCCTCGTTCGAGGAGATGAAGGAAGCGCTCGATCTCAAGTCGAAGAGCGGCGTCCACCGGCTGATTTCGGCCCTGGTCGAGCGCGGCTTCATCCGCCGCCTGCCCAACCGGGCGCGCGCGCTGGAGGTGCTGAAGGTGCCCGAGGCCAAGCAGGCCGCGCCCGCCGGCAAGGCGCCGGTCACGCCGCCGCGCGCCGCCAATGACGATGTCATCTCCATCCCCCTGCACGGCCGGATCGCGGCCGGCACGCCGATCGAGGCGCTGCAGGGCACCGACACCCTCCCCGTCCCTGCCGCCCTGCTCGGCCCGGGCGAGCATTATGCGCTGGAAGTGGCCGGCGATTCGATGGTCGAGCTCGGCATCCTGGACGGCGACTATGCCCTGATCCGCAAGACCGACACCGCGCGGGACGGCGAGATCGTCGTCGCCCTGGTCAATGACGAGGAAGCGACGCTGAAGACGCTGCGCCGCGAGGGGCAGATGATCCGCCTCGATCCGGCGAACCGGATGTACGACCCGCAGCGTTACCGGCCCGAGCAGGTGCAGATCCAGGGGCGGCTGGCGGGGTTGCTGCGGCGGTATTGAGCGGAACTCCCTCCCCCATCAAGGGGAAGGAGTGAAGAAGAGGACATCCATGGCTCGCCTGAACTATGTCGAATTGCCAGTCGGCGACGTGCCCGCGGCGAAGGCCTTCTACGAAGCCGCGTTTGGCTGGAGCCTCACCGATTTCGGGCCGACTTATGCCTGCACGCTGACCGGCGACACCGATATCGGACTGCAGGGCGATGCCGCGGAAGCGACCGCAGCGCCCTTGCCGGTGATCCAGGTGGACGATCTCGAGGTGGCGCTGGACGCGGTGACCGCGGCGGGCGGCGTGGTGGTGCGGCCGATCTTCTCCTTCCCGGGCGGAAGGCGTTTCCAGTTCGCCGATCCGGGCGGGAATGAGATCGCGGTGATGCAGGCGGATGCGGCGCACTAAACCTCATTCTTTCCCATTCCCCTGTTGCGAGATTTTCCCGAAACCAGGCCAGCACCGATGTGCTGCTACCCTTCCTTCAGCAGACCGTGCCCGCGGGGACGGCGCGGCGTTCGCGATCTGCTTCGGACATGATTTCCAAAAGAACGATCGTGTCTGACAGCAAGGGCTCTTTCGTCACTTCGAATTGAACCTCGGTGCGCTCCAGCGGAATGCCAAATCGGGCGAGGACGGCCCGAACTGCCGCTGCCCGGCGTACGGCGAGTACCTGCCTACTCCGCGCCGGCGCCCGGTCGGCCTGGCGCACGATCATCCTTGTTCGAGTGCCCCAATGCGCATGCGTTTCAGCAAAGATCTGCGTGATCGCTGCTGTGCGTTCGTCGAGAAGCGAGGAGCCTTGTGCGAAGTTGAGCAGGTAAAGGTGGTCGCAGGGCGGCACGAGATTTTCTGAAACCGTGGGCTTGGCTGGTGCCTGTGCCGCAGCCGGCCCGGCGAGCGTCACAAGCAGTGCTGCTATCCTGCGGAGCATCAACGAGACCTAGCATCCGTCTGGCGATCGGCAAACGCCCACGGATGGTGGCCGACGCTGTCCGCCACCGTCGCAACCGATGGCGGATCGCCAAGCCTGATCGAGAGGCCGCCCGTGCTGGCGAGAAAGCTCCGGTCGGCGCGGAGCCAGCGCGGAGTGCAGCCTTGCGGCAAAGCGCGGTCGGCGACGATGATGTCGGCGGTGGCGCAGGCGCGGAGCATGTCGGGGCGGGCGACGAGGTCGCGGCTGCGGGTGGCGAGCAGGCGCCAGCGGCGGCCGTCGCGCTCGATGGTCGCGGCGCAGAGGGCGTCGCTGCAGGCGGCTTCGGGCAGGCTCTCGAGGTCGACGAGTTCGTCCTCGGTGCCGCCGGCCTCGGCGAGCGTGTCACGGACATAGTCGCCGGCGCGGGAGCGGAGGATGGCGAAGCGGCCGTCCGCGGCGCGCAAGGCGAGATGGCGGCCGTCGCCGGTGACGATCAGGTCCGGTGCGGGCGTCAGGAGCGTCCAGAGCGCGCCGGCAAGGATCGGAATCAGACCCCAGCACCGCCACTTCGTCCGCCAGAGGCAGAGCCAGAGCCCGCCCGCGGCCATCAGGGCGAAGGCGGCGACCGGCATGGCGGGGAGCATGGCGACCGCGCCGGGGGCATCGCCGGTGCTGTGGGCGAGCCAGAGGAGGAAGGACAAAGCCTGGCCGGTCAGCCACCAGAAGGGCGCGCCGAGGCCGAGCAGGTCGAAGAGCAGAGCGAGCGCCTCGAGCGGCATGATGACGAAGGTGGTGAGCGGGATGGCGACGACATTGGCGAGCGCGCCGTAGAGGCCGGCCTTGTGGAAGTGGAAGAGCGCGATCGGCATCAGCGCCAGCTCGACGGCAAGGCCGGTCAGGACCAGGCCGAAGAGGAAGCGGCCGAGACGCAGCGGCCAGATTTCGTCGCGGCGGGAGACCCAGGCCTGGATGCGCCGATTCTCGTGCAGGGCGATGATTGCGACGATGGCGGCGAAGCTCATCTGGAAACTCGCGCCGGGCAGGCTCTCCGGCCAGAGCGAGAGGACGACGAGCGCCCCGACCGCGACGAGCCGGAGGGTGAGGGCCTCGCGGCCCAAAGCGATGCCGAGCAGGATCAACAAGGCGGCGATGCAGGAGCGGACGGTCGGCACTTCGGCGCCGGTGAGCAAGGTGTAGGCAATGCCGGCGAGCGCACCCGCAGCCGCCGCGACCAGGATCAGGCGGTAGCGGAGGGCAAGCGCCGGGCTGAGTGCGAGCAGTTTCAAGGTCAGCAGCATCACCGCGCCGACCACGGCGGTGAGGTGCAGCCCGCTCACGGAGAGCAGATGGGCGAGGCCGGAGCGGCGCATCGCCTCGGCATCGGCTTCGGGGATGCCGAACTGGTCGCCGGTCGCGAGCGCGGCGGCGATGCCCCCTTCCCCATTATTGCCGAGCGTGCCGCGAATGCGGGCGGAGAGATCCTGCCGCAGGCCGGCCAGGCGCTGGGCGATTCCCTGGCTGGCGGGCGGCGCGGTGACGGCGATGTCGAGCGCGCGGCCGGTGCCGCCGATCTGCTGGAACCAGGCAGCGCGGGAGAAATCGTAGCCGCCCGGCACCGCCATCGGCGCGGGCGGCATGATCCAGGCGCGCAGGCTGATCGTCGCGCCGGGGACGAGGCCAAGCGGGAGCTTGTCATGATCGACGTTGACGCGGAGGCGCACCGGCAGGCCCTCGCCGACCGGGTTCACGACGAGCCGCACCGCCTCTTCCGCTGCGAGGGTCTGGACGCTTTCGACCCTGGCGGTCAGCTGCATGAGCTGCTCGCGCTCGATGCGGGGCGCGGCGGCCTGCTCGGCACGCCACCAGATCAGGCCGCAGCCCAGAGCGGCGGCGAGGCTGAAGATGGCGAGCGCCCTGCCCCAGCGCGTGCCCGGCGCCAATGCGAGGAAGGCGAAGACGGCGCCGCCGGAGAGCAGGAGGAAGGCGGTCCAGGCCGGCCAATCGGGCAAATAGAACCAGGCCGCGATGCCGGCGAGGAGGCCGACGGGAAGCCAGAGCGGGAGCTGCGCCCGCTCCGCCTCGAAGCGTGCCTCCAATATGGCGGAAAATCGGGAAAGGCCGGCCTTGGGGCGGTCCGCCTCTTCGCTTGGAGGCGGCGCTGCGCCTATGCTAGGGGCCCTCGCGTGACCGGCCGCCATGCGCCCTGTTGTTGGAGAATAAACGCGTGAGCGCAAGCCAGGTTGTGACCCGTTTCGCCCCCTCGCCGACGGGGTTCCTGCATATCGGCGGCGCCCGCACTGCGCTCTTCAACTGGCTCTATGCGCGCCATCATAAAGGCCGCTTCGTGCTGCGGATCGAGGATACGGACAAGGCGCGCTCCACTCAGGCGGCGATCGACGCGATCCTCGACGGCATGACCTGGCTCGGGCTGGACTGGGACGGCGAGGCGCATTTCCAGTCCGAATATGCGGACCGCCACGCGGAGGTGGCCTACCAGCTGTTGGCGAACGGTCATGCCTATAAATGCTGGATGAGCCAGGAAGAGCTGGCCGCGCAGCGCGAGGCGGCGCAGGCGGAGCGGCGGCCGTTCCGCATCCGCAGCCCGTGGCGGGACAGCGGGACCGAGGGCGACGGCCCCTCTGTCGTGCGGCTGAAGGCGCCGCAGGAGGGCGAGACGGTCATCGACGATCTCGTGCAGGGGCGCGTCACCGTGCAGAATGCGGAGATTGACGATTTCGTCCTGCTCCGCTCCGACGGCTCGCCCACCTACATGCTCGCCGTCGTCGTCGACGATCATGACATGGGCGTCACCCATGTGATCCGCGGCGACGATCACCTGAACAATGCCTTCCGCCAGTTGGCGATCATCCGGGCGATGAGCTGGCCGGAGCCGGTCTACGGCCATGTGCCTTTGATCCACGGGAGCGATGGCGCGAAATTGTCGAAGCGACATGGCGCGCTCGGGGTCGAGACCTATCGCGACGAGCTGGGCATGCTGCCGGAGGCGATCTTCAATTATCTGCTGCGGCTGGGCTGGGGCCATGGCGACGACGAGATCATCAGCCGGGCGCAGGCGATCGAATGGTTCGATGCGGATGCGATCGGCAAATCGCCGTCGCGCTTCGACCTCAAGAAGCTCGAGAACCTGAACGGGCATTATCTTCGCGAGGCGGATCCGGCGCGGCTCGCGGATCTCGTCGCGGCGAAAATCCCGGGGGCGGACAAGGGCCTGCTGACACAGGCGATGCCGGCGCTGACGCCGCGCGCGAAGGACGTCAACGAACTGGCCGAAGGCGCCGCCTTCCTGTTCAAATCCGTCCCGCTTGACATGGATGAAAAAGCAGCCTTGCTGCTCGCAGGAGACGCGCAGGACCTGCTCGGCCGCGTCCGCCAGGCGCTCGCTTCAGTGAGCGACTGGACGGCCGAGGCGACGGAGCAGGCGGTGCGGGAGGTGGCTGAAACGTCCGGCGTGAAGCTGGGCCAGGTGGCGCAGCCCTTGCGGGCCGCGCTGACGGGCCGGGCGACCTCGCCGGGGATTTTCGATGTTCTGGTGCTGCTGGGGAGGGAGCAAAGCCTTGCCCGCATCGCCGACGCTGAGACCAGGAAGGACATTTAGATGTCGGGCAAAGCCTCACTTACGATCGGCGGCAATACTCACGATTATGCGACTTTGTCGGGCAGCGTCGGGCCGGACGTGATCGACATCCGCAAGCTCTATGCCGACACCGGCGCCTTCACCTACGATCCGGGCTTTACCTCCACCGCCTCCTGCCGGTCGGAGATCACCTATATCGACGGCGACGCCGGCATCCTGCTGCACCGCGGCTATCCGATCGATCAGCTGGCCGAGAATTCGACCTTCATGGAGGTCTGCTATCTGCTGCTGAACGGCGAGCTGCCCAAGGCGGACGAGCTGTCCAGGTTCACCTACACGATCTCGCGCCACACCATGCTGCACGAGCAGCTGGCGACCTTCTATCGCGGCTTCCGGCGCGACGCCCACCCGATGGCGGTGATGTGCGGCGTCGTCGGCGCGCTCTCGGCTTTCTATCACGACAGCACGGACATCACCGATCCGAACCAGCGGATGATCGCCTCGCACCGGCTGATCGCCAAGATGCCGACGATCGCGGCGATGGCGTACAAATATACGCTCGGCCAGCCGTTCATGTATCCGCAGAACAGCCTGTCCTACACCGGCAACTTCCTCAGGATGACCTTCGGCGTCCCGGCCGAGCCCTATGAGGTGAACCCGGTGATCGAGAAGGCGATGCGGCGGATCTTCATCCTCCACGCCGATCACGAGCAGAATGCCTCGACCTCGACCGTCCGCCTCGCCGGCTCGTCGGGCGCCAACCCCTTCGCCTGTATCGCCGCGGGCATCGCCTGCCTGTGGGGCCCGGCCCATGGCGGCGCCAACGAGGCGGCGCTCAACATGCTGCGCGAGATCGGCCGGGTCGAGCGGATCCCCGAATATATCGCCCGCGCCAAGGACAAGGACGATCCCTTCCGGCTGATGGGCTTCGGCCACCGCGTCTACAAGAATTTCGATCCGCGCGCGAAAGTGATGAAGGCGACCGCGGACGAGGTGCTGAAGGAGCTCAACATCTCCGATCCGGTGCTCGACGTCGCCAAGGAGCTCGAGCATATCGCGCTCAACGACGAATATTTCATCGAGAAGAAGCTCTATCCGAACGTCGATTTCTATTCGGGCGTGATCCTGAACGCGATCGGCTTCCCGACCGAGATGTTCACCGCCCTCTTCGCCCTCGCCCGCACCGTCGGCTGGGTCGCGCAGTGGAACGAGATGATCTCCGATCCCGACCAGAAGATCGGCCGCCCGCGCCAGCTCTATACGGGCGCGACGCAGCGCGACTACGTGCCGGTCGACAAGAGGTAGACCTTGGCCAGCGAGCCCGCTCTTCCCGATCAGGCACCGCCGAACCTCGCCCGCGCGGTGGTCTATAGCGCATTGGTGCTGGTGGCGCTGGCGCTGGCCGCCGGGCTGCTGCTCGACGATCCGGCCGAATGGGTGGCGGATCGGGTCTCGCCGATCCCGATTCTGGTGCTCGCGGTCGTCACGTTGGGGCTGATGGTCCTTGCGCGGGTGCGCGGCGGGCCCGCGCCCGAGCCATTCTCGACGGGCAGCCAGCGTTTCTTCTGGGCTGCCCGCTTCGCCTTCGCGACGGCGGCGGTGATTCTCGTCCTGATCTGGTTCGGGCCCTGGGTCGCCGGCTACAAGTTCGCGCGCGAGTTGTTCCAGGCGGTGCTGCTCGTGGTGCTCACCGGCGTGCTGCTCGGCATGGCCGGCTCCTGCCTCGCCAATCTCCTGCGCACGATCAGGGGGAACAACTGACCCCGCGCTGGCTCGGCTGGGCGACCCTATTAGGGGCGACCGCGTTGATCGCCGTGGCCATCTGGATCGGGGCCAGCGTCGAACATCTGCGGTTCAATCCCTGGATTCTCGTCATCCTTCTGGCGGCGGCGCTGCCGATGAAGCTGATTCGGGTGATGCGGCGGGCCAGCATCTTCAACCTGCGCGGGAGCGTCGTCCTGGCCCTTTGGCTGGCGGCGCGCTTCCTGGTCACCCCGGCGCTCGTCATGGTCGCGCTCGCCTGGCTCGTCTGCTGGGCGTTCGGGCTCGCCGCGACGCCAGTCCTGCTGAATGCGCTGACGCTGATCGCCTATTGCGGCGCGGCGGCGATCCTCGCGACCTCGATTCTCGCCGACATGGCAGCCACCCTCAAGAACCCGGCCAAGGACGAGCCCTCAGGCGCCTGATCCGCGCGACGGCAAAGTGAAGGTGAAGCGGGCGCCCTGCCCGGGCGCGCTGTCGACATTGATGTCCCCACCCATGGCGCGGGCGAGGCGGCGGGCGATGTAGAGGCCGAGGCCGGTGCCGCCGGGCTCGCTCGGGTCGACCCGCTCGAACTTGTCGAAGATGCGGTCCTGGTCCGCTTCGGCGATGCCCTTGCCCTGATCGGCGACGATGATCGCGGCGAGATCGCCTTCCTGCTCGGTGCGCACCCAGACCTGGCCGCCCTCGGGCGTGTAGCGGACGGCGTTGGTGATCAGGTTCATCAGAATCTGGAGCGTGCGGGTGAAATCGCCGGTGGCGGGCAGGATTTCGTCGGCACCAGGGGCGTCGATCGTGACGTTGCGGTCGGCAGCGCGCACGGCAAGGAGGCCGGCGGCGCGGCGGGCGAGATCGGCGAGATCGATATCGTCGGCGTCCGGGCGGAAATCCGGGCGCTCGACCGCCTGCAGATCGACCAGGTCGTCGACCAGAGCGAGCAGATGGCGGCCCGCCGAGGCGATGTCGTCGGCATAGCCGGCATAATCGCGGCGCAGCGGGCCCTCGGGCTGGGCGCGGAGGCGCTCGGCATTGTCGATGATATGGGCCAGCGGCGTGCGCAAAGCCTGATCGAGGCGCTCGCCGAACGCGGAGCCGGCGCGCGGCGTGAGCGACTGCGGCGCTCCCTCCTCCAGTGCGACGGCTTCGGCCTCCGCGACGGCCGCACCGCGGAACCCTGCGAAATTGCCGCCGCCGTCGATCAGGGGGACGCCGGAGAGGCGGTAGCGGGTCAGGCGGCCACCGCGCAGCTCGACGGCCTGGCCGTCAAAGCCGCGATGCTCGGCCAAAGCGGTCAGGATCGGCAGGCCGCCGTCCGGATTTTCGAGGAAGCGGAAGAGACGAGTGAGCTGCTTGCCGACAAAGGCGGCGGGTGCGGCGCCGATCGCCGCGCCGGCGCCTGGCGACAAAGCGGTAAGGCGGAGGCGATCGTCCGTCTCCCAGGTCCAGTCGGCGGCGGCGCGCAGGAAATCGGCCTCGCGTTCGCGCAACGGCGACGGCGCGGGCGGGCGCGGCGGGCGGCGGACCCAGCCGGTGATGGCGAGGGCGATCTCCGGCCCTTCCGGCGCGGCGCGGACCCAGAGATCCAGATCCTCCTCGCCATTGGCGGCGACGGCGGCGCGCGAGACGGTGATGCCGAGGCGCTGGGCGAGGCGGGCCAGCGCGGCGATCTGGGGCACGGCGAGCATGCCGCCGGTGCGGCCGCCGGCCTGCGCCTGCAAAGCCGCCAGCTTCGGATCGGCCTTGATCAGCCGGCCATCGGCGTCGAGCCGGCCGGAAACGATCTCCAGATCGCCGCTCATGCCGCCTCTGCGGCGGGGCGGCCGCGGGTCGAGACGCGGGCGACGGCGGCGCGGTAACCGGGCGCGGCGCGCCAGAGGGTCAGCACCTCTTCAGCGGAAGCGCGGTCGAGGCTGTCATAAAGCTCAAGCTGCTCGGCCGTGGCGTCCCCCTCGACGCCGGAGACCAGGGGACCGTGGCTGTTGGCGAGCAAAAGGATGGCGGCGGCCTCGTCGCGGGCGATGCCGGCGGCGCGCAGGAGGATGGCGGGACCGCGGCCGCGGGGATCGGCGATCACCTCCCAGGTGGCGGCGTAATCCAGGCCCGTGAGCGCAGCGGCGCCGGCGATGAACAGGGGCAGCAGGCCTTCGGAGAGCATGCGCAGGAGCAAGGCGCCATCGAGCCGGTCTTCGGCGGCGAGGCGCATGGCGAGGCGGGTCGCGTGCGCCTCGAGCGTGGTGCCCTCGTCATGCGCGGCGATCAGGCCGCCGGCGGCCTCCTCGATCACGCCATCGACGGCGGCGAGGCCATGCTGCTGGACGATATAATGGCGGAGCGATGCGGCGACGAGCCAGACGAGCTTGTGCTGCAGCTCGGCAGGCAGCTCGACCTGGCCCATATCGGGCTCCTGGAAGCGATCGAAGCGGCGGCTGCGGGCGATGACCAGCTCCATCGCCTCGGCGCAGACCTGCTCGTCCGGATCGCGGACCAGCTCGAACAGCAGGTCAGCGCCCTCTTCGGGGGCATGGGCCTTCCAGAAGCGATGCTCCTCGACGCGGCGGACGAGGACGTTGCCGAGCTCGGCGTCGCGCAGCACCTGGGCGCGCTCCAGGATCGGCAGCGCGATGGGCACACGAGCGGAAGAAAGCGCAGCGTGAACAGCAGGATGGCTCTCAAACTTCACAGCGAGCCGCGCCCGCAATTCGCCCTCGATCGAGTGGATCAGCCGGGCGAGCAGGGCCGCCGCCGTGAGCCTTTGCCACTCGGTGAGGCGCGCCGCGTCGGGCAGAAGCAGGTCCGCAGCGGCCACGGCAAAGCGCTCACGCGCCGCGGCCAGAAGCAGGCGCGCGGCATCGTTCTGTTTTCCCCGACCGTTGGCTCCGGTTTCGGCCATGATTTTTCTTATGCCACGCAGGGTTAAGGCGGCGCTAATCCTGAACGGGCGGTTCCCCTGCCCCGGCCTGCGGGGCATGGGCCTGCTGCTGCGCCCAGAAGAAAGAGGCGGCGGCGTAAGCGGCGAGGAAGACGAAGCCCGCCGGCCAGAGTCCGACGACGGCAAAGGGCAAGAGCAGCCAGACCATGCCGCGGCGCTCGGCGAGGAGGACGGCGCCCGCTATTCTCTTGCCCTGGGTCTCCACGGACAAAGCGTGGAGGAAGGCCAGCGTCACGAAGGGCAGCAGGACGACGCCCCAGCCATAGGTCGGCATCAGCCGGTAGGCGAGGATGATGAAGGCGGCGCCGGCAAAGAGCGGGATCAGATAGGCCCACCAGCTCTGGCGGACGCTGCTCTGCATGCGCAGGCGCGCGAGGCGGGTGGCGATGCCCTCGAGCGGGGTGGCGGCGAGCAGGGCGGTCAGGCCGACCCAGGGCCAGCCGAAATAGAATGCGGCGGCACCAAGCGCGGTCAGCAAAGCGGCGGCGAGGCCGATCAATTGCGGCGAGAGGCCGCTGCCGACCAGCATCAGGGTGGCGAGCCGCTCGATTGGCGAGAGCAGATAATCGGACCAGCTGCGATTGGCGATGTCTGCGCCGGCGATGATCCGCCGCTCCAGCTCGTCCAGGTCCTCGTCGCGGTCGAGGATGGCGACGGTCGCGGCATTGTCGGCCTCGACATGGCCCGCGCCGGGCGAGGCCGGCCCAGCGGGACTGGGCGTCGATCCGCTCATAGAGGTCGCCATGCGCGCCTTCGGGCACGGTGAGCACCACCGGCCCTTTCTCGCCGGCGAGACGGAGCTGCTGCGCGGCCGGAATGATGGCGCCGTCGCCGACCAGCAGCACGCGATCGAACGGATCGACGGCTTCCGCCGCCTCCTCGGCGCTGCGCACCAGCTGGACGGGGACGCGGTCGCGGCGCAGGCGCTCGATCGCGGCGGAGAGCGCGGCGGGCAGCCGCTCGACGAAGATGACGACGGGATTGGCGCCGGCGGAGGCGGCGAGCCGCGCCTGCCGCTCGATCACCGTGCGGCCGGCAAGCGGCAGGGTCGCGCGCAAATGCCCGGCCTCGCCCGATTCATGATATGCCGAAATCAGCGCCGCGAGCGCCACGTCTAACCCTCCGCTTGGCGCGGACGGTAGGCAGGTGCCAGCCTTAATGCAAAGCGGTTCGGCTCAGCCGAGAGAGAATTCGTCGATGGCGGCGGCGATCTTGCGGAGCACCACCGGATCGCCCGGGGCTCCCTCTTGCGCCTCATCTGCCAGGGCGATCAGGCCGACCGCGCCGAAGCTCGCAGCGATGCTCTTGAGGCGCGCCGATGCAATCTCCCAATTGGCGTCGCAGCGCGCGCGGCCGAGCAGGTCGAGCTGTCGCGCCACGCTCTCGATGAACGCGGTCTTCAGCTCCGCCATCAGCTGCGGATCGCTGCCGACGGCGGCGGCAAGCGAGGCGTTCAGAGCTCCGGGATCAAAGGCCATGCGGGCGAATTAAGACCAGTGGAGTTAACGGGGCGTTTCATATCCGGCCCATTCTGGTACAAAGCGGCAACTAATGAGGGGCGGGTGATGAGCGTCAACAGCTTGGAATCGCAGGTTCAGGACGACGGAGCCGCCTGGACGACGACACCGGCGGTCGAGCCCGAGGCCTATGATGACGGCTTCCGCATCGAGGATATCGAGGCGGCACCGGAACCCTCGATGCTGTGGCCCAGGCTGCTGGCGGGATTGTTGATTTTGCTTGCGGTGGGCTGGATCGGGGCGTCCGTTTACGGGCTGACCCTCGCCTCGCCGGGCGTGAGCGTTCAGGGCTGGCTTGGCTGGGTTGCCGGCTTCTCCGCGCCGCTGGTGCTGCTCGGCATGATCTGGCTGACCTTCGGCCGGTCTGGCCGGCGCGAGACGGAACGGTTCACCCAGGCGGTGACGGCGATGCGTGGCGAAAGCCAGGCGCTGGAGGCGACTTTGGCGGCGGTCGCGGCGCGGATCGAGGCGAACAGGACGGCGCTCGGCGAGGAAGCCGGGCGGCTGATGAGCCTCGGCGACGAGGCGACCGACCGGATCGGCCGGGTCACCAGCGCGCTCGCCCGCGAGACGGCGGAGCTGGACCGCAAGGCGAGTGCGCTGGACGCGGCGGCCGAAGCGGCGCGGATCGATGTCGGCGTGCTGATGAGCGACCTCCCCAGGGCCGAGGCGCAGGCGCGCGCCGCCGCCGAAGCGATGAAGGAAGCGGGCCTTGCCGCCCATGCGCAGGCCGGGGCGCTGGAGAGTCAGCTCGCCGCCCTCGCCGCCAAGGGCAAGGAAGCGGACGAGGTAACCGGCGGCGCGGCGCAACGGCTGGGCGCCCATGTCGCGCGGATCGAGAGCGGCGCGGATGCCGCGGCGGCGCGGATGAACGAGGCGGCGGCGCAGATGGAGGCCGCGGTCGATGGCTCGATGAACAAGGCGGCGGAAGCGGTCGACCAGGCGCGCGCGGGCCTTGAAGTGCAGGGCCAGGCGATGCTGGCGATGATCGAGCAGAGCAAGGCGGCGTTCGAGGAAGCCGGCGCGGAGACGACCAAGGCGCTCGCCGAGCGGCTCGACATGGCGGGGCGCAAGATCGAGATGCTCGCGGGGCGACTGGCCAGCCAGGATGCGGCGAGCCGGACGTTGCTCGGCGGCCTGTCGCGGCAGCTGGACGAGATCGGCGCGCAGATCGCGCAGATCGGCGAGAGCGGCGACCAGCAGAATGAACGGCTCAGCCAGTCGGTGAATGCGTTGAAAGCCAATGCGGCGAGCCTGCTCCACGAGGTCGGCGAAGGCGAGGCGCAATCGGCGGCCCTGACCCAGCGGGCCGAGGCACTGGGAATTGCCCTCGCGGAAGTGACGCGGCAGCTCCGCGACGAGATGCCGCCGGCCATGGCCGGGATCGAGATCCAGTCCGAGCGCACCGCGGCGTCGGCCGGGTCGGTGGTCGAGAAGATGGCGCTGATGGAGACGGCCGCCAACAATACCGCCGCCAAGGTCAGCGAGACCGAGGACAGCCTGACCCGGCAGCGGGAGGCGCTGGAAGGCCTGCTCGCGACGCTGACCGAGGGCGCGCGCGAAGCGGAGGAGAAATTGCTGGCGCTCGGCGCGGCGGCTGGCGAGGCCGACGTTGCAGCGGCGCAATTGGTCCGCGACACCGGGCCGGAGCTGGTCGAGACGTTGGTGCGGGTCCGCGACGCCGCGAACCAGGCCGCGACCCATGCCCGCGAGGCGATCGCCTCCGTCATCCCGGACAGCGTGCAGAAATTGGTCGAGGCCAGCAAAGGCGCGCTCGGCGAGGCGCTGGACGCGCCGGTGCAGGAGAAGATCGCCGAGATCGGCAATGCCTCGCACATGGCGCTGGCGACCGCGAAAGCCGCGAGCGAGCGGCTGACCCGGCAATTGCTCACGATCGGCGAGACGGCGGCGGCGGTCGAGGCGAGGATCGCGGAAGAACGGGAGAATCGCGAGGAGCGCGAGGCGGCCGATTTGTCGCGGCGCGTGGCTTTGATCATCGACGCGCTCAATTCGACCGCAATCGACGTTTCGAAGATCCTCTCCAACGAGGTCAGCGACGCGGCCTGGGCGGCCTATCTGCGCGGTGACCGCGGCGCGTTCACGCGGCGCGCGGTCCGGCTGCTGGATTCGGGCGAGGCGCGCGACATTCTGGTCCATTATGAGGAGGAGCCGGAATTCCGCGACCAGGTGAACCGCTACATCGCCGACTTCGAGACGATGCTCCGCGCCGTGCTCGCCGGCCATGGCGGCAATGCGATCAGCATGACCCTGCTCTCGTCGGACATGGGCAAGCTCTATGTCGCCTTGGCCCAGGCGATCGAGCGGCTGCGGAAGTGAGCTGGGAAGGTCCACAAACCGTTCGGGCTGAGCTTGTCGAAGCCCTGCCCTTCTCCTGTCCGTAAGAAGGACAGCCCTTCGACAGGCTCAGGGCGAACGGCGTTTGGGTCTCGGCTTCCGAGCCTATCTGTTCAGCCAGTCGAGATCGGCGACGGTGATCCAGCCATAGATGTAATTGGCGACGTAGAGTCCCGTGAGGATCGCGCCCAGAATGCTCGCGCGCAGCGCCACCTTGCCGAAGCTGAACCGGTGGGGCGCACTTTCGGCATGGCCCGCAGCGGCCTTGGTCCCCTCCTCTTCCGGCGTGCGGACGCCGAAGGGCAGGACGAGGAAGAAGGAGAGCGTCAGAAACAGCAGGTAGATGGCGAGGATCGAGGTCCACTTCATCGGCTCAGACCCTCACCACCAGCACGCTGACCACCGGCTTCTTGCCGGTCCAGTCGGTGGCGACGCGGCGCACCGCGAGGCGGACGGCCTCGCGAAGCTTCTCCTCACTGCCAGCGCCCTTGGCGGCCGCATCCGCGGCGGCCTCGCGGGCTTCCTCCAGGAAGGCGTCGCGATCCTCTTCGACGGGAATGCCTTCGAGACCAATCTCGACATCGCCGCGGAGGCGACTGCCTGCGTCCAGCGGGAGCGCGACCGAGATCAGGCCGGACATGGCCAGGCGGCGGCGCTCGTTCATCGTACTGCCGTCGGCGGGAAGGATCACGTCGCCGTCTAAAATGAGGCGGCCAACCCGTTCTTCCGAAACCTTTTCCGGTCCGTTGGGGGCAAGGCGGATCAGATCGCCATTCTTCTGGACGATGCCGTGCGGGATGCCGCGGGCCCGGGCGAAGCGCGCCTGCTCGAACATGTGGCGGAACTCGCCGTGGACGGGCACGATGATCTCGGGACGGATCCAGTCATACATGGCGGCAAGCTCGGGGCGGCCCGGATGGCCGGAGACGTGGACCGGCGCCTGCTTGTCGGTGATCATCTCGATGCCTTTCTCGGCCAGCTCGTTCTGGATGCGGCCAATGGCGATCTCGTTGCCGGGGATCTGCTTGGAAGAGAAGACGACGAGATCGCCCTCGGTCAGCTTCAGCCGGTGCTGGTCGAAGGCGATGCGGGCGAGCGCGGCGCGCGCTTCCCCCTGCCCGCCCGTCGCGATGATCATCACCTCGCGCCGGGGCAAGGACATGGCCTCCTCGAAGTCGATAACCTCGGGGAAATCCGTGAGATAGCCGACGCTCTTCGCAACGCGCAGGATGCGGTCCAGTGAGCGGCCGGCGATGCAGACCTTGCGCCCGGTATCCTGCGCGACATGGCCGAGCGTCTTCAGCCGCGCGGCATTGGAGGCGAAGGTGGTAACGAGGACGCGGCAATCGGCCCCCTGGATCACGTCGTCCAGCCCTTGCCGCACGCCGAGTTCGGAGCCGGACGGCGCTTCGTTGAACACATTGGTGGAATCGCACACCAGGGCGAGCACGCCCTGATCGCCGATCGTGCGCAATTCCGCCTCGGTGGACGGGTCGCCAAGCTGGGGGCTGTCGTCCAGCTTCCAGTCGCCCGTGTGGAAGATCCGGCCATAGGGTGTGTCGATCAGCAGCGCATTGCCCTCGGGAATCGAATGGGCGAGCGGGATGTAGCGGAAGCCGAACGGGCCCAGGCGGAAATCTCCCTCCATCTCCACCGTCTTCAGCTCAACCTCGTCGGCCAGCCCTTCTTCCTCCAGCTTGCCGGCGATCAGGCCGGCGGTGAAGGGCGTCGCGTAGAGCGGCACGCCGAGCTCATGGGC
Organism: Allosphingosinicella sp.; assembly: GCA_044225925.1. GTDB lineage: Bacteria > Pseudomonadota > Alphaproteobacteria > Sphingomonadales > Sphingomonadaceae > Allosphingosinicella. Next base: position 42,585 of record JBGAHY010000011.1, read on the forward strand.
GAGATAGGGGATCGCGCCGATATGATCCTCATGGCCATGGGTCAGGACGATGCCGAGCAGATCGGACTTGCGCTCCTCGATGAAGGCGAGGTCGGGCAGGATCAGGTCAATCCCCGGATAATAAGGATCGGCGAAGGTCATGCCGAGATCGACCATGATCCATTTGCCGTCGCAGCTATAGAGATTGACGTTCATGCCAATCTCGCCCGAGCCGCCGAGCGCGAGAAAGAGCAGTTCCTTACCGGGTTTCATAAACTTGCGCCTAGGCCGAGTGCTGGCTCCGCGCAAACAACATCGCCAGCCCCTGGATCGTCAGGTCGCTCTCCAGCGCGTCGAAGATCGCCGTATGCTGATCGAACAGGGCCGCGAGGCCGCCAGTGGCGATGACCTTCACGGGGCGGCCGATTTCGGCCTTCAGGCGGGCGACCAGCCCCTCCATCATCGCGATATAGCCCCAGTAGATGCCGATATGCATCTGCTCCTCGGTGGTGCGGCCGATCACCGAGCGGCTCTCCGGCGCCTCGATGGCGACACGGGGCAGCTTCGCGGCGGCATTCACGAGAGCATCGAGCGAGAGGTTGATGCCGGGGGCGATGATCCCGCCTTTATAGGCGCCCGAATAATCGACCACGTCGAAGGTGGTGGCCGTGCCGAAATCAATGACGATCAGGTCACCCGGATGCGCCGCATGCGCGGCGATCGTGTTCAGCACCCGATCGGCGCCGACCGATTTCGGCTCGGCGACGTCAAGGGCGATGCCCCATTCCACCGGCGCCTCGCCGGCGACGAGCGGGGTCACGCCGAAATATTTGGAAGCGAGCACCTCGAGATTGTGGAGGGCGCGCGGGACGACGGTGCCGATGATCACCGCCCCGACATCCGCCTTCGAATAGCCTTCCAGCGCCAGCAATTGGTGTAGCCAGACCGCATATTCGTCCGCCGTCCGGCGCGGATCGGTCGCAATCCGCCAGCGGGCGCGGATCTCCCCATCCGCGACGAGCGCGAAGACGAGATTGGTGTTCCCGGCGTCGATGGCGAGCAGCATGGCTGTGTCCTAACCCCGCCGCGCGGCGATGGCGAGAGGGAGCGGCACGGTTAGCGCTGCCCCTGCCCCTGGATGAAGGGGAGCAGACCGCCGCTCAGGATGGGCAGGGTGACGGTGCTGGGCGCGTCGCTGGCCGGAAAGCGGGCATCGAGCACCGCCTCCAGCAATGCGCCCACCAGCGGCTCCGGATCGCCGCCGTCGCTGCGGGCGATGCGGTTGACGAGAATGCGGAGGCCATAGACCGCGCCATCCGCCCCGATCTCGAGCCGGAGCACGAGCGGGCCGTGATGGACCGACGCACCTTCCCCGAAGCTCTGGAACACGGCGCCGAGCAAAGGCGACACGACAGCGTTCACGTCCTGCGGGCTGAGCGGCCCTTCGATCGCCGCGCCGCTCTCGCTGATATGGCCGTGCAGGACGAGGCGACCGTCGAGCGGGTCCATGCAGCCTTCGAGCGGCTGGACGCCGTGCGGCATGCGATCGTCGAACAGGACCAGCCGGTTGAAGAGCGGCGAGATCAGATCGTAGAGGCCGATCCCGGCATCGGCCTTGTTGAGGCGGGTGCGGAACGGATCGCCCTCCTTCCAGACGATCGTCTCGCCGCCGCGGCTGCTGCGGTCGTTGCGGGTCAGCGAGAAAACATAGCCGAAACGGCCATTGGTCGAATCGTTATGAATGCCCTGGCCGCAGCCATCGACGTAGAGGCTCAGCATCGGCCAGGTGACATGGCCCATGCCGAGCGTCTGTTTCGCCCAATGCGACAATTTCTGGTGGAAGAGGCTGGCGAGGGCATGGCCGAGCACGCGCTCCGGCTGGGCGCGCAGATAGGTGTAGATGCCGGGGACGTGCCAGTAGTTCCAGACGAAGTGGGTGTCGGGCTTGTGCTGATGGGGCGTCTGGAAATGGGCCTCTGCGGCCGCGCGCATCGCCTGCGCCTCGCCGAGCGGCAGGAAATTCTCAACCGTCGCGAAGGGCGTGTCGAGGCCCTCCATGGCGAAGGAAGCCGCCGGCGGCGGCGCGTCCAAATCCAGAATATTCGCCATCAATCGCCCCCCTGAAGCCGATGCTAGGGGGACATGGCCGGATTAGGAAGCCGTCACTGGCCGGGGCGGTAGCTGCGTTCGGTATGGCCAGCGAGATCGGCCTGGTAGAAATAGACCGGCCGCAGATTGCCCGAGGCGTAGCGCTCGGCCTCGTCGTTGAAATGGGGATTGCCCGGATGACCGCTCTCGCCGCCGGCGGTGACCGCCCAGGCGCGGAGGCGCGGGCCGAACTCGACCACGGCGACGAAGCTATTGCCGCTGGTGCCGTACCAGCGCCGCGTGCCGGGGTAGGAACGCGAGGCGAAGGAGGCCAAGGTGCCCCAGCGGGCCGACGGGAACGGTACGGCGATGCTGGGCCGGGAGTCGTCGAAGGTCTGCACGATCGCCGCGTCGTTGCGCTGGAAGCGGTTCACCTCGCCCCAGCGGACGCGCCAGCCGCCCCATTCCCGCTCCATCCGGTCGAGGGCACGGCCGAACGTGGCGAGCCGGTCGGCGGGGGAGAATGCATCCATCGCCTCCCACATATTGCCGTGCGGCGGCCGCTGACGCCCGGCCAGCGCCCACAATTCCTCACCCCAGAAATTGGCCAAAGTCGTGGCCTCCGAATCCGCCGACCAATGCTTGTCCCAGGCGCGGAGCAAGGCGACGGGGCCTTCCATCCGGGCGCGGCGCGGATCGGCGCGCGGCAGGTCAGACCAGGCGCGGTCGAGGTCCGCCACCGCGCTGACGAAGAAGGGCAAGGACGTGCTGTAGGCGACGCGCCTGAGGCCGTCCGGTGTCAGCGAACGCGCGGCGGCGAGGCTGGCCGTGGCATGATCGCCACGTGGATTGGCGCCGGCCTGGTCCATGTAGCGCGGGAAGGCGGCTTGGCGCGGGCTGTCGGCTCCGGCGGCGCGCCAGGGGGCGTCGTTCGAATTGTAGAGCCAATGGGTGCGAGGATCGCGCACCGTGGGGAGCGCGGTCACGGGCGTCAGGCCGCGCCAGTCGGTGGCGGGATCGCTGCCGTCGACCGGGTCGCGATAGTCGAAGCGGTCGTTGCGGACGGGCACGAATTGCGGGTGGAGATAGGCGATATGGCCGTCGGCATCGGCATAGATTGTGTCGTTGGACGAATTGGCCTGCAGCGCGGCGACCTGCATGAAAGCGGGGAAATCGCGGGCCTTGGTGCGCAGCCAGCTCTGCTGGAGCGCTGCGATGGGGCGGTTCATCAGCGCCATCGAAATCCAGCGGCCGCCCTCGGCGCGGACGATGGGGCCGTGATGGGTAAAGTAGGTGGTGAAGGTCCGGACGGCGAGGCTGCCATCGGGCTGGCGGACACGGAGCGTGATCGGCTGAGTCCGTACCGGGCGGAGCTCACGGCCATAACGGTAGGAGATGCGGCCGTTTCGCCGGACGATGGTCTCGGCGAACTCGTCGACCGAATCGACGCCGCTCGACGTGTGCATCCAGCCGACGCGCTCGTTGAAGCCCTGGTAGATGAAGAACTGACCCCAGGTGGAGGCGCCATAAGCATGCAGCCCCTCCCCGCTCTCCATGCCAAGCTCGGAGCGGAAGAAGAAGCTGGTGTGCGGGTTGATCAGCAACATCGCATGGCCGTCGCGGGCGAGGCCCGGCGCGATGGCGATGCCGTTGGAGGCGCTGCGCTCCTCATAGGGCCCGGGCGCTGCGGCGGCGACGCTCCGCCCCCGCTCCCCGTAGAAGGCGGCGAGCTGGTTCAGGTCGGCGCGCTCGATGTCGCCGCCGATGCTGCCCTCGGTGAAAGACAGGGCCATCCAGGGCTCGAAGCGGGTGAGGACGCGCGGGCGCACGTCCGGGTGGGTGGCGAGGAAATAGTTCAGGCCCGCCGCCCAGGCGTCCATCAGCGCCTTCAGCCAAGGGGGGCTGCGGCGATATTCGGCCTGCAGCACCAAGGGGTCGATCCAGAGGCGCTGGCGCAGATCCTGCCAGAGGGCGCTTTCACCCTCGGCCTCGGCGGTACGGCCCAGCGCGGTCAGCAGGTTGGCCTCGATGCGGGGGAAATCGTCCTCGGCCTGGGCGTAGATCGCGCCGAACACGGCGTCGGCGTCGCGCTCCCCCCGGACATGGGCGATGCCCCAATCGTCACGGGTGATGGTGACGCGCGATGCATAGGCGTTGCCGATCGCCTGAGCTTGCGAGAGCGCGGCGGCGGGAGTTGCGAGCAGCAGGGCCGGGAGCGCGGTCAGGATCGTCCAGAATTTCATCGCGCCCGCCTTCTGCAGCCCCAAAGGAAGAGTCGTAGCCTCTATGGCGCGCGGCGAAGCGTCCGCCAAGCCGGGCCTTGCCGCTCTCCGGACGCCGTTCTAGATTCGGTCGAAAGGGGGGGCACGCTATGGCTTATCCGCAAGACGACGACCGAATGAAGCGGAACCTCCTGGTCGGCCTCATCCTCTTTCTGGTGATCGGTGGCGGCGGCGCGCTCTATTATTTCCGGGACTCGATCTTCGCCGGCAGCCGCACCTCAAGGATCGAACGCGAGCTCGCGCAGGCGGCGCAGTTGATCAACCGACGCGCGCCGATCAGGGTCGACGAGATCACCACTTTGACCGGGGCGACAGCGCACGGGACCCAGTTCACTTATCAATATACGCTCACCGAGGATGTCGCGACGGAGCAGTTGGAGGAGGCGCGGCAGACGCTGCAGCGGGAGATCGGGAGCCGGGTCTGCGCCGATCGGGACATGGGCCAGGCGATCCGCGACGGGGCGGTGATCTCAGCCGATTATCGCGATGCGAGCGGCGACCATCTGAACGTCTCGTTCCGGACCTGCCCGCCCGCCGCGCGCTGATGTTCGAGAGCTTTCCCGCCGGGACGTTCACGAAGCTGCGCATCGACGGGGGATTCGGCCCGTTCAAGGTCGGCCGCCGCTATGAGGTCGTGCGCGCCTTCACCGATTATGACGGCGACGAGCATCCGCCAGGCGAGAGCTGGACCTATCTCGGGCATAATTTCGTGCCCTATGAGGGCGGCCTCAGCCTGTTCGTCACGATGGACGGCGAGCGGGAGTGGAATTTGCGGATGTGCTGGCGGGGCGAAGACCAGGGGCCGGTGATCGACCATTTCGGGGACTATGTGCGCCAGCTCTAGATCATGAAGACGTCGCCGGCATGGACCACGCGGACGGCACCGTCGGCCAGGCGAAGGCGGAGCGCGCCGGTGTCGTCGAGGCCGTCGAACACGCCTTCCGTGCCGCCGCTCGCCAGCGGCGTACCGGGCGGATGGGCGGCGGCGAGCCAGGCCTGGCGGACCGGAGCCAGCCCCTCCTCCCGCCAGCGTTCCAGCCAGGCTTCGAAACAGGCGGCGAGGCGGCGCAGCAGGACGTCGGGCGCAACCCGCGCGCCGAGGCTGGCGGCGGGGCGGTCCAGATCCTCGGGATGATGGGCGAGATTGACGCCGAAGCCGATCACCACCGCATCGCCCTGCCGCTCGAGCAGGATGCCGGCCAGCTTGGCGCGGTTGATGACGATGTCGTTCGGCCATTTGATCCGCGCCCGCGGCGTGAAGCGCGAGACGGCCTCGTGCAGCGCGACGGCGGCGACCAGCGCAAGGCTTGGCGGCGGCGGGTGCTTGGGATCGACCCGGACGAAGGTGGAGGCATAGAGATTGCCGGGGGGCGACTGCCAGCTCCGGCCCTGCCGCCCCTTCCCGCCCGTCTGGCGCTCGGCGCGAAGCCACAGCCCCTCGGGCGCCCCGTCGCGCGCGAGCACGGCGAGATCGTCATTGGTCGAGCCTGTTTCGTGAACAGTCCGGATTGCAGCCACGGACGGGATTTATACGGTGAAATACCCTAGAACAATGCCCGTGCTGCATTGGCCGCCGCTTGGCCGAGCGGCTTGATGAGGAGATAACCGAGCGGCGAGACGAGCAGGGCCGAGACGAGGAGCAAGAGGCTACCGACCGGCTCTTTCGTCTCCGCATAAGCCGGGGCCGGCGCGTCGAAATACATGCGCTTCACGATCATCAGATAATAGAAGGCGCTGATCACCGAGGTGGCGATCGCGACGGCCGCGAGCCAGGTGAGGTTCGCCGCCACCGCCGCGTCGAAGACGAGGAATTTCGGCCAGAAACCGAACAGGCCCGGAATGCCGGCGAGGCTGAACATGAACATCGCCATGGCGGCGGCGAGCATGGGCCGGGTCTGGGAAAGGCCGGCGAGCGAGGCGATGCTCTCGACGGGCCGCCCCTCCGCGTCGCGCATCCTGAGGATGACGAGGAAGGTACCGAGCGTCATCACCAGATAGACGGCCATATAGGTGAGCACCGACGCGACCCCGGCGACGCCCGAAGCGGCGAGACCGACCAGGGCGAAGCCGATATTGTTGATCGACGAATAGGCCATGAGCCGCTTGATGTTCTTCTGGCCGATCGCCGCGACGCCGCCGAGGATGGTCGAAGCCAGAGCGGCGAAGATCACGATCTGACGCCATTGCAGCGTCGCGGTGCCCATCGCCTCGACCGAGACGCGGACCAGAAGCGCCATCGCGGCGACCTTGGGCGCGGAGGCGAAGAAGGCGGTGACCGGGCTCGGCGCGCCCTCATAGACGTCCGGCGTCCACATGTGGAACGGCACCGCGCTGATCTTGAAGGCGAGGCCCGCGAGCACGAAGACGATGCCGAAGAGTTGGCCGGTCGAGACGCCATGGCCGAGCGTCGTGGCGATCTGGGAGAAAGCGGTCGTGCCGGTGAAGCCGTAGAGCAGGGAAATGCCGTAGAGCAAGATGCCGGAAGCGAGCGCGCCAAGGACGAAATATTTGAGGCCGGCCTCGGCCGAACGCGTGTCGTTGCGCTGGAAGCTGGCGAGCACATAGGAGGCCAGGCTGGTCAGCTCGAGCCCGACATAGAGGGTGAGCAGGTCGGCGGCGGAGACCATCATCCCCATGCCGACCGCGGAGAATAGAATCAGCACCGGATATTCGGCGCGATAGTCGCGGTCGCGGCCGAACCAGCTCTTCGCCATCAGCATGGCGACGGCGGCGCCGCCATAGATGACGAGCTTGGCGAAGGCGGCGAAGCTGTCGGCAGCGAACAGATCGCCAAAGGCCATGTCGGTGACCGAGCCCGGGAGCACGCCCGGCACGAAGGCGCCGGCGACGGCGAGGAAGAGCACGGCGAGCCAGGTCAGCAACGGACCGGACTTGTCGCCGCCCCAGGCCGCGATCAGCATCAGCAGCAGGCCGCCGGCGCTGAGGATCTCTTCGGGGAGGACGAGGATGAAATCGTGGAGGTTCATCAGTGGTGCGCCCCCTCGCCCTCGCCATGCGCCGCGGCGGGCGCCGGGTGGCCGGCGGTCAGATGGGCGTCGCTTTGCGGCCGGGCGCGCTCGAGCCGGTCGAGCAGGATCGTCACGTCGTTCCGCATCGGCGCCAGGAAGCTTTCCGGATAGACGCCCATCCACAAGGTGGCGGCGGCGATCGGCGCGAGGATCAGCCATTCGCGCCGGTCGAGATCGGGCATGGCCGCGGCCTCGCTCGTCCGCGCCGCGCCATAGGCCATGCGCCAGTAGAGGTAGAGCATATAGGCGGCGCCCAGGATGATGCCGGTCGTCGCCACGGCGGCGACCCAGGAGTTCGCCTGATAGGCGCCGGCCAGGCTCAGAAACTCGCCGACGAAGTTGGCGGTGCCCGGCAGGCCGACCGAGGCCATGGTGAACAGCATGAAAAAGAGCGCATATTTCGGCATGTTGTTCGAGAGGCCGCCATATTGGCTGATCTCGCGGGTGTGCATCCGGTCATAGACCACGCCGACGCAGAGGAAGAGCGCGCCGGAGACCAGGCCGTGGGCGAGCATGACGATCAGGCCGCCCTCGATCCCCTGCCGGTTGAAGCAGAACAGGCCGATCGTGACGAAGGCCATGTGCGCGACCGACGAATAGGCGATCAGCTTCTTCATGTCCTGCTGCACCAGCGCGACGAGGCTGGTGTAGACCACCGCGACCATCGACAGGCCGAAGATGATCCAGATCAACGTGGACGAGGCCTCGGGGAACATGGGCAGCGAGAAGCGGATGAAGCCGTACCCGCCCATCTTCAGCAGCACACCGGCAAGGATCACCGAGCCGGCGGTCGGCGCCTGGACGTGCGCGTCGGGAAGCCAGGTGTGGACCGGCCACATCGGCATCTTCACCGCGAAGCTGGCGAAGAAGGCGAGCCAGAGCCAGTTCTGCGCGCCGGCCGGGAAGTCCGTTTCCATCAAGGCCGGGATCGAGGTCGTGCCGGCGTAATTCACCATCCACAGCATGGCGATCAGCATCAGCACCGAGCCGAGCAGGGTGTAGAGGAAGAATTTATAGGCCGCGTAGATGCGGTTGGCGCCGCCCCAGATGCCGATGATCAGGTACATCGGGATCAGGCCGGCCTCGAAGAAGATGTAGAAGAGATAGAGATCCTGCGCCGCGAAGACGCCGATCATCAGCGTCTCCATCAAGAGGAAGCAGGCCATGAATTCCGGCACGCGCTTCTCGATCGATTTCCACGAGGCGGCGATGCAGATCGGCATCAGGAAAGCGGTGAGCACGATCAGCATCAGAGCGATGCCGTCGATCCCGAGCGCCCAGGCGAACTTGCCGAAAAGCGTCTTGTACTCGGTGAACTGCCATTGCGGGCCGCCGACCTGGAAGGTGAGCCAGAGGCCGACCGCGAGGGCCAGCACGCCAAGCGTCGTCAGCAGGGCGATCCAGCGGGCGCCGTTTGGCTTCACCAGCAGACAGGCGAGCGCGCCGAGCAAAGGCAGCGCCAGCAAGGCGGAGAGGATGGGGAAGTTCGCCATCCTATTGCGCCATCGCCCAGGTGACCGCCGCGGCGACGCCCAAGAGCATCACCAGCGCATAGGTGTAGAGATAGCCGGTCTGGATACGGGCGGTGAGCCGGTTGCCCATGACCACGGCGGCGGCGACGCCGTCCGGGCCGAAGCGGTCGATCGTGCCCTCGTCGCCTTTCTTCCAGAACAGGCGGCCGAGCGCCATCGCGGGGCGGACCAGCAAGGCGTTGTAGATCTCGTCGAAATACCATTTGTTGAGCAGGAACGCGTAGAGCAGCCGGAAATTCGCGACGAAGGCCCGCGGGAAATCCGTGTTCCGGATATAGGCGTAGAAGGCGATCGCGAGGCCGATCAGCATCGCCGTGGTCGCCGAGAGCTTCACCCAGAGCGGCACGCCATGCATGCGCTCCACCTGCTCGGGATCGAAGGCGACGGCGCCGTGCCAGAATTCGTGGCCGGCATGATGGCCGATAAAGGCCTCGTGGAAGAGCTGGCCGGCGAGGACCGCGCCCAGCGCCAGCAGCGCCAGCGGCACCAGCATCGTCCACGGGCTTTCGTGCGGGCGATAGCCGCCGGTGCCGGTGTGGACCTGATGCGCGCCCTTCTCGCCAGCATGGGTGTCGTGGCCGGCATCCTCGGCGTCCGGCGCGTCGTGATCGTGGGCGTCGTGCAGCGCATGCTGGATATGCTCGGACTCCGCCCAGCGCGGCTTGCCGTAGAAGGTCAGGAAGACGAGCCGCCAGGAGTAGAAGCTGGTCAGCAAGGCTGCGAGCACGCCGATGAACCAGGCGAAGCCGCCGACATTGGTGCCGCTCGCATAAGCGCTCTCGATGATCGCGTCCTTAGAGAAGAAGCCGGCAAAGCCGAGCTGCGGCAGGCCGGCGATCTGGATGATGCCGACGCCGGTGATCGCCAGCGTGCCGATCAGCATCACCCAGAAGGTGAAGGGGATGCTTTTCCTGAGGCCGCCATAATAACGCATGTCCTGCTCATGGTGCATGGCGTGGATCACCGAGCCGGCGCCGAGGAACAGTAGGGCCTTGAAAAAGGCGTGCGTGAACAGGTGGAACATCGCCGCGCCATAGGCGCCGACGCCGGCGGCGAAGAACATGTAGCCGAGCTGCGAACAGGTCGAATAGGCGATCACCCGCTTGATGTCGTTCTGCACCGTGCCGACCGTGGCCGCGAAGATGGCGGTGGCGGCGCCGACGAAGGTGACGATGCCGGAGGCGGTCGGGCTCGCCGCGAACATCGGCGAGAGGCGGCAGACCATGAACACGCCGGCGGTCACCATGGTGGCGGCGTGGATCAGGGCGGAGACCGGCGTCGGGCCCTCCATCGCGTCGGGCAGCCAGGTGTGGAGGCCGAGCTGCGCCGATTTGCCGCAGGCGCCGATGAAGAGAAGGATGCAGAGCAAAGTGAGCGTGTCGAACTGCATGCCGAGGAAGTGAATGGTCGAGCCCTGCATGCCCGGCACCGCCGCGAGGATCGCCGGGATCGAGACCGTGCCGAACACCAGGAAGGTGCCGAAGATGCCGAGGCTGAAGCCGAAATCGCCGACGCGGTTGACCACGAACGCCTTGAGCGCCGCCGCATTGGCCGAGGGCTTGTGGTACCAGAAGCCGATCAGGAGATAGGAAGCGAGACCGACGCCCTCCCAGCCGAAGAACATCTGGACCAGATTGTCCGCCGTCACCAGCATCAGCATCGCGAAGGTGAAGAGGCTGAGATAGGCGAAGAAGCGCGGCTGGCTGTCGTCCTCCGCCATATAGCCCCAGGAGTAGAGGTGGACGAGCGAGGAGACGGTGGTCACCACCACCAGCATCACCGCCGTCAGCGCGTCGACGCGCAGCGCCCAGCTGACCTGCATGTCGCCCGAGGCGATCCAGGTGAAGACCTGGTGGACGTCGCTGTGCTGGGTGCCGTTCAGGAAGCCGATGAAGATCGGCCAGGACAGGATGCAGGACAGGAACAGCGCCCCGGTGGTCAGCAACTTGGCCGGCACATTGCCGAGCAGGCGGTTGCCGAGGCCCGCAATGATTGCAGCCAGCAAGGGCAGGAAGACGATCGCCTGAATCATTATGCCGTCACCCCGGCGAAGGCCGGGGCCTCGTGGAGACCCGCCGAGACATCTTGTCCCGAGATCCCGGCCTGCGCCGGGACGACGAAGAGGTGAACCACGCCCGTCACCCCTTCATCTGGTTGATGTCGTCAACCGCGATCGTGCCGCGGCCGCGGAAATAGATGACGAGGATGGCGAGGCCGATCGCGGCTTCGGCGGCGGCGACGGTCAGCACGAACATCGCGAAGACCTGCCCGATCATGTCGTGGTGGAAGGTGCTGAACGCGACCAGATTGATGTTCACCGCGAGCAGAATCAGCTCGATCGCCATCAGGATGACGATCACGTTCTTCCGGTTGAGGAAGATGCCGAACACGCCGAGCACGAACAGGATCGCGCCGACGGTGAGGTAGTGGCCCAAGCCGATCACAGCTCCACCCCCTGCCCCACGCCGGGCTGCATATTGCGGACCGCGTCTTTCGGGCGGCGGCGGACCTGGCGGTCGATGCTTTGCGGGCGGACGTCGCTGCGTTTGCGGTGGGTCAGCACGATCGCGCCGATCATCGCGACGAGGAGGACGATGCCCGCCGCCTCGAAGATGAAGAGGTAGCGCGAATAAAGCAGCTGGCCGAGCGCGACGATGTTGGACGGGCCTGCGGCCGGCGGCGTCACCTGCGCGGCGGCGAGATCGAGCGCGCCCTGGTTGCGGGCGACGAGAGCGGTGATCATCTCGGCGAGCAAAACGACAGCGAGGATCAGGCCGGGGAACAGATAGGCGGCGAAACCGGCGCGCAGCTCGGCGAAGTCCACGTCGAGCATCATCACCACGAACAGGAACAGCACGGCGACCGCGCCGACGTAGACGATGACCAAAAGGAAGGCGAGGAACTCGGCCCCGATCAGCAGGAACAGGCCCGCCGCGTTGAAGAAAGCGAGGATCAGCCAGAGCACGCTATGCACCGGGTTGCGCGACGCGATCGTCATCACGCCCGAGGCGATGACGAGCGTGGCGAACAGATAGAAGGTGAAGACCTGGATCATGACGGCCCCAACAGGCCGTCACCCCTGCGCAGGCCGGGGCCGCGGCGAGACCCGCAGTGACTCTTTCTCGCTGGGGTCCCGGCCTTCGCCGGGATGACGGGGGAGTGGATCATGAAGCCCTGTTGAATCTGCATGGCGCCCTACCGATACGGCGCATCGGCGGCAAGGTTCGCGGCGAGCGCGCGTTCCCATTTGTCGCCATTGTCGAGCAGCTTCGCCTTGTCGTAGATCAGCTCCTCGCGGGTTTCGGTCGAGAAATCCATGTTCGGCCCCTCGACGATCGCATCGACCGGGCAGGCCTCCTGGCAGAGGCCGCAATAGATGCACTTGGTCATGTCGATGTCGTAGCGCGTGGTCCGGCGGCTGCCGTCCGCGCGCGGCTCGGCCTCGATGGTGATCGCCTGGGCGGGGCAGACCGCCTCGCAGAGCTTGCAGGCGATGCAGCGTTCCTCGCCATTGGCATAACGGCGCAAGGCGTGCTCGCCGCGGAAGCGGGGCGAGATCGGGTTTTTCTCGTACGGGTAGTTTATCGTCGCCTTCTTCTTGAAGAAGTAGCGCAGCGTGAGCGCATGCGCCTTGACGAACTCCCAGAGGGTGAAGGTCTTGATGTAGTGGCCGATGCTCATTGCGGGTTTCCTGAGGTTTCGGTCAATGTGCAGCGACCTTGGCCCTCGTCGGTCAAATAAAATCCCCGCCCGGACTCCTGGAGAAACCATGTGAACTGGAATTGGCCGGAGTCGCTCGACTGCCGTACCAGAGCCATTTGAGTAGATCCGCCCTCGCTGCCTCTGGCATGCTGCTCGAAGAACTCATAGCCTTCATTCGTCATTCGGCCTTGCCATCCGCGTGCCCTGAACGGAGCGTTCGATTCAAATTGAATCCGATCGAGTGCTCCGTCGGCTGGGCGAAACGAAACGCCGAACGCCTGGCCCTCTAGCGACCCATCATGAGCTAGCCGTTGGCATTGAAAGGTCACCGGCGCGCCGGCTTGAGCGGCCAGCAGCAGGGCAAGAGCGCCTACCATGGCAGCATCCCCTGTGTTTTCAGCATCAGATAGCCAGAGACCAGGAACACCCAGAGCAGGGAGATGGGCAGGAAGATCTTCCAGCCGAGGCGCATCAGCTGGTCGTAGCGGAAGCGCGGGACGGTGGCCTTCACCCAGCTGAACACGAAGAAGAAGGCGAAGATCTTGATGAAGAACCAGATGATACCCGGCACATAATAGAGCGGCGCCCAGTCGATCGGCGGGAGCCAGCCGCCCCAGAAGAGCACGGCGTTCATGCCGCACATCAGCAGGACGTTGCCGTACTCGCCGAGCCAGAAGAGCGCGAAGCTCATCGAGCTATATTCAGTCTGATAGCCGGCGACGAGCTCGGACTCCGCTTCGGTGAGGTCGAAGGGCGCGCGCGCGGTTTCGGCCATGGCGGAGATCAGGAATATCACCGCCAGCGGGAACAGCAAAGGGTTGAAGCCGAAGCCGTTGATCGTCCCGAAGATGTGCGCCTTCTGCGCCATCACGATGTCGGACAGGTTGAAGCTGCCCGCCCAGAGCACCACCGGGATCAGGATGAAGCCGATCGAGACTTCATAGGACACCATCTGAGCGGCGGCCCGCAAGGCGCTGTAAAACGGATATTTCGAGTTCGACGCCCAGCCCGCGATGATGATCCCGTAGACGCCGAGCGAGGACACCGCGAGCAGGTAGAGCAGGCCGACATTGATATTGGCGAGCACCACCCCGGCCCCGAACGGGATCACGGCCCAGGCCAGCAGGGCCACGGTGAAAGTGATGATCGGCGCGATCAGGAAGAGGCCCCGGTTCGCGGACGACGGGATGATGGTCTCCTTGAGGAAGACCTTCAGGCCGTCGGCGAAGCTCTGCAGCAGGCCGAAGGGGCCGACCACGTTCGGGCCGCGGCGGAGCGCCATCGCCGCCCAGATCTTGCGGTCGACATAGATGATCATTGCGACCGCCAGCATCAGCGGCAGCGCGATCAAGAGGATCAGGATGAGGGTGGCAATGAACCAGCCCCAGCCGGCGCCGAGCAGACCCTGGAACCAGGCGGTCATGCGCGCCCCCCTTGATAGCCCCTACCCTTCAGGGGAGGGGTTNAAGGATGAGGGTGGCGATGAACCAGCCCCAACCGGCGCCCAAAAGGCCCTGGAACCAGGCGGTCATTCGAACGGCTCCGCTTGCCTGGGATCGCTGCGTTTATCGAGGCGGTTGATCACGAGCGCGCCGAAGAAGGGCAAGGCCGCGGTCGTGAACACGCGGATCAGGCCTTCCATGATCACCAGGCCCTGCAGCGAAGAGGCGCCATCGGTACCGGCGAAGGCCGGATTGCCGGATACGCCTAGGGTTTGAACGACGATGATGATCCCGATCAGCAGTTGCAGCGCGGCGATCACGAACAGGATCGCGGCGCCGTAGCGCATGCACCAGTGGAAGAAGCTCATTCCGCCGCCTCCGCATAGTCCTGCCCATGGAGCAGCTCGGCCGAGCAACGCTGCAGCGTCGGCGAGGAGCGGGCGATCGGGTTGGTGAGGTAGAAGTCCTTGATCGGATAGGCGATCGCGGTGCCCTTGGCGACTTTTGCGGCCGGGAGCTTGGGCGGCGCCCAGGGGAAGGACACCAGGCCCGGCTGCGCGAACGCCGGATAATCGGCGAAAAGCTGGGCGCGCAGCTGGCCGAAGCTGTCGAACGGCAGCTTCTGGCCGAGCGCGTCGGAAAGCGCGCGCAGGATCGACCAGTCGGCGCGGGCGTCGCCCGGCGGATCGACCGCTTTCTCGCTATATTGGACCCGGCCCTCCAGGTTCACATGGATGCCGTGCTTTTCGGTGTAGGCGGCGCCGGGCAGGATCACGTCCGCCGCATGCGCGCCCTTGTCGCCATGATGGCCGAGATAGACCTTGAAGCTTTTCTTGAACGGGGCGAGGTCCGCCTCGTCCGCGCCGAGCAGGAAGAGCAATTTCGGCGCCGCTTCGGCCAGTGACGCCATGCCGCCAGCCTGCGCGTAGCCGAGCATCAGCCCGCCGGTCCGCGCGGCGACGGTGTGGAGGACGTTATAGCCGTTCCAGCCGTCACGGATGAGATTGAGGCTGCCGACCAGAGCGAGCGTCGCCGCCTGCCCCCCTTCGGCCTTCAGCGCCGCGCCGCCGACGATGACCGCCGGGCGCTGGGCATTGGCGAAGGCGTCTGCCGCTTCCTTGGGCAGCTTGGCGAGCAGCGAGAGATCGTTGCCGAGCCAGGTGACGTTATAGGTAAGATCCGTCTCCGGCCCGATCGCGAAGACCTTCGCCCCTCCCCGCACCGCCTTGCGGATGCGGGTGTTGACGAGCGGCGCCTCCCAGCGCGGGTTGGTGCCGACGAGGAGGATGACGTCCGCCGTCTCGATGCCGGCGATGGTCGTGTTGAAATTGACCGAGGCGATGTTGGTCGCGTCATAGGCCAGGCCGGTCTGCCGGCCCTCAATCAGCTCCGAGCCCAAAGAGGCGAGCAATTGCTTCGCCGCATACATGGTCTCGACATCGACCAGATCGCCGGCCACCGCGGCGACGCTGCTTCCGGCCTTGGCCGCGACCTCGGCGATCTTCGCGAAGGCCTCGTCCCAGCTCGCGGCGCGGAGCTTGCCGCCCTCGCGGACCCAGGGCCGGTCGAGGCGGTTGCGGGTCAGGCCGTCGATCGCGTGGCGGGTCTTGTCGTGCGCCCACTCCTCGTTGACGTCCTCGTTGAGGCGGGGCAGCGCGCGCATCACCTCGCGGCCGCGCGCGTCGAGGCGGATATTGGTGCCGACCCCGTCCATCACGTCGATCGCCGGGACCTTGCGCAGCTCCCAGGGCCGCGCCTCGAACGTATAGGGCTTGGAGGTGAGCGCGCCGACCGGGCAGAGATCGACGACATTGCCGCTGAGCTCGCTCTTCAGCGCCTCCTCGAGGTAGGAGGTGATCTCCATATTCTCACCGCGATTGATCGTGCCGATATCCTCGACGCCGGCGACCTGCTCCATGAAGCGGACGCAGCGGGTGCAGTGGATGCAGCGCGTCATCACCGTCTTCACGACCGGGCCCATATATTTCTCGGTGACCGCGCGCTTATTCTCTTCGTAGCGCTTGTGGCCGCGGCCATAGGCGATCGCCTGGTCCTGCAGATCGCACTCGCCGCCCTGGTCGCAGATCGGGCAATCGAGCGGGTGGTTGATCAGCAGGAATTCCATCACGCCCTCTCGCGCCTTCTTGACGCCGGGCGTGTTGGTGAAAATCTCCTGGTTGTCGGCGGCGGGGAGCGCGCAGCTCGCCTGCGGCTTGGGCGGCCCCGGCTTCACCTCGACCAGGCACATCCGGCAATTGCCGGCAATGGCGAGCCGCTCATGATAGCAGAAGCGTGGAATCTCCTTGCCGGCCAGCTCGCAGGCCTGGAGCACGGTGGCCCCTGCCGGAACCTCGACCTCGACACCGTCGACCTTGAGAATTGGCATAAGAGACTCGAAACCTAATGGGCCCGGAAACGGGCCGCAGCCTGCGGTGCCGTTAGACGTTTAACCCTGTGGCCGACAAGGGGGCGCAACGCGATTTCCCTAATGTGCGGGAGCCGCCGCTGCGCCCGCCACGAAGGGCGAGGACGGCCCGTCGCGCTGCACCGACGACCAGCGGTAGAGCATCTCGGCCAGGATGCCGCGCATCGTCTGGCCGCCGACCGCGAGCTGCCTGCTGCCACCCGGGGTGAGGCAGGCGCCGAGCGCCCCGCCGAGCGCGCGGAAGGCGGTCTGCTCCTCCGGGCTCCCGATCGCGGTCGCATTATAGGCCCGGACCAGCTCGGGATGGGCCGCCGTGGCGCAGTCGAACAGGGCGTACGTCGCGGCGAGCGGCTGGACTTCCGCGGCGTTGCGGGCCTGGTCGACGCGCAGCAGCGGGCCCGCGGCCAAAGCCGGCGTGCGGGCGGGCGGGGCCGAGGCGAAATCGCGCGCGTAGAGATATTGCGCCACGATGCCGCGCAGCTGGACCACGGTGGCGGCGAAGGCGTCGTCCTCATGGCCCTGCCGGCAGCGCTGGAGCAACGGCATCAGCCGCTGCACCTCCGTCCGTTCGGCGGCCGAATAAGGCGGCGTCCGCAGCAGCGGGCCATACGCGTTGATATCGCGGTGGCCGAGACATTCGACCGCGGCGCGCACGCCACTGGCCGCCGGCGCCGGCTGCTGGGCAGCGGCGGCGGGCGTCGAGTAAGCGGCAAAGCCGGCCAGCGCGAACGCGAAAAGCGTCTGCTTGATCATCTCATTCCCCCTTCGTACGAGCCGCAAAGACGCGGCTCGCGAACCTCAATTTGCCGGCGCCGGAGCGGCAGGCGCCAGCGTCAGCAGGCCCTCCGCCAGGATGTAGCGGATCCAGACCGGGTTCAGCCTGATGCTGAAGCGGGCCAGGCAGGGCCTGAACCCCGGCCAGAGCGCGGCCGCGGCGGCCCTCTCCTCATCGCTGCCGATCCGCGTCGCAAGCAAGCCACGAATCTCGGTCTCATGGGCAGCCGCGTAGCAGCGGCCGGCCCCGGGCAAGTCGCGCACCTGCTCCGGCGGCGGGGCAGGCAGCCGCATCTGCGGCGGGACGCCACCCGACATCACCAGGCCTTCGGCAACCGTGCCGCGCGCAAAGACAGTCGACATCACCGAGCGATCACCGCCGCCCATGCAATTGGTGTTGAGATCCTCGCCGAATATCGTCCCTTGCATCGCACGCCGTTCCTCGGGCGAGCCCTGCGGCGCGGCGATGATGGCCAGCGCGGCCGACCGCTCGGTGCGGGCGAAGCAGATGCCGAAGTCGCGCAGCTCGCGATAGGCGTTCATGTTGCCGAGGGAGGCATTACTCGACGAGCCGGACCGGGCCGGTGCGGTCTGGGCGATCGCGGTGCCGGGCAGGCAGAGTGCGGCCAGCGCGATCCAGCGGGACAATGTCATTCCGCAGCCTCCAGTGCGGCCCCCTGCCGCTCGACGATCCGGCGCTCGATTTCGGGCCGGTAGTGGCGGATCAAGCCCTGGATCGGCCAGGCGGCCGCGTCGCCGAGCGCGCAGATGGTGTGGCCCTCGACCTGCTTGGTGACGTCCTGCAGCATGTCGATCTCGTGAATTTCGGCATCGCCGGTCACGAGCCGCTCCATGACGCGCCACATCCAGCCGGTGCCCTCGCGGCAGGGCGTGCACTGGCCACAGCTCTCATGCTTGTAGAAATAGGAGATGCGGGCGATCGCCTTCACGATGTCGGTGGACTTGTCCATGACGATGACGGCGGCGGTGCCGAGGCCGGAGCCAAGCTCCTTCAGCCCGTCGAAATCCATCGGCGCGTCCATGATCTGCGCGGCGGGAACGAGCGGCACGGAGGACCCGCCGGGGATCACCGCGAGCAGATTGTCCCAGCCGCCTCTGATGCCGCCGGCATGCTTGTCGATCAACTCGCGGAACGGGATGCTCATCGCCTCCTCGACGACGCAAGGGCAATTCACATGGCCGGAAATCTGGAAGAGCTTGGTGCCCTCGTTCTTCTCCCGCCCGAAGCTCTTGAACCAGAGCGCGCCGCGGCGGAGGATCGTCGGCACCACCGCGATGCTCTCGACATTGTTGACGGTGGTCGGGCAGCCATAAAGCCCCGCGCCGGCGGGGAATGGCGGCTTCAGCCGCGGCTTGCCGGGCTTGCCCTCCAGGCTCTCCAGCATCGCCGTCTCTTCGCCGCAAATATAGGCGCCGGCGCCGCGGTGGACGAAGACGTCGAAATCATAGCCGGAGCCGCAGGCGTTCTTGCCGAGCAGGCCCGCGGCATAAGCCTCGGCCACCGCGTCCTCGAGGACGTGCGTCTCGAAGATGAACTCGCCGCGGATGTAAATGTAGGCAGCGCGCGCGCGCATCGCGAAGCCGGCGACCAGCGCGCCCTCGACCAGCTTGTGCGGATCGTGGCGGATGATCTCGCGGTCCTTGCACGAGCCTGGCTCGGATTCGTC
The DNA here is from genome assembly GCA_044225925.1 of Allosphingosinicella sp. GTDB lineage: Bacteria > Pseudomonadota > Alphaproteobacteria > Sphingomonadales > Sphingomonadaceae > Allosphingosinicella. The sequence goes on from JBGAHY010000011.1 coordinate 61,526, forward strand.
GGCGTTGATGACGAGGAAATTGGGTTTCCCCTCGGTCGGCGCCTTGGGCATGAAGCTCCACTTCATGCCGGTCGGGAAGCCGGCCCCGCCGCGGCCGCGCAGGCCCGACAGCTTCACCTGCTCGATGATCTGGTCCTGGCCGAGCGCCAGCAAATCCTTCGTCTTGTCCCAGTCGCCGCGCTTCTGCGCCGCCTTCAACCGCCAGTCCTGGAAGCCGTAGAGATTGGTGAAGATCCGGTCTTTGTCAGCGAGCACGGTCGGATTTCCTGAGCATATTGATGTAGAGAATGGCGATCGCCGCGCCGCTCACGCCGCCCGCGATCATCGTGCGCGCCTGCCCGCCAACGCCGAGCGCCGGCAGCAACAGCACGCCGAGCAGCACGAAGCTGGCCGTGGCGATCAGGATCGCGAGAATCAGGAAGAGCGCGACCTTGTTCATCGCTGGCCCCCGTCGATCCGGCCCTTGAGCCAGAGATAGCCGCCGAACAGGACGCCGGCGAGGACCAGGATGGCGAGGATCTTGAAGACCAGGCCGACAACCTTGATCAGGACGAAGATCGCCAGGACGGCGAGGATGGCTCCGATGACGGCGTTCATAGCATATTCCCCCGCGGCGCCTGCGCGCCGGCATGGCAGTTTTCTCGGACGGCGCGGTCCATCTCGCCCGGGCGCATCTCGGATTCGAGCCAGGCGCCGCGCCCATCGACGGCGATGTAGCGCTCGCGGCGGCCATCGCGCGTCACCTCGCCGCAGACGATCGCAATGCGATCATCGCGATAGGCGGTGGCGTTGGCGAAGCTCGCCGCCTGCGCGGCGTTGCCCAGTTGGTGGCGGACCGCGTCCTCGGCGACCTGCAGGTCGTTGCGTGGCGGCGCCTCCGCAGCTTTCGCCGGCGGCTGGGCGTTCACCACGGCCTGCGGCTGGTTCTGGCACGCGGCCGGCAAGAGGAGGATGGCGGCCAAGGCCCTCACCAATCGCCCCGATAATCGTGATTGGCCTTCACCATTTCCTTCAGCGTCGACGGGCCGCCCTCGGGGCAGCTGGTCTTGCGCTCGACCTGCGGGCCGATCTTCGGCTGCTTGCCGGCGGCGAGATCGTCGAGGATCGCGGTCATGCTCTCGAAGGTGAGGTCCTCATAATTGTCGTCGTTGATCTGGACCATCGGCGCGTTGGCGCAGGCGCCGAGGCACTCAACCTCGGTCAAAGTGAACAGGCCATCCGCGGTGGTGTGGCCCTTCTTCAGCCCCTTGGCGTAGCAGGCGGCGAGCACATCGTCGGAGCCACGCAGCATGCAAGGCGTGGTGCCGCAGACCTGGACATGGTGGCGGCCGACCGGGGCGAGATTGAACATCGTGTAGAAGGTCGCGACCTCGTACGCCCGAATGTAGGGCATGCCCAGTTCGGCGGCGACATATTCGATCACCGGAATGGGCAGCCAGCCCTGCGTCTGCGTCTCCGCGCCGACCTGGCGCTGGGCGATGTCGAGCAGCGGAATGATCGCGCTCTTCTGCCGGCCGGCGGGATAGCGGGCGACGATCGCCTTCGCCCTTTTCGCATTGTCCGCGGTCCAGGCGAAAGCGCCCCAGCGCTCGCGGATTTCAGGGGATGCGGGCGCGCGCGCGGCCTCAGCCATGACGTGATTCCATTGTGATAACTTCCCTTTGCCGGTCCCTAGCTTCCGGAGACGGGAGGGGCAATGGGAAGGTCATCTAGATCGTCGGAGGCGGTCGCCGGTCTACCCAGACCACACCAGCAATCCGGTCTCCATAGCCGCTGATCTGAAGCACCAGGTGGCGGCCGAGGGCGCCCCGGCCCGCACAGGCCCATTCGACGACGAGTCCGTGGGACGGGCTGATGCGCTGATCGGTCTGGCGACAATATCCCAATGACTGGCGGAATTGCCCCGGAGTGATGCGCGCATCCTGCCGTTTACTTCGGAGCCGCAGGATGAAATGGTCGGGACCGTTCGGCAGGGGCCCCCGCCCCTTCAGCGCTTCCAGATAATTGAGAACATGCCGCGCCCAGTCCTCCTCAATTAGGCCCGGTGGCGTTGCGCGGATCACGTTCATGATGGTCGTCTCGGGATCGGCCTCGGGCGGCGGAGCTGCCAACAACGCTAGGGCCAGCCACAGCGCCATCAAAGCGTCTCCAGTCTCGATCGGGTCAGCTCGGACGTCGCCTCCCCGCCCGTATTAGGCTCGCCCTCGCGGTCCATGATCAGCAGCTCGACCTCCTCGGGCGCGACCGGGCGGTGCTCGACGCCCTTCGGCACGACCAGGAACTCGCCGGCGCCGATGGTGCTGGCGCCGTCGCGGAATTCGATGGTGAGGCGGCCCTTCAGGACCAGGAAGAGTTCGTCCGTGTCGGCGTGGCTGTGCCAGATGAACTCGCCCTTCAGCTTGGAGACGCGCACCTCATTGCCGTTGTAATGGCCGACGATGCGCGGGTTCCAGTGATCGGAGAAAAGCGCGAGCTTTTCGACGAGGTTGATGGTGGCGGGTGGCATCATGGGCGCAACTCGCTGCTATAGGGGCGCTCGCGGGCCTGCTTAAGCTGCATGCCGAGCGCACCCAGGATGATCAGCGCTGTCGCTGCAGCGACAGGCCAGATGACGAACTTCTGCGGGTCGCGCTTCTTGCCCATTCGCCAGCCCGCGTAGAGGGCGATACCCAGCAAAACCACCGGGAAGGCGGCATAGCCCAGCTGCCGGCCGGCTTCGTAGGAGCTCATCGAACGTTCACCTTGATAGACGCGCGGTCAGCCATGGTCGGCTTCCCGCTTCCGGCGGAAATGCTCCAAAACCAGATCGACGATCGCCAATGCCAGGCCCATGCCGGCAGCGAGGGCCGGGTTGGTCGGGTCGCCCCAGCCGAACGTGAACAGCGCGGCCGAGACGGTGCCGAAAAGGAACCACGCGAGGAAGCGTGGTCCGTGGCTGAGTCGGTCGATGGGACGCCGCACGATGGCCACAGCGATCCACAAGCCGATCATCGTCAGAAAATGGGAGCTGGAGCTGCCCGTCGCGCTATCCCACGCCACGATGGCATAGAGCGCAAACACCCCAACCGCGATCAGGCCGAAGACCACGCCGAACAAGATGTCCGCGTGATCGACCTTTCTCACCGGTCGCACTCTCCGAACACGATATCCATAGCGCCCAGGATCGCGGTCACGTCCGCCAGCATGTGCCCCTTCGACATGAAGTCCATCGCCTGCAAATGGCTGAACGCGGTCGGGCGGATCTTCACGCGGTAGGGCTTGTTGGTGCCGTCGGCGACCAGATAGACGCCGAACTCGCCCTTCGGGCTTTCGGTCGCGACATAGACCTCGCCGGCGGGGACGTGGAAGCCTTCGGTGTAGAGCTTGAAGTGGTGGATGAGCGCTTCCATCGACTGCTTCATCTCGCCGCGCGGGGGCGGGACGACCTTTCGGTCGAGGCTGGCGATCGGCCCTTCCGGCATGTCGTTCAGGCACTGCTTCATGATGCGCATGGACTGGCGCACCTCCTCGACGCGGACCATGAAGCGGTCGTAGCAATCGCCGCGCGTGCCGACCGGAATGTCAAAGTCCATCCGGTCGTAGACGTCATAGGGCTGCGACTTGCGCAGGTCCCAGGGGATGCCGGCGGCGCGGATCATCGGACCGGAAAAGCCCCAGGCGAGCGCGTCCTCCTTGGACACGGTGGCGATGTCGACGTTGCGCTGCTTGAAGATGCGGTTGTCGGCGACCAGGCTGATCGCATCCTCGAACAGGCGCGGCACGCGCTTGTCGAGCCAGTCGCCAATGTCGGTCAGCAGCTTCAGCGGCACGTCCTGGTGGACGCCGCCGGGCCGGAACCAGGCCGCGTGCATGCGCGCGCCCGAGGCCCGCTCGTAGAAGTTCATGCAATCCTCGCGGATCTCGAACAGCCACAGGTTCGGCGTCATCGCGCCGACGTCCATGACGTGCGAGCCGAGGTTCAGCATGTGGTTGGAGATGCGGGTCAGCTCGGCGAAGAAGACGCGAAGGTACTGGGCGCGGAGCGGCACTTCGAGGCCCAGGAGCTTTTCGATCGCCAGCACGTAGCTGTGTTCCATGCAGAGCGGGGAGCAATAATCGAGCCGGTCGAAATAGGGCAGAGCCTGCAGGTAGGTCTTGTACTCACAGAGCTTCTCGGTGCCGCGGTGCAGCAGGCCGATATGCGGATCGACGCGCTCGATGATCTCGCCGTCCAGCTCCAGCACCAGGCGGAGCACGCCGTGCGCGGCCGGATGCTGCGGGCCGAAGTTGATCGTGTAGTTGCTGATCTCGGTATGCGCGGGGCTGGTGCGGTGGACCGCGGCCTCGGCTTCCACCTCGTGGGGAATGGTGTCGAAATTCTCAGCCATGATAAAAACCCGTCGCCCCGGCGAAGGCCGGGGTCTGGTGGAGACCCGCCGAGACTTCTTGTCCTGAGGTCCCGGCCTTCGCCGGGATGACGGAGAAGCTCATCATGCTTCCCCCTTCGGCTTGCGCGGTGCGCGCGGCTTGGCCGCAGCGGCCTTCTTCGCCGGCGTCTTCTTGGCGCTCGCCTTGTTGGCCTTGGCCCCCGCCCCGGTCTGACCGCTATGCTCGGTGGTCTTCGGCGTCGGCGGCGGCGCGTTGGCCTGCGGGGCGGCGTTCTTGACGATCTCGGCCGCCTTGAGTGGCGTCGGCGCACCCTTCGCCTCGGGCTGGGCCTTCTCGTCGCCGGGAATCACATATTCGGCGCCCTCCCAGGGGGAGAGGAAGTCGAAGGTGCGGAAATCCTGGGCGAGGCTGACCGGCTCGTAGACGACGCGCTTCTCTTCCTCGGAGTAACGCAGCTCGACATAGCCGGTGAGCGGGAAATCCTTGCGCTGCGGGAAGCCGCGAAAGCCGTAATCGGTGAGGATGCGGCGGAGGTCCGGATGGCCGGCGAAGATCACGCCGTACATGTCGAACACCTCGCGCTCGAGCCAGCCGGCGACCGGATAAACGCCGGTCACGGTCGGCACCGGCTGCTCCTCGTCGGTCGAGACGCGGACGCGCAGGCGATGGTTCCTCGTGACGGAGAGGAGGTGATAGACCACCTCGAACCGCTCGGCGCGCTCCGGATAGTCGACCCCGGCAATCTCCATCAGCTGCTGATATTCGAACTCGTCGCGCAGCGTGGTCAGCACGTCGGCGACGCTGTCGCGGGCGACGTCGATCGAGACCTCGTCCACCGCGTCCGTGGCGGAGAGGAAGGCGGCGCCGATCGCGGCCTTCACCTGGTCGGCGATGCCTTCAATGGCGGGAACGAGAGGCGCGGGACTGCCCATCAGCGCTCTACCGTCCCTTCACGGCGGATTTTCCGCTGCAGCTGCATGATGCCGTAGAGCAAAGCCTCGGCGGTCGGCGGACAGCCCGGGACGTAGATGTCGACCGGCACGATCCGGTCGCAGCCGCGCACGACGCTGTAGCTGTAATGATAATAGCCGCCGCCATTGGCGCAGCTGCCCATCGAGATGACGTAGCGCGGCTCCGACATCTGGTCGTAGACCCGCCGCAGCGCCGGGGCCATCTTGTTGCAGAGCGTGCCGGCGACAATCATGACGTCAGACTGGCGCGGGCTGGCGCGCGGCGCGGCGCCGAACCGCTCCAGATCGTAGCGCGGCATGTTCACATGGATCATCTCGACCGCGCAGCAGGCGAGGCCGAAGGTCATCCACCAGAGCGAGCCGGTCCGGGCCCACTGGAACAGATCCTCGGTGGTCGTGACCAGGAAGCCCTTGTCCGAGACTTCGGACTGAATCTGGTTGAAGATGTAGGGATCGGGCGGCGTATCGCCGGCAGGCTGCATCGGCCGCCCGGCCGCGTCGAGGATCACTCCCATTCGAGCGCGCCTTTCTTCCAGGCATAGACCAGCCCAAGCACCAGCTCGAAAAGGAAGATCATCATCGCGCCCCACGCGACCCAGCCGAGGCTGAACACGCTGACCGCCCAGGGAAATAGGAAGGCCGCTTCCAGATCGAACACGATGAACAGGATCGCGACCAGATAGAAGCGCACGTCGAACTGAGCGCGGCTGTCCTCGAAGGCCGGGAAGCCGCACTCATATTCGGTGAGCTTGTCCGGATAGGGCCGGTCCGCACCGGTCAGCTTCGCGACCAGCATCGGCAGCACCACGAAGGCCGCGGACAGGCCAAGCGCGACGGCCAGGAACAGCAGGATCGGCAGATAGTCGGCGGCGACAGACGCCATGGAAGACTCCCAAGGTTGGCGGGGCTTTAGGCCAGCGCGCGGAGCATCGCAACACCCCGGAAGAGGGTCAATAAGGGGGCCGCAGCATCCGCACCGGCGTGGCGTGGGTCGGCCCCTCCCCCTGCAACGCGCCGCCCTCGCCATAACGCTCCCACTGGGCGTCGGCGACGTAGAGGAAGTCGCGCGGGCGGACGGCGCCGAGGGTCGGCTCGCCCCATTCGGGATTGGCGCTTTCCAGCACCCGGACCGAGGCGATCCGCTCGCCGTCCGGGCTGAGGCCCAGCCAGAGAATCCGCCGCGGATTGGTGCCGTTCTGGATGGCGATGAGGCCGCCGCGCCAGGCATAGAGCCCGTCAATGCCGTCCAGCATCGTGTTCGCGTCGGATTCGAGCCGGGCGACGGCACCGTCGGCGAGATGCACCTCGGCGAGGCCGTACCCGTAGTCCGAAACGTAGAGCCGGCGCCCGTCCGCGGACGGCACCAGCCCCTGCGGGCTGCGCAGGCGTCCCGGCGGGACTAGAACGGTCAGCGCCGTATCCGTCAGGCGCGCCCGGTAGATGGCACCGGTGTTGGGATCGCTCGCATAGACCGTGCCATCGGCGCCGACGGCGATGTCGGCGGGCGTGCCGTCGGCCGGTGCGGCGAGGCGGCGGGTCGGGCGCAGGGTGGCGAGGTCGATGCCGATCACCCCCCGGAAGGCGGTTTCGGGCGAAGGCGTCTGCTCGACCACGCCGGAAGCCGCCCAGAGCGTGCGGCGGCGATTGTCGATGGCGAGACCGAACAGGCTGCCCGTCTCCAATCCTTCCACCGCGCGCCACCCCTGCGTTTCCCGGACCAGCAAAGTGCGGCTGACGACGGAGGCGGCGAACAGCCGGCCGGTGCGCGAATCCCAGGCGATGCCCTCGATCAGCCGATGCTCGGCGGGCACGTTGATCAGCAGGCGGCTGGCCTGGACGCTGGCGCGGTTGGCGGCGAAACGCTGACGCAAAGCCGTCATGTCGGGGGCAGGCAGATAGGGCGCGAGCAGGTCGAGCGTCTGCTGGCTCGGCGCATAGCCCAAAGCCGCGAGCCGGGTCAGGCCGGCCTGTACCGCGGCGCCGTCATGGGCGTCACTGGCGGCAGCGAGCTGGCGGCGCACCACGGAGGCGCTGTCCGGAAAGTCGTTGGTAAGCTGGGCCGGGTCCGCGACCGGGGTCGGCCAGGCCGCATCGCGGCTGGCGGCGCCGGGCGCACCGCCGGCCATGGGCGCGGCACAGGCCGCGAGGAGCAGGGTCGCAGCCGCGATCGCCCCCCGCGCCGCCATCACCCGCGCAACGCTCCGGCGACGAGCTTGTGCAGCCTGGAATGAAGCTGGTCGTTGGCGGCGAGCACCTGGCCCTTGGCGAGACCCGCGTCGCTGCCGCGGAAATCGCTGACGAAGCCGCCAGCTTCGCGCACCAGCAAGATGCCGGCGGCGACATCCCAGAATTGGAGGTCTTCCTCCCAGAAGCCGTCGAACCGGCCGGCGGCGACCCAGGCGAGATCGAGCGCAGCAGAGCCGAAGCGGCGGATGCCGGCCACCTCCGGCGAGACGGCATCGAGGATTTTGTCGAACCGGCCGAGATCGCCATGCGCCTTGAACGGGATGCCCGTCGCGATCAGCGCCTCATCCAGCGTGCGGCGCGCGGAGACGCGCAGGCGCCGCTCGTTGAGCCAGCTGCCCCGGCCCTTCTCGGCCCAGAAGCTCTCGTCGGTGATCGGATTGTAGACCAGGCCCTGGGTGACCTCGCCCCATCCCTGCCCGCCCGGCTTCGGCTCCTGCACCGCGATCGAGATGGCGAAATGCGGAATGCCGTGGAGGAAGTTCGAGGTGCCGTCGATCGGATCGACGATCCAGCGCGGCTTCAGCGGATTGCCCTCGACCGGCCCGCCTTCCTCGAGCAGCAGGCCCCAGTCCGGCCGCGCGTGGCGCAATTCCTCGACCACGGTCTGCTCGGCCTGCTCGTCGGCCATGGAGACGAAGTCGGCCGGCCCCTTGCGGCTCACCTGCAGCTGCTCGATTTCGCCGAAGTCGCGGCGCAGGCGCGGCGCCGCCTTGCGCGCGGCGCGCTGCATGACGGTGATCAGGCCGGAATGGGAAACCATCTGTTACTCCCCCCTCCCTGACAGGGAGGGGTCGGGGGTGGGTGCCGCCAAAGGCGGCCGAAACGCGGAGGCAGGAAGGCTCGCTGCACTCGCCTTACCCACCCCTAGCCCCTCCCTTGCAGGGAGGGGAAGACATTAGTCCGCGCGGCGGACGTAGGTCTGCTCGTAAACGTCGACGACGATCTTCGTTCCGGCGCTGATGTGCGGTGGGACCATGACGCGGACGCCATTGTCGAGCACCGCGGGCTTGTAGGACGAAGAGGCGGTCTGGCCCTTCACCACCGCGTCGGCCTCAACGATGGTCGCCTCGATCGTGTCGGGCAGCTGCACCGAGATCGGGCGCTCGTCATAGAGCTCCATCACCACATCCATGCCGTCCTGCAGGAAGGCGGCGGCGTCGCCGAGCAGGTCGGTGGGGAGCGTGATCTGCTCGTAATTGTCCTTGTCCATGAAGGTCAGCGCCTCACCGTCCCGGAACAGGAACTGGAAGTCCTTGGTATCGAGGCGGACGCGCTCCACCGTCTCGGCCGAGCGGAAGCGGACGTTGTTCTTGCGGCCGTCGATGAGGTTCTTCATCTCGACCTGCATATAGGCGCCGCCCTTGCCGGGCTGGGTGTGCTGGATCTTCACCGCGCGCCAGATGCCGCCTTCATATTCGATGATGTTGCCGGGACGGATGTCCACGCCGCTGATCTTCATGATGTGCTCGCTGTCAGGAAAGGATTGGCGCGCGCTTTAGCGACGGCGGGCGTTTCCGGCAAGCAAAGGGTAAGGATCGATCGGCCGGCCCTGATACCAGCGCTCGCCCGCGGCCATGCGGTACATGGCGAAATGGAGATGCGGCCAGCGTGGATCGGCATTGCCGGTGCTGCCGACGCGGCCGATCGGGTCGCCCTGCCGGATCCGCTGGCCGGTCTCGAGGCCAGGCGCGTAGGAATCGAGATGGGCGTAATAATAGACCCAATTGCCGTCCGTGGAGCGGACATAGGCGGTGGTGCCGCCGAGCCTGCTCTGGTGCAGCTGCTCGACGACCCCGTCGGTCGCCGAGACGACCAGGCTGCCGCGGGGCGCCATGATGTCGAGCGCGTTGTGGGAGCGGCCGCCGCTCCGCGACGCGTTGAACGTGTCGACCAGCTGTGCCGGCGCGATGCCCTCGACCGGAAGGAGCAAGCCGTCGCCCTCGCTCGGATAGGCGCGTTCGACTGGATCGGTACGCTCGATCGGAAAGGCGCGCCGGGCGGAGGTCAGCGCCGCATCGATTTCGTCGGTGGTGGGGCCTTCGTCGGCCTTGTCGGCAGCCATATCGGTGTCGACGGCGGCCGCATCGACCGGCTTGCCGCCGGTCCCGGCCGCCGAAAGACTCAGCCACAGCACAGATGTCAGAAACGCCCCCATGACTCGGGTGATAATCATGACAGGCGTTAACGCCAGCCTACCTCGGGGCCAAAACGCATCCTGAAACGCCGTGTCGTTCCGGAGGCGCGACAAACGGCGCTAGCGGCCGCCGGTCCCCATCAGCAGTGGATATGGATTAACGGGTATGCCCTCCCACCAGCGCTGGCCGGGGACCATGTAATTGACCGCGAAATGGAGGTGCGGGCCGTCGGGACTTGCATCACCGGTGCTGCCGACGAAGCCGATCACGGCGCCGGGCCGCACCTGCTGGCCTTCGGTGAGGCCCGGCTCATAGCGGTCGAGATGCGCGTAGTAATAGATCCAGCGCCGGTCTGGCGAGCGGATATAGATCGTGATCCCGCCGCCGCCATTGCTGAAATAGAGCTTTTCGACCGTGCCCTCCGCCGCGGCGAGAACGGGCGTCCCACGAGGCGCCACGATGTCGATCGCATCGTGGCTGCGGCCATTGCCGCGGGCGTGGGTGAAGGTGTCGATGAGCTGGGCTGGGGCTACCCCGGCAACGGGTACGGCCAGAGGCGCGCCGGGGGCGGCCTGCGCCTGCGGAACCGGGGGCACCTGCGCAACGGAAGGCGCCGCCGTCGCCGGCGCAGCGGAGGGCATAGCCGTGCCAGGCTGCTCCTGCCCCTGCCCGGCGGGAGGCGACCGGGTCGGAATCGCCAGCACGAACCAGGCGATCGCACCGAGGATCGCGACCAGCAGCACGCGATTCAGGACGTGACCGGCGGCCTTGCTCATTGCTGGAACAACGCCGTGATTCCCGGGCGGACCATCTGCGCGAGCCGGGCTGCGTCCCAGTTGGTCAGGCGGATGCAGCCGTGGCTCTGCGTCCGGCCGATATTCTGCGGCTCCGGCGTGCCATGGATGCCGTAATGCTCCTTCGACAGGTCGATCCAGACCACGCCGACCGGGCCGTTCGGGCCCGGCGGGAGGGTGAGACGGCGATCGCCGGGGCTGGCGTCCCAGAACAGGGCCGGGTTGTAATGGAAGGGCGGATTGTGCGCGGCCGCGCGGATTTCCCAGCGGCCGAGCGGCAGCGGATCGTGCGTGCTGCCCATGCTCGCCGGGAATTGGGCGATCAGATGATCGTCCGCGTCATAGGCCATCAGCACCCGTTCCGACTTGTCGACGACCACCCGCGCGGCCTGCGGCTGGGCGCTGGCGACGCCGAGCGAGGTCAGGTGGCGCGCCAGTCCGCGTCGTCGGAAGCGCTCGCTTCCACCGGCCCGCCGGCGATGTTCGGCACCACGACCTGCGTCCCGGCGCGCGGCGCAAAACCGGGCGCCGGGTTCAGGGTGCGAATCGTGTCGGGCGTGGTGTGGTAGCGCTCGGCGAGTTTCTCGATCAGATCGGCATAGCCGAGCGTGGAAAGCCGGGCCTGGGCCTCGGGCTCGTGGGGGATCGGCCCGTTGAACGGACCGGCGGCGAAGGCGGGGTCGATGGTGATCGTCCGGGTCGAAGGAATGCGGTCCCATTGGGCGAGCGCCGCGCGGGTCGGGTCGTCCACATGGCCGCTGTCGGTCAGGTTGTGGGCGCGCTGGAAGCCACGCAGCGCGGTGGTCAGCGACATGCCCTCCTTGCCGTCGATCACGCCGGGTGAGAAACCCTGCCGGTCGAGCACGACCTGCAGCTGCATCGCCGGCCGGGTCTCGGGCTGGTTTGCGGGACGGAGAGGATCATCCTCGCTGGCGGGAGTCGCGGCGGGCCGAGGATTGGCGAAGGGCGTTGGCTGTGGCGATGCCGTGGCAGCGGGCTGGCCCGGCGCGGCCGGCTGGCTGCCGTCGAAGTGGATCAGCCCGGCGGCCCAGGCTCCGCCCAAGGCAATGCCGACCACCAGCAACACGACCAATATCCACCGCATCCACTTTCCTCCGCGACACTTTCGTTTGCGGAATAACGGGTGGGAGTGGGTTTATTTCCCGGGAGACACCTTGCCGGCAAGCACCGGCTGGAATGCCCTGACCGCAGCCGCGGGCCCGTCTGGGTGCGTCCAGACTGCCGAACTGACAGCCAGGAAGTCCGCCCCTGCCTCGACCAGCACCCGCCCGTTCTCCGGCGTAATTCCGCCGATCGCCACGCAGGGAATCTCGAACAGGGTCGTCCACCAGGAGAGGATGCTCGGGTCAGGCCGGTGGTGCGTTTCCTTGGTGCTGGTCGGGAAGAAGGCGCCGAAGGCGACATAGTCGGCACCTGCCTCCCCCGCCTCCATGGCGAGATGGCGGCTGTCGTGGCAGGTGATGCCGATCTGCGCCGCGGGGCCGAGCAGGCGGCGGGCGTCTTCGGGATCGCCGTCGCCCTGGCCGAGATGCACGCCATCGGCACCAAGGCGTTTCGCCAGCCCCATATCGTCATTGACGATGAAGGCGACGTCGTGCGCCGCGCAGATTTCCTGCAACGGCCTGGCGAGGCGGGCCGCCTCATGCTGGTCCATCCCCTTCACCCGGAACTGGAAGGCCGCGACCGGCCCCGCGTCCAGCGCCGCCTGCAACGCGTCCGGAAACGCGCCGGTCACGTCGAGCGGCGAGATCAGATAGAGCTGGCAGGGCGGCCGGCGCGGATCGCGCTCGAACTGCTCGGCGAAGTCGGGCGACAGCTCGTCGATCATGCGCGCGCCTCGATCAGCGGGGCGACAGCGGCGGTGAAACCGGCGGGATCGTCAAACTGGTGGGTAACGGCAATCAGGCGACGCTTACCGTCGGGCAGCGGGGGATCGAGCTCGAGCATGATGTTCGGATAGTTGATCATGGCGAAATTGAGAACGCCCTTCCGCTTCAGCTCTTCCCGCGACCAGGACGTGCGGAGGCGCGCAATATGGTCAGCGGGCACGCGCACCGACTTCAGCAGACCGATCCGCATGGTGACGCCTTCCGCATCGACCAGCACCGGCCTGCGCTTGAGCGAGCGGGCGAAGAGGATCGTCCAGGTCAGGGCCGCGAAACTGATGGCGGAAACGATGAGCGCGGCCGTGCTGGTCCAGACCGCCGAGACGATCAGGTGCGTGACGAGCAGCTCCGCCGCCATGATGAAGGCGAACACCCACAGGAGCGGTGCAAGCGCCCGGTGATAGGCAAAGGCGAGTGACGCGCCGGCCTCTCCCACGCTCAGGCCGCGAGCGCCTGCTCGATCGCGGCGACCAGGCCCGGATCGTCCGGCGCGGTGTCTGGCGAGAAGCGGGCGGCGACCTCGCCGTCGCGACCAATCAGGAACTTCTCGAAATTCCAGAGCAGCTCCGGCTGGCGGTTTGGCGTCATGCCATAGCCCTTCAGCCGGTCGCGGAAGGCGCCGTCATTCTGTGCGCTGGGCGCGGCCTCGGTCAGCGCCGCATAGAGGGGGTGCTTGTCCGGGCCGGTCGCGACCAGCTTCTCGAACATCGGGAAATCGACGCCGAAATTGGTGGTGCAGAAGCTCTCGATCTCGTCATTGCTGCCCGGCTCCTGCCCGGCAAAGTCGTTGGCCGGGAAGCCGAGCACGACCAGGCCCTGATCGCGATATTTGCCGTAGAGGGCCTCCAGTCCCTCATATTGCGGGGTCAGGCCGCATTTCGAGGCGACGTTGACGACGAGCAGGACCTTGCCGGCATAATCGGCGAGCGAGGCGTCGGCGCCGCGGATCGTCTTGAGCGGGATGTCTGCGAGCCGGGTCACGATTTCACCACCGAGGCGGTGTAGATTTCGTCGATCGCCTGGCCGAGCGCCGCGTCGAATTCGGCGTCCGTCATCTGGTGGCGCAGATCCTCGAGCAGGGCGCGGCTGAAGCTGGCGATCACGCCGCGATTCTTCGCCAGCTCGGCGCAAGCCTCGGGCCGCGCGAAGCCGCCGGAGAGAGCGACGACGCGCAGCACGCGGGGGTGATCGACCAGAGGCGCGAACAGATTGGGCGTCACCGGGAGGCTGAGCTTCAGCATCACCTTGTCGTCACCCTCCAGCGCGTCGAGCGACAGCTGCAGCTCCTCCAGCAGCATCTGGTCCGCCTCGGCGCGCTCGGCGCTCTTGATATTGACCTCGGGCTCGATGATCGGGACGAGACCCGCCTCCAGCACCATGCCGGCCACCTTGAACTGCTGGATCACGACCGAGGCGATGCCGTCGCGATTGGCGAGGTTGATGACCGAGCGCTCCTTGGTGCCGAACACGCCGAGGCCCTTGGCCCGGCTCAGCAGCTCTTCCAGCTCCGGCATCGGCTTCATCAGCTGGACGCCGTCTTCCTCGGCTTCCAGGCCCTTGTCGATCTTGATGAAGGGGACGACGCCGCGCTCCTTCAGCACGGTCGGGACCGGCTTGCCGCCGATCTCGCCGTCCATCGTCCGCTCGAACAGGATCGCGCCGAGCACCTTGTCGCCGTTGAAGCTCGGCGCGGTGATGATCCGGGTCCGCATCTCGTGGATCAGGCCGAACATCTGCTCGTCGCCCGAATAAGCGTCTTCCTCGATGCCATAGCCCTTCAGCGCCTTGGGCGTGGAGCCGCCACTCTGGTCCAGGGCGGCGATGAAGCCGTTGCCGCTGGCGATCCGCTCGCGCATCTCATTGTCCTGCATATCGATCCTCAATCCTGAATTCAGTGGGTAAGCGCCGCGACGCCGGGCAGCTCCTTGCCTTCCATCCATTCGAGGAAGGCGCCGCCGGCGGTCGAGACGAAGGTGAAATCGCCAGCCACGCCGGCATGGTTGAGCGCGGCGACCGTGTCCCCGCCGCCGGCAACCGAGACCAGGCTGCCTTCCTGGGTCAGCGCCGCCGCGGTGCGGGCCAGCGCGACGGTGGCGGCGTCGAAGGGCGGCGTCTCGAAGGCGCCGAGCGGGCCGTTCCAGACCAGGGTGCGGCAGGTCTTCAGCACATCCGCCAGCGCCTCGACGGCGGCCGGTCCGATGTCGAGGATCATCTCGTCGGCCGCGACCTCATGGACGTTGCAGGTGCGCAGGCTCGGCGGGTTGGCCGCGAATTCCTTCGCGACCACCACGTCATAAGGCAGGTGGACGGTGCAATTGGCCCTGTCGGCGGCCTCGAGAATCTCCTCCGCCATGCCGGTCAAATCATGCTCGCAGAGGCTCTTGCCGACATTCACCCCGCGGGCGGCGAGGAAGGTGTTGGCCATGCCGCCGCCGATGATCAGATGGTCCACCCTGGCGACGAGGTGCCTCAGCACCTCCAGCTTGGTCGAGACCTTGGCGCCGCCGACGACCGCCGCGACGGGCCGCTCGGGATTGCCAAGCGCCTGCTCCAGCGCCTTCAGCTCCGCCTCCATCTGCCGGCCCGCATAAGCAGGCAGGACATGGGCCAGGCCCTCGGTCGAGGCATGGGCGCGATGGGCGGCGGAGAAGGCGTCGTTGACGTAGAGATCGCCCAGCGCCGCGAACCGCTGGACGACCGCCGGGTCGTTCTTCTCCTCGCCGCCGAAGAAGCGGGTGTTCTCCAGCACCGCGACGTCGCCGGGCTGAAGCGTCGCGATCGAGGCGGCATCGCCCTCCCAGTCGATATAGCGGACCGGGCGGCCAAGTACGTCCTGGAAGGGCCGCGTCACCAGAGCGGTGGAGAGGTCCGGCGTCGGCACCTTGGGCCGGCCGAGGTGGGCGAGGACCAGCACGATCGCGCCCTTGTCGGCCAGCTCGGCGACGGTCGGCACCGCCGCCCGCAGCCGGGTGTCGTCCGTGACCTTCCCCTCGGCCATCGGCGCGTTGAGATCCTCGCGGACCAGGACGCGCTTGCCGGCGACATCGCCAATGTCATCGAGGGTCTTGAACGACGCCATGACGTCAGATGAGCTTCGCCATGGCGGAGGCGGTGTCGACCATGCGGTTCGAGAAGCCCCATTCATTGTCGTACCAGGAGACGACGCGGACGAGCTTGCCCTCCAGCACCGCGGTCTCGAGGCTGTCGATCGTCGAGCTGGCCGGGCAGTGATTGTAATCGATCGAGACCAGCGGCTCGTCGCTATAGTCGAGGATGCCGGCGAGCGGGCCGGTCTCGGCCGCCGCCTTCAGGATCGCGTTCACTTCCTCGACATTGGTGTCGCGATTCGGAGTGAAGGTGAGGTCGATCAGGCTGACATTCGGGGTCGGCACGCGGATCGCGGAGCCGTCCAATTTGCCCTTCAGCTCGGGGAGCACCTCGGCCACGGCGCGGGCGGCGCCGGTGGTGGTCGGGATCATCGACATGGCGGCGGCACGGGCGCGGCGCTTGTCGCTGTGGATCTGGTCCAGGATCTTCTGGTCGTTGGTGTAGGCGTGGACCGTGGTCATCAGGCCGCGGGCGATGCCGATGCTGTCGTTCAGCACCTTGGCGACCGGCGCGAGGCAGTTGGTCGTGCAGGAGGCGTTGGAGACGATATTGTGCTCCGCCGTCAGCTTGTCGTGATTGACGCCGTAGACGACGGTGAGATCGACGCCCTTGCCCGGCGCGGAGATCAGGACTTTCTTTGCGCCTGCAGTCAGATGTGCGGCGGCCTTGTCACGCTCCGTGAAGAAACCGGTGCATTCCAGGACCAGGTCGATCTTGTTGGCGGCATGCGGCAGCCTGGCCGGGTCCTTCTCGGCGGTGACGTGGATGCGCTTGCCGTCGATGATCAGGTCGTTGCCGTCGGCGCGGACCTCGCCCGGATAGGGGCCGTGCACGCTGTCGCGCTTGAACAGAAGCGCATTGGACTCGGCGTCGCCAAGGTCGTTGACCGAGACCAGCTCGAGGCCGCTGTTCGCCTTCTGCAGCAGGGCCCGGGCCACAAGACGGCCGATGCGGCCAAAGCCATTGATCGCAACTCTGGTTGCCATGTCATTGATCTCCTTGAGTTTCTAAAGCCGCGATGATCCGCGGCACGATCGCCTCGGCGGTGAAGCCGAAGCGCTTGAACAAATCCGGGGCCGGCGCGGAGGCGCCGAACCGGTCGAGGCCAATGGCGAGGCCATTGCGGCCGATATAGCGCTCCCAGCCCAGGGTCGCGCCCGCCTCGATCGAGACGAGCAAGGCGTCGTCGGGCAGGATGTCGGCGCGAAAGGCCGCGTCCTGGGCGTCGAACAGGCTCCAGCAGGGCATGGAGACGACATCGGCCCCGATCCCCTGCCCTTCAAGCGCGTCCGCCGTCGCCAGCGCCAGCTCGACCTCCGAGCCGGTCGCGATCAGCACCGCCTTGCGGGGCGCGGTGGCGGAGCGCAGGCGATAGGCGCCCTTGGCGCAGAGATTGTCGGTGGCGTCGGTGCGCAGCTGCGGCAAATTCTGCCGGGTCAGCGCCAGCACCGCGGGCCCGTCCGCCTTGGCGAGCGCCAATTCCCAGCATTCCGCGGTCTCGACCGCGTCCGCCGGGCGATAGACGTCGAGATTGGGCATCGCGCGGAGGCTCATCAGATGCTCGACCGGCTGGTGGGTCGGCCCGTCCTCGCCAAGCCCGATCGAATCGTGGGTCATCACATAGATGACGCGGACTTCCTGCAGCGCGGAGAGGCGGATGGCGGGCCGGCAATAATCGGCGAAGACCAGGAAAGTGCCGCCGTAAGGAATGACGCCGCCGTGCAGCGCCATCCCGTTCATCGCCGCGGCCATGCCGAACTCGCGGATGCCGTAGTAAAGATAACGACCCGAATAATCCTCTTTGGTCAGAGGGTTCTGGCCCTTTGTTTTGGTGTTGTTCGAACCGGTGAGATCGGCAGAGCCGCCGATCGTCTCCGGCAGCAAATCGTTGATCGCGCCCAAGGCCATTTCCGACGCCTTGCGGGTCGCGACCTTTTGCGGGTTGGCGATCAGGCCGTCGAGATAGGAACTGAGCGAGAAATCCGCGGGCAGCTCACCGGACATGCGGCGCGTAAACTCGCCGGCCTGGGCATTGGCTTGCAGCCGCTGCGTCCATTCCGCATGCGTCCCCTGCCCGCGCTTCCCAAGCTCGCGCCAGGCCGCGCCGATCTCGGCCGGAATCTCGAACGGCGGGTAATCCCAGCCAAGCTCGACCCGCGCCGCAGCCACTTCCTCGGCGCCAAGCGCGGAGCCGTGAGTCGCGGAGGTGCCCTGCTTGTGGGGGGCGCCGAAACCGATGATCGTCCGGCAGGCGATCAGGCTCGGCCGTGGATCGGCCACCGCCTCGTCCAGGGCGGCGCGGACGCTGTCTGCGTCCAGCCCGTCGCAGCGCACCACGTGCCAGCCATAGGCCCGGTAGCGCCCCTCGATATCCTCGGAGGTCGAGAGATCGGTGCCGCCGTCGATGGTGATGTGATTGTCGTCCCAGAGCACGTTGAGGCGGCCGAGACCGAGATGGCCGGCCAGCCCTGCGGCCTCGTGATTCACGCCTTCCATCAGGCAGCCGTCGCCGGCGATCGCCCAGGTGCGGTGATCGACCAGATCGTCGCCATAGACCGCGTTCAGGTGCCGCTCGGCGATCGCCATGCCGACCGCCATCGCCACGCCCTGACCCAGCGGACCGGTCGTCGCCTCGACGCCGTCGAGCAGGAAATTCTCGGGATGGCCGGCGCAAGGGGAACCGAGCTGGCGGAAATTGCGGATGTCGTCGATCGTCGGCCGCGCATAGCCGGTGAGGTGCAGCAAGGCGTAAAGCAGCATCGAGCCATGCCCTGCCGACAGCACGAAACGGTCGCGGTCGGGCCACTTCGGGTCCGCGGGATCGTGCTTCAGATATTCGGTCCAGAGGATCGTGGCGGCGTCGGCCATGCCCATGGGCATGCCGGGATGGCCGCTATTGGCGGCCTCGACCGCATCCATCGCGAGGGCGCGGATGGCATTGGCGAGCGTTCGGATCGGGACGGCCATGGGCTCCTGGGGTCTATCCGGGAATGGGGCGCCGCGAGGGCGCTGCGGTTCCTTTATCGGCCCCCGCGCCCCCGTCAACCGTGGCGGCTTGCCATGGCCCCGGCGCGTGCTATGCCTTTGCAAATGGGGGATACGCGATCCTTGGATGCGATAGCCCGGATCGAGCGCGCACTGGCGCGAATCGAAGTCTCGGCCCGCAAGCACGGCGGACAAGGCGCCGAAACGGCGGAACTTGCCCAACTTCGTGATGCTCATCACGCGCTGCGCACCCGCGTCGAAGGCGCGATCGGCCAGATCGACCGGCTGCTGGAAAGCGAGGGAGGCTGATGGCGTCGATCGACATCGAGGTCGCCGGACGGCGCTACAATGTCGCCTGCCGCGACGGCGAGGAGGCCCATCTCCATTCGGTCGCGGCAATGGTCGATCAGCGTGCCCGCGATGCCAATGCGGCGCTCGGCAGCCTCACCGAGACCAGGCAGCTGCTGTTCGCCGCGCTGCTGATGGCCGACGACATCAAGGAAATGCGAAACGGCGCCGGCATCAAGGAGCCGCCACCGCCGCCGCCCGATCCCACGGTCGCGCAAGCGCTGGAGCGCCTTGCCGCGCGCATGGAAGCGCTGGCCGAAAGCCTTGAGAATAAAGGCGCCAGCCACTAGATTGGCTGTGACGGGTACTGCCCGGTACGAGCTTTAGCGAAAATCCCTGAGGCGATAAGACATCCTCGGGGGCTGTCCCTGCCCGGACCCTGGTCCGACGTATATGGTCCCCACCTGACGTTCTGGCGTCAGAGGATATTCCGGCAAACGGCCATGGCGGTCCCGTCACCCATGCTTCCTTCCGACAAGAGCGAATTGCGCGCCGAAGGGCTGAGGCGGCGGCGTGCGTTTGCGCGCCGCCTCGATCCGGCGACGCGGGCGAGCATGGAAGCGGCGCTGGCGCGGCTGGTGCTGCCGCACCTGATGGGCGCGCGCGTGGTCGCCTCCTATCACCCCCTCCAGGACGAGATCAGCCCCGCCGGAATCATCGCCGGGCTTGGCGGAGGCCAACGCTACGGCCTGCCGTGGTTCGAGCATCGCGACGCGGTGTTCCTCTGGCGCGAGGGGCCGGCTACCGGGCCGAGCCCCTGGGGCGTGCTGCAGCCGCCGGGCGACGCGGCGGCGCTGGCGCCGAACGTGGTGCTTGTCCCGGTCGTGCTGGCCGACCGCCACGGCACCCGCATCGGCCATGGCAAGGGCCACTACGACCGCGCCCTCGCCCATCTCCGCGGCAGCAGCCATCGGGTCACGACTATCGGCCTGTGCTGGCCGGACCAGCTGGTCGACGGGCCACTGCCGGTCGAGCCATGGGATATGAGGCTGGACGCGGTCGCCACGCCGCGCGAATGGGTGACATGCGCGTAGAAACGACCTGGCGCCATGGCGCGGGCATGGCCCTGATTCTCGCCTGGATCGTCCTCTGGTGCGTCTTGATCGTGAGTGTCGGTGAACGCCTCGCGGGCAAGCCCTGGTGGGTGCAAACGCCCTTCTACGTCGTCGCCGGCATCGTCTGGATCTTCCCGCTGCGGCCCTTGCTCCGCTGGATGGAGACTGGGCGCTGGCGGGTGATCCAGGATCCCGAATGAGCAAGGCGGGGCAGACCGAGATCCGCATGCGCCTGGTGGTCGAGGGCCCGGTGGCGGGCGTCACCCATAGCTTGCAGGACAAGAAGAGCCAGCCGGTCGATCCCAAAGTCTCCCGGAACGGCGAATCGCTCAGCTTCGATTTCCCGATCCGCATCGGGCTCGGCCCGAAATTCTATGGCGAGCAGGTGCGCAGCGAAGGGCCGGGGCGGCGCTTCGTCTATATCGCTATCGGAAGGCAGGCGGGCGGGCACGATCTGGAATGGAGCCGGCGGATGAAGATCGACATCCATACCATCCCGCAGCCGTTGCTGGACGGCGCCGTGGCGGGACGACGGCTGACCGGCACGGTGGCTGGCACCGGCAAGGACGGCACGCCGGCCTGCGCGACGGTGCCCGTTAAGGGCTGGCATCTCGACTGAAAGAAATGGCGCGAGTGACGGGGCTCGAACCCGCGACCTCCGGCGTGACAGGCCGGCGCTCTAACCAACTGAGCTACACCCGCGTACGGTGTGAAGGCGGCGACCTAGTGAACGACCCGGACCCTGTCAAGCGAGGTGCAGGGTGATAACGCCCGCGAGATCAGGCCGGTGGCGGCGATTGATTGCGGGGCTCGTCATTCTCGTGGATCAGCGTGCCTTCCTCGAACAGGAAGCCGGTGATGTCCGGCTTGCCGGCCGCCGCGAAGATGGTCCTGAGGATGATCAGCAAGGGGACGGCAAGCAACGCGCCGGTGGTCCCCCAGACCCAGGCCCAGAAGCTCAGCGCGAGCAGGATCAGCAGCGGATTGATGGTGAGCCTCCGCCCGACCACCGTCGGCGTGATGATATTCGCCTCGACGAGGTGCAGCGACACGAAGATGATCGCCGGCAGCATCGCCCGCCACGGCTCATCGAACACCATCAGCCCGCCGACGCTGAGCAGCAGGGCGGCGACGATCGGCCCGAGATAGGGAATATAATTCATGACCGCGACGATGCCGCCCCACATGAGCGGCGATTCCATCCCGATCGCCCAGAGGATGAGCGCCACCAGCAGCCCGAGCGCGATGTTCACGAGGGTGATGGTGCCGAGATAGGTTGAGGTCGCGTCCACCACCTGCTGGATCACCCGCGCCGTGGTCATCGCGCCATCGAAGCTCGCCCGGTTGGTGATCGTGCGCCGCCGCATCTTCGTCCAGCCGGCGAGGAAGAAGTAGATCACCAGAGTGGCGAAGAACATCTGGATAATCGCGAACGGCGCCGACGTCGCGATGACCTGGAGCAGTGAATTGGGGGTCTCCACCGTCACCGTCTGGTTGGCGATGCCGGGCCCGCGCGAAAATTCGTGGGCGACGTTGTTGATGAACGAATCGAGGTCCGAGAAGGCGTCGATAATCGGTGCCAACGTGTGCCGCATGCGCTCGACCCGCTCGGGCAATGCCTTCACCCATTCGCTGGCCGGGAAGACGATCGCGGCGACGGCGGCATTGGCAATGATCAGGAACAGCATAAGACACAGAAAGGCCGCGAGGCCCGAGGGCACCCGCCGCCGCTCCAGCCATTCGAGCGCGGGCACCAGAGCGATAGCGATGATCAGGGCGGCGGTCACGGGCAGGAAGAATTCGGCCCCGGCGCGGAGCGCGAAGGGAATCGCCAGCACCACGCCGGCGCCCATGATCAAGGCGATGGAGGCGAGGAGGCGATCGCGGCGCCAGATATTGTTGCCGGTATCTTCGGCCGGCGCCTCCGAGGCGCGCGGCAGGATGGAGCGCGTCCGCCTGGGCGGCGGAGCCTTGTCGGTGTCGCTGTCGGCCGGCTTTTTCACGGGCGGACAATGCCCGACCGGGGGGCGGCTGAGAAGGCAGAATTGCGGCGGGAATCAGTCGCCATATTAAAGGCGATGTTGGTGCCCCTGGCCCGACTCGAACGGGCACTTCTTGCGAAACTCGATTTTGAGTCGAGCGCGTCTACCAATTCCGCCACAGGGGCACGCGGCGTCTCTCTAGAGAGACGGGACGGCAGCCGCAAGCCGGTCAGATGTTGTCGAAAGTGCCGCGGCGGCCGACACCGGCGGCGAAGCGGGCGGCACCTTCGCGGGCGCCCGCAAGGACGGGGGCCTCGCCGGCGACCGCTTCGGCCCGCAGCGCAGAGAGGAGATCGGTGTCGAAGGCGGCATAGGCGCTGGCCCGGTCGGTGCGCACGCAAAGTTGCGGGAATGCGGCGATTTGTTGCGCGATGTTGACGGCGGCGGTGCGCGCCTGGCCTTCCGGCACGACCCGATTGGCGAGGCCCATGGCCAGCGCCTCGTCCGCCGCGACGGGACGGCCGGTGAGGATCAGGTCGAGCGCCCGCCCCTGCCCGACGATCCGCGGCAACCGCACCGTGCCGCCGTCGATCAACGGCACGCCCCAGCGACGGCAGAAGACGCCGAAGGTCGCGCTCTCGGCGGCGATCCGCATGTCGCACCAAAGCGCCAGTTCCAGCCCGCCCGCCACCGCATAGCCTTCGACGGCGGCGATGACGGGCTTGGATAACTGACGCCGCGTCGGCCCCATCGGCCCCTCGCCCGCCGGGTCGTAGTCGGTGCCCTGCTCGGCAAAGGCCTTGAGGTCGTAGCCGGCGCAGAAATGGCCGCCAGCGCCGGTGAGTACCGCGACGCTGGCCGTCTCGTCCCCCTCGAATTGGTCGAACGCCGCACGGAGCGCCTCCGCGGTCGCGGGGTTCACCGCGTTGCGCACCTCCGGCCGGTCGATGGTCACAATGGTGACCGGCCCGTCTTTCTCGACATGGACGCTCATATCCGCCGCTCCCGGCCCATCCAGAAAGGCTCGCGCAGCGCCCGGCGCAGGGGCTTGCCGACCGCGCTCAAGGGAATTGCCTCGACGAAGCGCACCGATTTGGGGGCCTTGTAGCCGGCCAGATGCTCGTGAGCATGGGCGATCAGGGCGGCCTCGTCCTGCGCGGCGCCTGCATGACTGACGACGAAGGCGGTGACCATCTCTCCCCATTTGTCGTGCGGCAGGCCGACGACCGCCACCTGCGCCACCGTCGCGTGCCCGGCCAACACATCCTCCACTTCGCGCGGATAGACGTTGTAGCCGCCGGTCACGATCATGTCGGAGGTGCGGTCGACCAGGGTCAGAAAGCCTTCGTCGTCGAAACGGCCGATGTCGCGGGTGCGGAGCCAGCCGCCGGGCAGCATCGCCTCCGCGGTCAGCGCGTCATCGGTATAGCCCTTCATCATGAAGGGCGCGCGGAGCAGGATTTCGCCCGGCTCGCCAGTGGCCACATCCCGCCCGTCCTCGTCGACCAACCTGATCTCGGTCTCGACGCTCGGCCGCCCGCAGGACAGCAGGCGCGCGGGCGACGCACCGACATGCTCGTCCTTGTCCAGGCGGCAGATGGCGAGCGGCGCTTCCGTCTGCCCGTAATATTGGACGAACACCGGCCCCCACAACGCCAGGCCCTTTTCGAGCACCGGCCGGGGCATGGGCGAGGTGCCGTAGATGATGGTCTCCACCGAGGAGAGATCGGCCGCTTCGATGCCCGGCACCTGGAACAGCATCTGCAACATGGTCGGGACCACGCTCAGCGCCTGCGGCCGGAAGCGCTCGATCGCCTCAAGATAGGAAGGCGGCGTGAAGCCGGGCAGGATCGCCGCTGCGCCGCCGCGCAGCCAGTAAGGCAGCAGGAAGCAGCCGCTGGCATGGATGAGCGAGGCGGCGTGCAGCATGATCTCGCCGGGCTTCGGATCGACGAGGTTGGAAAGGACATTGTGGACGACCGCTCCGTAGCTGCGGTGCGTGTGCTGCACGGCCTTGATCGTGCCCGTCGTGCCCGAGGTGAAGAGCGCGAGGACGACATCGTCCGGGTCGAGCGCGAGGCGCGGGTCGGTGTCGGGCGCTTCTTCGGCAAAGCGAAGCAGATCGGGCCCGACCTCACCGTCGCCAACGCCAAAGACGGCGAGGTCCGGCAGCGCGGTGCTCAGCGCCGCCGCCCGCTCCGCCTGAGACGGGCCGTAGAGCAGGGTCCGCGCGCCGATCTTCTCGATCATCGCCTTATGCTCGTCGAGTGACAGGCGGCCGTTGAGCGGCGTGCGCTGCAGCCCGGCCTTCACGCAGCCGAAATCCGCCGGCACGCCGAACAGGCTGTTGTCCCAGAGCAGGCAGACCGGGCTGCCCCGGCCGAGGCCGAGGCGGCCGCCAAGCACATGGGCGATCCGGTTGGACAGGTTTTCGACCTCGCCGAAGGTCATGGTCGCGTCGCCGAAGATCAGCGCCGTCCGCTCCCGATGATAGCACGCGCCCCGGCGGATCAGCTCGGTGACCAGCATGTCTCCCTCCCCGGCCCGCACTTGGCCACGCGCCGGCGCGGCTGGCAAGTGGCGTCAGGCAAGCGCGAGCCAGAGCGCGGCGAGCAGCAGCCCGAGGTTGAGATAGGCGGTCGAGGCGAAGCCGAAGGCGCGGTAGAGCGGGTGGATCCGGTAGCCGATCCAGAAGGCGATCCGGCAGATGGCGAAGACGATGGCGGCGGCGCCGATCACCTGCAGATAATGGGGCGGTACGCTGGCGGCGAGGCCGAGCGCGCCGGCGACGAAGAGCGCGAATTGCTGGAGCGTGTTGTCCGCGACCCTGCCGTTGATCAGCGTCTTGCGGTCTTCCTTGCCGAGCGTGGGATCGATCGCCTCGCTCAGGAAGCGCGCATTGCCGACAGCCGCCAGCATGAGGAACAGCGGGAGAGCGGCGAGCGGGAGCCAGCGCGCCGCATAAGCCAGCCGCTCGCCGGCTGTCGCAACGTCTGCCGGCGCGGGCAGCACCTTCGTCAGCAGCCACATGGCGAGCAGCATGAAGACCACGCCGCTGCCGGCCCCGATGGCGACGGTCTTCTGGTCGCGGGTCATGGCGTCCCCTCGGCTAGAAGGCCTCCGCCGGCAACGCCATCAAAGAGTCCGCCCCACTCTCCAGCTTGCGCCGGTGGCTGTTGCTCTCCGGCAGGATCCGGTCCGCGTAGAAGCGTGCCGTGGCCAGCTTGTTGCGGTGGAAGGTCTCGTTCTCCGTGCCGTTCGCCAGCGCCGCCTGGCTCGCCTTGCCCATGCGCAGCCACATCAGGCCGAGGCAGACCACGCCCATCAGGTTCATGAACGGATAGGCCGCGGCGCCGGCATTGTTCGGGTTGGTGAGCCCGTTCTGCATGAGCCACAAAGCGGCGGTCTGCAGGTCGCCATTGGCGCGCTCCAGCCCATTGGCGAGGCCGCCAAGCTCCGGATCAGCCTTGGCCGCCGACGCTTCCTCGCCGACCAGCTTGAAGAAGGCCTGGATGGCGCGGCCGCCATTGGCGCCGAGCTTGCGGCCGACCAGGTCGAGCGCCTGGATGCCGTTCGTGCCCTCGTAAATCTGGGCGATACGGGCGTCGCGGACGAACTGCTCCATCCCCCATTCGCGGATATAGCCGTGGCCGCCATAGATTTGCTGGCTGTTGACCGCGGCCTCGAAGCCCTTGTCGGTGAGATAGCCCTTGATGACCGGGGTGAGCAGACCGAGCAGATCGTTGGCCGCCTCGCGCTCCTCCTCGGTCTGGGCCTTGCGGCTGATATCGACCTGGAGCGCGCCCCAGAGGACGAGCGCGCGGGCCGACTCGTTGAACGCCTTCGCCTCCATCAGCATGCGGCGCACGTCGGGATGGTGGATGATCGTGTCGGCCTTTGCGTCGGCTTCACGCTCTTCGGGACGCAGGGCGCGACCCTGGCGGCGGTCCTTCGCGTAGATGACGGCATTCTGATAGGCGATCTCGCCCTGCGCTAAGCCTTGCAACCCGACGCCGAGCCGGGCCGCGTTCATCATGATGAACATCGCCTCCAGCCCCTTTTCGGCGGTGCCGATCAGATAGCCGGTCGCGCCGTCATAGTTGAGCAGGCAGGTCGAATTGCCGTGGATGCCCATCTTCTCCTCGATCGAGCCGCAGACGACGCCGTTGCGCGCGCCGAGCGAACCGTCGTCGTTGACCATGAACTTCGGCACGATGAAGAGCGAGATGCCCTTCACATTGTCCGGCGCGCCGGTGATCTTGGCGAGGACCAAGTGGATGATGTTCTCGCTCAGGTCATGCTCGCCCGAGGAAATGAAGATCTTGGTGCCGGTGATCTTGTAGCTGCCGTCGGCCTGCGGCTCGGCTTTGGTCTTCAACAGGCCGAGATCGGTGCCGCAATGCGGCTCGGTCAGGTTCATCGTCCCGGTCCATTTGCCGGCGACCATGTTCGGCAGATATTTGTCCTTCTGCTCGTCCGAGCCCTTGACCAGGATCGACGCGATCGCGCCCTGGGTCAGGCCATTGTACATTTCGAACGCCTGGTTGGCGGAGAGCAGATATTCGGTGACCGCGGTGGCGAGGACCGAGGGAAGCCCCTGCCCGCCATATTGCTCGGGCGCGGACAGCGTCGTCCAGCCGCCCTCGCAGAATTGGGCATAGGCCTCCTTGAAGCCCTTGGGGGTGGTGACCGAGCCGTCCTCATGCCGCGTGCAGCCTTCCTCGTCGCCGCTGCGGTTCAGCGGGAAGAGGACCTCAGCGGCGAACTTCCCGCCCTCGGTCAGGATCGCCTCGACCAGATCGGGCGTCGCATTCTCGAAGCCCGGAAGGTTCGAGTAGCGCTCAATGCCGAGCACCTCCTCGAGCACGTAGCGCGTGTCGGCGACGGGGGCGGTGTAGCTGGGCATAGGTCCGGGTCCTTATCGGGCGAGTTGGGGATCGCTGGCTGCGACCATGGCAATGAACCGGTCGAGCTCATCGATCGTGGCATCGATATCGAGCTTCTGCTTCTTCAGGGTTTCCACTCGGTGGCGGCATTTTTCAAGCGTCACGCGGCGCTGCGAGAGGCGGTCGTCGCCGGCATCGTAGAGATCGATCATCTCGCGGATGTCGGAGAGCGAGAAGCCGACGCGCTTGCCGCGCAGGATCCAGGCGAGCCGGGCGCGGTCCCGCCAGCTATAGACGCGGGCGAGGCCGTTGCGCTTCGGCGAGATCAGCCCCTCATCCTCGTAGAAACGAAGCGCGCGGGCGGTGACCCCGAATTCCTCGCAGAGCTGGGTGATCGTGTAGGTGCGCGCCATGCGCGGCTCGTGATAGTCCGAATGGAGCGCGGTGGGCATGAGGCGGGGGTATTTGAGGTTTACGTTAACGTCAAGTGCAGAGGCGGTCGCCGACGGCGTCCCGGGCGTGGAGAGCGTCTTGCGTTGTGCCCCCGGTCTTCTCGAAGCTGGTGCCGCCAGCGACGATGCCGGGTGCGCAATAATAAGAGCAGCCGGGCGGCATGCCCGACGGGAAGGTGACTCGTCCGCCTTCGATCCGTGCCTCGATAGCGCAGGGTGAATCGCCGGTCATCGCGAGCCGCAGGGTCGGGCCATTTCGGGTCGCGGTGCCGGCGCCGGAACAGCCTGGGCGGCCGTTGCGCCGGATGACGAGGCCAAAGCGGGCGGACCTGCCCTGTTCGATGATGCAGAGTTGGCTGGGCGGCGTGCTCCCGCTTTCATAGAGGCCGGTGAGGGTCGCGGTCTGCACGGGCGCGGCTGGCGGCGCGGGTGTGGGCGCGGCGGCCCCGGTCTCGTTCGACGGCATTTCGCCGCCCTTGCCGCAGGCGGCGGCGAGACAGGTCAGGAGCAGCAGCATTTTTCTCATGCCCGTCTCCGATATGCGGGGCGACAAATGACAAGCCCGTGACTATATGCGCGCCAGGATCAGCCGGCGCACGGGCGGACATGCTTACCACAAACCCATATGATACCGACAAGCTGCGTGAGGAATGCGGCGTCTTCGGCGTGTGGGGCGCGGACAGCGCCTCGGCGCTGGTGGCACTGGGCCTGCACGCGCTGCAGCACCGGGGCCAGGAAGCGGCCGGCATCACCAGCTATGACGGCAAGACCTTCCACAGCCATCGCGGCACCGGCCATGTCGCCCGCGTGTTCCGCAACGAGGAGGTCATGGAGGCGCTCACGGGCCGCGCCGCGATCGGCCATGTCCGCTACTCCACCACCGGCGGCGCCGGCTTGCGCAACGTCCAGCCCCTGTTCGCCGACCTTGCGCTGGGCGGCTTCGCGATCGCGCATAACGGCAATATCTCCAACGCGATGCGGTTGCGCGGCGACCTCAACCGGCGCGGCTCGATCTTCCAGTCGACCAGCGACACCGAGGTGATCATCCACCTGGTCGCGACGTCGGAATACCGGACCTTGCTCGACCGCTTCATCGACGCGCTGAAGCAGGTGGAGGGCGCTTATTCGCTGGTCTGCCTCACCAACGAAGGCATGATCGCCTGCCGCGACCCGCTCGGCATCAGGCCGCTGGTCATGGGGCGGCTGGGCGAATCCTACATCTTTGCGTCCGAGACGGTGGCGCTGGATATCGTCGGCGCGACCTATCTGCGTTCGGTGGAGCCCGGCGAACTGATCGAGGTGTCGGACAAGGGGCTGCGCTCCCACCGCCCGTTCGCGCCGCAGCGGCCGCGGCCCTGCATCTTCGAGCATATCTATTTCTCGCGGCCGGACAGCGTGCTGGACGGGCACAGCGTCTACAATGTCCGCAAGCGGATCGGCGCGCAGCTGGCGCTGGAGAGCCCGGTCGAGGCGGATCTGATCGTGCCCGTGCCCGACAGCGGCGTGCCGGCGGCGATCGGCTATGCGCAGCAGAGCGGCATCCCGTTCGAACTCGGGATCATCCGCTCGCATTATGTCGGGCGGACCTTCATCCAGCCGGGCGACCATGTCCGCCATCTCGGCGTGAAGCTGAAGCACAATGCGAACAGCGCGATCATCCAGGGCAAGCGTATCGTGCTGGTCGACGATTCGATCGTGCGCGGCACCACCTCGATGAAGATCGTGCAGATGATGCGCGATGCCGGCGCGCGCGAGGTCCATATGCGGATCGCCAGCCCGCCGACGCGGCACAGCTGCTTCTACGGGGTCGACACGCCGGAACGGGCGAAACTGCTGGCGGCGCAGATGGACGTTCCGGCGATGAACCGCTTCATCCATGCGGACAGCCTCGCCTTCGTGTCGATCGACGGCCTCTACAAGGCGCTCGGCGAGCAGGGCCGCGACGAGGCCGCGCCGCAGCTGTGCGACGCCTGCCTGAGCGGCGACTATCCGACCAGCCTCACCGATCATGACGACATGGAGCGGCGGAACCAGCTGCTCCTCCAGGAGGGGCGCCGGGCCTGATGTCGAAGCCGTTCGAGAACAAGCTGGCGCTGGTCACCGGCGCCAGCCGGGGAATCGGCGCCGCGATCGCCGAAGCGCTCGCCGCCGGCGGCGCGCATGTGGTCCTGACCGCGCGCACGCCTGAGGATCTGGAGCAGGTCGAGGAGCGGATCCACGCGACCGGCGGCTCGGCGACGATCGCGCCGCTGGACCTTGGCGCGCAGGACGGCATCGGCAAGCTCGCCGTCGCCATCTCGGGGCGCTGGGATACGCTCGACATGCTGGTGCTGAACGCCGCCTTCCTCGGCACGCTCGGCCCGGTCGCGCAGATCGACGGCAAGGAATTCGGCAAGGTGCTGACGCTCAACCTGCTGGCGCAGCAGGCGATGCTCGCGGCGTTCGATCCGATGCTGCGGCGGAGCGAAGCGGGCCGGGTGGTTGCGATTACGTCCAGCGTCGGCGCCGCCCCGCGGGCCTATTGGGGCGCTTATGGCGCGTCGAAGGCGGCGCTCGACACGCTCATCCAAGCCTATGGCCAGGAGGTCGGCAACGTCACCAATATCCGCGCCGCGATCGTCGACCCGGGCGCGACCGCCACGCAGATGCGCGCCCGCGCCTTTCCCGGCGAGGACCCGGCGACGCTGAAGGGTCCGGAAGTCGTGGGCGCGGCGGTGGCGGAACTGCTCGAAAAGGATTTCGAGAACGGCTTCCGCCTGGAACTGGGCAAAAACTAGCGCATCCTGCGCTGAATCGGCCTCGTCCCGTGGCGGTTCCGGGCGGGTTCATGTGCTCCGGCGAAGGCCGGAGCGTTGGCCGGACAGGTGTGGGCGGGTCTCGCAAC
>JBGAHY010000056.1:0-9531 GCA_044225925.1 Allosphingosinicella sp.
CGGAAAATGAGGAACGGCAGCGGGCGGTGGCCGAGCGCGGCCTGCTGATCGCCGAGATGCCGCCGGGGATCGAGCCGCGCGCCCGCCACTTCCCCTGGCGCAACCGGATCATCGCCGGCCTCGCGACCGGCACGGTGGTGATCGAAGCCGCGCCCAAGTCCGGCTCCCTGATCACCGCGCGGCTGGCGGCCGATTTCGGGCGCGAGGTGATGGCGGTGCCCGGCTCGCCCCTCGATCCGCGGGCGCAGGGCTGTAATTTGCTGATCCGCGACGGCGCGACTCTGATCCAGACGGCGGAGGATGTGCTTGAGCAAATCCACCCCGGCGCCATTCCGAAGGCGCCGAAGTCGTCGCCGCCGCGAGAACTCCCGCCAGTTTCAGAGGTGAGCGATGCCGAGCGCGACGCCCTTGCCGGCCTGCTCGGCCCAACTCCGGTGCCGGTCGACGAACTGATCCGCCAGTCCGGCCTTGCGCCGGCGCTGGTGCCGACAATTCTGCTCGAACTGGAACTTGCCGGGCGCCTTGAGCGCCACGCCGGCGGAAAGGTCAGCCTCGCATGAAGACGGCCCGTCTCATCTTCACCATCGCCGGCATTTACGGCCTGATCGTGCTCGCGCCCTTCCTGTTCATGGAGCGGATGATCGCGGAACGGACGCCGGGCGGGCTGACCCATCCGGAATATTATTACGGCTTCCTCGGCGCCGGGCTCGTCATGCAGCTCGTCTATCTCACGATCGGGCGCGATCCCGCGCGGTTCCGGCCGCTCATGCCGCTCGGCACGCTCGCGAAACTCGCCTTCTTTATCCCGGTTGTGATCCTGTTTCTTCAGCATCGTGTACCATCCGTTACGCTTGGCTTCGCCTCGATCGACGTGGTGCTCGGTCTCGCCTTTCTCTACGCTTGGCGAACCACGGGCGACGCCTGAGGGACCTTGGCCGAAATCATTCGAATCGATACCGTTACGATCGTCTGCTGATTCGGAGGATCAAGTCGATGCGGAACGTCCAGATCTTCATTTGCTCCTTGTTTGCTGGAGCTACCCTCACCGCCTTGTCGATAAGCGCCGCTGCCCAGCCTCCAAGGGGGCCGGCTAGCCCGGGAGGGCGCGCTCTGGGCTGCACCGTCTATCGGGACGCGAATTATCAGGGCCCGCGCGACTTCGCGCGTGACGGGGATGCGCCGGCCTTTGTCGGGGCCGCCTGGAATGACCAGATTTCCTCGCTGCGCTGTGACGAGGGCTGTACGTTCGACGCTTTCGAGAATGCCGAATTCGCGGGATTGCGCGAACGATTCCGTGGTGATGTCGCCTTTGTCGGGCCGGCCTGGAACGACCGGATCAGCGCTTACCGCGTGACCTGCAGACGTGGCGGTTATGGAAGGCCATGGCGTGCCGCAGCGGCGTGCACCTTTTATGAACACGCCAATTTTGCTGGCCGTCGCGAAGTGGCGGGCGAAGACGAAGTGGCGTTCGTCGGTCCCGAATGGAACGACCAGATTTCCTCGATCCAGTGTCGCCCGGGCTGCGCGGTCGAGGCCTTCGCGGACGCCAATTATGCCGGGCTCAGACAGCGCTTCGAGGGCAATGTCGGATTCGTGGGACCATTCTGGAACGACAAGATCAGCTCGTTCCGCGTGACGTGCCGCCGCTAGTCGCCGGAAGACCTGTCCCGCCGCTGTAAGGGAGTTCAACGAGACGAGGCGCTTGACGGGCCGCTCGATGGCCCGTCACCGTATGCGCGTACGTGTGAGGAAAAGCCGAGCAATATGAAACTCGTCGTCGTCGAATCGCCCGCCAAGGCCAAGACCATCGAGAAATATCTGGGCCCGGGTTACCGGGTGCTGGCCTCCTATGGCCATGTCCGCGACCTGCCGCCCAAGGACGGCTCGGTCGATCCGGACGCCGGCTTCGCGATGCAGTGGGAGACCTATGCCGACAAGGCGCGCCAGCTGAAGGCGATCGCTGATGAAGCGAAGGGCGCCGACGCTCTGATCCTCGCCACCGACCCCGACCGCGAGGGGGAGGCGATCTCCTGGCATGTGCAGGAGGTGCTGGCGAAGAAGAAGGCGCTGCCCGCCCATGTCGAGCGGGTCACCTTCAACGCGATCACGAAGAGCGCGGTGCTGGAGGCGATGGCCAATCCGCGCGGGCTCGACGAGGATCTGATCGACGCCTACCGGGCGCGGCGCGCGCTCGACTATCTGGTCGGCTTCACGCTCTCGCCGGTGCTCTGGCGCAAGCTGCCGGGGGCGAAGTCGGCGGGGCGGGTGCAGTCGGTGGCGCTGCGCCTTATCGTCGACCGCGAGCGCGAGATCGAGCTGTTCCGCGCGCAGGAATATTGGAGCGTCACGGCGCTCATGGAGGCCGACGGGACAGAGTTCCAGGCCCGTCTGGTCCGCTACAATGGAGACAAGATCGACCGGCTGACGATCGGCACGGAAGGCACCGCGCTGGCCGCAAAGAAAGCGGTGGAAGAAGGGCGCTTCACGGTGGTCTCGGTCGAGACCAAGCCGCTCACTCGCAACCCGCCGCCGCCCTTCACCACCTCGACACTGCAGCAGGAGGCCGCGCGCAAGCTCGGTTTCTCGGCGAGCCAGACGATGCGGGTGGCGCAGGGCCTCTACGAGGATGGCGCGATCACCTACATGCGGACGGACGGTGTGCAGATGGCCGAGGAGGCGATTTCCGCCGCCCGCCGCGCGGTCGCGTCGCGCTACGACGCCGGCTATGTGCCGGACAAGCCGCGCCATTATGCGACCAAAGCCAAGAATGCGCAGGAAGCGCACGAAGCGATCCGCCCCACTGATTTTTCCCGCGACCATGCCGGGTCCGGCGATCATGCGCGGCTCTACGAGCTGATCTGGAAGCGGGCGCTGGCCAGCCAGATGGCCTCGGCGCGGCTGGAGCGGACGACCGCGGAGCTGGCGGACGGCACCGGCCAGCATGCGCTGCGCGCGACCGGCCAGGTCGTGCTCTTCCCCGGCTTCCTCGCGCTCTACGAGGAAGGCCGCGACGATGCCGAGGATGAGGACAGCCGCCGGCTGCCGCGCCTGCGCGATGGCGACACGCCCGCGAAGAAAGACGTCACCGCCGAGCAGCATTTCACCCAGCCGCCGCCGCGCTACTCGGAGGCCTCGCTGGTCAAGCGGATGGAGGAGCTCGGCATCGGCCGCCCTTCCACCTATGCGGCGACTTTGCAGACGCTGAAGGACCGCGACTATGTCCGGCTGGAGAAGAACCGCTTCTATCCCGAGGAGAGCGGCCGGCTGGTGACGGCGTTCCTCGAGCGCTTCTTCGAGCGCTACGTCTCCTACGATTTCACCGCCCATCTGGAGGATGAGCTGGACGACGTCTCCGGCGGCCGGGCGCAATGGCAGCAGGTGCTCGAGGCGTTCTGGAAGGACTTCAAGCCGAAGACCGCCGAGGTGATGGAGCAGAAGCCGAGCGAGGTCACCGCCGCGCTCGACGAGTTCCTTGCGCCCTTCCTGTTTCCAGACAAAGGCGACGGCTCCGACCCGCGGCTCTGCCCGTTGTGCGGCAATGGCCGGCTCGGTCTGCGCGGCGGCAAGTTCGGCGCCTTCGTCGCCTGCTCCAATTATCCCGAGTGCAAGTTCACCCGGCGGTTTGGCCAGGGCGGCGAGCAGGCCGAGGACAGCGGGCCGCAGGTGCTTGGGCAGGATCCTGAGAGCGGGCAGGACGTAACCCTGCGCTCGGGCCGGTTCGGGCCCTATTTTCAGCTCGGCGACGGCAAGGATGCGAAGCGCGCGTCGCTGCCCAAGGATGTGCCGGGCGCCGAGGCGGATCTCGAGGTCGCGCTCCGCCTGCTGTCGCTGCCGCGCACGGTCGGCGACCACCCCGAGAGCGGCAAGCCGATCACCGCGAGCATCGGCCGCTACGGGCCCTATCTCGCCCATGACGGCAAATATGCGAAGCTCGCGTCGACCGCCGAGGTGTTCGAGGTCGGCATGAATGCGGCGGTGGCGAAGCTCGCCGACGCGGCCAATGGCGGCGGGCGCCGGGCAGGCGGGCGCGAGCCGCTGAAGGTGCTTGGTCCGCATCCGCGCACCGAGGCGGAGATCAAGTTGATGGAAGGGCGGTTCGGCCCCTATGTCACCGACGGCACGACGAATGCGACCCTGCCCAAATCGCTTGCGCCGGACCAGCTGACGCTGGAGGAAGCGGCGCAATTGATCGACGAGCGCGCCGCCAAGGGGCCGCCGCCGAGGAAGGGCAGGGGCCGCAAGGCGCCCGCGAAGAAGAAGGCTGCGAAGAAATCCTGACCACCCTGCTTGCTCTCGCCGCCGCCGTCCAGGACCCCCCGCCGCCCGCGCCGGGGGTCGATCGCTCGGACTATCATTTCACCTTCCTCAACCGGCTGGACCCGCGCGAGGGGTGGAAGCGGACGATCAGCGGCATCCGCTATCGCCGGGTCGGCCGCGCGACCAATGGCGCGCATCCGGCACCGACCGACACGGTCACCATCCATTATGCCGGGCGCTTCACCGACGGCGTGGAGTTCGACAGCTCGATCGCCCGCCACGAGCCGGCCACTTTCCCGCTGCCGCGGCTGATCCGCGGCTGGCAGGAGGGCGTGCCGCTGATGCGGGTCGGCGAGCGGTTCGAATTCGCGATCCCCTACAATCTCGCTTATGGCTGGAATGGACGCGGCCCGATCCCGGGCGGCGCGACTTTGCTCTTCACCATCCAGCTGATCGCCATAGCCCCGCCCGCACCGGCGCCAGCGCAATAAGCGAATTG
Organism: Allosphingosinicella sp.; assembly: GCA_044225925.1. Classification (GTDB taxonomy): domain Bacteria; phylum Pseudomonadota; class Alphaproteobacteria; order Sphingomonadales; family Sphingomonadaceae; genus Allosphingosinicella. Next base: position 4,757 of record JBGAHY010000056.1, read on the forward strand.
CGCGCATTAACCCTGCCTGCTGAGACAAGTTTTACGCCGGCCTGCTAGCGGCTTGCGCAACCCTTGCAGGAAGGGTCCTTGACGATGCGGATCGAGCGCATTTCCGGCGTCAGCCCGTTGAACAGAGTGAGCTTCCCGGTCGGGTCGGGCCCGAACGGGACAATGGCGCGCACCGCCTCCAGCGCGGCGAACGTGCCCGCCACGCCGGCCATGGCGCCGAGCACACCGAGCTCCGCGCAGCTGTCGCAATCTTCCGTGTCGAACGCGTCGCCGACGAAGCAGCGATAGCAGGGCTTGTCCGGCTCCCAGCCGCGCCACGTCCCGATCTGCACCTGGAACTGGCCGATCGCGGCCGAGACGAGCGGGATGCGCGCCCTGGTGCAGGCATCGGAGACGGCGAGGCGGGTGGCGAAATTGTCCGACCCATCGAGGACGAGGCTGGCGCCTGCGATCAAGGTAGCGACATTGGCGGGTGTGAGGCGGTCGGAGATGCCCTCAAAGCGCACGTCGGGATTCAGGCGGGCGACAGCCTCGCCGGCCACCTCGGTCTTGGCGCGGCCGACATCCCCGGTCCCGAACAGCACCTGGCGTTGTAGATTGGCCAAAGCGATCGCGTCGTCGTCGATCACCCGCAAGGTCCCGATGCCGGCGGCGGCGAGATATTGAATGGCGGGCGAGCCGATCCCGCCGGCGCCGATGAGCACGATTTCGGTCTCAAGCAGCTTCCGCTGCCCCTCGCCGCCAATCTCCTTGAGGACGATGTGACGGGCGTAGCGGTCGAGCTGCGCGTCGGAGAGGGTCATCGCCCCGTCGAGCCGAACCCGCCGGCGCCGCGCACGGTTTCGTCCAGCTCCGCTACCTCCGCAAACGCCGCGCGCTGGACGGGTTGGGGGACAAGCTGGGCGATACGCTCTCCGCGGACGATCTCGAACGGCTCGGCGCCGAGATTGGCGAGGATGATCTTCACCTCGCCGCGATAATCGGCGTCGATCGTGCCGGGTGTGTTGAGGCAGGTAATGCCGTGCTTGAGCGCCAGGCCGGAGCGCGGGCGGACCTGGACCTCATAGCCCTCCGGAATGGCGATGGCGAAGCCGGTCGCGACCGCCTGGCGCGCGCCGGGGTGCAAGGTCACGTCCTCGGCGGCGACGACGTCCATGCCGGCCGCGTGCGCGGTCGCGTAGGCGGGGAGGGGCAGGCCCTCGCCATGAGGCAGGCGCTTCAGGGCGATACTGATCTCAGGCCAGGGCATCGGCAATCTTTCGGGCAAGGCGGCGGGCGACGTCCGCCTTGGACATCCGGTCCCAGCTTTCTTCGCCCCCTTCGGTGATCAAATGGACGGCATTGGCGTCGCCGCCCATCACGTCGCCGGAGACGTCATTCGCGACGATCCAGTCGGCGCCCTTGCGCAGACGCTTGGCGGCGGCCTCCTGAGCGACATTCTCGGTCTCGGCCGCGAAGCCTATGATGAGGTGGGGCCGATTGGAAATGGTCGCCAGGCCGGCGAGGATATCGGGCGTGCGCTGCCAGTCCAGGGCGGGCGGGCCGGCCTCCTTTTTGAGCTTCTCCGGGGCCGGCTCGACCCGCCAGTCAGCGACCGCGGCGACCAGCACCGCGGCATCGGCGGGGAGTGCGGCCATCACCGCCCGTTCCATCTCCTGCGCGGTCTCTACGTCGCGACGGGTGATGCCTGTCGGCGTCTGGAGGCTGACAGGCCCCGCGACCAGGGTCACCCGTGCACCAAGGGCCGCGAGTGCCTCGGCAATGGCGAAGCCCTGCTTGCCAGAGGAGCGGTTGGCGATCACGCGCACCGGGTCGATGGGTTCGTGCGTCGGGCCGGCGGTGACGATGATATGCTTGCCCGTCAGCGGCGCCGACGGTGCGAAGTCCGGCTGGCCCGCGAGCGGGTCCGCCGTGCCGAGCATCCGCTCGATTGCCGCGAGGATCGCCTCGGGCTCCGGCAGCCGGCCCGGACCATATTCGCCGCAGGCCATCTCACCCTCGTCGGGTTCGAGCAATGTAACGCCGTCGGCGCGGAGCTGCGCAACGTTCCGCTTCGTCGCCTCATGCTGCCACATGCGCACGTTCATCGCGGGCGCAGCGAGCACCTTCTTGTCGGTGGCGAGTAGCAAGGTGGTGGCGAGATCGTCGGCGATACCGGCGGCCATCTTCGCCATCAGATCGGCCGTGGCCGGCGCGACCACGACCAGATCGGCCTCACGGCTGAGCTGGATATGCCCCATCTCCGCCTCGTCCTTCAGATCGAAGAGGCTGGTGAAGACCTGCTGCTCGGAGAGCGCGGCCAAAGTCATCGGCGTGATGAACTGCGCCCCGCCCGTGGTCAGCACGCAGCGCACGCCGATCCCGGCCTTGCGGCAGAGCCGGATCAGCTCGCACGCCTTATAGGCCGCGATCCCGCCGCCGACGATGAGGAGGATCTTCTTCATAGCGGATCGGACCAGTCATGGCGGCGATGATGCCGGAAATGCCAGGCGAAAGCACCGGCGCACAGGCCGATCACGACGGGCGGTCCCATGGTGATCAGGTAGAGCATGAGTTCGGGCGGGATATGGCTGACGGTCAGGACCAGGATGCATAGGCCCGCGGCAAGCGGCAGCGCGGAAGCGGCGCCGGCGACGGCCCATTCGAGGGTCGTTGCGGGCTCCCGCCGCTCCAGCCATTTGAGGAGGCTGAGAAACAGCAATGTCCCGGGTACGACGCTGAGGAAGCCCCACCCATAAGCGAGTGCGAGTTCCCCGAACCAGCCCGGCGTCCACATCTCCGGACGGATGATTGGGGCGACCCCGATCCCGCGGCCTTCGTTGAAATGAAGGATGAGCGCCTCACGCAGCATCATGGCGGGGACAAGGGCCATCGTCGCCTGAGCGAACTGGCAGGCCAGCCCTGCGCGCCAGAGCGGCCGGGGGGTGTCGTCGGGAAAGAGGGCGGGGGGTGCGTTCATCTCTGCCATGACCTGAGAGCATAGCCGCCCAAGATCAAGCCCGCACCCATTGCGCAGGCCTAGGTCAGCCAGAGCGTGACGCCCGTCGCAATCGCCGCCGAGAGGATCGCAGTCAGCGCGATCGGCCACAGGCGGTGCGGCCGCACGACGGCGATGTCGGGCAGTGGTGGCGCGGGCGGGGCGGCGCCGGGGGCAGGGTAATAGTGATCGATGCGGCGGATGATGTCCGGGAGCTTCCGGAGCAGGCGGAAGCCGCGGATCAGTTCGTCGGCGATGCGGGCTTCGGGGCCGAGCTCGCTGCGTGCCCATTCGGTGAGGAAGGGCTCGGCCGTTTCCCACATGTTGATGTCGGGATCGAGCCAGGCGGCGACGCCTTCCTCCATCACCATGGTCTTTTGCAGCAGCAGCAGGTGCGGCTGGGTCGGCATGTCGAAGTCGCGGGTGATCTTGAAGAGGCCCTCGAGCATCTGGCCGAGCGAGACCTCCTTCGCCGCCAGCCCGCGCATCGGCTCGCCCACAGCCCGCAGCGCGGTGGCGAACTCCTCCATATTGTGATGCGGGGGGACGTATTGCGCCTCGAAGTGGATCTCCGCGACACGGCGGTAATTGCCGGTGAGCAGGCCGTAGAGGATTTCGGCGAGCCAGATCCGCGCCTGCCGGTCGATCCGGCCCATGATCCCGAAATCGATCGCGGCGAGGCGGCCGTCTGGCAAAGCAAAGAGATTGCCCTGGTGGAGATCGGCGTGGAAGAAGCCGTCGACCACCGCCTGGCGGAGGAAGACCCGGACGAGCGTGGCGGCGAGCGCCTTTACGTCCTGCCCGGCCTCGATGAGCTTTTTGCGATCGGTGAGCTTGATGCCGTCGATCCATTCGAGCGTCATCACCCGGCGCGACGTGCGGCTCCAGTCGATCTCGGGCACGAAGAAGCCGGTCTCGGCGATGAGATTCTCGCGCAGCTCCGAGGCGGAGGCGGCCTCCTGGCGCAGATCCAGCTCGCGGTTGGTCCATTGCCGGAAAGTGGCGACGACCAGGCGCGGACGCAGGCGCGCCGCCTCGCCGCCCATCGCCTCGACCTGGGCGGCCGCCCATTCATAGGTCTCGATGGCGGAGGCGAAGTCCTCCTCGATATTCGGCCGCAGGACTTTGACCGCGACCTGCCTGCCATCGGTCGTGACCGCACGGTGGACCTGGGCGATGGAGGCCGCGCCGACGGGCACGGGGTCGATCTGCGAAAACATCTCCTCGATCGGGCGGCCGAGCGCCTGCTCGATCGCCGGCCGGATCTGGTCGAACGGGGCGGGGGGCAGGCTGTCCTGCAGCTTTGCAAGATCGTGCGCGGCCTCGGCGCCGATCAGATCTGGGCGGGTGGCGAGCGCCTGGCCGAGCTTGATCGCGGCCGGCCCGATCGCCTGGAAGGCCTCGGCGTAACGCGGCACCTCCGGCACGCGCGCGCCGAATCGGGCGAGGCGGCAGAGGCGGCGGACCGGCGGGGGCGTGTTCGGATCGCGCTCGATGCCGCGCAGCGCCCCGTGGCGCGCCAGCACCCGGCCCCATTTCAAAAGGCGCCAAACATGGGTGACGGAAGCGGTCATCGGCTGATACCGCTCCAGCCCGCTCCCCCACCCGGCCTCCCATCGACAGGATATCCTTTGGGAGGCCGGGTGGGGGAGCGGGCTGGAGCGGTATCAGCCGATGACCGCTTCCGTCACCCATGTCTGGCGCCTGCTGAAATGGGGCCGGGTGCTGGCGCGGCACGGGGCGCTGCGCGGCATCGAGCGCGATCCGAACACGCCCCCGCCGGTCCGCCGCCTCTGCC
>JBGAHY010000012.1:0-88320 GCA_044225925.1 Allosphingosinicella sp.
CCGACCCTCTCCCCTGAAGGGGAGAGGGAGTTCCTGGTCCATCGGGATGAACCATTGCGGGGTGCAGCGGAAGATCACCTTGGCCTTGGAGCGCCACGAATGCGGATAGCTGTGCTGGAAGTCCGCGCTCGCCGCGAGCAGGGCCCCCGCCTCGCGCAGGCTGTTGCAGATCGGTCCGTCCGGCGCGTTGAACTTGGCGTTGATGACGCTGCCCAGCCCGCCGAGCCAGAGCCAGTCGTTCCGGTATTTCCCGTCATCCTCGACCGCGAAGACCGGATCGATCCCATGCGCCTTGCAGAGCAGGAAATCGTCCTCGCCATGGTCGGGCGCCATATGGACGAGCCCGGTGCCGGCGTCTGTGGTGACGAAGTCGCCGGGCAGGAACGGGCGGGGCGTCGCGAAGAAGCCGCCGAGATGGTGCATCGGGTGGCGGGCGATAGTGCCGGCGAGGTCGGAGCCTTTACCGCGCCAATCGACGGATTGGCTATAAATCCCCAGCCGCTTGCAAACCTGCTCAGCCAAGGCGCTCGCAACCAAAATATGGCTGAGTCCGGGTCGCGGTGTCGCACCCTCCGGCGGGTCTATTCTGTTGATATGCAACAGCGAATATTCAACGTCCGGACCGTAGGCGATCGCTTGGTTGACCGGGATCGTCCAGGGAGTCGTCGTCCAAATGACAGCGCGCTCACCCACAAGATCGTGGATCGGGCTCTCGACGATCTCGAACACCACATCGATCTGCGTGGAGACAATGTCCTCATATTCTACCTCGGCCTCGGCCAAGGCCGTCTTCTCGACGGGCGACCACATGACCGGCTTGGCGCCGCGATAGAGCTGCCCGCTTTCGGCGAATTTCAGCAATTCCTCGCAGATCTTCGCCTCGGCCTCGTATTTCATGGTGAGATAGGGATCGTCCCACTCGCCCATCACGCCAAGCCGCTGGAACTGCTCGGACTGCACCGCCACCCATTTTTCCGCATAGGCGCGGCATTCGGCGCGGAACTGGTCGACCGGCACCTCGTCCTTGTCGAGCTTCTTCTTGCGATATTGCTCCTCGACCTTCCACTCGATCGGCAAGCCGTGGCAGTCCCAGCCGGGAATGTAGGGCGCGTCATAGCCCCTGAGGCTGGCCGAGCGGACGATGATGTCCTTCAGGATCTTGTTCATGGCGTGACCCATGTGCAGGTCGCCATTGGCGTAGGGCGGGCCGTCATGCAGGATGAAGCGCTCGCGCCCTTCCCGGGCGGCGCGCAGGCGCTTGTACAATTCCTCGCTCGCCCAGCGCGCGAGGATGGCCGGCTCCTTCTGGGCGAGGCCGGCCTTCATCGGGAAATCCGTCTTCGGGAGGAAGACGGTCGAGCGGTAATCGGGTTTTTCGGACATTGCGGGCGGACTTAGCCGTGACCTCCCCTCCCTGCAAGGGAGGGGCCGGGGGTGGGTGCGCGAAGCGCCTGCGGTTTAGAAGCCGGAACAGGGCATCGAGCCCTGCTCCGTCTTACCCACCCCTCATTCCCCTCCCTTGCAGGGAGGGGAGGCTAGCGCACCAAAGCCCGCCCCACATTGTCCATGTCCTCGACGAGCAGCATCCCGGCATAATCGTGCGGCACCTCGCCGAGCTGTTCGGGCTGGGTGAGGCCGACCCAATGGTCGTCATGGCTGTCGTCGCCGGCGATGAAGAAACGGGCGCCGGCGCCGCTCATCCGGGCCATGAAGCGATAGGGCCAGCCCCAGAGCGTGAAGCTGCCATTGCGGTCCAGGATCAGAGTCTGCCCGTTGCACGCCTCCGGTACGATCCCGAGCCAGCCGGTCTTTCGATAGGGCGCGGTGCAGGTCTCGCTCGCCTGATTGTCCAGGATGAAGCCGCTCTGGGTCAGCTGGCGGAGCCGGGCGCGGGCCTCGGGCGGACCGGCAAAGCCGTAGCTCGGGCCGATCGTGACGCCGGCCCGCTGGAAGGCGGCCACCACCGCGTCCGCGGCACGGGCATCGGCCAGGTCGAAGATCATGATGAAATCGGTGCGCCGCCGGGCGCGGAGCAGCTCGTCCACGGTCGGCATCGCGCCGATCCCGAGGCCGCGCTGCGGGAAGGTGCGGCCGCCGTCCTGGCTGTAGCCATAGCCGATATCGAGCGCGCGGAGATAAGCGAGATCGCGCTCGGCGATCGCGCCGCTGCCGTTGGTCCGGCATTCGAGCCGGGCGTCGCGAAAGACCACGGCCTGGCCGTCGCTGGTCGCCCTGACGTCCAGCATCACCCCGTTCGCGCCGTCGCCGATCGCCTTGGTGATTGCCCCGGCGCTGTTCTCGATCAGATTGCTCTGTGTGCCCGGCACGACATGGCGGGCGTCGCAATCGCCGGGCGCGTTCGGCACCAAAGGCAGGCCGCTGCCGCGATGCGCGACCAGCATCAGCCTGCCGGCGGGCCGTCCCGCCAGCCATGACGCATTGAACAGGCTGAGACCTGCAATGACGAGCGCCACGGCAAGCAGCGCGTAACCGGCTTTTCTCTTCATGCCCCCGCCAGATGATTCGTGTAAATCTCTGTTTGCGTGAAGCTTTGCCAGGTGGTTGTCCAGACATTGGCGGTCCCGCCACCGGGGATTTCCCAGGTTCCCGTGACGGTCGCGCCCAATTTCTCCGCGACGCGCTCGCTGGCGCTATTGGCCGGATCGATCAGGTGAATGACATGGTCGCGGCCGAGCGTTTCGTGCGCCCAGATCAGGGCCGCGGCGGCGCCCTCGGCGGCATAGCCCTTGCCCCAATGCTCCGGGAAGATCGACCAGCCGATCTCGAAATCCGGCCAGCCCTCCGGCTGCCACGGCCCGAGCCGGCCCACCGCGAGCCCGGTCGCTTTCTCCTCGACCATGAACTGGCCGTAGCCGTTCACCGACCACATGCCCGGCACGGTGGCGATCGGGCGCCAAGCTTCCTCGCGGGTCAGCGCGCGCCGGCCGAGGGTGATGAAGCGCGAATAATCGTCATTGCCGAACGCGGCCATGAGCGGCTCGGTGTCCGACGGCCGCTGCGCCCGCAGGATCAGGCGCCGCGTGTGGAGCGTCGGGGCAAAAGTCATGGCGCGAGGATCGCTTTGGCGGCCTCGCAGTCGCGGGCGATCTGCGCCTTCAATGCGTCCAGCCCGTCGAACCTGGCCTCGTCGCGGATGAAGTCGATCAGCTCGACTTCGATGGTCTGGCCGTACAGATCCTCGTCGAAATCGAAGAAATAAGGCTCCAGCAATTCCTTCGGCGGCTCGAACATCGGCCGGTTGCCGAGATTGGCGACGCCGTTCAGGACCCTTCCGCTCGGCAGCAGCCCGCGCACCGCATAGACGCCGAAGCGCGGCCGCAAATAGCGGTCGAGCGCGATATTGGCGGTCGGGTAGCCGAGCGTCCGCCCGAGCTTGTCGCCATGCTCCGCCGCGCCCTCGATCGCGAAGGGCCGGGTGAGCAGGCGCGTCGCGGTCCGGCAGTCGCCCGCCTGCAGCGCCGCGCGGATGCGGCTGGAGGAGACCGGCTCGCCGCCCTCGTCCACCGCGGCGACCGCGTCCACGGCGAGGCGGTTGGCCTGGCCGAGCAATTTCAGCACCTCGACATTGCCGCCCCGGCCCTTGCCGAAGGTGAAGTCCTCGCCGGTCGTGACGCCCGCCGCGCCGGCCCGGTTGACCAGATAGTCGGTGACGAAATCGGGGGCGGTGACCGCCGCCAGCTCGCCGTCGAACCGGTAGACCAGCATCGCGTCGGCGCCGGCCTCGGCGAACAGCCGCTGGCGCTGGTCGAGGCTGGTCAGCCGGAAGGGCGGCAAATCGGGCTTGAAGAAGCGCACCGGGTGCGGATCGAAGGTCGCGACCAGGGCCGGCCGCCCTTCCGCCCGCGCCCGCGACACCGCCCGCCCGACCACCGCCTGGTGGCCGCGATGAAAGCCGTCGAAATTGCCGAGCGCGACGATGCCGCCGCGAAACGCCGCCGGAACCGCCGAGCCCCCGTCCAGGCGCTCCATGAGGATCGTATAGGTAGCGCTTGGGCTAGCGGGAAGCCCGTTCGAGCCGGACGAAGCTGTGCGTCTCGAAGTCCTCGCGGGAAACCTCGCGCCACTGCGCCGGGTCGAAGGGCGGCAGCACCGCATCGCCGTCGGGGCTGAGGTGCACCTCGGTCAACTCCACCGCGTCGGCGATGTCGTCGAACATCCGGAAGATCTCCGCGCCGCCGATCACCGCAATCTCCGGCACGTCGCCGGCCAGCGCGATCGCTGCCTCGCGCGTATGCGCCACCTCCGCGCCGGGCGCGGCCCAGCCGGAATTGCGGGTCAGCACGATATGCCGGCGGCCGGGCAGGGGCGCCTTGAAGCTCTCGAAGGTCCGGCGGCCCATGACCATCGGCTTGCCCATCGTCATCGCCTTGAAGCGGCGCTGTTCGCCCGGAATGAACCAGGGGATGACATTGTCGAGCCCGATCACGCCATTGTCGGCGCGGGCGAGATAGAAGGTGATCACACCGCCACCGCCGCCTTGATATGCGGATGCGGGTCGTAGCCGGTAATCTCGAAATCCTCGTAGCGGTAATCCGCGATGTCGGTGGGACGCCGGAGCAGCTTGAGCGTCGGCAGCGGGCGGGGGTCGCGGCTCAATTGCTCGCGCGCCTGCTCCAGATGGTTGGAGTAAAGATGGCAGTCGCCGCCGGTCCACACGAAGTCGCCCGGCTCCAGCCCCGCCTGCTGCGCCAGCATGTGGGTGAGCAGGGCGTAACTGGCGATGTTGAACGGCACGCCAAGGAAGACGTCGGCGCTGCGCTGATACATCTGCAGGCTCAGTTTTCCGTTCGCGACATAGGTCTGGAACAGCAAGTGACAGGGCGGCAGCGCCATCCGGCCGATATCGCCTGGGTTCCAGGCGCTGACGATCTGCCGCCGCGAGCCCGGGTCGCGCTTGATCAGGGCAATCAGCTCGCGGATCTGGTCGATCTCGCGCCCGTCCGCCGTCTCCCAGCGCCGCCACTGCTTGCCGTAGACCGGGCCGAGGTCGCCCGTCTCGTCGGCCCATTCGTCCCAGATGCTGACCTTGTTCTCCTGCAGCCAGCGGACATTGGTGTCGCCATTCAGGAACCACAGCAATTCGATCAGGATCGAGCGGATGTGCAGCTTCTTCGTGGTGAGCAAGGGGAAGCCCTTCGCCAGGTCGAAGCGCATCTGGTGGCCGAACACCGAAAGCGTGCCGGTGCCGGTCCGGTCATGCTGTTCGACCCCCTCGTCGAGGATCCGCTGCATCAGTTCGAGATAGGGCTGCATCGATTCGGATATGGCGCTTTCGGGCCTGCGCTCCAAGCCGAAATCAGGGAATGATCAGGGATTGCAGACGGGGATCGCGCTCGGTTCCGGGCGGGGGCCGCGGGCCTCGAACTGGGCGAAATAGGATTCGCTGTCCGGCAGCCGCTCGAACCGGGTCAGCGCATAGCCGACCGCGTTGAACTCGCAGACCAGCAGGCGCTGCGGCGTGCCGTGCTGGCTGGTCGGCCGGTCGGCATCGACGACGATCACCCGCCCGTCGCTCTTCATCGAGCCGCGCATGTTCCACAGGAATTCCGAGGGCCGCTCGATCTCGTGATACATATGGATCATGAAGACGCGGTCGAGCGAGCCGGCCGGCAGCTGCGGGTTGTTGGGCTGGCCGAGCTTGATCGCGACATTGTCCAGCCGCTCGCGCTGGATGCGCTGGCCGAGCGCGCGGATCGTCTCCGGCACGATATCCTCGGCGAGCACCCGGCCTTTCGCGCCGACGAGGGGCGACAGCCGCACCGTATAATAGCCGCCACCGGCGCCGATATCGGCGACGAACATCCGCTCCCGCACCTCGGCGAGCCGGCTCACTGTCTCGAACTCCCCGACGCGGTCGCGCGTATCCTCGTTGAGATAGCGCGAGGAGACCGGGGCGACCGGCCGGTGCGGCTCGGGGAAGGGCGAGGCCTGGTTGTTCCCCCCACTCCCCCCGCAGCCGGCGAGGGCGAGGAGCAACAAGGCCGGGGCGCCCCTAGTCCACATCTTCGACTTCGACCTTCTCGCCGGTGACGCGCTGCGACAAGGCGGCGGCCATGAAGCGGTCGAGATCGCCGTCAAGCACGTCGGACGGCGCGGTGGAGGTGACGCCCGTCCGGAGGTCCTTCACCAGCTGATAGGGTTGCAGGACGTAGGAGCGGATCTGGTGGCCCCAGCCGATGTCGGTCTTGTTGGCGGCGGTGGCGTTCGCCTCGGCCTCGCGCTTCTGCAGCTCGGCCTCATAGAGGCGGGCCTTGAGCTGGTTCATCGCCTCAGCGCGGTTCTTGTGCTGACTGCGCTGGTTCTGGCACTGGACGACGATGTTGGTCGGGATATGGGTGATCCGCACTGCCGAATCCGTCGTGTTGATATGCTGGCCGCCGGCGCCTGACGCCCGGTAGGTGTCGATGCGCAGATCGCTCTCGTTGATCTCGATGTCGATATTCTCGTCGACCACCGGATAGACCCAGACGCTCGAGAAGCTGGTGTGGCGGCGGGCGTTTGAATCGTAGGGGCTGATGCGGACCAGCCGGTGCACGCCGCTCTCCGTCTTCGCATAGCCATAGGCATTCTCGCCCTTGATCATCAACGTCGCCGATTTGATGCCCGCCTGCTCGCCGGCATGGTAGTCGATCATCTCGACCTTGTAGCCGTGCCGCTCGGCCCAGCGCGTGTACATGCGCTGCAGCATCTCGGCCCAGTCCTGGCTCTCGGTGCCGCCGGCCCCGGCATTGACTTCGATATAGGTGTCGTTGGCGTCGGCCTCGCCGGCGAGCAAAGCCGCGACCTTGTCCTTCTCGGAACGCTCGGCGAGGTCGGCGAGCGCCTTCACCGCATCGTCGACCAGGCTCTCGTCGCCTTCGGCCTCGGCCATCTCCATCAGCTCGGCCGTGTCGTCCAGTTCCTTCTCGATCGCGCGGGTCGCCTCGATCGCTTCACCCAGCCGCCGCCGTTCGCGCATCACCACCTGCGCGGCCTTGGGGTCGTCCCACAATTTCGGATCCTCGACCTGGGCGTCGAGTTCGCCCAGCCGTTTCAGCGCGCGGTCCCAATCGAGAAAGCGGCGCAACAGGGCGAGGGCCGACCGGATCTGGTCGATGGAGGCTTGCGCTTCGGCGCGCATGATGTGTCCTTTGAGTGCTTGGCGTGGGGCCTAGTAAATCCCACCCTGTCTTTGCAAGAAGTCGCTATCCTGCCGTCGGTCGCTCGCATTGCTGTTCTCGGTCGGCGCGGCGCGACGCGCCGTGGGCTCGACCACCTCGCGGGCCACCGTCCGGCGCGGCTCGCTCTCCGGCTTGAACGCTTCCCAGATGATCGCGCTATGCGGGTCGGTGCTTGGCCAGCCGCCATAGACGCGCTGGCCGGAGGCGCGGTCGATCCTGACCATGCGGATGCCGGTCGGCGCGCGGAACGGAATCACCGGCATGCCCTCGAATGCAGAGCGCGCGAACTGGCGGAAGATCGGCGCCGCGATCGTGCCGCCCTGCGCATAGCCGCCCATCGAGCGCGGTCGGTCGAAGCCGAGATAGACGCCTGCCACCACCTGCTGCGAGCCGCCGATGAACCAGACATTGGTCGGGCCGGAGGTCGTGCCGGTCTTGCCGAACAGCGGCCGGCCGAGATCGCGCAGCACGGTCGCGGTGCCGCGCTGGACGACGCCCTCCAGCATGTGGACGATCTGGTAGGAGGTCATCGGATCGACCACCTGGCGGGTGCGCAGCGGCGGCCGCGGCATCGGCCGGCCGTTCCAGTCCGGCGCGTTGCAGCCCTCGCAGGGCCGGGTGTCGGCGCGCCAGATCGTGCGGCCGTTCCGGTCCTGGATATAGTCGATCAGGGTCGGGGTCAGCGCGCGGCCCTGATTGGCGAAGGTCGCGAAGGCGTTGACCATGCGCTGCACCGTCGTGTCGCCGGCGCCGAGCGCGATCGGCAGATAGGGCGTCGCGCTATAGTCGCCGACGCCCATCTGGCGGGCGCGGTTGATCACGTTCGCCATGCCGATCTGGGCGGCGGTCCTGACCGTCATCAGGTTGCGCGACTGCTCCAGGCCCCAGCGCATCGTGTGCGGGCCGGCATAGCCGCCGGAGAAATTGCGGAAGCATTTGTTGTTCGCGCAGAACGGGCCGTCGATGATGATCGAGGCCGGGGTCATGCCGCTGTCGAGCGCCGCCGAATAGACGATCGGCTTGAAGGTCGATCCGGGCTGGCGCAGCGCCTGGGTGGCGCGGTTGAAGGCGTTGCCGCGCACGTCCCAGCCGCCCTGCATGGCGAGCACGCGGCCGGACTGGACCTCCTCGGCCATGAAGCCGCCGGAGATTTCAGGGATGGAGCGGAGCGCCCAATGGTCGCCCTCCTGCTCGACTGCGATCACCGCGCCCGGGCGCAGGGCGTTGAAGGCGGCGGTGCCGGTGCCCCGCCGGGGCATGCCGGCGGCGGAGGCGGGCAGGGTGCCGCGCGTGCCGTCGGCAAAGCCCAGCTCCAGGCTCCCGCTTTGCCGTGAGAGAACGACCGCAGAGCGCCAGTCCGCATAGCCGGGGCCAAGCGGGGCGATGGCGAGCTGTTGGCGCCAGTTCTGGCTGATGTCGATGCTGAGGCCCGGGTCGCGCCAGCCCATGCTGCTTTCGTAGCGGCGGAGGCCGTCGCGCAAAGCCGTCTCCGCTGCCTGCTGCATGCGCGGATCGTAGGAGGTGCGCACCCACAGGCCGCCGGCATAGACGCTGTTCGGCCCGTTCGTCGCGTTCTCGCCATAGCGGGCGATCAGGGTGCGGCGGACTTCCTCCATGAAGTAGCCGCCGACATTGCGCACCGAATCCGAGCTGGCGCCCTGGACCGGCGCCAGCGGCTCGGCGGCCGCCTCGTCATGCTGGGCCTGGGTGATGAACTGGTTGCGCAGCATCTCGCTCAGCACGAAATTGCGCCGCTGCAGCGCCGCGTCATGGTGGCGGAACGGGTCGTAATTGGACGGGCTCTTCGGCAGCGAGGCCAGCATCGCGCATTCGGCCAGCGTCAACTCGCCCACATCCTTGTTGAAATAGGCGCGCGCCGCCGCCTGCACGCCATAAGCGTTCCGCCCGAGGAAGATCTGATTGAGGTAGAGTTCGAGGATCTGCTGCTTGGTGAGCGTCGCCTCGATCCGCCGCGCCAGGAACGCCTCGCGGATCTTGCGGGTGATCGAATATTCGTCGCCGACGAAGAAGATTTTCGCGACTTGCTGGGTGATCGTCGAGCCGCCGCGGGCCCGGTCGCCGCTGCCTGATTTGGAGACATAATCGAGCACCGCGCCGGCCAGGCCGGGATAGTCGATGCCGCCATGGCTGAAGAAGGTGCGGTCCTCCGCGGCGAGGAAGGCGTTGATCATCCGCGCCGGGAATTCGTCATAAGCGAGCTGCACACGCCGCTCGCGGGCGAAGACCTGCGCCGGGTTGCCGTCCGCGTCGCGCACATAAGTGGGCAATTCCGGCTGGTAGTGGAGCAGGCTCTCCGCCGAGGGCAGGCCGCGCGCGAACAGCAGCCAGAGCAGAAAGTACATGATGAAGGGCGAGGCGAGGAGCAGGACCAGCAGCTTCCCCCACCAGCGCCGCCAGAACCAGCGCAGCAGCCGGTAAGGGGCGGTGAAGACTCGCATCACCCGGCCGTTGGGCGCAACCGGCCCGGCGCCGCTCCCGAATCTCCCGCCTCCCCGGCGGAGAACGATACGCTGGCTGGCCGTGTCTGCACTCATCGCGCGCGGTCTAGCCGAAGCGCGGGAGGACGGGAAGCGGGGGCGTGGGAGGGTGCGATGAAGCGCTCGCGGGCGGTCAGGCGCCGCCGCTGGTCCTGAGGCTCCGCCGCGCGAAATGCGCCTCGATCGCGCGGCGCATGCCCTCGGCGATCTCGCGGCGGCCCTGCGGCGAGTTGATGTAGGTCACGTCGGTCTCGTTGGTCAGATAGCCGCTCTCGAACAGGATCGAGGGGATGTCCGGCGCCTTTAGCACGATGAAGGCGGCGAAGCGGTGCCAGTCGGGCCGGAAGGGGAAGACCGGCGCGGCCTCGCGGTAGAGCAGGCGTGCGAAGTCGGCGGAGACGTTCATGCTCTCCCGCTGGGCGAGGTCGATCAGGATCAGGTTGACGTTGGGGTCGTTGCTGAGCCGCGCCCCGGCGATCTGGTTGGAGGCGTTCTGCCGCTGGGCGAGCAGCGCCGCCTCGCGATCCGAGGCGACCTCGGACAAGGTGTAGATGGTCGCGCCATGCGCCTGGTCATTCTCCGGCGCGGCGTCGGCATGGATGGAGATGAAGAGGTCCGCGCCCAGCCGCCGCGCGATCCGGTAGCGGTCCTCCAGCACCAGATAATGATCGTCGTCCCGGGTCAGCGCCACCCTGACCCGCCCGGACGCGGCGAGCGCGTCGCGCATGGCGAGCGCGATGGCGAGGGTGATGTCCTTCTCCCGCCGCTCGGTGAACGGCGATTCCGCGCCCGGATCCTGGCCGCCATGGCCGGCGTCGATCACCACCAAAGGCGGGTTCTCGCCGCGCGCCGCGGTCACTGGCGGCAGCGGCCCGCCGGCCTCGCTGCCCAGCGGATCGATCGGGATGGTGACGCTCTGCCCCGGCCCCGCGGGCGGCGCGGGCGACGGCCAGAAAATCGCCACCAGTGCATAGAGCAGCCAGTCCATCCCTGCACCTTGCCGCCCAACTTGCGTCCGGCAAAGCAAAAACCCATTTTGGGAGGATCGGGCCGGAAATTCGTGAAAAAGGCGCGCTTTTCCGCCGCCAGCGGTTGTCGGGCGGGCCATGCGATGCTAGCTCGGACCGGTCGCGGCCCTTTGGCACGATGAATATGCGCCGGCTCATCCTATGCCGGCCCGCTAGGTTGACGCTGTATGTGGCATTTTTCCTCCAGGCTGACGCGCCGCCTTTTTGGCGACGGCGGGCTTGGCGGCCTTCGGCCCGTCCCGGTGACGGGCCTGCCCCACGCAGCAGACGCACTAATGTTTTTAACCCGGACATCTGACGCGCGGCCCGATTTCGCCGCGCCTCCGTCCATATTCGAACGCGCGCACTCCCTCGGGATGAGGCTGCGCGCGTGGAGACTGTTTAATGACCATGCGCATGCTGATCGACGCGCGCCACCAGGAGGAGACTCGGGTGGCGGTGCTCAAGGGAAACCGGATCGAGGAATTTGATTTCGAATCCGCCGAGCACAAGCAGCTCAAGGGGAATATCTATCTTGCCAAGGTGACGCGCGTGGAGCCCTCGCTCCAGGCGGCGTTTGTCGATTATGGCGGCAACCGCCACGGCTTCCTGGCCTTCAGCGAGATCCACCCCGATTATTACCAGATCCCCAAGGAGGATCGCGAGGCGCTGCTGCGTGAAGAGGCCGAGCACGCCGCCGAGGAAGAGCGCCTGCGCGCCGCCGAATATGAACGCGACGACGATGACGACGGCGACTATCTCGAAGCTGAAGAGGAGCCGATCGAGGCCGAAACGCTGACCGCCGACGGCGATGAGGGCGAAGAGGCCGGCGAAGGCGACGACACCCCGCCGCCCGCGCCGGAGGAGGCCGAGAGCGCCTCCGAGGAGAGCGCGGCCGAGACCCTGCGCCGCAAGCGCCAGAATCTGCGCCGCCGCTACAAGATCCAGGACGTGATCCGACGCCGCCAGGTGCTGCTCGTTCAGGTCGTGAAGGAAGAGCGCGGCAACAAGGGCGCGGCCCTCACCACCTATCTCAGCCTCGCCGGCCGCTATTGCGTGTTGATGCCCAACACGTCGCATGGCGGCGGCATCAGCCGGAAGATTTCCAACGGCGCCGACCGCAAGCGGCTGAAGCAGATCATGGCCGATCTTGCCCTGCCGACGACCATGGGCTGCATCGTTCGGACCGCCGGCCTGTCGCGCACCAAGGTCGAGATCAAGCGCGACTTCGACTATCTCGCCCGCCTCTGGGACGAGATCCGTGAGAACACGCTGAAGTCGGAAGCGCCGGCCCTGATCTATCAGGACAGCGACCTCATCAAGCGCGCCATCCGCGACATCTACAACAAGGATATCGACGAGGTGATCGTCGAGGGCGCGAACGGCTATCGCGACGCCCGGCAGTTCATGAAATTGCTGATGCCGAGCCACGTGAAGAAGGTGAAGGAATATATCGACCCGGTGCCGCTCTTCCAGCGCTTCGGGGCCGAGGACCAGCTGAGCGCCATGTACCAGCCGCTCGTCCAGCTGAAGTCCGGCGGCTATGTGGTGATCAACCCGACCGAGGCCCTGGTCTCGATCGACATCAACTCCGGCCGCTCGACCCGCGAGCATAATATCGAGCAGACCGCGTTCTCGACGAACATCGAGGCGGCGCACGAAATCGCCCGCCAGCTCCGCCTGCGCGACATGGCCGGCCTGGTCGTCATCGACTTCATCGACATGGAATCGAACGGGCATATCCGCAAAGTCGAGAAGGCGATGAAAGATGCGCTGAAGAACGACCGCGCCCGCATCCAGGTCGGGCGGATTTCGTCCTTCGGCCTGATGGAGATGAGCCGCCAGCGCCTGCGCACCGGCGTGCTCGAAGCCTCGACCAAGCCCTGCCCGCATTGCGACGGCAGCGGCCTGATGCGCACCGCTTCGTCGGCGGGCCTGTCGGCGCTTCGCATGCTCGAGGACGAGGCGGGCCGCGGCCGCGGCAGCCGCATCGTATTGCGCGCCGGCCGCGAGGCCGCCGTTTATCTGCTCAACAAGAAGCGCCACGAAATGGCCGAGGTCGAGGCCCGCTACGGCGTGCTGATCGAGGTGCTGATCGACGACAATCTCGAAGGCGCGCGGATGAGCGTCGAATCGCACGGCCCGCCGCCGGCCGAGCGCCCGCGCCTCGCCGAGCGCGCGCCGATCATCGAGGAGGATGACGACGATCTCATCGAGGACGAGATCGACGAGGAGGAAGAGGAAGAAGAGGCCGAGGAGCCTCGCCGCGAGGGCGGCCGCGGCCGCGGTCGTGGCCGAGGCGGCCGTGGTCCGCGCGAGGAGCGTGAAGAGCGCAGTGAAGGCGAGAGCGAGGGTGAAGGACGCAAGCGCCGCCGCCGCCGTGGCCGCCGCGGCGGTCGCCGCCGGGAGCATGAAGGCGGCGAGGGCGAGGCCCAGGTCGCCGATGAGGCCGTTGAGGGCGAGGCCGAGGCCGTCGAGGCGCCTGCTGCCGAACCCGCCGTCGAAACGGAAGACGCCGAGCCGGTCCGCAAGGGCCGCCGCCGTCCCCGCGCCAGCAAGCGCGACGACGCCAAGGCCGAAGCGGCTGCCGCCGAGGAAGCAGCGCCGGAGCCGGCACCCGAGCCGGTAGCGGAGGACGCGCCCAAGCCGAAGCGGACCCGCCGCAAGAAGGCGGACGCCGACGTCACGGTCGAGACGCCGGTCGCCGAGGAAGCGCCCGCGCCGGAGGCCGCCCCCGAGGCTGCCAATGACGCCGCGCCGCCGAAGCGCCGCCGGACGAAGAAGGCCGCCGAAGCCGAAGCGGAGGCGCCCGCCGCCGCTGCTGACGAGGGTGACGAGGATGACGACGGCTCCCCGCGCCGCGGCTGGTGGCAGCGCACCTTCGGCGCCTGAGCGAACGGCCGCCCGAATGTCCGCGATTTCATCCGGGGTTCAGGGTTGCAGGGGGAGAGAGGAGGCCATGGCTGATCCTGTCCCCGGGACGCGGCGCGCGACCTGGTTCGCGCGCATGCTCATGCTGCTCGCGCTGGCGATCTTCGCCTGGGCGCAGCCGGCCCAGGCCCAGAGCATCCTGCGCGACGCGGAGACCGAGTCACTGCTGCGGGATATCTCGCGGCCGCTGATCGTCGCCGCGGGCCTGCAGCCCGAAAACGTGAAGGTGGTGATCCTCGGCAATCCGGAGATCAACGCCTTCGTCGCGGGCGGCCAGATCGTCTACATCCATTCCGGCCTGTTCACCTCGGCCGAGAATGTGAACGAGCTGCAGGGCGTGATCGCGCACGAGCTGGGCCATATCACCGGCGGCCATATCCTGCGCGCGCAGGATGGCGTGAACCAGGCGACCGGGATCATGATCCTGTCGCTTTTGCTCGGCGCCGCGGCGATCGCCGCCGGGGCCGGCGACGCGGGCATGGGCATCATGGCGGCCGGCCAGCAGGCTGCGCTGGGCCGCTTCCTCTCCTTCACCCGTGTGCAGGAGAATAGCGCGGACCAGGCCGGCGCCACCTTCCTCAGCCGCGCGGGGATCAGCGGCCGCGGCAGCCTCGCTTTCTTCGAGCGCCTCCAGAATCTCGAATTCCGGATGAACATCGCGCAGGACAATACCTACCAGCGCACCCACCCGGTGAACGGCGAGCGCATCGCCGCCTTGCGGACCCGCTACGAGGGGGATGCGGCCTGGAACACCCGCACCGATCCGGCGCTGGAGGCGCGCTTCCTGAGGGTCCGCGGCAAGCTCTCCGGCTATGTCGACGATCCGGCTCTGGTGCTCCGCCGCTACCCGATGAGCGACCATAGCGTGCAGGCCCATTATGCCCGCGCCTATGCCTATCACCGCACCGGCCATCCGGATGAGGCCAATACCGAAGTCGCGGCCCTGATCGCCGGTGCCCCGCACGATCCCTATTTCCTGGAGCTGCAGGGCCAGGTCCTGCTCGAATCCGGCCATCCGGCGGAGGCGGTGACGGCGCTTCGTGAGGCGGTACAGCGCTCGAACGACGAGCCCTTGATCGCGACCCTGCTCGGCCATGCCCTGATCTCGACCGAAGACCCGGCCAATTTCGCGGAGGCGAAACGGGTGCTGCGCGTCGCCGTCGGGCGCGACAATGACAATCCCTTCGCCTGGTACCAACTCGGCATCGTTTACGATCGTGAAGGCGACGAGGCGCGGGCTGCTCTGGCCACCGCCGAGCGCTACAATCTCCAGGGTCAGCCGGGCCTGGCGCTGCCCAATGCGGAGCGGGCGATGATGGGGCTGCCCGCCCATTCGATCGACTGGATACGCGCGCAGGACATTGCGATGGTGTCTCGCACTGCGGTCGAACGCAGCCGGCACGGGCGTAACCGCTGATGAACGACCCGAAGGTCGCCCCCGCACTCGGGGGCTGGAAGCTCAGCCTGCTTGCCGGGATCGCGGGCATTCTGATCGGGGCGCTCGGCGTCTCGCTCTACTTCAATTTCCGCGGCGGCCAGGCCGCGTCCGAGGAGATGGTCCGCAACTATATCCTCGATCATGGCGAGATCCTGCCCGAGGCGATGGAGCGCATGCAGCGGCGGCAGGCGCGCGAAGCGGTGCTGCAGAACCGGCGGGCGCTCGAGCAGCCCTATCGCAGCGCCTGGGCGGGCGCCGAGAATGGCGACGTCGTCATGGTCCAGTTCTTCGATTATGCCTGCCCCTATTGCCATCAGATCAATGGCGACGTGGAGCGACTGCTGCGCGAGGATCCGCGGCTGAAGGTCGTCTGGCGGGAATATCCGGTGCTCGGCCCGAACAGCGAGGCCGCCGCCATCGCCAGCATGGCCGCCGCCGAGCAGGGCCGCTGGCGCCAGTTCCACGCCCGCATGTTCGCGCTTGGCCGGCCGACCGACGCAGTAACCCAGCAATCCCTGCGCGACGCCGGCGTCACCGCCGTCGCGGCGCCGACCGACGCGATGCGCGCCGAGGTCACCCGCAATGCCGAAATGGCCCGCGCCATCGGCGCGACCGGCACGCCGACCTTCGTGATCGGCGACCGGGTGCTGCAGGGCGCGGTCGGCTATGATGCGCTGAAGGCGGCGATCGCCGAAGCGCGCGCGGCGCGGCGGAGCTGATTTCTAGCCCTTGAACCCCTGCGCCACGACATACCATTCGGACGAGCCCTTGCGGCTCGCCGGCGGCTTGGCGTGCTTCACCGTCGTGAACCGGCGCTTCAATTCCGCGACGAGATTGTTGTCCGCCCCGCCCGCGAGCACCTTGGCGACGAAGGCGCCGCCGGGCGTCAGCACCTCGCAGGCGAAGTCCAGCCCGGCCTCGACCAGGCCCATCGTCCGCAAATGATCGGTCTGCGGATGGCCGACCGTATTCGCGGCCATGTCGGAGAGGACGAGATCGGCCGGGCCGCCAAGCGCCTCCTTCAGCGCGTCCGGCGCGGCATCGTCCATGAAGTCCATGAGCAGCAGGGTCGCGCCATCGATCGGGTCGGTCGGCAGCAGGTCGATGCCGACCAAAACCGCCTGGGGGAGCCGCTGGCGCACCACCTGCGCCCAGCCGCCGGGTGCGACGCCGAGATCGACGATCCGCTTCGCGCCCTTCAGGAAGGCGAAGCGCTCGTCCAGCTCGATCAATTTATAGGCGGCGCGCGAGCGATAGCCCTCGGCCTTGGCGCGCTTCACATAAGGATCGTTGAGCTGGCGTTCGAGCCAGCGGGTTGAGGCGATCTTGCGGCCTTTCGCGGTCTTGACCCTGGTCCGCAGGCCGCCGCCTGCGGTGGTCGGGCTCCGGCTCACAACACGTGCCCGTCCCGCGCCATCAGCGTGCGCAGGATGCCCTCCCTTATCCCGCGGTCCGCCACGCCCAGGGTCTCGGCCGGCCAGATGTCCATGATGGTCTCGAGGATCGCGCAGCCGGCGACGACCAGGTCGGCGCGCTCATGGCCGATGCAGGGGAAGGTGGCGCGTCCCGCATGGTCC
Source organism: Allosphingosinicella sp. (assembly GCA_044225925.1). Lineage (GTDB taxonomy): Bacteria > Pseudomonadota > Alphaproteobacteria > Sphingomonadales > Sphingomonadaceae > Allosphingosinicella. Next base: position 16,633 of record JBGAHY010000012.1, read on the forward strand.
ATGCCGGAAAGCGTCGTGGAGACGTGGCGCATCGCCGCGGCCGGCATCTTGAGGCCGTCCACCGCGCGCCGGTCGTAGCTCGGCAAGGCGAGATAGACGCTCGCCAGAGTGGTGACGGTGCCGCTCGTCCCCATCAGCCTAATGTCGTCCTTGTTCGCGGGCAGCAGGTCCACGAAATGGCGGAAGGCGTGGCGCACGCGCTCGCGCATCCGGCCATAAGCGGCGAGCCTTTCCTCGGTCGTCGGGAAATTGCGGCCTTCGCTCTCGGTCAGCGAGACGACGCCCCAGGGCGCGCTCCACCAGCATTTGATCCTGGGCTCGCCCTGGTCGGTGTCGATCAGCACCAATTCGGTGGAGCCGCCGCCAATGTCGAAGATCAAGGCCGGGCCGTCGCCGGGCTCGAGCAGGCGATGGCACCCCAACATGGCGAGCCGCGCCTCCTCCTCGGGGGCGATGATCTCCAGGCAGATGCCGGTCTCGCGCTTCACCCGCTCGACGAAATGGCGGCCGTTGACTGCGCGGCGGCAGGCCTCGGTCGCGACCGAGCGCGCCAGGCTGACGCGGCGGCGGCGCAATTTCTCGGCGCAGACGCCAAGCGCGGCGACCGCCCGGTCCATCGAGCCTTCGGACAATTTGCCGGAGGTCGCCATGCCCTCGCCGAGCCGGACGACCCGCGAGAAAGCGTCGATGACAGTGAAGCCCTCCTCGGTCGGCCGGGCGATCAGCAGGCGACAATTGTTGGTGCCGAGGTCGATCGCGCCATAAGTGTGGCGCGGCGCCCAGCGGCGCGCGGGCGAGGAAGCGGCGTCCGGCGCCGGGCCGGAAAGATCCTGGGGAAGCTCCTCTGCCGGTCCTGGAGCCGGCGCCTGCGGAGCCTGAACGGCTTGCTGCGGCATCGAACGGACTTCTCGTTATATTTTCGTTTCGGACGGCCGGAACCGCCCGTGACTTGCCGTGCTTCTACATGAGCGGGGGTTGAGCGGCAAGGACGGGTGGTTAACCGGGATCAACCGCCTTCCGGGCCTTGACCCGTCGCGGCGTGCCGCCTATTTCGCCGCCTCCCGGTGCCCCGTCGTCTAACGGTAAGACTACGGACTCTGACTCCGTCTATCGAGGTTCGAATCCTCGCGGGGCATCCATTTTCCAGCCCGTCCGCCCTTCTCCGCCGCGTGCATCGCGGATAAGCTCCGCTCGACTCCGCGGCTGTCCGAAAGGGGAAATGATGCGCCGTCCGCTGCTTCTCGCCGCTCTTGCCGCCGCTACGCTGGCGACGCCGGCACTGGCTGATGTGACCGTGCGCTATCGGGCATCGGTTCCCGCGGGCGCTCCGGCCGCGACGCGGGCGAACCCGCCGGGCCTCACCATTTCCGCCGACGATGGCGGCCAGGCGCGTTGGGAGATGGCGGCGCCCGGCGCCCCGGCCGCCGGCGCCCGCCAACCGAGCGTCGCCCTGATCGCCCGCGAGGGCGTCACCTATTTCGCATTGAGCGGGCCGCAGGCGGGCATGCAGATCGTCGGCAGGGTCGATGACGCGCTCTCGATCGGGATGCAGATGGCCGCGCCGATCCTGCAGGGCCCGGCGCGCGCGGTGGTCACGCAGGTGACGAGCCAGCGGGTGGAGATCATTCCCGTCGGCCCGGAGACCGTCTCCGGCATCCTGGGCAATCTCTATCGCATCGTCCTCGTCAACGGCGAGACGCGCTCGCCGCCCATGGAGATCGTCGTTGCCACCGACCCGCGGCTCGCGCCGATCGGGCGGGAGATGGTGCGGGTGGTCGAATCCCTGCGCCCGACCCTGGTCGCGGTGGCGGGGACCGAGCCGCAACTCTATGCGGCGCTGCGCGGCATGATGGGGCTCGGCGCCCCCTTGCGGATCGGCACGGAGATGCGGATCGATTCGGTCAGCACGGATGACGTCCCCGACAGCCAGTTCGCTTTGCCCGGCCCGGTCATGAGCCGCGAGCAATTGCAGATGATGCTCGGCTCGATGATGGGCATGATGGGGCCGCACGGGCCCGGCGCCCGTCCTGCGCCGCCCGCGACGCCGCCCGGCAATGCAGCAAATCCTCACTGAGGCCCTTGCCGTCGCCGCGCCGCGCCGCGCGGAGGGCAAGGTCGCCGACTATATCCCCGCGCTCGCCCGGGTGAGCCCCGACAAGCTCGGCATCGCCTTTGCCGGCGCGGATGGCGAGGTCGTGGGCGCCGGCGATTGCGACGAGCCCTTCTCGATCCAGTCCATCTCCAAGGTCTTCACCCTCGCGCTCGCCTTGGACCGGGTCGGCGTCGATCTCTGGAAACGGGTGGGCCGCGAGCCCTCGGGCAGCGCTTTCAACTCCATCGTCCAACTGGAGACCGAGCACGGCATCCCGCGCAATCCCCTGATCAATCCCGGCGCGATCGTCGTCACCGACGCCCTGATCGGCGAGGAGGGCTCGGCGGACGCGGCGATCGCGGCGCTGCTGACTTTGCTCCGCGCCCAGTCCGGCGACCCGTCCATCGCGGTCGACGAGGAGGTGGCGGCGTCCGAGAGCGACACCGGTGCCCGCAACCGCAGCCTCGCCTGGTTCATGAAAAGTTTCGACAACCTCCGGAATCCGGTCGAGATCGCCGTCGGCGCCTATTTTCGGCAATGCGGGATCGCCATGTCCTGCCGCCAGCTCGCCCGCGCAGGCCGCTTCCTCGCCTTTGACGGCCGCGATCCGCAGACGGGGGAGGAGGTGACTCCCTGGCACCGCGCCCGCCGGATCAACAGCGTGATGATGCTCTGCGGCCATTATGACAATTCGGGCGAGTTCGCCTTCCGCGTCGGCCTGCCCGCCAAAAGCGGCGTCGGCGGCGGCATCCTCGCCATCGCGCCCGGCCATGGCGCGCTTGCAGTCTGGTCCCCCGCGCTCAACGAATCCGGCACCAGCGCCGCCGGCGCCGCCGCGCTCGAAGCGGTGGTCGACCGCACCGGCTGGTCCGTTTTCTTCTGATTTCGTCGCCGCTTCGGTGGGCTTCATCGACAAAGATCGCGTTGGTCGAACCCTGCGCCGCGATTGTCGCAGGGCTGCTGCATTCTCCGGAGCAGCCGCCTAACCGCTCCTCATCGGCGCCGTTGGGGCGCCGTTTCTTTTGAGGAACAGTGACATGACTGCCAATGCGTTTCGTAGTGTTTCCAGCTGCTTCGCCGCGATGTTCGTGAGCGTCCTGCTGGTCGCGGCCAGCACCTCCACCCCGCTGATCGCGTAAGGTGGTGCTGCAAGACCGGAGGCCGGGGATCGGCAACTGAGCGCCCTGGGGTCGCTCCTGCCACCCCGGTCATCCGTGACCTTCGCGTAAAAGCTTATTCCAGGCCGAGCGACGCCTTCGTCGCCGCCACATAAGAGGGTCCGACCTGGACCTCCGCCCCCCCGGACAGCACCAAAGTCAGCGACCTGCCGTCGCGCTGCACTTCCTCCACCCGGTCCGGCCGCACGAAGGCCGAGCGGTGCACCCGCACCAGCTGCGAGCCGTTCAGCCTTTCCTCCAGCGCCGCCATCGTGATCCGGAGCAGGTGACTCCTGAGGTCCGTGTGCAGCAGCACATAATCGCGCGCCGCCTCGATCCAGTTGATGCTGTCGATCGGCACCCGGCGCTGGCCGTGGCGCTCGGGAATCCAGAAGCCGTCATCGGCGGGACCGCCCGCCTGGCCGCTCTCCCGCGCCGCCTCCAGCTCCGCCTCGAGGGCCGCCGCCCGGTCCTCGGAGGCGCGCAGCGCGCGGCGTCGCCGCGCCCGCTCCACCGCCTGGCGCAGGCGGTCGAAGCGCACCGGCTTCAGCAGATAATCGGCGGCGTCCACCTCGAAGGCGTCGGGCGCATAATGTTCGTGGGCGGTGACGAAGACCAGCTCCGGCCGCGGCTCGACGTCGATCTCGGCGGCGGCGCGCAGGCCGGTCCGGCCCGGCATCTGGATGTCCATGATCACCAGATCGGGCAGCAATTCGCGGATCTTCTCGAGCGCCATATTGCCGTCCGTCGCGCGGCCGACCAGCTCGATCCCCTCGATGTCGCCGAAGAAGCTCGTCAGGCGGTCCAGCGCCAGCGCTTCGTCGTCAACCAGCAATACCCGCATTGTGTGCCGCTCCCTTGCGCGGCCTGCTTTCCGTCAGGAGCGGGCGCGAGTCAATCAATCGGGAGCCGTCAGTGGAGCATCGTCACATTGGGGATGGAGATGGTGGCAATGTAGCGGTCGTCCACCGGCCCCGCGGTCAGCGAAGCGCGCTTGCCGAACACCGCCTGCAGCCGGTGCCGCACATTCTCGATGCCGACGCCGGTGCCGCTCGCGGACGGCAGGTTGAGCGCCGTGCCCATCCAGATGCTGTTGGTGACGGTGATGCGAAGCGCCCCGTCCGTCATCTCGGCGTCGATGCCGATCTCGACCCGCTCGACGGAGCGGGCGACGCCATGCTTCACCGCATTCTCGACCAAAGGCTGGACAAGGAAGCTCGGGACCAAAGCGTGGCAGGCCTCGTCGCTGCAATGGACGTTGACGCCCAGCCGGTCGCCGAAGCGCACGCTCTCGATCTCCAGATATTCCTCGGTCAGCGCCAGCTCCTCGTCGAGCGGGATGAGCTCGGACGGCTCGGCGTTGAGCGAAGAGCGCAGGAACGAGGAGAGCTTCTCCGTCATATGCTCGGCATCGTCATTGCGCTTCGTGACGATCAGCGCCGAGATGGAGTTGAGCGCGTTGAACAGGAAGTGCGGATTGAGCTGGTAGCGGAGCGCCGCCAGTTGCGCCTGCTGGGCGGTGACCCGCGCCTCGGCCAGCTGCCTTTCCTGCTGGATCGCGGCGCGGCGGGCATAATTGACGTGGAACAGGATCATGTTCACGCCGAACACCAGGATATAGTTCAGCGTCGATTGGTAGGCGCGGCTGAAATCCGCCGGCAAATTCTGCCAGGCGTCCGTCACATGATCACCGACCCAGCCCTGGAAGAGCAGGTCGAACATCGTGTTGACCGAGGCGAAGAACAGGACCGACGCGGCGCGGAGCGGCAGGCGGGTCCAGTAAGGCAGGCCGATCGTCGCGCGCGAGGTCAGGAACATCAACATCGCGAAGCCCATCGACACGATGATCGTCGAGCAATCGAGCGCGACCCCGGTCCAGGGCTCGCCATCATGGCGGCGGATGATCGCGGGCAGGAAGACGAGCAGGACGAACAGCCACAGCGCCACCGTCGAACGAAGCGCGTCGGACACCAAGGCGTAGCTTTTCGACGATTGCATCTTGCGACTGGGCCCCCGGTCGTCCGGACGCCTCTCCTGCCGCAAGTCGGCCAGAGTGTCACGAGTGATGTGCGTCAGGCTGGCCATCTTTAAGCTGCGTTCTTCCATCGCATGTCGACGGGCCTGCTCCTGTCACGCGATTCGGCCAAGCGAAGCGGGACGAAGCCGACCCCTCCAGCGACGAACGCGCAGAGTCTGAATTCGTTTCGGGGGTAACCGGTGTCGCTCAGGGCGCGCGGAAGACCACGCCGCCCTTCATCACCAGCCGAACGCGGCGCAATGCGGCGATCTCCTGGCTCGGATCGCCCTCCACGGCGACAAGGTCGGCGAGCAGGCCGGCCCGCACCGCGCCGACCCGGTCGGCGATGTGGAAGATGCGGGCATTGCCGGAGGTCGCGGCGATCAGCACGTCGGCGGGGCGCATCCCCCAGGCGGCCATCAGCTCCATCTCTCGCGCATTCTCGCCATGCGGGAAGACGCCAACATCGCCGCCCATGCACATGGTGACGCCCGCCGCCAGCGCCGCGGCGAAGCTGGCGCGCTTCTCGCGGATCGCATCGGGCTCCGGCGCACCGCCGGTCCAGCCCCGATAATGGGCGATGGCGTCGGAGGCGGCGAGGGTGGGGCAGAAGGCGGTGCCGCGCTCGCGCATCAGCCTGAACACTTCCGCCGTGCCCTCATTGCCATGTTCGATCGTATCGACCCCCGCCATGATCGCGCGCCGCATGCCCTCCGGAGTCGAGGCATGGGCGGCGACGATCCGGCCCGCCGCATGGGCGACTTCCACGCCCGCGCGCATCTCCTCCATCGTAAAGGTCGGCCGCGACGGCTCGCCGGGTCGCCAGCGATAATCCGCGTAGAATTTGACCACGTCCGCCCCGGCGCCGATCTGCCGCCGCACGGCAGTGACCAGGGCAGGGCCGTCCGTTTCCTCCGCGCCGAGCAGGGGCGCTTCCGCGTCCGTCGTCTTGGGCCCGTAGCTCCCCGTCGCAACCAGCGCCCGCGTCGCGATCAGCAGGCGCGGACCTGGGACGATGCCCTGCTCGATCGCCGCCTTCAGCCCGACATCGGCATAGCCCGCGCCTTCGGTGCCGAGATCGCGGAGGGTGGTGAAGCCGGCCAGCAACGTCGCCCGCGCATGGGCGACGGCGCGGGCGGTGCGCAGCGCCAGCGGCTCGCGCAGCACCTGATCGTCCCAGCTCGTCTCATTATAGGGGTGGAGGAAGAGATGGCCGTGGCCCTCGATCATCCCCGGCATCAGCGTCATGCCCGGCAGGTCGAGCACCCGGGCGCCGTTCGGAATGGCGAGGTTCGGCCCGACCGCCTCGATCCGTTCGCCGCGGACCAGCACCTCCCAGCCTTCGTGCGGCCGCGGGTCGATGCCGTCGAACACTCGCGCGGGACGGAGCAACAGGGGCGCTCCCGATGCGTCGCCCTGCGCCGCGAGCGGCGCGGCGAGGCAGAGCATCAGCAAGGCGAGGAGCAGTCGCATGGCGTCGCTATAGCATCGTCGCGAAAGCAGGGAATGGCGTGCATTTTCCGCACCCGCTGTCGCGCAAAGTGCAACCATCCGGGGGTGATTTTCAGCGCCACCGGCGCTAGGAGGTGTCAGGCGAAGGGAGCAGGGGCACGATGCCCGATCCGGACAGCACGGCATTGATCCTGGCGCGGGCGCAGTTCGCGTTCACCATCTCCTTCCATTTCATCTTCCCGGCCTTCTCGATCGGCCTCGCCTCCTATCTCGCCGTGCTCGAAGGCCTGTGGCTGAAGACCGGTCAGGAGAAATATCTCAACCTCTTTAAATACTGGCTGAAAATCTTCGCCATCGGCTTCGCCATGGGCGTCGTCTCCGGCATCGTCATGTCCTACCAGTTCGGCACCAACTGGTCGGTTTTCTCCGACAAGGTCGGGCCCGTCATCGGCCCGCTCATGGCCTATGAGGTGCTGACCGCCTTCTTCCTTGAGGCCGGCTTTCTCGGCGTCATGCTGTTCGGCATGGGCCGGGTGGGGAAGAAGCTCCACTTCGCGGCGACGCTCGCGGTCGCGGTCGGCACCTGCATTTCCGCGTTCTGGATTCTCTCGGCGAACAGCTGGATGCAGACGCCGCAAGGCTATGCGATCAACGCCCAGGGCCAGTTCGTGCCGGAATCCTGGTGGGCGATCATCTTCAATCCCTCCTTCCCCTACCGCCTCGTCCACACCGTCCTCGCCGCTTACCTGACGACCGCGCTCGCCGTGGGCGGCGTCGCCGCCTGGCATCATCTGAGGGGCCGCAAGACGCCTGAGGTGAAGACGATGTTCTCGATGGCGATGTGGATGGCGGCTTTGGTCGCGCCGATCCAGATCTTCGCCGGCGACCAGCACGGGCTCAACACCCACGAGCATCAGCCCGTGAAGATCATGGCACTGGAGGGCCATTTCCAGAGCCATCCCGAGGGCGCGCCGCTCTATCTGTTCGGCTGGCCCGACCAGGCGGCGCAGACCCTGCGCGCGCCTGTCGCCATCCCGCATCTCGGCTCGCTGCTGCTGGAGCACGACTGGAACGCGCCGATGCGCGGCCTCGACACCGTGCCGCGCGAGGACCAGCCGCCGGTCGCGATCGTCTTCTGGTCCTTCCGGATCATGGTCGGCATCGGCTTCCTGATGCTCGGCCTTGGCCTGTGGAGCCTCGTCGCGCGCTGGCGCAGGAAGCTGCACGACTGGACATGGCTGCATCGGCTGGCGCTGGTCATGGGCCCGTCCGGCTTCGTCGCGGTGATTGCCGGCTGGGTGACCACCGAGGTCGGCCGCCAGCCCTGGGTCGTCTATGGCCTGCTCCGCACCCGCGACGCCGTCTCCCCCATCGCCGCGCCCGGCGTCACTGGCTCGCTCATCGCCTTCGTTCTCGTCTATTTCTCGGTCTTCGCCGCTGGCACCTGGTACATCCTGAAGCTGATGGGCCACGCCCCCGCCGCTGGCGAAGCCGCCCCGGTCAACGCCCCCATCCGCAGCGCCGGCATCACCCCCGCCGCGGCGGTGGAGCAAGGCGGGGAGGAGGGGCACTGATGGACCTCACCGTGATCTGGGCCGTCATCATCGCCTTCGCGGTCGCGATGTACGTCGTGATGGACGGCTTCGATCTCGGCATCGGCATCCTCTTCCCGCGCGTGCCCGTCGGCCAGCAGCGCGATCAGGCGATGAACTCGATCGCGCCGGTCTGGGACGGCAACGAGACGTGGCTGGTGCTCGGCGGCGGCGGGCTGATGGCGGCCTTTCCGCTGGCTTATGCGATCGTGTTGCCCGCCCTCTATGCGCCGCTCATCGCCATGCTGCTCGGCCTGGTCTTCCGCGGGGTCGCCTTCGAGTTCCGCTGGCGCGATCCCGGCCACCGCAAGTTCTGGGACGCAGGCTTCTGCCTCGGCTCCCTCGTCGCGACCTTCGCGCAGGGGATCACGCTCGGCGCCCTATTGCAGGGCATCCAAGTCCAGGGCCGCGCCTATGCCGGCGGCTGGTGGGACTGGCTGACCCCGTTCAGCCTGCTGACCGGCGCCAGCCTCGTCATCGCCTACGCCTTGCTCGGCGCGACCTGGCTGGTCTGGAAGACGGAAGGGGAGCTCAACAGGCTGGCGCGCCGCTACGCTACCTGGCTGCTCCCCGCCTTCCTCCTCGTTGTCGGCGCGGTCAGCCTCTGGACCCCGCTGCTCGAAGGCGTACCGAAATATTATGCGCGCTGGTTCCAGTGGCCGGGCCTGCTGGTCACCGCCTTCATGCCGTTCCTGTTCGGCGGTACTGCCTTGGTCTGCTGGGAGGGGATCCGCCGCGGCAGGGACTGGCTGCCCTTCGCCACCGCCCTTGGCCTGTTCGCGCTGACCATGGTCGGGCTCGGCATCTCGATCTGGCCGGACGTCATTCCCGGCCGTGTCACCATCTGGCAGGCCGCCGCCCCGCACCAGAGCCAGGCCTTCATGCTGGTCGGCGCGGCCGTTCTGGTCCCGGTGATCCTCGCCTACACCGCCTGGTCCTATTGGGTCTTCCGCGGCAAGGTCGGCGAGCATGGCTACCACTGATCAGCCCTCCAAGCCTGACGACGCGGGGCCGCTCTGGAAGAAATGGGCCTGGTTCGTCGGGCTCTGGGCTGGCGGCGTCGCCGTGGTCGGCCTGGTCGGCTGGCTCCTGCGCTGGTGGCTGCATCCCTGAGCGCGGATTCCATCCACAGCCAGCCCCCGATACGCTCCACACCGGAAAAACCCTATATTCCTGCTTCTTGCGCGCGAATGCTGTCCCGCAATGGGAGGCTTTTCAGCCACTTGGCCGTATCGATTTATCCACAGGTCTGTGCTAACAATTCGAATCGAGTAATCATTAGCTTGGCTAATCGGGGGATTCGATGGTCGAAGGCCAGACTCGGGACGTTGCGGCGCGGCTCCATTCCGCCTCGATCCGCCTGTTGCGCACGCTCCGGCGCGAGGATGACGGCAGCGGCCTCTCCGCGCCCCGCCTTTCGGCCCTCTCGCAAATCGTCGTGGACGGTCCGGTCTCGCTGGCCGATCTCGCCCATGCCGAGCAGGTGCGCCCGCCGACGATGAGCCGCATCGTCGACGCCCTGGTCGAGCGCGGCCTGGTCAGCCGGGTCGCCGACCCGCGCGACCGCCGCTCCGTCCAGATCATGGCGACCGACGCCGGCACGCGGCTGATGACCGGCGGCGGCGAACGCCGCGTCCATGCTTTGGTCGGCCGCCTCCACAAGCTCGCCGATTCCGAGCGGCGGGCGCTCGCCCGCGGCGTCGAGATCCTGGAACGTCTCGCGCGCTGAGCCAGGACGTGCGCCGCCGGTTCTTCCTGCTCACGGTCCTGCTGGCCGCCGCCTGCTCGTCCTCGGCGCCGTCGCCCGCCAACGAGGCGGCCGCCGCCGGCCCCGCCGCGCAAGGGCCGCCGCCGCCCGCCGAGGCCTCGCTCGCCGGCATCACCAATGTCGAGCGCCAATATTATGATGTCACCGGCAACAATCTCTTCGAGATCCGCCGCGCGTTGAACCAGGCGCGCCCGCGCGATCCGAATGACGGGCTCGGCGTCGACGCCCTCTCCAGCTGGTACATCTCCTGGCGCTGGCCGCGGGCGGCGGACGGCAGCTGCGACCTTTCCCGGGCCGAGATCGGCTTCAGCGCCCGCATCCGCATGCCCCATCTGGTCGAGACGCCGGAGACGCCGGCGGCGGTGCGCATGCGCTGGCGCGCTTATGTCGCCGTGTTGGAGGGCCATGAGGCCAATCACATCCGCCACGCCTGGGACAATCGCAATATCGTCCTCGCCGCGATCCGGCGCAGCAGCTGCGCCAACGCCACTCAGGATGCCCGCGCCGCGATCGCCATCCTTGTCCGCGGCGACGTGGATTACGACCAGCGCACCCGCCACGGCATGCTGGAAGGCGCGCATTTCCCCTAAAAGAACTGGCGCTTTTCCCCGCCTTGCCCTTGTTGCAGCGCAGCAAATCGGCTAAGGGCCCGGCGAACATTTCTCCAAATCGAGAGTTATCCGAAGATGAGCCTTCGCAACGTGGCGATCATCGCCCACGTCGATCACGGCAAGACGACCCTTGTCGACCAGCTGTTCCGCCAGTCCGGCACCTTCCGCGATAATCAGCGCGTGGAGGAGCGGGCGATGGATTCGAACGACCTCGAGAAGGAGCGGGGGATCACCATCCTCGCCAAATGCACCTCCGTCGAGTGGACCCCGCCGGGCGGCGGCGAGCAGGTCCATATCAACATCGTCGACACGCCCGGCCACGCCGATTTCGGCGCCGAGGTGGAGCGCATCCTCTCCATGGTCGACGGCGTCATCCTGCTCGTGGACGCGGCCGAGGGTCCGATGCCGCAGACCAAGTTCGTCACCGGCAAGGCGCTCGCGCTCGGCCTGAAGCCGATCGTCGTCGTCAACAAGATCGACCGCCCGGACGCGCGCGCCGCCGAAGTGCTGGACGAATGTTTCGAGCTCTTCCTGACCCTCGAGGCCAATGACGAGCAGCTCGATTTCCCGGTCCTCTACGCCTCGGGGCGCAACGGCTATGCGGGCCTCACCGACGATGTCCGCTCCGGCGACCTGACGCCGATGTTCGAGACGATCGTCGCCCACGTGCCGCCGCCGCGCCTCGACGAGGACGGCCCGTTCAAGATGCTGGCGACCCTGCTCGACCGCGATCCTTTCCTCGGCCGCATCCTCACCGGCCGGATCGAGAGCGGCACGCTCAACGTCAACACGCCGATCCGCGCGCTCGACGTCGACGGCAATGTCGTCGAGGAAGGCCGCGCCACCAAGGTCTTCGCCTTTCGCGGCCTGGAGCGGGTGGCGGTGGAGCAGGCCAAGGCGGGCGACATCGTCGCCATTGCCGGCCTCACCAAGGCGACCGTCTCGAACACCATCGCCGAGCCGGGCATGACCCAGCCGCTCCGCGCCCGCCCGATCGACCCGCCGACGCTCGCCATGAGCTTCGCGGTGAACGACAGCCCCTATGCGGGGCGCGACGGCGACAAGGTGCAGAGCCGCGTGATCCGCGACCGGCTGGAGCGCGAGGCGGAGGGCAATGTCGCGATCCGCATCACCACCGCGCATGACAATGACAGCTTCGAGGTCGCCGGCCGCGGCGAGCTGCAGCTCGGCGTGCTGATCGAGACGATGCGCCGCGAGGGCTTCGAGCTGAGCATCTCCCGCCCCCGCGTCCTCTTCCGCGAAGGCAAGGACAGCGAATCCGGCGGCCGCGAGGAGCCTTATGAGACGGTCGTCGTCGACGTGGACGACGAGCATGCCGGCACGGTCGTCGAGAAGATGGCGCAGCGCAAGGGCGAGATGACCGACATGCGCCCCTCGGGCGGCGGCAAGACCCGGCTGACCTTCAGCGCCCCGTCACGCGGCCTGATCGGCTATCATGGCGAGTTCCTCAGCGACACGCGCGGCACCGGCATCATGAACCGGCTGTTCGACAAATACGGCCCCTACAAAGGCCCGATCCAGGGCCGCCAGAACGGCGTCCTCATCTCGATGGAGACCGGCGCCGCCGTCGGCTACGCGCTCAACGCGCTGGAAGAGCGCGGCATCCTCTTCATCGCCCCCGGCGACATGCTCTACGAAGGCATGGTGATCGGCGAGAACGCCAAGCCGCAGGACCTCGAGGTCAACCCCCTCAAGTCCAAACAGCTCACCAACTTCCGCGCCAGCGGCGGCAAGGATGATGCGATCCGCCTGACCCCGCCTAAGCGGATGACGCTGGAACAGGCGATTGCGTACATCCAGGACGATGAGTTGGTCGAGGTGACGCCGAAGGTGGTGCGGATCCGGAAGCGGTATCTGGATCCTCACGAGCGGAAGCGGGCGAGCCGGAAGGCGGAAGCCGCGTAAGGCGCGCTCGTGCCGCCGAGCGTAGCGACGCCGGCGTGAAGCGTCGCGGGAGCAGCGCGAAGAGCCGGCCTGCGCCGGACAGCCTGCGCCCTAAAGGGCGACAGGACTGACGTCATGGGACAATGGTCCCTTGGCGGGTGGCGTGGAAGCGGTGTGAAAGGCCGAGAGGACTGCAGTTCCTACCGTGCCTCGTCTAGGGAGTTGGTTCGAGTTAAGACCCGACTGCTAGGTAGCTGACGGGAACCTGCCCCGACATGTCTTTCAAATAAGACCTGAGGTGGCGTCTTCGCGGACTCCAAAAAGGAAAAGGGGAGAACCCTCGCGGATTCCCCCCTAGCACCTTGCGGTGTATCTCCAAAAGGCCGTGAGGCCGAGCAGCCGAAGCTGTATGGTCCATATAGCGACTGAGGGTTAAATTTCAATCACTAGGCTTTGCTAAATCGTTGAAAAATATGTCTATCTAGCATCGATCTGCATCAACGCGTGTTCCTCTCTTCTTGATCCCCTTGATGAGTTCCAATATTCTTGATCACCTTGATCACCTTGATAACCTTGATAGGGACAACAAAAGTCGCTATATGGCCTCTTTGACGAGATAGAAAACTAGATCACTGAGGAATCCAATGGGGTCTCCGGACGATTCGGAAGCTCAAGAGCGGACTGGGCGCGGCAAAGGGCGAGGAGGAAAATTCTTCGCCGTAGACCGGGAAATCTGGGGGCGGCTTTGGGCGGCGGAGACGGGCAATCGGTTCAATTTTGTGGCCACATATCTGGTGCTGTCGGCCGGCACCGGAAGCGATCATCGGCTAACTAAGTGGTCGACAAAGGCTTGTGAGCAGCATGTCGGAATCGGGAAGCCGCGCGCCAAGGTGGCGATTGAAGAGTTGATTGGACATGATCTGGTCAAGCGCACTGAGCAATCCACCCCACGCTTTCCTCAATACGAATTGCAGCCGATCCCACTCGAAAGTGAGCCGATCTTCCTGCCCTTGGCACTAGTGACTGGCATCGGAGCCGAGGCGTCTCTGCTTCGCCGAATGCGCGAAGCAGGGGACGCCTTGCTACTGCGTATGCTGATTGACCTATATGGGATGATACAGCTCGATGCCACCTTCGGAGTGCCGATCTCCGCATTGAGCGAGACAAGCCCAAAGGACTTTCCCCCGCGCAAGGTGTTCGAAATTGGAGTTCATGCGATCTGGGCGCTACGCTTGAGCGCCGCGAAGTCTGCCGCTGGCGATTGGGCAGTGGAACACCGTCTCAAGAGCCGCACCAACGAGGGGGCGTGGGCGGGTTTTTGGGAGAGAGTGACTACACTCGAGAGAATTGGTGCGCTGTGGTTCGAGCCTTGGGTTTTTGACAGCGAGGCAAACGATGCCGAGCCGCTTTTCCCCGTAGACTTAGGTGTCGTAGATCAAAGCGGGGGAAGTGGCGACGTATTTAGGCTTACCACAACGATGATGAACGCAGCTGCTGCGCTTTCTGAGGAACGAGCAAATCTGCTCGACCGCTATGGGGCAGACGTGTTGGTCACACTATCTCAACATCGACAGGCGCCTGGAATGCGGGGCGTTGCACGGTTGCGTGTTGAAGCCGACACGCCGGGCCGACGGTTGTCCTATTACAAGCGGCGGCGTCAAATTGAAGTCTATCAGGATGGCTATACACAAATTGAACGAGATGCGATCCAGGGAGATTATAGCCGCCCGATGAACACTGCGGTCTCGATCGAGCCGGGTTCTATAGAGAGTTAAATTTCATACATGTCCGACCAAGAAACTAACCACGACGAAGTCGAAAAGTCGCACTTCCCATCGGATGAAGAGCTACTCGCGGCTGGCTACGTCTCGATAGACTTTGGTAATATGCCAGAAGTCTCCCATCGGGTCACATCGGTCGGACATCCCTTCCCCCAGCATCATGAGATCGTGGCTGCCGGCTATGTTCCAATCAGCCGACGCGAGCGCCGCATAATAAGTCGCCCCCGCGTTGGCCAGATGTATTGGATAGATTTTCCACACGATGCCTATGCACCAGAGTTCGTAAACGAGCACCCGGGCATCGTTATTCGTGCTGCGAAATCGCTTCACGATACGTGCATCATTCTCCCGGTGACAAGCTCCGAGCAGAAGGCTGGCACTCATTTTCACGAATTATCGACCAATCCCAATCCCAAAGGCGAGGCAGACGGTATCACGGCCTACGTCGTATGCGACCACATCTACACGGTGAATATAAATCGTCTCAGGCCATTAGTGTGGGAAGGTAAGGCCATCTACCCTCGGGTCGAGCAACACGACATGGACGCCATTTTTGGCGTTCTGAAGCAAGTTTTGGCGGGCGCTTTTGCACCTCCGCCTCCTGCCCCAGCTGTGGCACCCGTCCCCGCTCGACCTGCGAGGAAAGCCGGACCAAACACCTTATCACTGCGCAAGAAAAGCTGAACTTGCACGGTTTCGGCTGAACTGAACGCCCAATATCCCACATATCGGATGGAGGCGCTGCGGAGCCCATCGAGCGGAAGGTGCAGGGAAAAGTCGTCGGCGGGACCGACGAAACAACGCGAACAAACCATTTTCCTACACCCCCGCACCCATGAGACAATCCGGCCCTTCGGGACCGGAAGACTCAAACATGCAGAAGCAAGGCGCCGCGCTGTGCGCGCGTCAGGAAGGCGCGACTCCAGGCGCGACCTGCGACCGCTTCGCGCGCGTGGTGGGGCGAACTTTGAGAACTTCCGCGCCCCTCGCAGGCCGGGATGACCCACAGATGGCAAGTGTCAGGTTTGTGAACTTCGTCCGTCGACTGCGGCGCAATGGCGGCAGGCCGACATGCATTGCATATCGTCACGTTCACGAACTTCATGCGCTTTCGAGGCAGCGGAAGCCGGTCATTGGCCTCGCTTTTGCCTCACCTTTCCATGTCCGATCGCGACACGGCCGGCGCTGCGCCGGGTCGCCGCAGGGCCCGCGGAAAGGGAATGGCAAGACAAAGGCCTTATGCTCCCACCCTTTCCAGGGGCAGGCGCGCAGGCTCGATTTGACCTATCCGATCACTCCGGACCGCGGTGCGCCGTTGGCGCCCTGGGCGCCGCCGGAAGGCGCGGGCGCGCGGCCGGGCCGGCGGGGCGGGGCGTCGGTGGCGGCGGCGGCTCTGTCCTTCGCCCGGTTCCGCGACGATGCGGCCCTGCTCGCCGCCTGGCAGCAGCTCGAGGTCGCGGCGTCGATGCCGATGCAGGGCTACGGCTTCTCGGCGGCGCTCGCCGACACCTTCCTTGCCGAGGCGGACATCCAGGTCTTCTCGGTCGGCGAGGGCGAGGCGCTGGCCGGCCTCATCCCCTTGTGCCGCAAGCCCGGCCGGTTCGCGCGCTGGACGATGCTCGGCGCGAACGAGACCGGCGAGCCGGGCGACGCCCTCTGCCTCGATCCGGAGGCGCTGGGCGCGCTGGCCCGGGCGGTCGTGGCGGACGGCCGCGCGCTGGAGCTGCACCGCATCCCGGCCGGCTCCCCCTTCATCCCCGCGCTCAGGGCGGCGCTCAGGGGCAAGGGCTGGGTGCAGGTCCGCCCCGCCGGGCCGATGCCGACCATCGCGCTCGACGCCTCCTGGCGGGACCCGGCGTCGCACTTCAACGCCGGCCGCCGCTCCGATTTCCGCCGCGCCGCGCGGCGGGCGGCCGAGCGCGGCGCGGTCACCTGTGAGATGCTGTCGCCGACGCCGGCCGAATTCGACGCCTTGTTCGACGAGGCGGTGGCGGTCGAGGTGCGCAGCTGGAAGCGCGAGGCCGGGACCGCGATCGCCGTCGATCGCGCGAAGGAGGAGTGCTTCCGCCGCTTCTTCCGCTGGGGCGCGGAGCAGGGGGCGTTCCGGATCGCTTTCCTGCGCATCGACGGCACGGCCGTCGCCATGCAGATGGCGCTGGAATGGGGCGGCCGCTACTGGCTGTTCAAGATCGGCTTCGACGAGGATTATGCCCGCTGCTCGCCGGGCAGTCTGCTGATGCTGCACAGTCTCGGCTGGGCCGCGGAGCGGGGGCTCGCCGCTTATGAATTGCTCGGCAATGTCGAGCCCTGGATCGCGACCTTCTGGACGCAGGACCGGCATGACTGCGTCCGCTTGCGGGCCTATCCGTTCAACGCGAAGGGCGCGGCGGTCTTCGCCGGGGACGTTTCCGGCTGGCTGCGGTCGCGGCTGACCTTCGGGAAAGGCTGATGCGCAGCCCCCGGGCCGTCTTGCGGGATGCCCGCTATGCGCTGCCGCGCGGCATCGAGCGCGTCGCGACGGGCCCCGGCGCGGCCGCCGCCGCGCGGCGCTGCGCCCGGCTCAACCGGCAGGGGCGCGGCGCGACTTTGGGCTATTTTCAGGCCGGGGCCGCGGGCCCGGAAGAGATCGTCGCCGCCAACCTCGCGGCCGCGTCCCTGTTCAATGGTTCCGCCGCCGACGTCCAGCTGTCGGTCAAGGCGCCGCCTTTGGGGTTCGACCCCGCGCATCTCCGAAGCGTCGCCGAAGCCGCCAATGCCGCCGGCCTCGCCCTGATGTTCGACGCCCATGCGCTCGACCATGCGGAGCCGACGCTGGCGGCGGCCTCGGCCCTGCTCGGCGCCTTTCCCCGCACCGGCGTCGTGATCCCCGCCCGGTGGCGCCGCAGCCTGCAGGACGCCGCCGATTTCCGGGACACGACGGCCCGGATCCGGCTGGTGAAGGGCGAATGGGCGGATCCCTTATGGGGCGAGGGGGACGTTGCGGCCAAATATCTGGCGCTGGCCGCGCAACTCGCCGGGCGGGCCGCGCCGGTCGCGGTGGCCACTCACGATCCGGATCTCGCCGAGCGCGCGCTCAACCTCCTGCTGGCCGCCGGCACGCCGTGCGAGCTGGAGCAATTGCGCGGCCTGCCGGGGCGGCGGACGGCGGCGGTCGCGAAGCGCCTCGGCGTGCCGGTCCGGGTCTATGTCCCCTTCGGCCCGGGCTGGTGGCCCTATGCGGTCGACAAGGCGCTCGCCCGCCCGCATCTGCTGGCCTGGACGATCCGGGACCTGCTCGGCCACTGAAATTCTCGCTTTGTCTTAGACGGCTTCACGTTAAGATCGGGCCGGGACTTGGGGGGAACTCGATATGTACTGGTTGCTCAGGCCGTGGCGGCATGCGTTCGACTTTTCGGGGCGCTCGCCGCGGATCGAATATTGGTTGTTCCAGCTGCAATTCTACGTGGCGGTGATCCTTGCGGCGCTTGGCGCCGCCGCCTTCGACAGGGGGACGGCGTCCATGGGTCCGGGGGGCACCGCCTTTGTGGTGGTCTTTTCGGTTGTGGTCCTGGGAAGCTTCATTCCCAACCTCGCGTGCGCCGTCCGCCGGCTGCACGACCAGAACAAGCCGGGGATCGCTTTGCTGTTGGGCTTAATCCCACTCATCGGTGGCTTCATCCTCCTCTTCTTCATGGTCACGCCGGGCGACGAGGACGAGAATGAATATGGGCCCAACCCACTTGACCAGAGAGAGATGGACGGGGTCTCCGACGTGTTCGAATAGAAGCGACGGGTCCAGCGGCGACACAGATCATTCTTTGGGTTACCTTGGTTCGTCCACATGGAGCCATCCACATGCGCCGCATCGCCCTTTCCCTCGCCGCCCTCGCCGCCGCCCTTGGCCTCGCCAGCCCCGCTTCGGCGGCGAGCTTCGATTGCAGCCGCGCCCGCGCCGCGGACGAGGTGACGGTCTGCCACACGCCTTCCCTCTCCAATCTCGATAGCGAGATGGGCGGGCTCTGGTACGCTTATTCGAAGGTGCCGATGCTGATGGGCGGCAACGGCAATCGCGGCGACGAGGCGCGGGCGTTCCTCGATCGGCGGCGGGCCTGCGGGCGCAGCGTCTCTTGCCTGACCGCCGCCTACCGCGCCCGCATCCGGGAGCTGCACCAGGGCATCGACGCGGCGATGGAGGAATACACGCGGATGCACAACGAGTAGGTCAGGCCCCGCCGGCCATCCCCAGCACCTTCGCCCATTCCTCATCCCGCACGGGGCTGACCGACAGGCGGGACTGGCGGACCAGTTCCATCGCGGCGAGGCTCGGCTCGGCCTTGATCTGCTTGAGCGTCACCGGCCCGAGCGTGCGGACCGGCGCGACCGGGACCTTGACCCAGCCGCCATCCTCGCCGTCGGGCTTGCCCGGCCCGGTGATCGTCATGATCCCGACCACCTGCTTCTCGTCGCCGCTATGATAGAAAAAGGCCTCGTCGCCGGGTTGCATGGCGCGCAGGTGCAGCCGCGCCGCATTGTTGCGGACGCCGTCCCAGTCGGTGGCCTTGTCCCGCACCAGATCGTCCCAGCTGTAGACGTGCGGTTCGGATTTCATCAGCCAATAGGCCATGGCGTGCTCCTTCTGCCGGCTCCGCTAGCGAAGCGCCTTCCGTTCCGCAACTCGTCCCGGCTCGCACCCCGTTCGCCGCTGGAACGGAGTCGGCCTGTTGATTCCTGCCGTGCACGCCCGCAGGTTCGCCCCATCGAGTTTCAAACAAGCGGGGGCCGTCCCGGGGGTAGATTGGGATGGCTGGCGCAAGACGGCGAGGTTTCGGTCTCACCGCCAGGAAGCGACCAGATTTCAAGATGTTTCAAGCATTTCGCGCTGCGGCGGCAACGGGTCTCTTTATCGCCGCGCTCGGTCTCGCCAGCGCCCCCGCGTCCGCCCAGACCGGCATTTTCGATCATGCCGTCGCCGCGGCCCCGGTCAGCGCCCTCGGCCTGAACAGCGCCGTTCCCACCGCTCCCGTCCAGACCGCCGCGGCCCGGGCGAACCAGGCCAGCGTCGCCGCTTTCCAGCATATGGTCGGCCTCGCCAACGTCGCCGCGCCGGCTGCGCTGACGCTCGAGGGCGACGTCGCCCGCCTGTCCGGCGTCCAGACCGCCGGCGCCGAAGAGGATTGCCTCGCCAACGCCGTCTATTTCGAGGCGCGCGGGGAATCGCTTGAGGGCCAGCTCGCGGTCGCCGAAGTGGTGCTGAACCGCGCCCGCTCCGGTCGCTATCCTGCGACATGGTGCGGCGTCGTCACCCAGCACGCGCAATTCTCCTTCGTCCGCGGCGGCGTCATTCCGGCCGCGAACCGGACCTCCGAGGCCTGGCGCCGCGCGGTCGCCATCGCCAAGCTCGCCCAGCAGGGCACAAACCGGATGCTGGCGTCCAACGTGCTCTGGTATCACGCCAATTATGTCTCGCCGTCCTGGGGACGCCGCCTGGCCCGCACCAGCGTGATCGGCGCACATATCTTCTACCGCTAAGCCGAAACTTGCCGGTTGACGCCGGCGCTCCGAATCGGGATGCTTAGGCCGCGATGACCAAGACCATGTTCAGCGCCGTCCTGCCGACCGCCGTTTCCGCGGCCACCCCGGCGTGCGCGTGGCATTGGTGGGCCGATAGCCCCGCGGCGCGCCTGCATCGATGGTGAAGATCGACTGATCAGACCAGACGACCAGCAAGCCCGCCGCTTCCGGCGGGTTTTTTATTGCCTCATCATCGCAGGACCACCGACATGTACATGACCAATCTCGCTGCCGCCGAGCCCGTTTCGCAAAAGGCCGACCCTATCGAGGAGGCGCTTGGTCGCCTCTACCTCGGCGAAAACCTCTCCACCGCCGAGACCGAGACCCTGTTCGCCGCCCTCGTCGAGGGCCGCCTCGACGATCCCGCCATCGCCGCCATGCTCGTCGCGCTGAAGATCAAGGGCGAGACTACTGAAGAATTGATCGGCGCCGCAAAAGCGCTCCGCGCCGCCGACCGCGATTTCGAGCGGCCCGATTATCTGTTCGCCGACAGTTGCGGCACCGGCGGGGACGGGGCGGGGACGATCAACCTCTCCACGGCCGTTGCCTTCGTCGCGGCGGCGGCGGGGCTGCCGATCGCCAAGCACGGCAACCGATCGGTGACCTCGCGCTGCGGTTCGGCGGATGTCCTGGAGCATCTGGGCGTGAAGCTGGAGGTGGAGCCCGGAAGGGCGCGGCGGGCGCTGGACGAGGCCGGCCTCTGCTTCCTGTTCGCGCCGGCTTATCATCCGGGGCTCAAACATGCCGGGCCGGTCAGGCGCGCGCTGAAGGTCCGGACGATCATGAACATCCTCGGCCCCTGCGTGAACCCGGCCGAGCCGCCGGTGCAATTGCTCGGCGTCGCCGAGCCGCGGCTGCTGGTGCGGGTCGCGACGGTGCTCGACGCACTCGGCGTCAAGCGGGCCTTGGTCGTCCATGGTGGCGGGCTGGACGAAATCGCGCCGCATGCCGAGACCGAGGCGGTGCGGCTGACCGACGGGCGGCTCGAGCGGCTCACCATCGCGCCGGAACAGGCTGGGCTGGAGCGCGCGCCGCTCCGTACGATCCGCGGCGGTGGCCCTGAGGAGAATGCCGAGCGGTTGAAGATGCTGCTGAGCGGCTATGGCACGCAGGCCGAGCGCAACGCGGTGGCGCTGAACGCGGGTGCGTTGCTGGCGACGGCGGGCAGGGCCGAGGATCTGAAGCAGGGCGCCGACATGGCGCTGGCGACGATCGGCTCGGGCGGCGCGCTCGCCACGCTCAAGGCCCTGATCGAGATCACCAATGACTGAACCGAAGGGCGTGCTCGGCGAGATCGTCGCGCGCAAGCGGATCGACGTGGCGGCGCGACTGGCGGGCGGTGCGCCCCCGGCCGCGCCGACCCGGCGAAGCCTGCGCGCGGCCCTGGCCCGGCCGGGCGCGCGCTTCGTCATGGAGGTGAAGCAGGCCTCGCCGTCCGAGGGAGCGATCCGCCTCGGCGTCGATCCGGCGGAGCAGGCGGGGGCTTATGCTGATGTCGCGGACGCGATCAGCGTGCTGACCGACGGGCCCTATTTCGGCGGGTCGCTGGACGATCTGGCGGCAGTGCGCGCGGTCTTCGACGGACCGATCCTGGCCAAGGACTTCGTCGTCGACCCGCGGCAGGTGCCGGAGGCGCGGGCCTTTGGCGCGGACGCCGTGCTGGCAATGCTCTCGGTGCTGGACGACGACGAGGCGCGCGCGGTGCTGGCGGCGGCAGAGGCGCTCGACATGGACGTATTGGTCGAGGCGCATGACGCGGATGAGGTGCGGCGTGCGGTGGCGCTCGGTGCGCCCCTGATCGGGATCAACAATCGGGATCTCGCGACGCTGACGGTCGATCTCGCGACGACCGAGCGGCTTGCGCCTCTGGTGCCGGCGGACCGGGTGCTGGTCGCGGAATCGGGGATCGCGACGCGGGCCGACGTCGAGCGGCTGGCGCCCCATGCGGACGCTTTCCTGGTCGGCACCGCTTTGATGCGCGCGGCCTGGCCGGCTGCCGCGGCGCGGGCGCTTGCCTTCGGCCGGGTGAAGATTTGCGGGATCACCAATCCTGCGGACGCCGAAGCGGCGGTGGCGGCCGGCGCCTCATGGCTTGGCCTCGTCATGGTCCCCGGCACGCCGCGCGCCGTGACGCGGTCGCAGGCGAAGGAGATTACCGGCGCGCCTCTGGTCGGCGTCTTCCGCAACGAGAAGCTGATGGAGGTCGCGCTGGCGGCGCACGAGCTCGGCCTCGCCGCGGTGCAGCTGCATGGCGATGAGGACGCAGCCTATATTCGCGGCCTGCGGCCGTTGCTCCCGGCCGGCACCGAGATCTGGGCGACGGGCGGAGTCGGGCGCGACCTGCCTGCGTCGCGACCGGGCGCCGACCGAACGCTCTTCGATACCCAGGTCGAAGGTCACACCGGAGGCACCGGCAAGGTGTTCGACTGGGACCGGGTGCGCGACCGGCCTGAGCTCGGCAGCGCCTTGCTCGCCGGCGGACTTAACCCCGGTAATGCGCGAGCCGCCTCCAGAGTCGGCGCCTGGGCGCTAGACCTCTGCTCGGGCGTTGAGGCCGCGCCCGGGCGCAAGGACCCGGCCAAGCTCACCGCTTTCTTCGATGCACTCAGGCCGGAGACGCGCGCATGCGCTTGAGCGGCCGGTTCGGCGCCTATGGTGGCGCTTATGTCCCTGAAATCCTGGTGCCGGCGCTGGAGCAGCTGGAGGCCGCGTTTCTCGATGCGCGGCAGGACCCAGCCTTCCATGTCGAACTGGAAGAGCTGCTCACCAAATATGCCGGGCGGCCGACGCCGCTGACGCGCTGTCGCAATCTCGGCGCAGGTAAGGCGCGCATCTATCTGAAGCGCGAGGACCTGCTCCATGGCGGCGCGCACAAGACCAACCAGGTGCTGGCGCAGGCGTTGCTTGCGAAGCGAATGGGCAAGACGCGGGTGATCGCCGAGACCGGCGCCGGCCAGCATGGCGTCGCGACCGCGCTCGCCGGCGCGCTCTTCGGGCTCGAGACGCGCATCTATATGGGCGCGCATGACGTGGCGCGGCAGCAGCTTAATGTCTTCCGGATGCGGTTGATGGGCGCCGAGGTCATCCCCGTGACAGGGGGCGGGCAGGGCCTGAAGGACGCGATCAACGAAGCTTTGCGCGACTGGACCGCGAGCTTCGCCGACACCCATTATCTGCTCGGCACAGTGGCGGGGCCGCATCCTTTCCCGTTGATGGTGCGCGACTTCCAGCGGGTGATCGGCCGCGAGGCGCGCGCGCAGATCCTCGCCGAGGAGGGGCGGCTGCCCGATGCGGTGGTGGCCTGCGTCGGCGGCGGCTCCAATGCGATCGGCCTGTTCAGCGACTTCGTGCCGGACGAGGGGGTCAGGCTGATCGGCGTCGAGGCGGCGGGGAAGGGGCTGGACGGGCCCGAGCATGGCGCGACCCTGCAGCGCGGCCGGCCCGGGGTTTTGCACGGCGCCGAGACCTATATCCTGCAGGATCAGGACGGGCAGATTTCGGAGAGCTGGTCGGTCTCGGCGGGGCTCGATTATCCCGCGGTGGGTCCGGAACATGCCTTCCTCAAGGACAGCGGCCGGGCGTCCTATGTCGGCGCGACGGATCGGGAGGCGCTGGACGCCTTCTCGGCTCTCGCGCGCGCGGAGGGAATCATCTGCGCCTTCGAATCCGCCCATGCGCTGGCGCATGCGCTGAAGTTGATGGACGAACATGAGGTCATTCTCGTCGGCCTGTCCGGGCGGGGCGACAAGGATATGGAGCAGGCCCGCCGCCTCCTGGAGCTGCCCGAATGAGCCGCTACGACGCCATGTTCCGCCGCAGTGGCAATGCAGGCGTGTTCGGCGCTTTCGTCATGCTCGGCGACCCTGATCTGGCGACCTCGGCTGCGATCCTCGATCAGCTGGTCACGGGCGGCGCGGACATGATCGAGGTCGGCATCCCCTTCTCCGATCCGATCGCGGACGGGCCCGTGATCCAGGCGGCGGCGGTGCGGGCGCTGGCCAATGGCACGACGCCGGGGGACTGCTTCGCCCTGCTGAGCGCCTTTCGCGACCGGCATCCGGACGTGCCGGTCGGCATCCTCACCTACGCCAATCTCGTGCTCGCGCGGGGGCGAGACGATTTCTACGCCCGCGCCGCCGAGGCGGGGGTGGACAGCGTGCTGGTCGCCGATGTCCCGGTGCTGGAGGCTGCGCCTTATGAGGCGGCGGCGCGGGCGCACGGGATCGACCCGGTGCTGATCGCGGCCGCCAACACGCCAGCCCACCGCCTGGTCGAGATTGCGAAGCTTGGCGGCGGCTATACCTATTGCGTGGCGCGCACCGGCGTGACCGGCGCCGATCAGGACGCGCATTTCGATCATCAGACGATGCTCGACGTGCTCCGCGAAGCAGACGCGCCACCCCCCGTTTTCGGCTTCGGCATCTCCCGGCCCGACCAGGTCCGCGCGGCGCTGGCGGCGGGCGCCGCAGGTGTGATCTCCGGCTCGGCCATCGTCGACCGGATCGCGCGCGGGGAGGATGTCACCGGCTTCGTCAGGGAGATGAAGTCCGCCACGCTTTGATGCGCCGCAACAATTCGGCTACACCGTCACCATGTCCACCTACACGATCGACACCGCGACCAGCCGGGCGACCCCGTCGCCCACGCCGGGCAAGCGCGTCACCGCGCCCGCCATCCTCGCGCGCAAGGGAGGCGAGCCGATCGTCTCGCTCACCGCCTACACGATGCGGATGGCGCAATTGCTGGACCCGCATTGCGACTTCCTGCTGGTCGGCGACAGCCTCGGCCAGGTCATTTACGGCCTGCCCTCCACGATCCCGGTGAGCCTCGAGATGATGTGCGCGCATGGCGCTGCGGTGGTGCGCGGCTCCTGGCATGCCCTGGTCGCCGTCGACATGCCGTTCGGGTCCTATGAGGAAAGCGCGGAGCAGGCCTTTCGCAGCGCCGCGCGCATTCTCAAGGAAACCGGCGCGGCGGCGGTAAAGCTTGAGGGCGGCGAGGCGATGGCGGAGACTGTCTCCTTCCTCGTCCGACGCGGCATTCCGGTGATCGGCCATGTCGGCCTGACTCCCCAGGCGGTGAACGTGCTCGGCGGCTATCGTGCCCGGGGCCGCGACGATGCCGAGGCGGCCAAGGTGATCGCCGACGCGCGCGCGGTCGCCGATGCCGGCGCCTTCTGCATCGTCATCGAGGGCGTGATGGAGGAGATCGCCGCCGAAGCGACGAAAGCGGTGGCCTGCCCGACGATCGGCATCGGCGCTTCCGCCGCCTGTGACGGCCAGATCCTGGTGACCGAGGACATGATGGGCATGTTCGAACGCACCCCGCGCTTCGTGAAGCGCTTCGGCGACCTCGCCACAGAGATCAGCGCAGCGGCCGCGACCTATGCCGAAGACGTGAAGAGCCGCGCTTTCCCCACCGAGGAGCAGATCTACCGGGGCAAGAAGTAGTATTCCGTTTCCTCCGCGCCGTGGCTAAGGAGTTTCGGGGCGCGCGCCCGCGCGGACTGCGCAGCGGGCCGTTAGAGGATGTGGATGGGCGGCCCTGGCCTTCGTGCAGGCTCCCCGAATGGAGATTTTTGAGTGGCGCTCAGCCCGAATGACGGTGAGACTTTCCTGAAAGAAGTGGATGACGAGCTCCGCAGGGAGCAGATCTCCAACTTCTTCACGCGTTATGGCTGGTGGATCATTGGCGGGGTCGTCGCCATCCTGGCCGCCGTCGGCGGCTATCTCTGGTGGTCGGGCCACCAGGCGGAGGCGCGCGAGAATGCGGGCGAATCCCTGATCTCGGCCGTCAGCCAGTTGAATGGCGGTACGAGAGGCGCCGCCGCGGCCAGGCCGCAGATCGACGCCCTGGCGGGCAGCAGCATCGAAGGCTATCGCGCCGCCGCCTTGTTCGCCCGGGCCACCAGCCAGGCGCAGACCGGGGACAATCGCGGCGCCATCGCCACCCTGCAGGGCATCGAAGGCGATCAAGGGCTCGACCAGGTCTATCGCGACGCCGCGATGATCCGCCGCACCCAGCTCGAATATGACGGGCTGCAGCCGCAGGAAGTGATCCGCCGGCTCGGCGCGACCGCGAATGGCGACAGCGCCTGGGCCAGCGCCGCCGGCGAAATGGTTGGCGTGGCACATCTCAAGATGAACCGTCCGGACCTTGCCGGGCCGATCTTCGTGCGGGTCGCGCGCGACGAGAATGCGCCGGAGACGATGCGTCAGCGGGCCAGCATGATGGCCGCCTCTCTCGGCCTCGATCCCGATCCGAACGCCCCCCATTCCGCCGCGCCGGCCCATCCGGCTGCGGCAGCGCCCGCACCTGCGGCGCCAGCCACCCCAACCCCTGCTCCCGCAACGAGGGAAAAAGCCCGATGAAGCGTATTGTAGCCGCCATGGTCTGTGTCACCCTGCTCGCCGGATGCGGGGTCGTCGGGCGCCGCCGCGGGCCGACCACGCCGACCGTGGGTCAGCGTATCCCTGTGCTCGGCACGGAGGGCACGGTCGAGGCCGATCCACTGCTCGCGGCCATCCCCGTCACGGTGCCGGCGGCGACCGCCAATACCGATTGGTCGCAGTCCGGCGGCAATGCCGCCAAGTCGATGGGCCATGTCGCGCTCGGCGACGCGCCGCAGCAGGTGTGGAGCGTGTCGATCGGCAGCGGCAACAGCTTCCGCACCCGTCTGGTCTCCGAGCCGGTGGCTGCGGACGGCCGCGTCTATACGGTCGACACGGAAGGCCGGGTCCGCGCCTTCAACATCCAGAACGGCCAGGAAATCTGGTCGCATCAGGTGCGCGGCGAGCACAGTCCCAGCGAGGCCCTGTTCGGCGGCGGCGTCACCTATGATGGCGGCCGCGTCTACGCGACCAACGGCGCCGGCGACATTGCGGCGCTCGATGCCTCGAACGGTAACCAGGTCTGGATGGTCAAGCCCGGCGGGCCGCTGCGCGGCGCTCCGACTGTCGCCGGCGACACTGTCTATGTGCTGAGCCAGGACAGCCAGCTTTATGCGCTGAACGCCGAGAATGGCGAGACTCGCTGGTCGGGCGCCGGCTCGTTCGAGCTGGCCGGTGTGTTCGGCTCCGCGGCGCCAGCCTTCGCCCAGTCGACGCTCGTCGCCGGCTTCTCGTCGGGCGAGCTTACCGCCTATCGCTACGAGAACGGCCAGGTGGTCTGGCAGGACGCACTGGCGCGAACCGGCATTTCCACCTCGGTCGGTCAGCTGTCGGACATCGACGCCGATCCGGTGATCGACAATGGCCGCGTCTTCGCGATCGGTCAGGGCGGGCGCATGGTCGCGGTCGAACTGATCACCGGGCAGCGCGCCTGGGAGGTCAATATCGGCGGCCTCTCCACCCCCTGGGTGGCTGGGGACTGGATTTTCGTGGTGACCGACCGGGCCCAGCTGCTCGCGGTCGCCCGCTCCTCGGGCCGCATCCGCTGGATCTCGCAGCTGCCGCGCTATCATAATGCGGAGAAGCGCACCGGGCCGATCTACTGGCGCGGGCCGATTCTGGCCGGCAACAGGCTGATCCTGACCGGCTCGAACGGCGACATCATTCTCGCTTCGCCCGTGGACGGGACGATCCAGACCACCTGGCGGCACCGTGCCGCCATGTCGCTGCCTCCGATCGTTTCGAACAACACGCTCCTGGTTCTGGACAATGACGGGCGGTTGACCGCCTGGAGGTAAGCGGGCAGGGCAGCGGGCCTTATGGCCAAGCTGCCCACCGTCGCGATCGTCGGCCGTCCCAATGTCGGCAAATCCACTTTGTTCAACCGGCTGGTTGGCAAGAAGCTGGCGCTTGTCGATGACCGGCCGGGCGTGACCCGCGACCGACGGGAAGGGGAGGCGAGCCTGATCGGACTCGACTTCCGGGTGATCGACACCGCCGGCTATGAGGATGAGGATCCGCAGACCCTCCCGGGCCGGATGCGCGCCCAGACCGAGGCGGCGGTGCGCGAGGCCGATGTGGCCCTGTTCCTGATCGACGGTCGGGCAGGCGTGACGCCACTGGATGAAGAGATCGCCCGCTGGCTGCGCGATGAAAACACACCTGTCATCCTCGCCGCCAACAAGGCCGAGGGTCGCGCCGGCGAGGCCGGCATCCTCGAAGCCTGGGCTTTGGGCTTTGGCGAAGCGATCGCGATGAGCGCCGAGCATGGCGAAGGCACGGTCGATTTGTTCGAGCATCTTCGGCCGCTTATCGAGCGCGAGGCGGATGAGGAGCCCGACGAGGGCGCCGAGAGCGATCCGACGCTGAAGCTCGCTATCGTCGGGCGGCCCAATGCCGGCAAGTCCACCCTCATCAACCGCATCCTCTCGGAGGATCGGCTGATCACCGGGCCTGAAGCCGGGATTACCCGCGATTCCATCGCCATCGACTGGGAGTGGCACGCGCCCGACGGCACGCGGCGGCCGGTGCGCCTGATCGACACTGCGGGCATGCGCAAGAAAGCGAAGGTTGAGGACAAGCTCGAGAAGCTATCGGTTGCCGACGCCCGTCGCGCGGTCGACTTCGCCGAGGTTGTCGTGCTGCTGCTCGACGGCACGCGCGGGCTCGAGGTTCAGGATTTGAAGATCGCCGACCATGTCCTGCAGGAAGGCCGCGCCCTCATCATTGCGATCAACAAATGGGACGTGGCCGAGAACCCGTCGGGCCTGTTCAACGGCGTCAAGGCGGCGCTGGAGGAAGGGCTGAGCCAGGCGCGCGGTGTGCCGCTGCTGACCGTCTCCGGCAAGACCGGCAAGGGGATCGACCAGTTGCTCGCCGCCGCTTTCGAGGTGCGCGAGGCCTGGTCGGCGCGCGTCTCCACCGGCAAGCTCAACCGCTGGTTCGAGGATGCGGTGGAGAAGAATCCGCCCCCCGCGCCCGGCGGCAAGCGTATCAAGCTTCGTTACATCACTCAGGTGAACACCCGCCCGCCAAGCTTCGTTCTGTTCGGCACGCGCACCGACCAGTTGCCGGATTCCTATCTGCGCTATCTGATCAACGGCATCCGGCGCGAGCTTGGCTTCGGCGCGGTGCCGGTGCGCCTGCAGGTCCGCGCCTCGCGCAATCCGTTCGACGACCGCGGCAACTAGGCGTCCCCGCCGCGGGCTACGGGGTTTCGGCGGCCGCAGCGTCAACATCCTGTTTACGGACGGGGCGTAGAAACCAGCTCAACCGGAACGCCAAGGGGAAAAGGCGGTGGACGAACTCGTCGACTGGAGCACATTTGCACGCATGCGCACGCAGCTGGGGGCGAGCTTCGTTCGCATTCTTGGCTATTTCCGCGAGGATGGCGAGAAGGCGCTCTGCCGGATCGAGGAGGCGATGCACCGCCAGGACGCCGCCGGCCTGATCCTGCCGGCCCATACGCTGAAGGCCGAGGCGCGCCAGTTCGGGGCGGAGCCGGTCGCGGCTTTGGCCGAGGAAATCGAGAATGCCGGCCGCCGTGCGGTCGAGGGCGGCTTCTTCCCCGACAACATCCTGCCCCAGGTCGCTGAGCTGCGGCCGGTCTATCAGCAGACGGTGGAGGCGCTGGAGGCGGAGACCAATCCGCTGCAGGTTCGCCGCCAGGGCTTCGGGCGCGGCCCCTCCAACCAGGAATTCGGGCGGCTCTGACACCCCGTTTTCATTTCTCCGGCCGTTGCCCTAGGCTTGGCCGCCGGAGGATGACCATGCGCCTGATCCAGAGCCTGTCGCTTATCGCCCTGCTGCTCGGCGCGCCCGCCGCGGCGCCCGCCCAGACCGACCAGACCAACCCCGAGGGCGGCTTCGCCGACCTGCAGGCGATGGTCGGCGAGATGCGCAACTCCATGTACAGGGTGGGCGAGGTGGTGCCGGGCTGGGACCGGGGCGGCGCGGACCCGGACGGCGCGCTCCGCGCCGCCGGCGTCGATCGCCATTACTTCGCGGTGGACGGCAGCAGCGGGCGGAGCATCGGCATCATCACCGCGCGCCCGCTCACCGCCTTCGCGCCCGCGGCGTGGCGCGTGGTGGACACTTATGGCGCGTCGGCGACCCGGCTCGACAATCCCTCCCTGCTCTTCCAGATGCTCTCGCACCGTTATGCGGTCGGCATCCGGGCGAACGGGCGGCGGGTGCGCGACGCGGATTGCAGCGACCCGATCGCCAATGCGACGCTCTACGAAATCCCCGGCGCAGCGGCGCAGCCGGGCGACGAGTCGATCCCGATCCTGTTCCGCGTCCTCATCCTGGCCGGCGACGGCCAGATCGTCTGTGCCCGCAGCGAAGGCACCGCCCAGGCCGGCTGGCACATGCGCTACTTCACCGAGGACGGCCACCGCCTCCCGGGTCTGGACGAGGAGCAGCAGCTTATGACCATCGTCCCGGCGGGACCACTCGAGGCCTTGGTCAACTATCGGCCGACGACGCAGAGCTAGGCGCCTGCCGCTTGCGCATCGGCTGGAACCGCGCCCGCGCCAGCGAGCGCCACAGCCATTCGAACGGGCCATAGCGATAGCGGTCCAGCCAGGGCTTCGACCAGAGCAGCATGATCACCCAGACGGCGACCACCGGTAGCCAGAGCTGGATGCGGGAAAGGTGGCCGTACCAGCCGAGCCCGTAGCCGTAGAAGAAGGTGGTCATCAGGAGCGAGGTGCCGAGATAATTGGTGAAGGCCGCGCGCCCGGCCGCCGCGATCCGGTCCACCAGCCAGCCGCCCTTGCGGGTGAGGAGGACGATGGTCGCCGCGATCGCCACGATCATGAACGGCCGGAAGGGCGTCGTCGCGGCCAGCGAGTAGGTGAACACGTCCGGCACCGAAAAGTCCGCGCGTATCAGTAGCCAGGCGAGCACCGCATAAGCCGGGATCGCGATGGCGAAGCCGATGAGCGCCCATTTGCGATAGCGCGCCACCGCCCACTCGCCGCGGAAGAAGCCCGATTTCAGGGCCGCCATGCCGAACAGCATGTAAGCGAGGGTTTCGGCGATGAAGAATTTGATTCCGGTAAAGGGCTCGAGACCCTGCACGACCAGCCGCTGGTGGACGAGGCCGTCCCAG
This sequence comes from Allosphingosinicella sp., assembly GCA_044225925.1. Classification (GTDB taxonomy): domain Bacteria; phylum Pseudomonadota; class Alphaproteobacteria; order Sphingomonadales; family Sphingomonadaceae; genus Allosphingosinicella. The sequence continues at coordinate 47,562 of JBGAHY010000012.1, forward strand.
GAGCCGAGGAACAGCTGCATCGTCTGGGCCAGATCCTGTCCATTTATCCGTCCGAAGGCCTGCTCGAAGCCCTGCCAGGCGGTGACGACGTCGGGGTCCGCATGTCCTGCCGCGACCGCGGCGGCGAACTGATGCACCTGCCAGGCGCCGCCGGCCATGATCGTGCATTGCACGAGCAGCAGGGCGACGCCCCAGATGATCAGCGACTTCACCTTGAGATTGCGGAAGAAGAAAAGAAGGAGCCCGGTCAGCGCATACATGGTGAGGATGTCGCCGAACCAGATGAAATAGAAATGGATCAGGCCGAAGATCAGCAGCCAGAACATCCGCGCAGAATGGATCTTCGCCGGGCTTTCCCCCGCGGCCCGCGCCTGCTGGATGACCAGCAGGGTGCTCGCTCCGAACAGGAAGGAGAAGAGCCCGCGCATCTTCCCGTCGATGAAGATGAAGCTGAAGACCCAGGAGCCGAGATCGGCCTGGCTGTGCAGCCCGTAGGCGGTCGGATTCATATAGGCCTGGAAGGGCATGGAAAAGGCGACGATGTTCATCGCCAGGATGCCCATCACGGCAATGCCGCGGACGATGTCGAGCGTGGCGATGCGGGCCGGCGCCGCCGGCGCGGAATCCCAATCGTCTTCGGACGTGTCGGATGCGAAGCTCATCGGGTCCCCCTTCCCGGATGGTGACCGGAGAATAAACCAGGCTGCTTCAGGATCAATTGTGATTCGGGGCGCAGAACCGGTTCGTTATGAGTGCAAGCGTCCAGGACTGGCTCGTCATGGGGATCATGTTCGCGGGAACGCCCGCGCTCGTCCTCGCACGCCGCTGGGATGCGGTGAGGGCCGGTGAGACCCTGCCGCGCGCCTGCGGCACTGCGCCCGCCCCGCAGCCCGAGCCCGTGCGCGAACCCGTCGCTTTGCCATCGCCCATCCCGACGCCCGCTCTCGCGCCTGCCCCCGCCTTCCTGCGCCTTGGCCGATACGATGAAGGCATGGACGCCGAGCGCCGGCTGCGGCGCCACGAAGGCCTCGTCCGCGCAAGTTATTGACGGAGCGCTCTACTCCTCCGCCGGCTTGCTCTGCAGCTGGATATAGTTCTGCAGCCCCATGCGCGCGATTTGCTCGAACTGGGTTTCGAGGAAGTCGATATGCTCCTCCTCGCTTTCCAGGATCCGCTCGAAAATCTCGCGGCTGACATAGTCGCGGACCGTCTCGCAATGGGCGATGGCGCCGCGGAGCTGTTCGCGGGCCTCATATTCGAGATCGAGATCGGCCTTCAGCACCTCCTCGACGGTCTCGCCGATGCGCAGGCGGCCGAGCATCTGGAAATTGGGCAGGCCTTCGAGGAACAGGATCCGCTCAGCGAGCGTGTCCGCGTGCTTCATCTCGTCGATCGACTCGTGCCGCTCATATTCGGCGAGCTTCCGCACGCCCCAATTGTCGAGCATGCGATAGTGCAGCCAGTACTGGTTGATCGCGGTCAGCTCGTTCTTCAGCGTCTCGTTGAGCAGCTGGATGACCTGTTCGTCGCCCTTCATCGCCCGGCCTTTCGCGTCATGGATACACTCCCCTCATAGCCCAGGGGCGTGCGAAAGGGCATCGAAAACTGGCGGAAAACTGGGAAATTCCTGGCTGAGAGTGCGACTGAATCGCAGGGCGAGCGCGGGGGTCTCTCCCATGTGCTCCGGCGAAGGCCGGAGCGGTGGCCGCTTCACTTGCGTCCGCGCGCTGCATCCAACGCTCCGGCCTTCGCCGGAGCACAATCCTTACATGCCCGGCAGGTCAGACCGCGCCGCGCTCCTGAGCGATGATCTCGCGTGCGAATGAGAAGCATTGGCCGCAGCGTGGCTTGCAGCCGCGCGCCCTATAGGCGCTGGTCGGGCAGCCGGCGCCGGCCCGTGCGGCGGCGCGGACCTCGCCTTCCCGAATCGCATTGCAGACACAAACGATCATGGCGAAGGATATATCGATAATGCGAGACGTTCGCAATAGCATTTATTCAGGATCCCGGTGTGGTCCCCGCGCGGTCAGGCCGGGGGCCACGCTCCGTGCACGCCGGGCGTGTCGCCGCGGAGTTCCTTGCGGATGACGAGCTTCAGCCCGGACCAGGTCTCGTCCACCGCGCAGACCTTGGTGTCGACCAGGCCCATGGGCAAGGCGACCTCGCGGATCACGTCCTCGGTGATGTCGGAGGTCATGCGGGCGGTCTTTTTCGGCCAGGAGACCCAGATGAAGCCGGCCGGGGCGAGATGGGGGAGGAGGCGCTTCAGGTCCGCTTCCATGTCGGCGCGTTCGGTGACGAAGATGTGGGCGGCATCGATCGGCGGTTCCGGCCAGAGCAAATGGGTGAGGACGATGCGCGCGCGCTCGATCTCGGCGCGGACGCTGCCGGGCATCTCGTCCCACCAGGTGCGCATGCCGTTCTTCAGCGACAATTTCTGGGCCAGCGGCGTGCCCGAATAACCCGAGAGCGCCATGTCCTCTCCCCCCGTTATCCCAGCGAAAGCTGGGATCTCACTTTTCTTACTCCGCTCCCACAAGGAAAGAAGAGAGATTCCAGCTTCCGCTGGAATGACGAGATTAGCGGAAGGGGCTGCGGCCGCGGAAGTGGCGGGCGGTGACCAAGGCGATGGGGATGCCGACCAGCACGATATGGCAGAAGAGCTGGGTGACGATCGCCCGGGTCGGCGGCGGGACGGGCGTGCCGAAGCGCAGGGGCATGACGATCAGGTTCATCACCACATAGGTGGCGAGGCCGTAGAGCACGCCCCAGAGAATGGGCTGCTGCCAGAGCCGGCGCAGGCGGGTGGCGGCGAGGACGAAGACGGTGACCATGATCGCCATCAACGTGTAGTGCACCGCAAGGCCGGCGACCGCGCCGCCGGTGCCCCAGGTCTCCGCGCCCGGGAAGGGGCCGGAGGCGACGCCGGACAGCATCTCGCCGACGCTGCGCTTTCCGTAGAAGAGGGTCAGGGTGATCGCGGCGAGGATGTCGAGCGTGCCGGCGATCAGGGTGCCGATCAATATGGGGCGGGCGAGCGAACGGGCCATGCGGCATTCTCCTTCGAGAGGCTGGCCCGAGCCCGGGGCTATACCGCCTTGCTACCACCGGACATGAGCTTCGGGAAGAAGCCCTCGTGGGCGGCGCGGAGATCGGCGAGGGAGACGAACTGTGTTCTCGCTCCACTTGAGATTCCGCTCGAGATCATGATTTCATCAGTGTCGACAACCGTGCCAAGATGGCTTGCCAGCGGTCCGGCGGTCATGACGCGCTCTATAAAGGCGTGTCCGTCGCCGGGGATTGTCACAAGGTAGCACCCTTGGTGTTCAGCGAATAAGTACTCGGCGGCCTCACCATCGGCCGTGACGGAACAGCCCATATTGCCGGCAAGCGCCATCTCGGCGAGGGCCACGAGCAGCCCGCCATCCGAAACATCATGAACCGCAGTAACTTCTCCTCGATCGATCAGTTCGCGGACTAGCTCTCCCGTTTTCTTTTCGGCAAGCAGGTCGACGGCAGGAGGCGGCCCGTCCTCTCGTCCATGAACCTCGCGCAGCCACAGGGACTGGCCAAGGGAAGAACACGGTTCGCCTATCAGAAAGATTTCTTGTCCCTCGGCCTTGAACGCGATGCTCGCTGCCTTCGTCCAGTTTTCCATCAACCCGACGCCGCCGATCGCCGGCGTGGGGAGGATGGCGCTGCCGCCGCCGGTGGCCTTGCTTTCGTTGTAGAGACTGACGTTGCCGCTCACGATCGGGAAGTCGAGCGCGCGGCAGGCCTCGCTCATGCCTTCGAGGCAGTGGACGATCTGGGCCATGATTTCGGGCCGCTGCGGATTCGCGAAGTTCAGGCAGTTGGTGACCGCGAGCGGCAGGGCGCCGACCGCGCAGAGATTGCGATAGGCCTCGGCGATCGCCTGTTTGCCGCCCTCATAGGGGTCCGCATAGCAGTAACGCGGCGTGCAGTCGGTGGTGATGGCGAGCGCCTTTTCCGTGCCGTGGACGCGGACCACCGCGGCGTCGCCGCCCGGCGCCTGCACGGTGTCGCCGCCGACCTTCTGGTCATATTGCTCGTAGATCCAGCGGCGGCTGGCGATATCGGGCGAGGCCATCAGCTTGAGCAGGTCCGCGGCGATGTCGGTGCTTTCGGGCACGTCGCCGAGCGGCTTCACCTGGGCCCAGGCCTTGTACTCCTCGCGGAAGAGATAGGGGCGGTCGTAGAGCGGCGCCTCCTCGGCGAGCGGGGCGAGGGGGATGTCGGCGACGGTCTCGCCATGCCAGGTGAGGACCATATGGCCGGTGTCGGTGACGCGGCCGATGACGGCGAAGTCCAGCTCCCACTTGCGGAAGATCGCCTCGGCCTCGGCCTCGCGGCCCGGCTCCAGCACCATCAGCATCCGCTCCTGGCTTTCGGAGAGCATCATCTCATAGGGCGTCATCCCGGTCTCGCGGCAGGGGACGGCGTTCATGTCGAGCTCGATGCCGACGCCGCCCTTCGAGGCCATCTCGACAGAGGAGGAGGTGAGGCCGGCGGCGCCCATGTCCTGGATGGCGACGATCGCGTCACTGGCCATCAACTCGAGGCAGGCCTCGATGAGGAGCTTCTCGGTGAAGGGATCGCCGACCTGGACGGTAGGGCGCTTCTCCTCGCTGTCCTCGGAGAAATCTGCGCTGGCCATGGTGGCGCCGTGAATGCCGTCGCGGCCGGTCTTCGAGCCGACATAGACGATCGGATTGCCGACCCCGGAAGCCGCCGAATAGAAGATCTTGTCGGTCTCGGCGACGCCCACGGTCATCGCGTTGACCAGGATGTTGCCGTCATAAGCGGGGTGGAAATTGACCTCGCCGCCGACGGTCGGGACGCCGACGCAATTGCCATAGCCGCCAATGCCGGCGACCACGCCGGCGATCAGGTGGCGCATCCTGGGATGGTCGGGGCTCCCGAACCGGAGCGCATTGAGGTTGGCGACCGGGCGCGCGCCCATGGTGAAGACGTCGCGCAGGATGCCGCCCACGCCGGTCGCCGCGCCCTGATAGGGCTCGATGTAACTTGGATGGTTGTGGCTCTCCATCTTGAAGATGCAGGCCAGCGCGGTGCCGTCCGCGCGCTCGCCAATGTCGATCACGCCGGCATTCTCGCCCGGCCCCTGGATCACCCAGGGCGCTTTCGTGGGCAGCTTCTTCAGGTGGATGCGGGACGATTTGTAGGAGCAATGCTCCGACCACATGACCGAGAAGATGCCGAGCTCGGTGAGGTTCGGCGTGCGGCCCAAGGCATGGAGCACGCGCTCATATTCCTCGGGGCTCAGGCCGTGCTGCGCAACGACCTCCGGCGTGATCGGGGATTCGGTCATGCGGGGCCGATAGCGGGGAGTGGCGCGCGCGCCTAGGCTCTGCGGACGGTTTGCGGTTTGCGCCCGCTACGGCGCGGAGATTGCCTGATCCGGCCCCCCAATGAAAAAGGCCGGCCCAGGGGGTCTGGACCGGCCTTTGTCCCTTTCAGTGCCGAACGGCTCAGGTGTGGCAGGACTTGCCGTTGATGTTGACGTTGTTGCCGGTGCCGCTGACCGACTGGCCGGCCGCGGTGAACGGGCCGTTGGCCGAGGTGCCGGTGAGCTGGGTCGGCGTCGCGTCGCGGCTGCCGCGGTGAATCATCGCCGTGTTGTTGTTGTAGAACTCGACGTAGAACAGGCTGTTGTCGGCGCAGCGGTAGATCTTGCTGGCGGTAATCGCCGGCGGCAGATCCGTCGCGTTGAGCTGCGTCTGCGGCGCGTTGGTATCCGCTTCCACGGTGTTGATCTGGACCGGGTCGTTATTGCACCCGGCGAGGGCGAGGAGGGCCGCGCTGGCGGCGATGAGATGTGTGTAGCGCATAGCTTGTTCCTTCGCGGGCGCAGCAAATGGCGTCAAGGCCGAAAATTGTTACAGCCTCGCATTTGCAGCCGCCCTGAATCGACCAAGCGTCGTCGCGGTTCGACAAACGTCACGCATTACGGTAGCCTGCACCGCAGTGGACAGTGCGAGGCAAAAGGCTGGCATGCAACGCGTGCGGATCGGGTTGACCGGTCTCGCTTCCGTCTTCCTCGCCGTCCTGTTGGCCGCCGTCTTCACCGGCAAAGCCCGCCAGGAAAGCCAGGCCGCGCTGAACAATGTCGCCGCCACGGGACCCGGCGCGGCCAACCAGACGGCCTCGCCCCCCGAAGAGCCGCTCGCGACCCTCGGCCTGACGCCCTCCAATCCCGACTCGAACGGAGCCGGCTCGACCGCGCCGGCCGCGCCCCCGGCTGGCCGCCGCTAACGCACGATGCGCCGCAGCCTGAGACTATTCACTTACTTATCCACAGGAAGGATAAAGCCGCCTCGTGAGAGGCGGCTGGCGCACAAAACAGGAACATCCCCTCCGGTGTCCGTATTTCCCACAAAATCCCATTAAATCCCTTTTAATCCCATCACCCCTAGGTTATCCACGTTACAGGATTTCAAGGGGCGTATCCTGTCGGGCCGCGCTTGCGACGTGGCAAAGAATCGCAAGGGCCTGAACAAGGGGAGCCTCGGTCTGGGAGCGGACTGAGGGCGTGGAAGCGGAGATTTTTCAGGGCAATGCGCTGAGCGCGGTGGACGGCAAGTCACGCCTGTCCATTCCCGCCTTCATCCGCAACGCGCTGGTTCCCGCCGAGCCCCGGGGCATCTATCTGGGCACCGCCGGCCGCGCCCCCTGCCTCACCGTCTATGGGGAAACCTATCTCGCCTTCCTGGTCGCCGAGCAGGAGAGGCTCCGTCTGAAAGGCGAGGATAGCGGCGCCGACCCCGACATTTTCGAGGATCTCGACCGCGGCCTCTGGGGCACCGGTGAAAAGGTCACCTGCGATGCGGGCGGCCGGATCGTGCTCGGCGGCCTGCTGCGCGAGGAAGGCCAGATCGAGGACATGGCCCTGTTCGTGGGCCGCGGCCGCTATGCCGAGATCTGGAACCCGAAGGTGGCCATCGAGCATGGCGGCGAACGCCTGCAGAAGATCGCCTCTTATTATCTGCGCCAGAAGGGGGCCAAGGCATGAGCCCTCCGGCCGCTCCCATGAAATCCCACATTCCCGTCCTGCTCGACGAGGTCGTCGCCGCGCTCGCCCCCGCCCCCGGCGAGACGCATGTCGACGGCACGTTCGGCGCGGGCGGCTATTCCGAAGCGATCCTCTCTAAGGGAGTGGCCCGCGTCTTCGCTTTCGATCGCGATCCCGAGGCGATCCAGTGCGGCGAAGACCTGGCTGCTTCGAGCGGGGGGCGCCTGACGCTTGTTCCGGAGCGCTTTTCCCGGATGCGTCAGGCGCTTGCCGCGCGCGGTGTCGAGGCCGTCGATGGCGTGACGCTCGATATCGGCGTCTCCTCCATGCAGCTGGATCAGGCGAATCGCGGCTTCTCCTTCCAGAGCGACGGCCCGGCGGACATGCGGATGAGCCAGGAGGGCGAAAGCGCGGCGGACTTCCTCAACCATGCAGATGAGGATGAAATCGCCGACGTGCTCTTCCATTATGGCGAGGAGCCCAAGTCGCGGCGGGTCGCCAGGGCGATCGTCGCGGCGCGGCCGATCCAGCGGACCGGCCAGCTGGCGGCCGTGGTCCGCAAGGCGCTCGGCCATCATCCCGGCATGAAGAAGGATCCGGCGACCCGGACCTTCCAGGCCATCCGTATCCATGTGAACCAGGAGCTCGCCGAGCTCGAGGGCGGGCTGGCGGCTGCCGAGCGCGTATTGTTGCCCGGTGGCCGCCTTGCCGTCGTCACCTTTCACAGCCTCGAAGACCGCATCGTGAAACGCTTCCTCAAGCGCCGGAGCGGCGGAACTCCCGCGGGCTCGCGCCACCGCCCGGCGGCGAACGAGGACGGGCCGCTGCCGACCTTCGAGGCGGTCGGCAAGGCGATCCGCCCCGGCGCGGTCGAGCTTGCCGCCAATCCGCGGGCGCGGTCCGCGACGCTGAGGGCCGCGCGGCGCACGACCGCCCCGGCCTGGGGCACGGATTCTGAAGAGGGAGCAAGGTGATGATCGCCAGGGGTTTCAGGCCGGTCGTCTGGGTGTTCATGGTCGGCCTCGCCGTCCTGGGCTGCTACATGCTGAACCTGCGCGTCGCCTCCGAGCGGGCCGAGCTTGCCAAGCTTGACCGGCGGATCGTCGCCACGCAGCAGAGCATCCGGGCGCTGCAGACCGAGGTCGGCACCCGCAGCCGCATCCCGCAGCTTGAGGAATGGAATGAGGACGTGCTGGCGCTCGCCGCGCCGGCCAGCGGCCAATATGTGCAGCAGAATGCGAGCCTTGCCCGCTTCGACACCCGCCAGCCGCCGCAGGTCGCGGACCAGGCCGACGTGCGCCTGGCCTCGGCCGAGGCGCCGCCGCAGCCCGCCATTCCGGGCGAGCCCGCCTCTGCGACGCCGGCGCCGCAGCGCGCGATCGGCGCGCCGACCCCGATCGGCACCGCGCCCGAGGTTCGCCGCGCCAGCCTGCTGATCGCGCCGGAAGCGCCGGGCAAGGCGCGCGACGCCCGCCGCGAGGCCGACCGCGTGGTTCGCGTCGCCGCCCGCGACGAGGTCCATCCCGGTCCGCGCGAGGAACGCGCCCGCCCCGCCGCCGCCCGCGAGGACGGGAGCAGGGAAGAGCGCACGCGCCCTGGTCGGCGCGAGGAGCGCCGCGCCGCGCCGGTGCGCACCGCCGTCCGCGACGAGCGCCGTCCCGCGCCTGCCCGCGCCACTGCCCGTGCCGCAGTCGCGCCCGGCGCCGCCGGCCGGATCATCGCCAACCAGCGGCCGCCGCGCGAGCTGCGCAAGACTGAACGGCCCGACCGCCGCCGGAGCACACGCGACTGATGGCGACACTTGCGGCGGAGGTCAGGCACACACGCGCGCCGGCAGCGCCGCAACAGCAGGGGCTTGGGCTGACCTATCACCGGCTGATGCTGGTGATGCTCCTGTTCATCGGCGTCACCCTGGTGATCGTCGGCCGGCTGGCGATCCTGCAAATCTTCACCGACCGCTCCCCGAACACGGCCGCGGTCGATCCCTTGCTGCCGGCGCGGGGCGACATCGTCGACCGCAACGGCGTACCGCTCGCGCGCACGATCGACGCCTGGGCGATCGCAATCCGGCCCCGGGACGTGATCGGCGACCGCGCCCAGCTGGCGCAGCAGCTCGCCCGGCTGATGCCGGAGCGGACGGCCCAGCAATATTTCGCGATGCTCACCGATCAGCACCGGACCTTCATCCCGGTCGCCCGCCCGGCCTCGCCCGAGCTGGTGCAGGCGGTGAACGCGCTGGGCGAGCCGGGCTTCGTCTTCAATCGTGAGCCGGAGCGGCTCTATCCGCAGACCGCGCTCGCCGGCCATGTGATCGGCTGGACTGCGGAAGGGCGAGGCGGCATCGCCGGCATGGAGCGGGTGCTGCAGCCGCAGCTCGTGGACCCCGCGCAACGCGGCCATCCGGTGGCGCTCTCGCTCGACACGCGGGTTCAGGCGGTGCTCGAATCCGAATTGTCCAACGCGGTGACGACGATGAGCGCGCAGGGCGGCAGCGGCATCGTCCTCGACGTCGAGACCGGCGAAGTGGTCGCCATGGCCTCGGCGCCGGTCGTCAACCCGAACCAGCCCGGCGGCAACGGCATCGACGCGATGATGAACCGGGCGACCGTCGGCGTGTACGAGCTCGGCTCGACCTTCAAGCCGATCACCATCGCTGCGGCGATGGAGGCCGGCGTCGTCCACTCGATGAACCAGCGCTACGATGTGTCGGCGCCGATCCAGATCGGTCGCTTCCGCATCCACGACGATCACCCGATGAGCCGGTCGATCAACATTCCGGAGCTGATGGTCTTCTCGTCCAACATCGCGACCGCCCGGGTGGCCGAGGAAATGGGGCCGGAGCGCATGCAGGCGGCCTTCCGCAATCTCGGCTTCGACCGTTTCGCACCGATCGAAATCGAGCGGGCGCGCACAATTTTTCCCGCCCCCTCGTCCTGGGACCGGTCGCGGACGATGACCTCAGGTTTCGGCCATGGCGTGGCGGTGACGCCGCTCCACCTGGCGCTCGCCTATGCCGCCTTGGTCAATGGCGGCATCCTGCGGCCGGCGACCCTGCTGCGCGTCGAGCCCGGCCATGCCGTTCCCGGCCGCCGCATCTATCAGGAATCGACCAGCTATCGCATCCGCCAGCTTCTGCGCCTCGTCGTCATGCGCGGCACCGGGCGCAACGCCAACGTCCCCGGCTTCCGGATCGGCGGCAAGACCGGCACCGCCGAGACCGTGTCGCAGGCCGGCGGCTATAACCGGCATGTGAACGTATCCACCTTCGCGGCGGCTTTCCCGATGGACGCGCCGCGCTATGTGGTGCTGGTCATGCTCGATTCGCCGCGGCCCAGCGCCGCCACCTCTGGCCAGACCACCGCCGCCTGGACCGCCGCTCCCGTCGTCGCCCGCGTCATCACGCGCACCGGGCCCTTGCTCGGGATCATCCCCGACATGAGCCGCGACATCCCGACCGGCGACCTGATGCCGCCCGAGCGTGCCGGCGGAGAAGCAATCGAGGAGCATAGATGAACCTGGGCGCCCTGACCGGCAGCAACGAGACGGCGTCGGTCACGGGCTTCGCGATCGATCACAGGAAGGTCGCGCCGGGGACGGTGTTCGGCGCCTTCCGGGGCGCGCGCTTCAATGGCGAGGATTATATCGCCGACGCCGTGTCGCACGGCGCCGTCGCGGTGGTGTCGAGCCCGGAGGCGAAGGTAGAGGGCGCGGTCCATATCGCCGCCGCCGAACCGCGTCGGGCCTTCGCCCAGCTGGCCGCCAAATTCTTCGCGCCCTTCCCCGAGACGATCGTCGCGGTGACCGGGACCAACGGCAAGACCTCCAACGTGGAGCTGGTCCGCCAGCTCTGGCGGATGGCCGGACATCCCTCGGCAAGCATCGGCACGCTGGGCGTGACCACCGCCGACGAACAGGTGAAGACCGGGCTGACCACACCGGACATCGTCACCTTCCTGTCGAACATGGCGGGGCTGGAGCGGATGGGCATCCAGCATGTCGCCTTCGAAGCCTCCAGCCATGGCCTCTCCCAGTACAGGAGCGAGGGGCCGGCCGTTGCGGCGGGCGCCTTCACCAATTTCACCCGCGACCATCTCGACTATCACGGCACGATGGAGGCTTATTTCGAGGCCAAGATGCGGCTGTTCGAAGAGGTGCTCGAGCCAGGGGCAAAGGCGGTCGTCTGGACCGACGATCCCAAGTCGGACGAAGTGATCGCGCGCTGCACGGCGCGAGGGCTTGAGGTGCTGACGGTTGGCTCGCGCGGCGAGACGCTGAAGCTGATCAAGCGCGAGCCGAGCCAGCTGGGGCAGAAACTGACGATCGAGGCCGAGGGCAAGACCCATGTCGTCACGCTGGCGCTGATCGGCGCGTATCAGGCCTGGAATGCTTTGACCGCGGCGGGGCTGGTGCTCGCGACCGGCGGCGAATTGAAGCCGACCCTCGCCAATCTCGCCCGGGTCCATCCGGTGCGCGGGCGGCTGGAGCGGGCGGTGATCAACGCGGCGGGCGCGCCGGTCTATGTCGATTACGCGCATACGCCGGACGCGATCGAGAGCGCGATCGAGGCGCTGAGGCCGCACACGCAGGGCAAGCTCATCATCGTGCTTGGCGCGGGCGGCGACCGCGACGCGGGCAAAAGGCCGGAAATGGGCGCGGCGGCGGTGCGGCTGGCGGACCGGGTGATCGTCACCGACGACAATCCCAGGACCGAGGACCCGGCGCGGATCCGCGCGGCGATCATGGCCGTGGCGGCGGGCGCGACCGAGGTGGCCGGGCGCCGCGAGGCGATCAGGCTTGCCATCTCCGAGGCCGCGGCGGGGGACATCGTGCTGCTCGCCGGCAAGGGCCATGAGCAGGGCCAGATCGTCGGCGACAAGGTGCTGCCCTTCGACGATGTCAGCGTGGCGCGGGAGGAAGCGGTATGAGCCCCTTGTGGACGGCATCCGAAATCGCCGCCGCGACCGGCGGCACCGTGCACGGCGCCTTCGACGTCGCCGGCGCGACCTTCGACAGCCGCGAGGTGGGGCCGGGCGACCTGTTCATCGCGATGAAGGGCGAGGCGACGGACGGCCACAAGTTCGTCGACAAGGCGTTCGCGGCGGGGGCGTCCGGCGCGCTGGTAAGCGAGGAAGTGTCGGGGCCGCATGTCCATGTGCCGGACACCACGCTGGCGCTCAACAATCTCGCCTGGGCCTCGCGCGACCGCTGCGCCGGCAAGGTGATCGGCGTCACCGGCTCGGTCGGCAAGACCGGGACCAAGGAGGCGCTCTGGGCGGCGCTGGAGCGGTCCGCGCCGGGCCGGGCGCACCGTTCGGTGAAGAGCTATAACAATCATACCGGCGTGCCGCTGAGCCTGGTGCGGATGCCGCGCGCGACGAAATATGGCGTGTTCGAAATGGGCATGAACCATGCCGGCGAGCTGGCGGCCTTGACCCGGATCGTCCGCCCCCATGTCGCGATCGTCACCACCATCGCCCCGGCGCACCGCGAGTTCTTCGCGTCCGACGAGGCGATCGCGGATGCCAAGGGCGAAATCTTCCGGGGCCTGGAGCCGGGCGGCACCGCGATCATCCCTTATGACAGCCCGCACCGCGACCGGCTGATCGAAGCGGCGCGGCCCTCGGCCGCCAATATCGTGACCTTCGGCCTCGGCGAGGGCGCGGACGTCCGCGCCACCTATGTCGTGCGCGCGCCGCGCGGCGGTTCGCTGGTCACGGCGCAGATGGCGGGCGCCTCGGTGAGCTTCACGCTCGCGCCGCCGGGCGACCATTGGGTGGCCAATGCGCTGGCCGTGCTCGCCGCAGTGGAAGCGGTGGGCGGCGACCTTGCTTCCGCCGGTCTCGCGCTGGCCGATCTCGGCGGGCTGAAGGGCCGGGGCGAGCGCCATGTCGTCGCGGTCGAGGGCGGCCAGGCCTTGCTGATCGACGAAAGCTACAACGCCAATCCGGCCTCGATGGCGGCGACGCTGAAGGTGCTCGGCGAAGAGAAGATCGCGGGCAAGCGGATCGCCGTGCTTGGCTCGATGCGCGAGCTTGGGCCCGACAGCGACGATTTCCACCGGGCCTTGGCGGGTCGGTTGGAGGCGGCCGGGGTCGATTATGCGATCCTCGTCGGCCGGGAGATGGAAGCGCTTGCGAAAGCGCTTGGCGGGCAGGTCAAAATGGCGCATGTGCCCGACGCGGCGTCCGCCCTGCCGCTCGCCCGCGCGGCGATCGGTCCGGGCGATGCTTTGCTCGTCAAGGGATCGAACGCAATTGGGCTGGCCGCGCTCGTCGAAGCGCTGGCGGGTGGGACGGACTGATGTTTCTCTGGATCTCGGAACAGCTCGGCCATCCGGGCATCCTCAACCTCTTCCGGTACATTACCTTCCGCGCCGGCGCCGCCGCTGCGACGGCCCTGTTCCTGGGGCTGCTGATCGGGCCCAAGTTCATCGGCTGGCTGCGCGTCCGCCAGGGCAAGGGCCAGCCGATCCGCGAGGACGGCCCGCTCTCGCACCTCGCCAAGCGCGGCACGCCGACCATGGGCGGGCTGATGATCCTGACCTCGATCACGGTCTCGATGCTGCTCTGGATGGACTTCTCCAACCGCTATCTCTGGGCCTGCTTGTTCATCACCGTAGGGTTCGGGGCGATTGGCTTCCTCGACGACTATGACAAGGTGAAGAAGCGCAGCCACAAGGGCGTGTCCGGCAAGGTCCGCCTGCTCGCGGAGTTCATCGTCGCGGGCATCGGTTGCTGGATCATCTCCCGGGGGGCTGCCGGCACCGAACTCTACATTCCCTTCTACAATGGGCCGGTCGTCAATCTCGGGCCCTTCTACATCCTCTTCGCGGCCTTCGTGGTGGTGGCGTTCGGCAATGCGGTGAACTTGACCGACGGGCTCGACGGGCTCGCGACCATGCCGGTGATCATCGCCAGCATCGCCTTCATCGTCATCGCCTATCTGGTCGGGAACAAGATCTTCGCCTCCTATCTGGGCATCCCCTTCGTGCTCGGGGCGGGCGACCTCACCGTGCTCTGCTCGGCGATGGTCGGGGCGGGGCTCGCCTTCCTCTGGTTCAACGCCCCGCCGGCGGCGGTCTTCATGGGCGACACGGGCAGCCTCGCACTGGGCGGCGCGCTCGGCGCCATCGCCGTTTCGACCCAGCATGAGATCGTGCTCGGGATCATCGGCGGCCTGTTCGTCGCCGAGGCGATGAGCGTGATCATCCAGGTGTTCGTCTACAAGCGCACCGGCAAGCGCGTCTTCCGGATGGCGCCGATCCACCACCATTTCGAGCAGAAGGGCTGGTCCGAGCCCACCGTCGTGATCCGCTTCTGGATCGTCGCCTTCGTGCTGGCGCTGGCCGGCCTGTCCACGCTGAAGCTCCGGTGATCACCAGCCCCGCCTTTCGCGGCAGACGCTATGCAGTGCTGGGGCTGGCGCGCTCCGGGCTGGCGACCGTCGAGGCGCTGGTCGCGTCGGGCGCCGAAGTGACGGCTTGGGATTCGAAAGAGGAAGCGCGCAACCGTTTAGCCCCTCTCCTTCAGGGGAGGGGTTGGGGCGGGGAATGTTCCCCATCCGCTCCCGAGACGACAACCCCCACCCCAAACCCCTCCCCTGAAGGAGAGGGGCTTAAGATCGCCGATCCGCTGGAGATCGACCTCGCCGGCTATGACGGCGTGGTGGTTTCTCCGGGCGTGCCACTGAACACCCATCCGATCGCCGCGAAGGCGCGCGAGGCGGGCGTGCCGGTGATCGGCGACATCGAATTGTTCGCGCAGGCCCGCGCGAGCCTGCCGCCGCACAAGGTGGTCGGGATCACCGGGACCAACGGCAAGTCGACGACCACCGCGCTGATCCATCATATCCTGACGAGTGCCGGCATCCCGGCGGAGATGGGCGGCAATATCGGGCTGCCGATCCTCGCGCAGGATCCGCTCCCGGAGGGTGGCGTCTATGTGCTGGAGCTGTCCAGCTACCAGATCGACCTGACCTTCAGCCTCGACTGTGACGTTGCGGTGCTGACGAACGTCACGCCGGATCATCTCGACCGCTATGATGATTTCGACGCTTATGCCGCTTCGAAGCTCCGCCTGTTCAAAATGCAATCGTTTGAGCATGTCGGAGTGACCATTGGCGAGGATTCCTTCGAACAACGGCTGGTCACGGCGACGGACGGCGGGCCCAGGCATTGGTGGCTGGTGCCGCAGGCGCCGCGTTTCAGCCTTGGCAATCAGGCGGAGTGGCCGTGCCTTCAGGGCCCCCACAACGGCATGAACGCCGCAATGGCGATCGTGGCCTGTAGCGCGCTTGGCGACCTGATGCGTCGCAAGGACCTCAATGAGCCGGCGATCGTCGGCTCATTGCCGAGTTTCAAGGGCCTCCCTCACCGCATGGAGCGGGTCGCGGAGAAGCACGGCATACTTTTCGTCAACGACAGCAAGGCGACCAATCCGGACAGCACGGCCCCGGCGCTTGCGGCCTATCCGCACATCCACTGGATTGTCGGCGGACTCGCGAAGACCAAGGACCTTGGGCCGTGCGAGGCGCAGCTTGGCCATGTGCGGGCGGCCTATACGATCGGGGACAGCGGGCCGATGTTCGCGCAATTGCTGCAGGACAGAGTGCCGGCGATCGAACAGTCGGGGACGCTGGACATCGCAGTGAAGGATGCGGCGCGCGCCGCGAAGGCGGGAGAAGTCGTGCTCCTCTCCCCGGCCTGCTCGTCGTTCGACCAGTTCAAAGATTATGAGGCGCGGGGCCAGGCGTTCCGCGATGCGGTGGGGGCCCTCTCATGAGAGTGATGGCGAGGATCAAGATGACACCCGAACGGCCCCAGAAGGCGCCGCGTTACGGCCGCTCCGACACGAGCTCGGCCGCGCGCTGGTTCTGGGAGATCGACAAGGTCCTCGTGATCCTGGTCGCGGTGCTGATCGCGATCGGGCTGATCGCGGTGGCCGCCGCCTCGCCGGCTGCCGGCCAGCGCCTGTCGGGCGACGGCGCGACGGTGGCGCCGCTTTATTATTTCTACAAGCAGCTGATGTGGATCGCGATCGCGGTCCCGGTGATGATCTTCGTGTCGATGCTGCCCAAGCAGAAGGCGCGCCGGCTCTGCCTGCTCGGCGCGGCCTTGCTGATCGGCTGCCTGTTCCTGGTGCCCATTATCGGCACCGAGGTGAATGGCGCGCGGCGCTGGCTCGGCAGCGGCTTTGCCCAGTTCCAGCCGTCCGAATTCCTGAAGCCACTCTTCATCGTCGCCATCGCCTGGCTGCTGTCGCTGAAGGAAAAGGACAGGTCGCTGCCCGTCGTCCCGCTGAGCGCGGCGCTGACCGGGGTGATCGCTCTCCTGCTGATGCGCCAGCCCAATTTCGGCGAGACGATCATCTTCGTCTCCGCCTGGGTGCTGCTCGTCACCTTGTCCGGTGCGCCGATGAAGATGCTCTACACGCTGGCGGCCGGCGGCGTTGCAATCGTCATCCTCGCCTACCTCTTCTATCCGGTCGCGACCCAACGGATCGACGGCTTCCTCTTCTCGCAGGGCGACACCTATCAGGTGGAATCGGCGCTCCGCACGCTCACCCATGGCGGCCTGTTCGGGGTCGGGCCGGGGGCGGGGACGGCGAAATTCTCGCTGCCCGAGCCGCATACCGATTACATCTTCTCGGTGATCGGCGAGGAGTTCGGGATCATCGCCTGCCTGGCGATCGCGATCCTCTACATGACCATCGTCGTGCGCGTGCTCATCCGCCTGCTCGCGGAGGAGGACAAGTTCCTGGTCCTCGCGGGCGCCGGCCTGGTCTGCCAGTTCGGGCTGCAGGCTTTGATCAACATGGCGGTCAACGTCCATATCGCGCCGTCCAAGGGCATGACGCTGCCGTTCATTTCCTATGGCGGCTCCTCGATGATCGCGCTGGCGATCGGGTTCGGCCTGCTGCTGGCCTTCACGCGGCGGAACCCGCATCTGCAGAATAGCAATTATGTCGTGAAATGGCGGGGGCTCACTGGATGATGTCGCGCCACTATGTCCTCGCCGCCGGCGGCACCGGCGGGCACATGATCCCGGCCCATGCGCTGGCCGAGGAATTGCTGTCGCGCGGCCATCGGGTGGCTTTGATCACCGACGATCGCGGCGCCCGCATTCCCGGCCTGTTCGAGCAGGCGCAGGTCCACATCCTGCCGGCCGGGCGGCCGACCGGCGGGCCGATCGGCTGGCTGAAGGCGGCGAAGGCGATCCACACCGGCCGGGCGATGGCGCTGCGGCTCTACGAGACCTTCTTGCCGTCCGCAGTGATCGGCTTCGGCGGCTATCCCGCCTTCCCGGCCCTGCTCGCTGCCCGGCGCGACCGGATCCCTACCCTGATCCACGAGCAGAATGCGGTGCTCGGTCGGGTCAACCGGCTGATGGCGAGCCGGGTCGATGCGATCTGCACCGCGTACAGCCAGGTCGAGCGTCTCCCCTCAAACGCCGGCGAGCGCGTCCATCTGGTCGGCAATCCGGTGCGCGAGGAGGTGCTGGCGCTGCGCGACCAGCCTTTCCCGGCGCTGGACGGCGACAGTATCTTCCGCCTGCTGGTGATCGGCGGCAGCCAGGGCGCGACCATCCTGTCCGAAGTGGTGCCCGAGGCGCTCGGCCTGCTGCCGGAGCATTTCCGCCGCCGCCTTCAGGTCACCCAGCAGTGCCGCGAAGAGGATATCGAGCGGGTGCGGGAGCGCTATCGCGAGCTCGGCATCCCGGCGGACCTCGCCACCTATATGGAGGATTTGCCCGAGCGGCTGGGCTGGTCGCACCTCGTGATCGCCCGGGCCGGCGCCTCCACCATCGCCGAGCTGACCGCCGCTGGACGGCCGGCGATCCTGGTGCCGCTGCCGAGCGCGACCGACGACCACCAGACATTCAACGCCCGCGAGATGGCGCGGGCCGGCGGGGCGCGGCTGATCCCGCAGCCGAAATTCACGCCCGTGGAGCTGGCCAAGCAGATGCAGAAGCTCGGTCTCGAGCCCGGCGCGCTCGCCAATGCGGCCGAACGGGCGAAGCGCGCGGGCCGCCCCGACGCGGCGAAGGATCTCGCCGACCTGGTCGAGCGGACCGGGCGCGATCCCGGCATGGACCCCAATTTCGTGCGCGCCAACGTGCTGCGCCCCGGCGCGGTGGCGGGAGCAGTCCCGGCATGAAGGGCGCTGGCATCGAGATCGGGACCATCCACTTCGTCGGCATTGGCGGCATCGGCATGTCGGGCATCGCCGAGGTGATGAAGATCCTCGGCTATTCGGTGCAGGGCTCGGACATCGCCGAGGGCTATGTGATCGAGGGCCTCAGGCAGAAGGGCATAAAGGTCGCGATCGGCCACAGCCCGGACAATCTTGGCGACGCCGCAGTGGTGGTGATCTCGACTGCGGTGAAGAAGACCAATCCGGAGGTGGTCGCGGCCTATGAGCGGCGCATCCCCGTCGTGCGCCGCGCCGAGATGCTCGCCGAGCTGATGCGGCTCAAGTTCAACATCGCGGTGGCCGGGACGCACGGCAAGACGACGACCACCTCGATGATCGCGGCGATGCTGGATGCCGGCGGGATCGATCCGACCGTGATCAACGGCGGCATCATCAACGCCTACGGCTCCAACGCGCGGCTTGGAAAGTCCGACTGGATGGTGGTCGAGGCGGACGAGAGCGACGGCAGCTTCCTGAAGCTGGACGGCACGATCGCGGTCGTCACCAACATCGATCCCGAGCATCTCGATCATTATGGCGGCTTCGACCGGGTGAAGGACGCCTTCGTCGAGTTCGTCGAGAATGTGCCTTTCTATGGCGCGGCCCTCCTCTGCGTCGATCATGCCGAGGTGCAGTCGATCATTCCCCGCGTCCGGGACCGGCGGGTCGTGACCTACGGTTTCGCCGCCCATGCCGATATCCGCGGCGACAATGTGACGCCGGTGCCGGGCGGCAACCGCTTCGACGTTTCGTTGCGCGACCGGCAGGGCGAGGTCCGCACCATAACCGGCGTCGAGCTCCCCATGCCCGGCCGGCACAATGTCCAGAATGCGCTGGCCGCGATCGGCGTGGCGGCGGAGATGGGCATAGCCGACGAGGTGATCCAGCGCGGCTTTGCCAGCTTCGGTGGGGTCAAACGCCGCTTCACCAAGGTAGGCGAGGTCGACGGGATCACGATCATCGACGATTACGGCCACCATCCGGTGGAGATCGCGGCGGTGCTGGCGGCGGCGCGCGAGGGCGTGACCGGGCGGGTGATCGCCGTGGTCCAGCCGCATCGCTACACGCGGCTGCAGAATCTGATGACCGAGTTCCAGACTGCGTTCAACGATGCCGATGTGGTGATCGTCACCCCCGTCTATGCGGCCGGGGAGGCCCCGATCGAGGGCGTGAGCAACGAGACCCTGGTCGAGGGGCTCCGGGAGCGCGGCCATCTGGGCGCGAGCACCGCCTCCGACCCGCACGATGTCGCCGTGCAGCTGGCAGGGATCGCGGCGCCGGGCGACATGATCATCTTCCTGGGCGCCGGCGACATCACGAAATGGGCGGCGGGCTTCGCCCAGGGCCTCAGGGAAAGACGCGGCGGATGACCGCGCTCGCCACGCTTCCCAAGGTACGGGGCAGACTCACCGCCGACGCGCCGCTGGCGCCGCTTGTCTGGTTCAAGTCGGGCGGCGCGGCGGAATGGCTGTTCGAGCCGAAGGATGTAGAGGATCTGCAGGCCTTCCTCGCCGATCTGGATCCTTCTGTGCCGGTGATGGCGCTCGGGCTCGGCTCCAATCTGATCGTCCGCGACGGCGGCGTGCCGGGCGTGGTCGTCCGATTGGGCAAGCCCTTTGCCACGGTCGAGCGGTTGGACGCCACGACCCTGCTCTGCGGCGGCGGGGCGAGCGGCATTCTGGTTTCCTCGACCGCGCGTGACGCCGGGATCGCCGGCGTCGAATTCCTGCGCTCGATTCCGGGGACGGTCGGCGGCTTTGTCCGGATGAACGGCGGCGCCTACGGGCGCGAGGTGCAGGACATCCTTGTCGACTGCGAAGTCGTGCTGCGCTCAGGCCAGCTCCTGCGGCTTGCGCCCGAGGCGCTCGGCTACACCTATCGCCACAGCGAATTGCCGGAGGGCTGCGTCGTCGTTTCCGCGACCTTCCGCGGCGCGCCCGGCGAGCCCGCCGCGATCCAGGCCGAGATGGACCGGATCGCCGCCGCCCGCGAGGAGAGCCAGCCTTTGCGCAGCCGCACCGGCGGCTCCACCTTCAAGAACCCGCAGGGGACGAAGGCCTGGCAGGTGATCGACCAGGCCGGTTGTCGGGGCCTGAGGGTCGGGGACGCGCAGGTTTCGGAGAAGCATTGCAACTTCCTCCTCAATCTCGGCGGCGCCAGCTCGGGCGACATCGAGAAGCTGGGCGAGGAGGTCAGGGAGCGCGTGCTCGCCCATAGCGGCGTGATGCTGGAGTGGGAAATTCAGAGGGTTGGAGTTGGTGGCGGTGCCTAAGCTTCATGTCGCGGTCTTGATGGGCGGCTGGTCGTCGGAGCGGGAGGTCTCGCTGGTGACCGGCGCGGGCGTCGCCGACGCGCTGGAGAGCCGCGGCCATCGCGTGACCCGGATCGATATGGAGCGCGATATCGCCGCCCGGCTGATCGAGGCCGCGCCCGATGTGGTGTTCAACGCGCTGCACGGCACGCCCGGCGAGGACGGGACGGTACAGGGCATGATGGACCTGATGGGCCTCAAATATACCCACTCCGGACTCGAGACTTCGGTCATCGCGATCGACAAGGAGCTGACCAAACTGGTGCTCGTGCCCCACGGCATCCGCATGCCGGCGGGGAAGATCGTCGAGAGCGAAAGCCTCCACGAGGCCGATCCGCTGCCGCGGCCTTATGTGCTGAAGCCGGTGAATGAGGGCAGTTCGGTCGGCGTCGCCATCGTCACCGAGGGCGGCAATCATGGCGATCCGATCGGGCGGGATGTCGAGGGCCCCTGGCTGCACTTCGACCGGTTGCTCGCCGAGCCCTTCATCCGCGGCCGCGAGCTGACCGTCGCGGTGCTGAACGACGAGGCGCTGGCGGTGACCGAGCTCAAGCCGAAATCCGGCTTCTACGATTATGACGCCAAATATACGGACGGGATGACCGAGCATGTCTGCCCCGCCGACGTGCCGGCGGAGATCGCCGCGGCGATGATGCAGATGGCGGCGGATGCGCACCGCATCCTGGGGTGCAAGGGCGCCTCGCGCTCCGACTTCCGCTGGGACGACGCGCAGGGCGAGACTGGCATCTATCTGCTGGAGGTCAACACGCAGCCGGGCATGACCCCGCTCAGCCTCGTGCCCGAGCAGGCGCGCTATCGGGGCATCGATTATCCGGAATTGTGCGAGCGTTTGGTGGAGGCGGCGTTATGAGCGCGCGGGCGATCAAGGGCGGCGGCGGCCGGGCGCCGGCGCGGGCGAAGAGCAATGGCGGCGGCAATCGCCGGGGCGTCTCCACCCGCCGCAAGGCGCAGCCGCAGGGGATGTTCGAGAGCCTCGGGCTCGAGCCAGGCACCGCGCGCAGATTGCTGCGCTGGTCCTTCCTCGCCTTGATCATCGTGACCCTGACCGCGACCGTCTTCGCCTTCCGCCTGCCGCAGCTCGCGGGGCTGGCGATCGGCGAGGGGATCGGCAAGCTCGGCTTCACGCTCAAGCATGTCGAGACGCGCGGCAACCACCGCGTCTCGACCCAGGCGATCTACGACATCGCCTTCAACCAGCAATCCTCCGCCATGCCGCTTGTCGATCTGGACGAGACGCGGGAGCGGCTGCTGCATCTGCCCTGGATCCGCGAGGCGCGGGTGTCGCGGCGGCTGCCTGATACGATCGTCGTCGATGTGATCGAGCGCGTCCCCGTGGCGGTCTGGCAGCAGAACGGGCGCTTCAGTCTGATCGACGCGGACGGCGTGGTGCTGGAGCCGGTCGGCGCGGCGATGCCGGAACTGGTGCGGCTGATCGGCCCGGACGCCAACCGGCGCTTTGCCCAGCTCACCGCTTTGCTCGAAGCAGCGCCACGGCTTAGGCCGATGATCACCGACGCGACTTGGGTCGGCGAGCGCCGCTGGGATCTGCATTTCCAGGGCGGCGAGACCCTCAGCCTGCCCGAGGGCGACGCGGATGCGCGGCGCGCGCTGGAGCGCTTCGCCCAGCTCGACCAGCGCGAAACCCTGCTCGGCCGCGGCTTCGCCCGGATCGACATGCGCGATCCGCGCCGTGCCTATGTCCGCATCTCCCGCGAGCCCGGCGCGCGCGTGCCCGACGCGGCGCAGACCGCGCCCGACCCCGGCCAGCCGCCGCACGATCTTTCGGAGACCATCTAGTGGCGCGTCGCCCCGTCCAGGCTCAGCCCAGAACATTGGTGGCGGCGCTCGACGTCGGCTCGTCCAAGGTCTGCGCGCTGATCGCCGAGCCGGGCGTGGACGGGAAGCTCCGCATCCTCGGCACCGGCCAGCGCGAGAGCCGCGGCGTGAAGCGCGGCTTCATCGCCGACATGGAGAAGAGCGAGATCGCGATCCGCGAATCCATGGAGCAGGCGGAGCGGATCGCTGGCACTCAGGTCGACCAGGTGTTCGTCGGCTTCTCGGCGGGCGGGATGATGAGCGATATGGTCGATGTCGAGGTTGGCATCGGCGGCGGCCGCATCTCGGACGACGATGTGGACAACCTGCTCGCCAAGGGCTGGCAGGCGATAGGCAGGGAAGGGCGCCAACTGCTGCACGCGCTGCCGGCCTTCTACACGATCGACGAGGTCAACGGGGTCAAGCAGCCGCGCGGGCTGCATGCCGAGAAACTGGGTGTGAATATCCATGTGATCACCGCCGATCCGGCGCCGTGGAAGAACCTCAATCTCTGCGTCCGCTCCGCCCATCTCGGCGTCGAGGCGACGGTCGCCTCGCCGGTGGCCGCGGGCAAGGCCTGCCTGTCGGACGAGGAGCGTGAGCTTGGCGTCGCTCTGGTCGAGCTTGGCGGCGGCGTGACCAATGTGTCGGTCTTCGCGGGCGGCATGCTGGTCGGGCTGAAGTCGCTGTCGATCGGCGGCGGGGATATCACCGACGACATCGCCGCCGCTTTCGGCACCCGCCGGGTCGAGGCCGAGCGGATCAAATGCTTCTACGGCTCGGCGATGACCAGCCCCCGTGACAATCACGACATGATCGAGCTGGCGCCGATTGCGGGCGGGCAGGAGGGTGTCGAGGCGTCGCGCATTACCCGGGCCCAGCTGGTTTCGGTGATCCGCCAGCGGCTCGAAGGGCTTACGGCGCAGATCGAAGAGGCGCTGAAGGGGATGGGCTTTGGCGGCGCGATCGGCCGGCAGGTGGTGCTGACCGGCGGCGGCGCGGAGCTGAAGGGTATCGCGGACTACGCCCAGGGCGTGCTTGGGCGGACGGTCCGGATCGGGCGGCCGAACATGCCGGGCTTGCCGGAGGCGCATAGCGGCCCGGCATTCTCCACTTTGGCGGGTTTGGCCCAGTTCGCGGCGTCGGGTGAAATCGATCTCCGCATCGGGTTTGGGCCGAGGGAAGCGGGTGAAAAGGAGGCCGGCAACTGGTTGCAGCGGCTGATTGCGGCATTTCGGACTCAGTACTGAGGCAAAGTGGATAAAACTGTGGATAAGATGTGGGTTTCGTTAACTTTGCGCTCGCTCCCAAGAATCGGTTCGGGCAAAAGCATTTAGGAGGAAGGCGCCGGTCTTGGACGGCGCGATGGGGAGACTGGTTATGAGCATCGATTTCATCCGTCCGGAAGTGGAGGAGCTCCGCCCGCGGATCAGCGTGATCGGGGTCGGCGGCGCCGGCGGCAATGCCATCGCCAACATGATCCAGGCGGACGTCCAGGGGGTCGACTTCATTGTCGCCAATACGGATGCTCAGGCCCTCAACCACAGCTTGGCCGATCGCAAGATCCAGCTCGGCCTGCGCATCACGCAGGGCCTCGGCGCCGGCTCCCGTCCGGAGATCGGCAAGGCAGCTGCGGAAGAGGCGATCAACGAGATCGAGACCGCGCTCGAGGGCGCGCATATGTGCTTCATCGCGGCCGGCATGGGCGGCGGCACCGGCACCGGCGCCGCGCCGATCATCGCCAAGGCGGCCAGGGATCGGGGGATCCTGACCGTCGGCGTGGTCACCAAGCCGTTCAGCTTCGAAGGTCTGCGCCGCGGCCGCTCCGCCGATGCCGGCATCGCCGAGCTGCAGCAGCATGTGGATACGCTGATCGTCATCCCGAACCAGAATCTGTTCCGCATCGCCAATCCGAACACGACCTTCAAAGAAGCGTTCATGATGGCGGACGAGGTCCTTCAGCAGGGCGTCCGCGGGATCACCGACCTGATGGTCATGCCCGGCCTGATCAATCTCGACTTCGCCGACGTCCGCTCCGTGATGAGCGAGATGGGCAAGGCGATGATGGGCACCGGCGAGGCAGGCGGCGACAACCGCGCGATCGAGGCGGCGGAGCAGGCGATCGCCAATCCGCTGCTCGACGGCGTCTCGATGAAGGGCGCCAAGGGCGTCATCATCTCGATCACGGGCGGCGAGGACATGCGCCTCATGGAAGTCGACGAGGCTGCCAATCATATCCGCGAGCTGGTCGATCCGGACGCGAACATCATCTGGGGTTCGGCCTTCAACAACGATCTGGACGGCAAGATCCGCGTCTCGGTGGTCGCCACCGGCATCGGCGCCGAAGAGATCATGCCGATCCCGCAGCCGGCCAAGGTTTTCGCCTTCCCGGCCGCGCGGCAGACCGCCGAGCTGCCGAGGGGCGAGGAGCCGGCCACCGAGGACACTCCCGCCGCCAACCCGATCACGCTGACGCCGCCCGAGGAGATCGCCGCCGAGGCGACGACCGACATGACGGCGGAAATCACGCAGACCGCGCCGGACATGACGGCCGAGGCCGACGAGATGGTGCTCGACGAGAGCATGGCCGAGACCACGGAAGGCCCCTCCGACGAGCTGCTGCTCGGTGACGAGATGACCGCGGACGACACGGCGGAGACGGCCGAGCCCGAGACCCGCACCTGGCTGACGCGGGAAGAGGAAGCGCCCGCCGCGGAGACGAAGCCGGAAGCGCCGCGACCGGCCGGCACCCTGTTCGAGCGCATGTCGAGCATCGCCCGCGGCGCCCAGAAGGCCCAGGTGCCGGAGGCCGACGCCGAGGATACACCGCGCCTGAAGACCGGCACGCGAGATCCGCTGGATATTCCGCGCTTCCTCAATCGGCAGAATAATCAGTAATTTGGTCCTTCCTGGCCGGCGGCCGGGACAGGATCGCGCGAATGTGGTGGAGGGGTAGAGGGCTTCGGTCTTCTGCCCCTCCGCCGCGTTTCACCGCCTTAAGTTAACGCCTGACCGCAGGCGGGGGTCACAGGTCATTGCCGGTACAGCTCCGCGCCTGTCTATCGGGGTCGCTATGTTTTCATCGACGATGCGGGGGATGCGCCGCGGTCTTTTGCCGCTGGCGTTGGGGAGTATCTGGATCGCGCCGGGCGCGCTGGCGCAGGACCGTTCGGCCCTGCCGCCGGGCGCGGTCGTGCAGCCGCTGGCCAATGGCGCCAGCAACGACCTGAACCGCTATCTGACCGCGCTCGCGCAAAATCCGCGCAGCGTCGAGGCGCTGAACGGCGCCGGCGCCGCGGCGCTCGACATGGGCGACGCCAATGCGGCGTACAATTTCTTCACGCGTGCGCTCGACGCGGACCCGTCCAGCGGCCGCGCCAAGGCCGGCATGGCGCAGGCCCTGGTCCGCCAGGAGCGGGCGAGCGAGGCTTTGCCCTTGTTCGCCGAGGCGGTGCAGATGGGCACGCCGGAGGCGGAGATCGCCGCCGACCGTGGGCTGGCATGGGACACGCTCGGCTATCCCGGGCGCGCGCAGGCGGATTATGCGATCGCGCTGCGCCGCGAGGACGATCCCGAAGTGCGTCGCCGGCTGGCGCTCTCGCTGGCGATCAGCGGCCAGCGCGAGGAGGCGCTCCGGATGATCGAGGCGCAGCTACGCGCCAATGATCGTGCCGGCTGGCGGACCCAGGCCTTCATCCTGGCCCTGACCGGCGACGCCGCCGGCGCCGGTCAGACGGCGCGGCAGATGATGCCGGGCGCCGCCGACCAGCTCGCCCCCTTTTTCCAGCGCCTCGCCTCGCTCAGCCCCTCGCAAAAAGCGGCGGCGGTGAATTTCGGGCATTTCCCGAGCGATGGCCGCGCGCAGACTTACACCCAGGCGGACAGCGTCGCCGATCCGGGTGCAGTCGCCTTGGCGCGCGGCAGCGCGCCGATGGGCCAGGCGCGGGTCCATAATCGCGGGCCGATTTCGCCGCTCGAGGCCGCCGCAGTCCGCCGCCGCCCCGACGCGGACCAGTCCTCCCTCTCGGCGCAGGTGCGCCCGGCCCCGGTTCGCGTCGCCGACGCCGCGCCCCGCCGGCAATATAGCGCGCCATCCTTCCTGGACGCCGCGAGCACCGGGGAGGGCGGCCCGCAGCCGCAGCTTCATGCCGCGGCCGCGACCCAGCCGGGCGGCAGCGCGCCGGCTTGGCCGACGCCGGTGCTGGACGAGCGGCAGAGCACCTATCCGACCCATCCGCCGGTACCGCCCTCGCCGCCACCCGCCGCCGTGCAGCGGCCCGCGCCCGCCTTCAACAATACGCCCAATCAGTATCAGCCGCAGAACACGCCGCAGAGCCCGGGCTTCACCCTCGTGCCGCAGGGCCGCCCGCTTGGCCGGTCAGGGACCGTCCAGCCGCAGACCAGCTTCGATGCGGTCACCTCCGCAGTGAACGCGCTGAAGGATGAGGAGGCCGGCGAAGTCGCGGATCCGGTCGAGGATGTCGCGCCGCCGGTCCGCAGCCAGCCCACACGCACCGCGCCGGTGCGGCAGGCCCAGGCGCCCGCCGCGCGCCGGCAGCAGCAGACCCCGGCCCAGGCCAATCCCAGCCGCGCCTGGGTGCAGGTCGCGACCGGCACCAACCGCGCCGGCATGATCTTCACCTACGGCCAGTTCCGCCGCCGTGCCGGCGCCCTCCTGAACGGCCGCGCACCCTACATGGCGTCGAACCGGCTGCTCGTCGGGCCCTTCCCGAACGAAGCGGCGGCGAGCAGCTTCGCGCGTCAGCTCAGTTCGCGAGGCGTCTCCTCGCATAGCTGGACAAGCGACGCGGGGCAGCGGATAGACCAGCTGCAAGCAGCCGCCAGCAGTGATGACAGCCCCGCACCGACCCGCACCCGCACCGCCGCAAACGAGCGCTCCTCAGGAACGCGGAACGGACGCGGCAGCAGCAGCCGGAGCGAGCGGAACAATTCCAGCCGGAACGAAGCCGGCGCCAACAGCCGCTCCGGCCGCAACCGGCACGGCGCCAGCAGCCGGGACGAGCAGTCCGCAAGCAGCGGCTCCGGCCGCAACCGCCACGGGACCGGCAGCCGCAGCGGGAACAGCCGCAACGAACGTTCCGCCAGCAGCAACAGCCGCAATGAGCGGAACGGCAGCGGCCGCAATGGACGGAACGGGACAACCAGCAGCAGGACTGGCAACAGCCGGACCGCCAGCGCCAGCAGCGGGCGGAACAGCAGCAGCTCCGGCCGGAGCGGCACCCGCAATAGCCGGACCGCCGCCGCCACGGCCACTCGCTCATCTCGCGGCGGATCCTCGGGCCAGTCGCGGTCGTCGTCACGCCGAGGACGGTAGGGCGAGCCGCGGGCCGCGCGACGCCTTCCAGCGCGACCGCGACCGCATCATCCACTCTGTCCCGTTCCGGCGGTTGAGGCACAAGACCCAGGTCTTCGTCGCCCCCGACGGCGACCATTATCGTGTTCGCCTGACCCACAGCCTGGAGGTCGCGCAGATCGGTCGGGCGATGGCACGGACTTTGGGCCTGAACGAGGACCTGACCGAGGCGCTCTGCCTCGCCCACGATATCGGCCATCCGCCCTTCGGCCATGCCGGCGAGGATGCCTTGGAGGCAGCGATGGCCGGGGCCGGGGGCTTCGATCACAATGCCCATACGCTCCGGCTGCTGACCCGGCTGGAAAGCCCCTATCCCCGCTTCGACGGGCTCAATCTGAGCTGGGAGGCGCTGGAGGGGCTGGCCAAGCATAACGGGCCCGTCACGGAGCCGCTCCCCTGGGCGCTGGCCGAGGCCAATGGGGAGTTTGATCTCGCGCTGGAGACCTGGCCGGGCCTGGAGGCGCAGATCGCTGCGATCGCTGACGACATCGCCTATGACAATCACGACATCGACGACGGCTTGCGCGCCGGCCTGTTCGCTCTGGAGGAATTGCTGGCCGGCGTGCCGCTCGTGGCCGAGGCATGGGCGGCGGTCACGGCGCGCTATCCGGACGTCGAGGACGCTCGCCTCGTGCCGGAGCTGGTGCGCGAACTGATCGGGCGGATGGTCAATGACGTGCTCGCCGAGACGGCGCGCCGCGCCGCCGGCCTCCGCTCGATCGACGAGGTTCGCGCCGCCGGCGCCCAACGCGCTGGCTTCTCGGCGGAGATGGCGGGCAAGGAGCGCGTGCTGAAGCGCTTCCTCTACGCCCATATGTATGACGCGCCGGAGGTAAAGGCGGTGCGGGTGGAGGCGCAGGCGATCCTGGCCGGCCTGTTCGCCGCCTATCGGGAGGATTCGGCCCTGCTGCCCCCGGACTGGCGGCCGGCCTCGGAAGATCCGGTGGCTGTCGCCCGCCGGATCGGCGACTTCATCGCCGGGATGACTGACCGTTACGCGGTGCGCCGCCACGAAGAATTGTTCGGTCCGTCACGTCTGCATGATATTTGACGAAGGGCGGGCCCGGCTGCCGCGTTAGAAGGCCGGAAGGATTGCTGCGATGTCTGTTTTGTCGCTTGCGTTCAATCGTTTCGGGCTTGGCGCCCGCAATGACGAGACCCCGCCGGACGATGCGCGGCGCTGGCTCACCCAACAGTTCGAGCGCTATGAGGCGCGGCCCGAGCCGATTGCCGCGGCGCCCTCGCGCGCGCAGATCGCCGGCCAGCTCGCCGATTATTTCGAGGAGGTGCGGAGCGAGAACCAGGCCCGCCGCCGCGCGGGGCAGGCGCCGCTCGGCCCGCCCGCCCCGCCAGCCGCCCCTCCCGCGGCGCGCCCGATGGCGGCAGCGCCGGGCATGGCCCCGCAGGCGATGGCTGGGCAGGCCCGCCAGGACATGGCGCAGGCGAACGATCCGACTGCCGGCCTGCCGGACAGCGCCCGCCGTTTCATCCGCCAGACTTCGCGGCAGAATTACGTCTCCCTCGTCCAGGCGCGGACCAATGCGGCGCTCGTCACGCCGGCGCCTTTCGTCGAGCGGATGGTGCATTTCTGGGCGAACCATTTCGCGGTCTCTGCGGACAAGCTCGTCACGATCGGTCTGGCCGGCACGCTCGAATTCGACGCCATCCGCCCGCATGTCCTGGGTAAGTTCGAGGACATGCTGTTCGCGGTGGAGCGGCATCCGGCGATGCTGCTCTATCTCGATCAGGCGCAGTCGATCGGGCCGGACAGCGACGCGGCGCAAATCGCGGGGCGGTTCGCCCGCTTCCGCCCGCAGGCGCAGCAGCAACGGCGCGGGATCAACGAGAATCTCGCCCGCGAAATATTGGAGCTGCACACGCTTGGCGTGGACAGCGGCTACACCCAGGCCGACGTCACCGAATTCGCCAGGGCCCTGACCGGCTGGACGGTGAAGGGCTTGATGCGCGGGCCAGCCCAGCGTTTCATCGGGATCGAGGGGACACCCGGCGACTTCGTCTTCGCGTCGCGTATCCATCAGCCGGGCACCCGCAATCTGCTCGGCCGCGCCTACCGGCAGGAGGGCGAGGCGCAGGCGGCGCAGGTGCTGCGCGATCTTGCCGCCGACCCACGCACCGCCCATCATCTCGCGGTCAAGCTGACCCGCCATTTCGCCGGCGACGAGCCGCCGCCCGCGATGGTGCAGCGGCTGAAGCAGGCGTATCTGCGGAGCGGCGGCGATCTGCCGACGCTCTACCGGGCGATCATCGACTCCCCCGAAGCTTGGGCGGAGACCGCGCCCAAATTCCGCACGCCCTGGGACTGGTCGCTCGCCGCCCTCCGCGCGGTCGGCACCCGTCATGTCGAGGCGCAGCCCGCGGTCGGCCTGCTCACTCAACTGGGCCAGCCGGTCTGGCGGCCAGGCTCGCCCGCGGGCTTCGACGATATCGCGGCGAGTTGGGCCGGTCCGGACGCCCTGATGCGGCGGGTCGAGGCGGCGGAGCGGATCGCGTCCCGCACCGGCGGCGCGATCGATGCGCGCCAGCTCGGGCCGCGGCTGATGCCCGGTGCGATCGGCGCGGCCACCACCCAGGCGATCGCTCGCGCTGAAAGCCCGGGCCAGGGCCTCGCCTTGCTGCTCGTCGCGCCCGAATTCCTGAGGAGATGATCGATGGTTGATCGCCGCACATTCCTCATCGGTGGCGCCGCCGCCGCGGCCTTGCTTGCCGCGCCCAGGGTCGCGGTCGCGCAGGCGGCGACCGACCGCCGCTTCGTCTTCATCATCCAGCGCGGCGCCGCCGACGGGCTCGGCACCCTGGCGCCGACCGGGGATCCCGCCTTTGCGGGATTGCGCGGCGCCTTCGCTCAGGACTTCCAGAACGGCCCGCGCGCCGGCGACTTCTTCACGCTCCATCCCAATCTGGCCGAGGCCGGGCGGATGTTCGCGGCGCGCGAGGCCTTGTTCGTGCACGCCGTCGCCTCGCCCTATCGCGACCGCTCCCATTTCGACGGGCAGAATATCCTCGAGACGGGCGGGACGGTGGCTTATGCGCTCCGCGACGGCTGGATGAACCGGCTGCTCGGTCTGCTGCCGGGCGGCGAGAGCCGCGCGATCGCGGTCTCGGCGACGGTGCCGATGGTGCTGCGCGGGACGCGGGAGGTCGGCTCCTACGCGCCCTCGGCTCTGCCGGACGCCTCCGACGATCTGCTCGCCCGGGTCGGCAATCTCTACCAGAGCGACCCGCAGCTGCACGGCGCCTGGGAGCAGGCGATGCAGACACGGACCATGGCCGGCGACATTTCCGGCGGCGGCGGGCAGAATGGCGCCGCGACCGGCCAGCTCGCGGCGCGTTTGCTGTCAGGCGCGGAGGGCGCGAGGATCGCGGTGATCGAGACCGGCGGCTGGGACACCCATGCCGGCCAGCGCGGGCGGCTTGGGCAGCAATTGCGCGGGCTGGATGCAATGCTCGGCGCGCTGAAGACCGGGCTCGGCGCGGACTGGGCGAAGACCCTCGTCGTCGTCGCCACCGAGTTCGGCCGCACCGCCGCGCCCAACGGCACCGGCGGCACCGACCATGGCACCGCCTCGCTCGCCATGCTGTTCGGCGGCGCGGTCGCCGGCGGCCGGGTGATCGCCGACTGGCCGGGGCTGACGCAGGGGTCGCTCTATGAGGGGCGGGACCTCAAGCCGACGCTGGACCTCGACACGCTGATCGCCAGCGCGGTGTCAGAGCATTACCGGCTCGACATGGGCCGCTCGGCGCGCGCGCTGTTCCCGAATATCGCGACGGCGCGGGCGGTGGAGGGGCTGGTCCGCGCTTAGTCCAGCCGGTCCAGCCCGCGGCGGTGGCGGATCAGCATCAGGGCCGCCATCACGCCCATGCCGAGCAGAAAGGGCGAGGCGTAGATCAGGATGTCCGCGCCCTGGTCGCCGGCATGGCTGTTGCCGATATTCCAGGACGCGCCGGAGACGACGACCAAGGTGACCGCGAAGGTCGACCAGATCGGGCGCGGGCGGCTCGGCGTGGAGGGGGTGAACAGGATCGCGGTGGCGGTCGCAACGAAGATGCCGGCCTGAACGATCAGCATGACCAGGATGATGGCTTTCATGAGCGTGCTCCCCTGCGTTCCCGCGGAAGGTGACACGGAATCCATGGCCTCGCAACGGCCTAGGCCAAAGCGAGCAGGGCATCCCGTTTCGCGGTGAGGACGGCGAGATCGTCGATCCGCTCGCTTGCGACCCTGTCCATGGCTCGTTCCAGCCGCGCCGCCGCCGCCTCTCCCATCGAGCCTAGTGCGTTCGCCACCTTCTGATTGTCCTTCGCCTTGCCCGAGCAGTGGAGGACAATGTCGCAGCCGGCGGCGAGGGCGGCCCTGGCGCGGTCTGGCAGAGAGCCGGAGAGGGCCTTCATGGCGATGTCGTCGGACATGAGCAGGCCGTCAAACCCGATCTCGCCGCGGATCACGGTCTTGATGATTGTGGTCGATAGTGTCGCCGGATGTTGGCCGTCCCACGCCTTGAAGAGGATGTGCGCCGTCATCGCCATGGGCGCGCGCCTGGCCAAAGTGCGGAACGGGGCGATGTCCTTGGCCAGTTCCTCGGGAGAGACATTGACGACGGGGAGAGCGTGATGGCTGTCGGCGGTGGCGCGGCCATGGCCGGGCATGTGCTTGATGACGCCGGCGACGCCGCCCGCGGCGAGGCCGTCCAGCATCGCGCCGCCGAGCGCCGCGACCTGCATCGGGTCCGCGCCATAGGAGCGGTCGCCCACGATCGCATTCGCGCCGGGGTGGAGGAGATCGAGCACCGGGGCGGCGTCTACATTGATGCCGACCTCGGCCAGGGTGAGGGCGAGCATCATGGCGTTGACGCGGGCGGCCTCGATCGCGCTGATCGGCGCCTTGGCATAGAGCGCGGCGAAGCGTGAGGCGGCGGGGAAATCGGGCCATATCGGCGGGCGCAAGCGGGCGACGCGGCCGCCTTCCTGATCGACCAGGATGGGCATGTCGGCGCGGCCGGAGAGATTGCGCAGGCTGTCGGTGAGCGCGCGGAGCTGGGTGCGGTCTGCGACGTTGCGGGCGAACAGGCAGAAGCCGGCCGGGTCCGCCTCGCGGATCAGGCCGCGCTCGGCGTCGGTGAGCGTCGTGCCGCTGAGGCCGAGGAAGGCGGGGAGCATTCGGGCGTTATAACAAACCCCTCCCTTTCAAGGGAGGGGCAAGGGGAGGTAGCGCCGTCAGGCGCTTGAAACAGCGAATGTGCAAGGCTCGCGGTGCTCGCACCAACCCCCAACCCCTCCCTTGCAGGGAGGGGAGCGATAGCTCAGTTCACCACCGTGCAGGCCTCGCCGGCGGCCTGGAGGCGGCGGCAGATGTCGGCGCTGCCGGCGCCGGAGGCGCGGAGGCGGTGGAGGGTGCGGCCGCCGGCCTGCACCGGCACGACATTGTGCGCGAGCGGGGCGAGGTAGCGGAAGCGGCCGGCGAGCGCGGTCCAGGCGCTGTTCGCGGCGGCGGGCGAGGAGAAGGCGCCGAGCTGGATCGCCGGGCCGCCGGCGGCAGGCGCGGGCGCAGGGGCCGGATGCTGCGTGGCCGGAGCCGGGGCAGGGGCCGGGTGCGCGGGCTGCGGCGTGGCGGGTGCGGGCGCGGCCGGGGCAGGCGCGGCCGGATGGCCTTGAGCGGCAGGCTGCTCGGCGACGCCGTTGAGATTGAGATTGCCGCGCGGCTGCTGGCCCTCGCTGGCGGCGACGCTGGTATTGCCTTCGCCCGAGAGGTTCATGCCGCCCGGATTTTCGGGGCGCTGCTTGTAGTCGCCGCGCTCGGCGGTGATCACGTCATTGCCGTCGGCGGCGGCGTTGCGGTTGCCGAGCCAGTAGAGGCCGCCGACGATCAGGCCGATGGCGAGCAGGCCGACCACGATCGCGCCGACCAGCTTGCCGACGGAGGGGCCATCGCCCTCGCCATCCTCCTCGACCGCTTCCAGCCAGGGCAGCCGATCCTCGTCGGCGGTGCCGGCGTCATTGTCGTTGGCGCGGTTGTCGTCGCTCATCTGACTTCCCCTTCGCGCCCGGCGAAGGGGCGCGACCTACATTTCCGTGGCCGCGGTCACCCCCATGATGCCCAGGCCATTGCGGACAATCTGCCCGATTGCGTCGGCCAACGCCATACGCGCGCGTGTCGTTTCGGGATTCTGTGCCAGGAGGAAACGCTTCGAGGGATCGTCATTACCGCGGTTCCACCAGGCGTGGAACGCGGCGGCGAGGTCGCCGAGGTAGAAAACCACCCGGTGCGGCTCGTGCGACGCGGCAGCGCCCTCCACGATGCGGGGGAAGGTCGCGGCGAGCTTGACCAAAGCCAGCTCCTCCTCGTCGAGCAGGCTGAGGTCCGGCGTGCCGGCCAGCTCGATGCCCTCTTCGGCGGCGCGCTTGCGCAGCGAGTTGATCCGGGCATGGGCATATTGGACGTAGAAGACGGGATTGTCCTTCGACGCCTCGACCACCTTGGCGAAGTCGAAATCCATCATCGCGTCGGCGCGGCGCGTCAGCATGGTGAAGCGGACGACGTCCTTGCCGACCTCCCTGACAACATCGGCGAGGGTGACGAAATTGCCGGCGCGCTTCGACATCTTCACCGGCTCGCCGGCGCGCAGCAGGCGGACCATGTTCACGAGCTTCACGTCGAGATCGACCCGGCCGTCGGTCAGCGCCTTCACCGCCGCCTGGATGCGCTTCACCGTGCCGGCATGGTCGGCGCCCCAGATGTTGATCAGATCGTCCGCTTTTTCAGCCTTTTGAAGGTGATAGGCAATGTCGGCGCCGAAATAGGTCCAGCTCCCGTCCGACTTCTTCATCGGCCGGTCCTGGTCGTCGCCGAACTGCGTCGAGCGGAACAGGGTCAGCTCCACCGGCTCCCATTCGTCATGCTCGTCCAGGCTCTTCGGCCGCTCCAGCGCGCCCTGGTAGATGAGGCCCTTGCCCGCCAACGTCGCCATCGCCCGATCCACGGCACCACTGGCCTGAACCGCCGCCTCGGAGGCGAAAAGATCGTGATGGATGCCGAGCAAGGCGAGGTCGGCCTTGATCAGTTCGATCATCGCCGCGACCGTCTTCGTGCGGAAGAGCTCCAGCCACTCGCTCTCGGGCGCATTGGCATATGTGTCGCCGAACTCGCCGGCGAGCGCCTGGCCGACCGGAACCAGATAGTCGCCCGGATAGAGGCCGTCGGGGATCTCGCCGATCGCTTCGCCAAGCGCCTCGCGGTAGCGCAGGTGCGCGGAGCGGGCGAGGACGTCGACCTGGCCGCCGGCATCGTTGACATAATATTCGCGGGTGACCCGGTGGCCCGAATATTCGAGCAGGCTGGCGAGCGCGTCGCCGACCACGGCGCCCCGGCAATGGCCCATATGCATCGGCCCGGTGGGGTTGGCGGAGACATATTCGACATTGACCATCCGACCCTTGCCCATGTCCGAGCGGCCATAAAAGTCGCCCGCGGCGAGCATGTCGCGCAGCTCCTGCTCCCAGACGGCGCGGTCGAGGCGGATGTTGATGAAGCCCGGCCCGGCGATCTCGGCCCCGGTCACTTCGGGAAGGGCAGCGAGGCGGGGCGCGATCAGCTCGGCGAGCGCGCGCGGATTGGTGCCCGCGGGCTTGGCGAGCACCATCGCCGCATTGGTGGCGAGATCGCCATGGCTGGCATCCCGCGGCGGCTCGACCGCGACGGCGCCTCGCTTCAGCCCTGCCGGCAGCTGGCCCTCACCCTCGAGGGCGTCGAGCAAGGCGTCGAGGTGCGCGGCGAAACGGGCGTAGAGCGTCACTGAGGGTTCCATCATTGAACGGGAGCGGCGGCCCTAGCGGATGCGGGGGCGGATTTGAAGGGGACCGGTAGCCGGATGACCAAGCTGTCATTCCAGCGAAAGCTGGAATGACGGGACAACAATCGTGTCCGAAATGGGGGTAATTCCGTTCCCCCTAGCCCGCGGCTTCGTCCAGCGGCTTGATCAGCGGGCTCGGCCAGAAGGCCGCGGCCTGCGGCACGGGATCGACATGGCAGATCTTGCGCTTGCCGGACCAGAGCTCGACGGGGACGCTGTGTCCCAGAAGATGAATCGCATGCAAAGCGGAATGGTCGTCCGCGGCCTCGAGATCCTCGGCAGCGGTAATATGGCCGTGATCGGGATGGAGTTTGTAGAGTCGGTATTCGGGCACGGTCACGCTCCTGATCCGACGGGAGCGTGACAATCTGCCCTCAGCCGCCAGCATGCCGGTTCAGGGCTGGCGATGACGCCCTTGTACCACGTCCCGACGGCGCGGCCAACTCTTTGATCTTGCTCTAAATCACCGTCGCCGCCGCCCCTCGGCCACGCGGGGACTACGGCAGGGCGACTACGGTAGGCCCGATTGACTCCGATCAGCCTTTTCGTAGTTTTGATATATCAGACGGCGGCCACCGTCCGAGTCGTTCGCGTCTTCTGGCCTGATGAAGACTGGAACGAAGCGCCCAGGGACGCTCCCCGCCAGGCATCGATTCCACGTCCGTGAGCGGGGAGTGTGCTTATGGCACGCGACAAGATCGGTGCGCGCAAATCTGCGGCGGTCAATCCGGACATCGACGGGAGGCTGAGCGGCGGGGACGAATTTTCGCTTGGCGGACTGGTGACCACGCCGCTGGCGCAGCAGGCGAACGGGCCGGCGCCCCAGAGCATTTCGATCACGACCGGGAGCCTGACGTACAGCCAGAATTTCGACAGCCTGGCAAATACGGGCACGAGTTCCACCGTGCCCACGGACTGGGCCTTTCTCGAGACGCTAGGGTCGGCCAATACGATCTACACCGCCGGCACGGGCTCTGGGACGACAGGCGATACCTACAGCTTCGGCTCTACCGCGGCTACAGATCGTGCCTTGGGCCAGCTGCGCAGCGGATCGGTGGCCACGACGATCGGCGCCCAGTTCACCAACAGCATCGGCGGCACGATTTCGGGGCTGTCGATCGGCTATACCGGGGAACAGTGGCGGCTCGGCGCCACCGGCCGCGTGGACCGGATGGATTTCCAGATCAGCTTCGACGCGACCAGCCTCAGCAACGGCACCTGGTACGACGTCAATTCGCTCGACTTCACCGCGCCCGTCACCGCGGGCACCGTGGGGGCGCTCGACGGCAATGCCGCGGCGAACCGCACCGCCATCTCCGCCGTCCTGAGCAACCTGAGCATCGCGCAAGGCGCGACCTTCTGGATTCGCTGGGTCGATCTCGACGCGACTGGCTCGGACGACGGGCTGGGGATCGACGATTTCTCGTTGAGTGTGGTCAACACGGCGCCGATGGCGATGATCCAGCAGACCATCGCGGCCTCGACGGCTGTCAGCCCGCCCGGCAATGGCGGCCGCGAGTTCGCGGGCCTCGCGGGATTGACCGGGGGCGGTTACGTTGTCGTCTGGGACTCCACGGAGAGTGACGCCGATGGCGCCGGCGTCATGGCGCAGCGTTATGACGCCAGCGGCGCAGCGTTGGGCGGCGCCACCTTAATCAATACGGCAACGGCGGGGTACCAGGGATATCCGGCGGTGACCTCCACTTCCGACGGAGGCTATATCGTCGCCTGGCAATCCGCCGGCCAGGATGGTGGCGGATTTGGCATCTATGCCCAACGTTTTGATGCAAGCGGCGTTGCGCAAGGCACTGAATTCAGGGTCAACACGACCGTTGCCGGGGACCAGGAACAGATCGCGATGGCCGGGCTGTCCGGCGGTGGGTTCGTCATCACCTGGGATGGGAACGGAGCCGGCGACACGCAAGGCATCTTCGCCCAGCGCTATGACGCGAACGGCGTCGCGCTAGGCGGGGAAGTCCTGGTCAATGGCTCGACAGGCCTGACGCAACTCTACCCGTCGATCGCCGCGCTGACCGGCGGCGGCTACGTCATCACCTGGCAGTCGAGCGATGCCAACGGCAGCGGGGTCTTCGCCCAGCGCTTCAGCGCCGGCGGGGTCGCCCAAGGTGGCGAGACATTGATCAACAGCACGACCACCGGCACCCAGGAAACACCGTCGATCGCCGCTTTGGCCAATGGCGGCTATGTCATTGTCTGGACCGGGGCCGGGTTTGGGGAAGCCCAGGGGATATTCGCCCAGCGCTTCGACGCGAACGGCGTTGCGCAAGGCGGCGAATTCTCCGTCAACACATGGTCGACCAATTCCGACATTTCCCCCGCGGTTGCAGCACTGGCGGATGGGGGATTTCTGGTCACGTGGACTTCGGGCTCGACCCTGACGGCGCGGCGCTTCGCGAGCGACGGGACCGCGCTCGGCGCGAGCTTCCAGGTCGCGACGAGCGTGAGCTTTGGTTCGGCTTATACGGCGGGTGTCGCGGGCTTTGCCGACGGGAGCTACGGCGTGGCCTGGTCCACGGGCAACGTCCTGCTTTCGCGCTATGCGACCACGCTGTCAGCGACGGAGCAAGCCGCGACGAGCCTCAAAGGCGCGATCGTCGTGGGCAATTCCGATTCCACGAACGGCGCCGTCACCGTCACGCTCGCTGTCGGCTACGGCATCCTCAATGTCACGGCGGGCACCAGCGGCGCCGCGGTGAGCGGCAGCGGCACGAACAGCGTCCAGCTGACCGGCACGCTGGCGCAGATCCAGAGCCTGCTCACCAACAACGGCACGAGCACCGTCAACTACTATCCGGACACCGACGCGCCGCCGGCTTCGACCACGCTCACCGTCACCGTCAACGACGGCGGCAATACGGGCTCGGGCGGAGCGCTGAACGCCAGCACGAGCACGACGATCGCCATCGCCGCCGAGAATGACGCGCCGGTCGCGACCATCCTCACCGATCCGCTCAGCGCGACCGAGCAGGTGACGCTCGACCTCAAGGGCAGCATGACGGTCAGCGACGCGGATGCGGGCAGCGGCATCGTGACCGTTACCATCCAGGTCAATGACGGCGTGCTCAACGGCACGGCCGGCAGCACCGGCGTGAGCGTCTCCGGAGACGGCACCGACACGCTGACGCTGAGCGGCACGCTGGCGCAGGTCCAGGCCTTCCTGTCGGCCGGTTCGGACAGCAGCTTCGGCTATTATTTCGGCGGCGACGCCCCGCCCGCCGACACCGCGCTGACGCTGACCATCGACGATGGCGGCAATAGCGGCGCCGGCGGCGCGCTGCAGTCCCTCGATCTGGCGACGATCAATATCGCGGCGGTCAATGACGCGCCGGCGCTGAACGCGGCCGGCACCGGCAATCCCTATACAGAGGACAGCGGCACCCCGACGCAGCTGTTCGCCAGCGCCGCCGCCACCACTGTGGAGAGCGGTCAGAATTTCGTCTCGCTGACGATGACGGTGACCAACCTCAGCGGCAATGCGGCAGAGATCCTCCATGCGGGAAGCGGCCAGATTGCGCTGGTCGACGGCAGCGCCACGATCGACGGCGTCCTCGTCTCGGTCAGCCTCGCCGGCTCGCTGGGGACGGTGACCTTCACCCTCCCGGGCTTCGACACGGCGGCGCTGGCGGCCTGGGTCGAAAGCCTCGCCTATTCGAACGACCTCGACGCGCAGGACGGCCCAAGCCGCCTCTTCACCCTCACCGAAATCGTGGATTCGGGGCCGGGCGGCGGCAGTCCCGACGTGAACACGACGGCGCTCAACATTTTCTCGGACGTTGTCATCATCGGGTCACAGGACGATCCGACCGGCGCGAGCAACACGATCGCGATCACCGAGGACAATAGCTACGTCCTGACCTTCGCCGATTTCGGCTATGGCGACCCCGACGGCGACGCCATGTCCGGCCTCTACATCGTGGGCAACGTCATCACCGGCGGCACCCTGTACCTCAACGGCAACCCGCTGGACGGCAACAGCAATTTCGTCACCAAGACGCAGATCGACGCGGGCGCGCTGGTGTTCGTGCCGACCGCCGACGGCTTCGGCACGGCCTATGGCAGCTTCTCCTTCCAGGTGCGCGACAGCCTCGGCAATCTCGACCAGACCTATCGCAGCATCACCTTCGACATCAGCGGGACGCCCGACCCGGCGCTGATCACCGGCACCGATACGGGCACGGTCAGCGAGGACGGCACGACCAACGCGACCGGCACGCTCGTGGCGAACGATCCGGACGGCGACCTCGGCTTCCAGGGCTCCGACCAGCTTGGCACCTATGGCGCGTTCGAACTGCAGAGCAACGGCGGCTGGGGCTACACCCTGTTCAACAATGCGGGGAACGTGCAGGCGCTGGCCCAGGGCGAGCAGGTGTTCGATGTCTTCCACATCCAGTCGGCGGACGGCACCACCCACGACGTCACCATCACAATCAACGGCAACAATGACGACCCGACCGCCGCGGACAATACGGTCACGACGCTCGAGGACACGGCCTATGTCCTGACCTTCGCCGACTTCGCCTATGCCGACGTGGACGGCGACGCGATGTCCGGCCTCTACATCGTCGGCAACGTCATCACCGGCGGCACCCTGCTGCTCAACGGCGTCCCGCTGGACGGCAACAGCAATTTCGTCACCAAGGCGCAGATCGACGCGGGCGAGCTGGTGTTCGTGCCGATCGCCGACGGCAATGGCGCCGGCTATGGCGCCTTCTCCTTCCAGGTGCGCGACAGCAATGGCGGCCTCGACCAGGCCGCGCCCTATCACCAGATCACGATCGACGTGACGGCGCAGAACGATGCGGCGACGATCGGCGGGGTCAATAGCGGCGACGTGACCGAGGACGGCACGCTGACCGCCACCGGCGCGCTGACGGTCACCGATCCGGACAGCGGCGAGAACCAGGTCCAGGCGATCGCCGCGGGCACGGCGGGCGCCAATGGCTATGGCACGTTCGAGGTGCTGGCCGACGGCAGCTGGACCTACATACTGAACAACGGGCTGGCGGCGGTGCAGGCGCTGAACGACGGCCAGACGCTGACCGACACGATCCTGGTCACCTCGCAGGACGGCACCGACACCGAGACGATCACCGTCACCATCCACGGGG